>NZ_JABXKQ010000154.1 GCF_017114945.1 Nostoc sp. JL34
CTGACAGCTTATTCCAAATTAAATTTGTACAACTTATTTTTACATGATGCCTAACGCTGCGCTATCCTCCTGTCGTACAGAAAACATTGCTGAATTCTGACTCCTGACTCCTGAATTCTGTTTGATAAATATTTGGATTTTAACGCTGGCAACATTGCATGATATCTGCGGTTAAAACTTCTTTCTTGCGATCGCAAAATTAATCAACAAACGACACACTTTATATGCAAAAAATTCCCGTCACAGTAATTACAGGATTTCTAGGTGCAGGCAAAACGACGTTAATTCGCCATTTACTGCAAAACAATGAGGGACGACGCATTGCTGTTTTGGTGAATGAATTTGGAGAAATCGGAATTGATGGCGAACTTTTGCGTGATTGCCAAGTTTGTGACGATGAAGAAGACTCCAACAGTAATATTGTTGAACTCACTAACGGTTGTCTGTGCTGTACGGTGCAAGAGGAATTTCTCCCAGCGATGCAAGAATTGCTGAAGCGACGCGCCAGCCTTGACTGTATGTTGATTGAAACCTCTGGACTAGCACTCCCAAAACCATTGGTGCAAGCATTTCGCTGGCCGGAGATTCGCACAGGGGCGACAGTAGACAGCGTAATCACTGTGGTGGACTGTGAAGCCTTAGCAACTAATCAATATGTAGGCGATTTAGCAGCCCTCTTAGCACAGCGACAAGCTGACTCTAGTCTAGAACACGAAACACCGATTGAGGAACTGTTTGAAGATCAGCTGGCTTGTGCTGATCTAGTATTGCTGACTAAGAGCGATCGCGTTGATTTCCCAACGCAAGTTAGGGTGCAGGAGTGGCTGAAACAGAACTTATCACCTGGTGTAAAAGTCATTCCTTGCCAGGATGGTAAAATAAGTGGCGATCTGTTACTCGGTTTCAATGCTGCGGTAGAAGACAACTTAGATAGTCGTCCCAGTCACCACGACACCGAAGCCGAACACGAACATGATGAAGGGATTAATGCAGTGCAACTAGTATTAAACCAAGCATTTGAGCCGTCTATCCTAGTCAAACGCTTGCAAACATTGGTGCAGCAGCAAGAAATTTATCGAATTAAGGGATTTGTAGCAGTTCCCAACAAAGCCATGCGTCTGGTATTACAGGGGGTTGGTAATCGATTTGACTACTTTTATGATCGGACTTGGCAACCCCAGGAACCCCGTCAAACACGATTAGTGTTGATTGGACGAGAGCTTGAGCAGGTTCGCATTGAATCAATTGTGTTAGCGGAGGAAGTCAATGCGACCATCCAATAGTGTTTGGCAAGGAAATTTCGGTTACTGGCAAAACAGCTTTATTCATAATAATCTGCTGGTAATTGGTTACACAGGATGGAAAGGATTTCAGTCATTTGGGCGGGGGGTTGTTATTTGTGATGTGGATACTAAAGTTACTCACCCTACAAATACAAGTGTTGATACAGTTCCCTTCACCCTGCAATTTCTCCCTTCTGATTTGATTGGGTTTTACTTGCGTTCGTTTCAAGATAGCGGAGCTATATCGCAATCAATCTGCTCATCTATGATTTCATCAATTTTACCTGCGATCGCAACATACAATCCCCATCAAGATATTCTTCTGGTGCTAAAGGCGGAACCTCAATTTGAGGTTAATTTTTTACACCAACTAAAAATTACTCCACCCGATTGCTACGAACAAGTTTGCAAGCGTTGGTCAGAATTTAAACCAAGCTTAATGCCCTAATACTTACTTTATTCCTCAATGCTCAAGCCAAAATCAAGCAATATTCCGAAACCTACTCGCTACCAAAATGCAGCGATAGACTATTACATGGGACTCACAAACTCCTCCTATCTCCATTACGGGTACTGGGAGCCATTACCTACTCAAGGTGAAGAATTAACTCTAACTCGCCTGCGTGTCGCGCAGGAAAGCTATGCAGCCAAACTTTTGAGTTTTATCCCAGAAAGTATAAAAACTGTGCTTGACGTAGGCTGTGGTATTGGAGGTAACGCAGCATATTTGTGCGATCGCGGTTTCATTGTTGAGGGATTAGCACCGGATGCACTCCAGCAAGAGAGGTTTATTAAAAATACCAATGGCCAAGTACCTTTCTACTTAACGAGATTTGAAGATTTTCACACCTCAAACTCCTACGACCTGATCTTATTTAGCGAAAGCAGCCAATATATTGCTGCTCTCGATTTAGCTCAAGGTGCGGCTCGTTTACTGGATAGTGGTGGCTACCTGCTGCTTGCAGACATGATGCGTTCTGATGATGAATACCAAAAAGGCATTTTTTCTAATTGTCATGTCGCCAGCGAACTCCAAGCGGCGTTAGAACAGGCTGGATTTAAGTTAATCAAAACTGAAGACATCTCCACTCAAGTTGCACCAACGATTGACTTGTGTGTTGACAACTTCCGTACTTTTGGGCTGACTACAGTTAAATATATTGCTGATGTTGTGGCGATCGCACTCCCACCATTATACTCACTCGGTCATTGGGCATTTAAGCGCTGGCTGGAAAAGTTGGTTGTCGAGGGATTAGCAGCACGCGCAATTTTTGAGAGCCATTTATGTTATGAAATCCAACTTTGGCAGTTATCAAAAGGAGTTTAATCAAGATGACCCCAGAAATAAACATCCAAGATTGGCAACAAGCTTTTATCACCACCCAAACACCAATTCCCATTACTCCTAATCTCCAGCAAAAACGCCAAGTTCTCTTATTTCAAAGTAAAGCGCCTTTACAAGATATTGCAACTATTAATAAACTGAGTCCACCAGATATACTCACTAAACCAATCAATGCTTCTATGTTTGCTGGGGTAGTTCCTTTAGGCGAGGAAATACTACAACTAAAATCTCAAATTAATGCATTGATGGCTCGTTACAGTTTCCTCAAGCCGGGTATGTTTTTCGTGGATTTAGAGACGGGTAACTATTTGGATATTAGTGGCGACAAAGTGTTTCCCGCCGCGAGTACGATTAAGTTCCCAATTCTGATTGCTTTATTTGAGAGAATAGACGCTGGCACAGTCAAACTAAATGACACCCTGGTAATGCGGCGGGACTTGGTTGCAAGTGGCTCTGGAGACTTGCAGTATCATGGCAAACGTTACTTAGCAGGAATTTTTGTGAGAAGACCTTATAATGATACCAGAGGTAGGGATTTTGTTCGTCAAGTTTCTCGGTTGGTATACACATACTTAGACCAACCAAAACTAACTCAGTTACCTTAAGGAATGTCGATTAAACGAAATGCAAAACTTCTGTTTTGTAGCATTCACAAAAATACGTTAGGAACGTAAGACACCTGGCGGAATTAAATCTACAATGTCCGCAAAGTCCCCTGTATTGAAAATTAGGGGATTTCTTTTGTAGTGCAAGTATAATTCTATATCCGGTAACTAGGGCGACAATTATATCGTGCCAGATAATTTTGAGGCCACGCGTCCTGAAAAAGATAGAAGAGACTTAGATATTTTTCAAGGATTGACGATTCTGGTGGTGGACGATAGCACAGATATCCTTTTTTTAATTACCTATATTTTTGAAAGTTATGGAATCCAGGTAATAACGGCATCCAATGCTTTGGAAGCATTTGAGATTATTAAACAATATCAAGTGGATCTTTTAATTATCGACATTGATATGCCATTTGAGAACAGATATTCGCTAATACAGAAAGTCCGTTCACTGACATCTCCACTAACAAGAGAAATTCCAGCGATCGCTTTTACCGGTAGTTCTAAAGATAAGGTGGATAAAAAGGCTCTTGCATCTGGATTTCAAAGTTATATGCAAAAGCCTTCAGACTTAGAACAGTTCATAACAGAAGTAGCAAAACTGCTTCAGATATTCTGCAAAAAGATGGCGATCGCATCTATTCTCTGGAAACAAGTAATTAACTAACAATACAAAAGGCAGTTAGCAGACTACAGATTATTCTGATTATATGAGTGCAACTATAGCAGTTATGCTTACAAATGATTTAAAAATTCGATATTTTTAAACTTAGTTTTCGCTTATACAGTAGTAAAGTTATACCACCCGTGACTAACATGGCAGGTATTGAATCTGATTCAGGAATTGATGTAATTTGACCTGAACCACTTATTGTGTTGCTAAACTGACCAAAAT
Source organism: Nostoc sp. JL34 (assembly GCF_017114945.1). GTDB lineage: Bacteria > Cyanobacteriota > Cyanobacteriia > Cyanobacteriales > Nostocaceae > Nostoc. The sequence continues at coordinate 4,135 of NZ_JABXKQ010000154.1, forward strand.
CATTCACTCGACGACCGGTAGTAACTAAAAAGTATTTTTGTCCTGTAAGGAGTTCTTGGTTGAAAGTAACAGTACTACCATTAGGGGAGCATGTCAACTTTGCTAGAACACATGAACTATTGAATAGTGGCAGAA
>NZ_JABXKQ010000058.1 GCF_017114945.1 Nostoc sp. JL34
ACAGAGTTTGATCTTGCTCACGAGTTAGAAATACTCTTAAACGAGCGCCCATATATAAGTCACCTCATGTCGATGCATTCTCTGTATTTACTTATCTTTACATAGTCTGGTTTTTTTATGCCCACCTACTTATGTGGGAATTTGCTATGCATCGTATACAACACAAGGTAGGGGCACGCAGATAATGAAGCCAAAACCCTTTTAAAACCTCGTTTCCAGGTCTAACACTAATTCTTTTTGAAGTTTTGCTGATAGGATTTATGCAAAACTACACGCAGTTTTTCTTGTGGGATGGGTGTCCCCACGTGCCCCAGATTTAAGGCGGGAAAGATGCCCATCTCACAAAAGGTAGTTGAGTCTTTTTTATTTGGAAGTTCCTTAAATTACGAATTACAAATTGGTGTTAAACCTTTACCAAAACGGCCTCTCGCAGCTTGGTAATTACATCACTTAGATTACCTGTGTTCAGGCGGTAACTCAAAGGATGGGCAATCAACCGGGCCGTGCTTTCATACAGAGTAGCGATTTCAATTAAACCATTTTCGCGCAAAGTCCGGCCTGTAGAAACCAAATCGACGATCGCTTCTGACATTCCAGTAATTGGGCCTAGCTCTACTGAACCATACAATGGCACTATTTCCACAGGTAAATCCAGACTGTGGAAATATTCACGAGCGCAATTCACATACTTAGATGCAACTCTACCATGCGGTGGTAAATCTAAAGGCGATCGGTAAGAACTAGATGCTTTTACCGCCACCGACATCCGACAATGCCCAAACTGTAAATCTACCAAGTGGGCAACTTGCGGCTGCTTCTCCCGTAGCACATCGTAACCAACAACGCCCAGTTGTGCTTGACCATATTCTACATAAACGGGCACATCCTGCGCCCGTACCAGCAAACCTTTGGCAAGTCCCTTAGTATCAGGAATTTGAAGTTGGCGATTTCCTGAATCTAAAAAAGCACTAAAATCTAATCCCACAGCTTGTAGCAGGCGGATGCTATTTTTAAGTAGTTCCCCTTTTGGCAATGCAACAGTTAGCATTCTTTTTATTGGTATCCTTAGCGTCTCGGCAGTTCACTAATATTGAGAATATCTCTATTACTGACAAAATTTGCATTACTAAAGACCATTGGCTGAGAGTCGTGGGAATGTCAAGACAAGCAGCATGAGAATTTTATTAGTTGATGATGAAGTTGAACTAACTGAACCCTTGAGTCGCTTATTAACTCGTGAGGGTTACAGTGTGGATGCAGCTTATGATGGGACATCTGGTAGCGAACTTGCACAAGCAGGCAGTTATGACTTACTGATTTTAGATTGGATGCTGCCCGGAAAAACCGGGTTAGAGATTTGTCAGGAATTGCGACACCAAAACAAAACCACTCCCGTGCTGTTTCTCACAGCTAAAGATACTCTTGATGACCGCGTAGAAGGTTTAGATGCTGGTGCAGACGACTATTTGGTTAAACCTTTTGAACTGCGCGAGTTACTAGCCAGAGTCCGCGCTTTATTGCGTCGTTCCGGTTCCCAAATCTATGAAACGACCACTGGACGTTTAACCGTCGCTGATTTAGAACTTGATTGTGACAATCAAGTAGCCTATCGCCAAGGACGGATAATTGAGCTATCGCAAAAAGAAAGCCAGTTGTTGCAATATTTTATGGAACATACTGGACAATTGCTAACTCATGCCCAAATTATGCAAAATTTGTGGCAAGAGGAAGAACAACCCAGTAGCAATGTGATAGCGGCATTAATTCGCTTACTGCGGCGTAAGATTGAGGTAGCTAGAGAAACTACGCTGATTCACACAGTTTACGGTAAAGGCTATCGTTTTGGAGCTTCATCAATGGAGTCAGTTTAGCTGCCTACTTCCAACTCACAATGATTCGATTCATTGGTAGAAGAATTCTTGACCTTTCTCAGTCTTTGCGACTTTAATTCTTGTCGAAGTTTGTTGTAGAGGGATGAATCCACAGGCATCATAATTTGTGAAATCCCCTTCCAGACACCAAGCTGATTATTCGCACCCATATCTTCCATGAGTTGCTCTGTGTAACGCAAGGAAAACGAGGTGATACATGTCGCCTTTGCTACCACACTATGGTACTGAGTTTTCATCCAATCCATATCTGCTGCCATTTCTTGATACATTGCTGATGGCGAAGGCAATAACAAATTGCCTTTGACATACTCTGCTAACCACCAAGCACTAACTTCCGATGTTAACTGACTATATAAACTGCTGTTATAACCAACAAAACCCATCTGTGGAACATTAGGGTGAAGCAGATAACGATAAAGGTTAAAATTACCATCTTCATCGACTACCTGTCGCCGATATTCTTCTTCGAGAAAGGGAAGCTCTTGGCGAAATCCTGTACCAAAAATTACTATATCTGCCTGCAACTGCTGACCGTTGGCTAATTCTACGCCCTCAGGGATAAACTTGGCGATGCTGGTTTTAATTGCCTGGATTTTACCAGAGTGTACATACTTAAAGAAATCTGGGGGAGCTATGCTAATTTGACAATTAACCTGATTCATCGGTTGTTCAGGCAACATTCCGCAGCTATCAAGACCGAATTGCAGGCGTAGCAACATCTCGTTAGTGCGCCAGAAAGCCCACACTAATGGCTTACCCAGAGTGTGCAGCAATGTTTCAAGCCGTCCCATCTGACGGTAGGGGAACCAAGCTTCTGAAAAGCGGGTTAATAAAACATACTTCAGGTTTATTAAACCCAGGAAAAATCTAGGAACCTTCCACAAGGGTTGACGGAAGACGAGGGTGGATTTTTTGGCTGTGTTCGCCGCCAAAGTTGCAATGTCGCAGGCAGATTTGCCAAAACCTACTACCACTACCCGCTTACCCTCAATGATTGAGGTATCGTTAAACTCGGTAGAATGCAGTACCCGCCCTCCAGACGCTGCAAATTCCTCACTACCTGGCAAGGAAGGCAGTTTAGGGATGCTAAATATTCCATTGCACACTAGCACAAAGTCAAATTCGTGCTTTTCCTCTTTTATCTCACGTTCATTACCTTCCTTCACTCTGATGGTAACTACCCATCCTGGTAGTTCTCCAGTTTTTCGGGAAATATTAGTTACTTCCGTTTGGAAGTGAATCCTCTCAAGAACCCCAAAATTCTGGGCGTATAAATCTAAGTAATTCCGTATTTGCTCTGCTGTGGGCCACTCCAAGTAGGATGCAGGCATGGGATAGTCCGAAAAACTATATGTGTCACCCGTATTCTGGGTTGTTAATCCTGGATAAGTTCGAGATTTTTCCCAAACACCGCCAAGTCCTTTTTGTTTCTCAAATATAGTAACTTTATAGCCTTCCTCGATAAAAGTTTTAGCTGTCACCAGACCGCTGATTCCAGCCCCAATCACGCAAATTTGTTTGATTTCCATTCTTTTTTATGTAAATTATGAAATAATTTATGCAAATATCAATTTACAGTAGATTTTATTTATTTGAGCCACATCTGTCGTAGAGCCTAAAGAAATATCGGACATTATTGATCATCATTAAATAGCCACAAATGTTACCAGTCAAGAAAACCTAGTTGTTAGTACGCAAGTTATCAATGAGGTTTGTACAAATTTAATCTGCAAAGCAGGTTTTGATAACTCGCAGATTCAAAACTTAATTGAAGATTTTGCAGAAGGCTGTGAAATATTGTCTGTCTCGCTAGAAACACTTCAGTATGTGTCAAATTGTGTGTAGGCATAGCCCCAATACGTTTCGGTTAGGGCTTTTTGATAAAAATTCTAAATCACAAAGATGTGATAAATCGCCGTCTCTACAATAATTATCAAAAATGCCTTACAGATTGTGAATTTATTTTTGCAGGGAAAGACATGACTCTCGAAGTTCACGCACAAACAAGCATCAAAACGACAATGGCTATATTTTGCTGTTGATTGATAAGTTTTGTTTAAGCATTGGTAACTCAGACATAAGCTTGGTCACAAATAGATAAGCATTCTGAACGAAACAAGTTGTGTTGTTAACTAACAGATAAGCTGTGGTAACGAAAACAACTTTATTCTTAACGTCCGCTTCTGTGTTGGTAACGAATCGATATAAGGCATATTCTGGGCGTCACAGGTTCCATAAATGCACTACAAACTTACAGCAGTTTTCATTTAATTGAACCACATCGTAAACCTGTTATCATCAACCAGGGTTAGCGCGTCTCAAACCCTATTGACAGGGGGATTATGGCAGAGGTACTGA
>NZ_JABXKQ010000081.1 GCF_017114945.1 Nostoc sp. JL34
AAAAAAGCTCTTTAATGTTCTTTTAGCACAGAATGTTACTATTTTGGAGATGTCTTATGACCCAAAATTCTTTCGTTTCATCCAATACTCAGTTTCCTACACCCGATCAGGTTCTAATCCTTGATACAGAAACCACAGACTTAGACATTAATACAGGGCAGGTTATAGAGTTAGGAGCTATTTTGTATTCGGTGAAGCACCAAACCACCATTAAACAATATTCAACTCTTCTCCCAGCACAGAATAATCCGACAGAGTATATAAATCGGATTAAGCCAGCACCGTTAATGGAAATAACAGAAGAACAAGCGGTTGAAAGTGTGTGGATGATAACTGAGATGGCAAAGAAGGCGCAAGTTATTGTGGCACACAATGCTGAGTTTGATCAGAAGTGGTTTGGTTCTTCAAATAATGGAAAGAGTCTGCTACCTGTTTTGTTGAACTCTAAAAATGAACCACTTCCTTGGGTTTGTACCTGTACTGAATTTGAATGGCCTCGTCAAATCCGATCTGGTCAATCTCTTATTGAATTAGCAGCAGCGCATGATGTTGGTATTTTTGGAAATCATAGGGCATTAACAGACTGTCAATTGATCGCATATCTTTTTGATCGGATGGAGAACCTTAACGCCATGTTTCAAATGGCGTTAAGACCCAAAGCTTGGTTTAAAGCTCTTGTAACCTATGACAATAGAGAACTTGCAAAAAAGGCAGGTTTTAAATGGATTCCTGAACTTAAGAGTTGGGTGAGGAAAATGGCAGTGGATGATACCAAAGAACTTCCTTTTATGGTAAACCAAATTGAATTTTGTCAGTAATCTAGACGAAGTTCATTTATTTCCTGAAATAAAGCGATTGCGCCTATGTTATCCCAGTCGTTGGCTAGAGGTGCGATCAATCTTTAACTTTAAGTCCAGATAGGCTGTCTTTTTTAAGATAGCCTATATCTAACCTTCAGGAGTCTACAGTTTAAGTCAACTTTTGCTAGCGTAGTGATATAAGGTTTATCGCTCCCCAGCAAGCGCGTGGAGGCAAAAGGATTAATATGGCTCATTTAAATCAGCGTCGCTCCCAAAATGTCAACGGCGATTTTTATGTAGATACTACCTGTATTGATTGTGATACCTGTCGCTGGATGACTCCTGAAGTATTTTCTCGTGTTAATGAACAGTCGGCGGTTTATCATCAACCAACAAATGATGCGGAAAGATTAGCAGCGCTGGAAGCACTTTTAGCTTGTCCTACTAGTTCTATTGGCACAGTTGAGAAACCAAAAGATATCAAAGTTGCTCAACAACAGTTTCCAATATTAATAGCGGAAAATGTTTACCACTGTGGCTATCATTCTGAAAAATCTTACGGTGCTGCTAGCTATTTAATTCAGCTTCCAGAAGGTAACATTTTGGTAGATTCTCCCCGGTTTACGCCGCCTTTAGTCAAGCGTTTAGAAGAACTGGGGCCAATTCGTTATATGTACCTAACTCATAAGGATGATGTGGCAGATCATCAAAAGTTTGCCGAGCATTTTCAGTGTGATCGCATCCTTCACACTGATGATATTACTGCGGATACTCGCAATGTAGAAATACAGCTAACTGGTTCTGAACCATTCGCCTTAACTCCAGATTTACTAATTATCCCAGTTCCCGGTCACACCAAAGGACAAACTGTCCTACTTTATAAAAATAAGTTTCTGTTCACTGGCGACCATCTCGCTTGGTCAGAAAGCTTCCATCAATTGGCTGCATTCCGCGATTTCTGCTGGTATTCTTGGTCAGAACAGACTAAATCAATGCGTAATTTGGCTAATTACTCTTTTGAGTGGGTGCTACCAGGTCATGGGCGAAGGTTTCATGCTGATAGGGAAACTATGCGTCAGCAGATGCACAAGTGTATTGAGTTGATGGAATCTTTGGATTGACATTAAAAAATAACTGACTTTTCACACCATCTAGAAAAACCTAACCCCCTTCCCGACGCGAAAAGCGGGAAAATTCAAAGTCTCTCTCCTTTTAGGAGAGAGATTTAGAGAGAGGTCAGACTGTATTGCATACAAACCAGAAGCGCTATAACCTGGGTTTTAACACCCTTTTAAGCAAACACGGATTATGAAAAAGCTGATCAACAAGCCGGAAGACTTTGTGCGGGAAAGTCTAGAAGGTATGGCGGCGGCTCATTCCGATTTAATTAAACTGAACTACGATCCGACTTTTGTCTATCGAGCCAATGCACCTATTCCGGGTAAAGTAGCAATTATTTCAGGTGGTGGCAGTGGACATGAACCAATGCACGCTGGCTTCGTGGGCAAAGGAATGCTGGATGCAGCTTGTCCTGGTGAGGTTTTCACTTCACCGACTCCTGACCAAATGCTAGAAGCAGCAAAGCTTGTAGATGGAGGCTCAGGTATCCTTTATATCGTCAAAAATTACAGTGGCGATATCATGAACTTTGAGATGGCAACAGAGTTAGCCCGTGGTGAGGGCATTCGAGTCCTAAATATTTTGATTGATGACGATGTAGCAGTGAAAGATAGTCTCTATACCCAAGGACGCCGGGGTGTGGGAACAACAATACTGGCGGAAAAAATTTGTGGCGCTGCGGCTGAGGCTGGGTATGATTTACCACAAATAGCAAATTTATGTCGCCGGGTAAATCTGAATGGGCGGAGTATGGGAATTGCTTTAACATCTTGTACAGTGCCCGCGAATGGAACACCGACATTTGAATTGAGCGATCGCGAAATCGAATTAGGTATCGGTATCCACGGTGAGCCAGGAATAGAACGTACAGCTATTAAATCAGTAGATGAGATTACCGAAATTTTGACGCGATCGCTCCTTGAAGATACAGCATACAGCCGCACACTTCGCGAGTGGGATGAAGACAAAGAAGAATGGGTAGATGTAGAACTAACAAATCTCCCATTTGCCAAAGGCGATCGCTTGTTAGCTTTTGTCAATAGTATGGGTGGAACTCCAGTTTCCGAACTGTATCTTGTTTACCGTAAACTCGCCCAAATCTGTGAACAGCAAGGATTGCAAATTGTGCGAAACTTGATAGGCCCTTACATCACATCTCTAGAAATGCAAGGTTGCTCCATTACCTTGCTGAAATTAGATGATGAGATGATCCGGCTCTGGGATGCACCAGTAAAAACACCAAGTTGGCGTTGGGGAATTTCATAATTACGAATTATTTTAATATGGTGAGTCAGACGCAGATATTGCAATGGTTGCAGGCTTATGCAACCGAGATAGAGCAGAATAAAGCATATTTGACAGAATTAGATGCTGCGATCGGAGATGCTGACCACGGGAGCAATATGGATCGCGGCTTCAAAAAGGTAAGCGCTCAGTTACCAACTCTTACAGACAAGGACATCAGCAGCATTCTCAAAGCTGTGAGTATGACCTTGATTTCTTCCATTGGCGGTGCTAGTGGCCCTCTTTATGGCACATGGTTTTTACGAGCCAGTACAGCAGTAGTTAGTAAGCAAGAATTAACAGAACAAGATGTTTTAGGAATCCTGCAAGCAGGCTTAGATGGCTTGCTACAACGCGGCAAAGCGCAACTAGGAGACAAAACAATGGTGGATGTGCTATCTCCGGCTGTAGCTGCTTTTGGGCAAGCTGTAAGAGAAAGTAAGGGGACACTAGAAGCTTTGCAAAAAGCTGTAGCAGCAGCCCAAAGGGGGTTGCAGGAAACTATACCAATGCAGGCGAAAAAAGGACGGGCTAGCTACCTGGGGGAACGGAGTATCGGACATCAAGATCCAGGAGGGACTTCTGCTTATTTGATGTTGAAGAGTTTGTTAGGGGTGTTGGAAAGTTCTAAGTAATATCAAGTCCGGGTAATTAGTTATGATTCCCATAGTCATTGCAGCCCTTCCCGCAAGTGAGGTGGGGTTCTTGATGGCTATTATCAAAAGGAAAATAACAACTATTTCTCTATTTTTACGCCTATTTAAGATTTAGAAGTTGAAACAGATTTTGAAGCTTTAAATTATTCCAATTCAAAATTACTGAAGTTTCAATAGTTAAATCTCCTTGTTTAAGGTTAGTCATCAAAGCAGAACCATTTTCAAGACTATAGAAAAGGTCATCTAAAAGCTGCACTTGATTTCGAGGAAGAGTCAGGGTTAGCGCGTCTCAAACCCTATTGACAGGGGGATTATGGCAGAGGTACTGA
>NZ_JABXKQ010000052.1 GCF_017114945.1 Nostoc sp. JL34
TGTCACCTATATTCAGAGAATTTACTCAGCATCCAGTCTCATTTGTGGGTGGGTTCTTCTCTGGTGTGCTTCGGCTCAATCTTGCAGATGATCCCGTTAAAGGCTGGCTAGATAAACAGATCCGCTCAAATAGTTACACCACCAACACAACAGACGCACATAACGGCAAAGCCACTGGCCCTCAGCAGATTTCGATTGACTGACATACTCCCACACTGATGCCAAGCATACAGTGTAAGCCCTCTTCAGTCGCTTGCCGAGGGACTTTCAGCCGAGGCACTGATGTAAGGTAGACTGTGGCACAAGGCTTGGGGCTTAAGCCCTAAGTCTTGTTAATTTAGGTCTAAGAAGTAGCTGACTGTAATTTTTCTAGTCGTGCTAGCACTTCTGAACTGTGAATGGTTGGGTTGACTTTGACAAAAGTCTCGCGCAAAACGCCCTGAGGATCGATGATAAAACTGTGGCGCATAGATAAAAAGCCGATCCACGAACCGTAAGCTTTACTCACTGAACCATCAGTGTCAGCCAACAGGGGGAATTTTAGTCCCTCTGAATCACAAAATTTGGCGTGAGAATCAATATCATCAGCACTGACGCCAATAATCTGAGCGTTTTTTTCGAGGTATTGGGGTAAGTCTTGCTGAAAACGACGAGCCTCTATAGTACAACCAGAGGTGAAGTCTTTGGGATAAAAGTACAGGACTAGCCATTTACCGCGCAAGTCAGAGAGAGATATTTTGCCATCGCCTGTGTTGGTTGGCAAAGTAAACTCTGGTGCGGGTTGATTAATTGCAGGAAGTTTACCACCAAGAGCATCAGCAACAGGGGTAAAATTCAGCCAGCTGATGACAGAAATACAGCTGGCAAATAATATGCTTAAAAAAGTGCGGCGGAAAATCATGGTGCAAACCAGAATCACAACTTTACACAAGTTTACAATTCTTGGTTGCTGCAAATCTCACTTAGAGTGAGATTCGGGAGAGGTATCTGTACTTTCGATGTATTGACTATCTAGGAGAAAGGCTCCCTTGGCAAAGCGAATACCCCAATATCCACCGGGTCTACGGTCAAGGACTATACCTTCTTCGCCAATGTGAATTACATTGGGAGGGCGCAACATGGGCATGGGTTCAGCAGTTTTCACGTAGGCTGGTAGTGCCACAACACGGACTTTACTACCAATTGCGAATTCTTTGGACATCTTAATCAAGCTAGGAGTTTTGAATTAACTCATAACTCATAACTATCTTGAAAGTCTACTAAATAGGGAAAGGGAAAGGGGATGAAGTTTTTCCCCTTTCCCCATCTTCTGCAAGAAGTCTATTAATTTTTAATCATGGAAAACAATGTCTGGACATTAGTCAAGGGTAAGTGCCAGAGTAATTCTGGTTGCCAAGTATCTGGGTCAAGGTAGGAGTGACAACCGCGTTGGTATGCTTGCCAAAGTCTGTCCCAGGTAAATTGTTGTCGAGAATTTAGATTTTTATAGATAATTCGCAACAGTCCTAACCCCAGCATCAAGTTAGTTATGCTAAATTTAGTTCCTAATAAAAATGCCTGTACTTCTGCTTCACCAATGAAGTCTGTGCCATAACCTGTGAGGACATGAACCCCGTCATGGAGTTGTTTACGGCGGCTACCTGTAGTGAAAGGTTTTAAATTGTTTTCATTGAGGAAGTCTGCCCAAGTTCTGCCGAAAGTGCCAGTCGGGAGGAAACGCAATTTCTCTATTTCCACAATTTGGGGAACATCTCGCCCCTGTGCTTCAGCAATGCGGTCAAGTAAATCTAAAACCTGTTGCAGGGAAGGAGCGGGATTTGAGGAAGCGGCAAAGGATTGCATCATAATCTATCTTGGGATGAGATGGGCGGTACTGCCCACCCCAGAATTATTAACTATTTTTTGAAAGATGATTATTGGGGATTGCCTTGTTGACGGCGTGAAGGAGCATTTTGACGGAATTGCTCTAATTTTTGCCGTTGTTCCGGGGTGAAGACTGCTTGAATCTGTTGTTTTTCAGACTCGCGGATTTGTCGCATTTGGGTTTTCTGGGCTTCTGTCAGATTTAAGTCAGCAAAATTACCTTTTCGACCGCCATGATGTTGACCTGGTTGCCGTTGACCTTGACCTGTTTGCCCCTGAGCCTTACGTGCTTGCCGTTCAGCCTGACGTGCTTGTTTCGCCGCCTCTAACTTTGCCTTTTGTTCTGGGGTCAAAACTGCATCAAATTTGGTGCGGCTATCGCGGCGAATTGCCTGAATTTGGCTTTTTTGGGCATCTGTTAGATTCAACTCTTTCCAAGGGCCCCTTTCTTTTTGTGGAGTTTGTGCAAGTAACACAGGTGAAAGAGAGGCTGTTTGGGCATGAACAGCAAAGGAGGTTGCAGTTAAAGTTAAGGCGATCGCTCCAGCAACTAGCGATAATACTTTGAGTTTCATTACTTATCTGGTGGGTTTTTCCTGGTTGGATGCCACCATCATAAGAACTTATCTTCAGCAGTTACATGAGGAGAAAGTCATGATTATACCCATGACTTTAGTCATGATTAAATTTTGACAAACATGATTGACAATAAATAGTTAAGAGTTAGGAGTTAAGAGTTAGGAATATTTTGATTATGATGAGTTTATCAGTCATTGTTTAGCTTAGTAACTAACGCTTTTATCCCTTGCACTTACTCTTAATTCCTCATTTAGTAAAAATTTTAAGTGGCAAAATATACTGCTAAAATCTTCAGAGCTACTAACTTCTAACTTCTAATTCATAACTCATATCTCATAACTTATAACTGGAGCAACGTGACTAATGATTAGTCCAATCCAAATCAAGAAACATCCTTTTCCATCTCTGCTTTATCTGGAGTGGACACTACTGGCGATTACTGCATTGACAGCAGTTATACCTCCTCCGTTACGGCGATTTCGCCCCAAGCCTCCAGAACTATCGATTTGTGGTGTATTTCCAGACTTGTCAGTTTGTAACATATTGCCCGAACTATCAATTTATAGCCTGATTATTTTTGCGTTAATGGGCTTAAGATTACCTACTAAGAACCATAAAAATAAAATAATATATACAATTATTGAAATTTTATTGATTTTAATAACTGGGCTTTTTGGTGAAAGATTTGCTCGACTTTTCCCCTTTTTATACATAATCTTAGTTACTCGCAGTTGTCTAATTTTTCAGTTGCCTGGGCGTGTATTTGTCACAACTTTATCATTTACCTTGTTTTTAGTCACTACACAATTAAAATACCAATTATTCAATTTTCAAGCATCACCACAAGCACAAGAACGATATCGATTCCTGATTTTGAATTCGTCGCTGGTATTTGGCTTAAGTTTAGTTTTTGTATTATTGATGATGAATGCAGTATTATCTGAACGGCATAGTCGAGAAAAGCTAGCGATCGCTAACGAAAAACTCCGTCAATATGCCATGCAAATTGAAAATCAAGCTACCTTGGAAGAACGTAACCGCATTGCTCGTGAAATTCATGATTCATTAGGACACTCTCTAACTGCTTTAAATCTACAATTAGAAACTGCTTTAAAACTTTGGCAATCTAACCCAGGTAAGGCTGAAACATTTCTAGCAACCGCGAAGGAATTGGGTTCAAAGGCGCTAAAAGATGTCCGCCAATCTGTTTCTACTATGCGTTATAATCCCTTACAAGAGCAGTCTTTAGAACGGGCGATCGCTAGTCTTTTAGAAAATTTTCATCGTTCAAATAGCATTTTACCAATTTGTCAAATTAACCTGGAATATTCTCTGCCACCTGAAATCAATACCGCTATTTATCGCATTACTCAAGAATCTTTGACTAATATATCTAAATATGCAGATGCAACCGAGGTTAAATTGGAACTCACTACCACAAAAGGAAATTTACGATTGATAATTCAGGATAATGGTAGAGGTTTTGATTTAAGGCAAAATACTACTGGTTTTGGACTTCAGAGTATGCGCGATCGCACTTTAGCACTTGGAGGTGAGTTGAATATTAATAGCGCTCTTGGTTCTGGTTGCAAAATTACAGTTAATATTCCCTTAACAAGGTTGACATAATGATTAAAGTCTTGCTGGTAGATGACCAAAGTTTAATTCGCCAAGGATTAAGAGCGTTATTGGAACTAGAATCAGATTTGGAGATAGTCGGAGAAGCAGAAAACGGTGAAGAGGCGATTAATTTGGTTGCAGAATTTCAGCCAGATGTAATATTGCTAGATATTAGAATGCCGATTATGGATGGAGTTGCAGCCACGCGAGAAATTCAAAAACGTTTTGTCAAAACTAAAATTTTAGTCCTGACGACTTTTGATGATGATGAATATGTGTCAGCAGCTTTAAAAAATGGGGCAATGGGTTATTTATTGAAAGATACACCCTCAGAAGAATTAGCTGTTGCTATTCGTGCCGTTCATAAAGGATACACTCAATTAGGCCCAGGTATAGTTAAAAAACTGTTGACTCAGTTTTCTAATAGTACACTAACCCAATCACCGCCTGTACCATCTAGTTTAGCTGAACTTACTCCTAGAGAAAAAGAGGTTTTGCGGTTAATTGCTACAGGCGCTAGTAACCGAGAAATTGCTCAGGAACTCTACATTTCTGAGGGGACAGTAAAAAATCATGTTACGAATATTTTAAACAGGTTGAATTTACGCGATCGCACTCAAGCTGCGATTTGGGCAAATACATATTTAACCTATTTGAATGAGCCAAGTTAAGTAATTTGTAATGATGTTCCTACAGACGCTCGTAGGACTACTTCTAAAAATAAGTTTTTTGTTAGCTTATTTAAATAGCTCCAAACACTCATTTTTTAAAACGTCTTTTGTAACTTTGATGTTCCTAAATGACTTAGCGATTACCTCTTCACAAGATATACTAATTTGTGATTGGTTTACCGAAATTAAATCTTGAATTGAAGCACCATATACAATTTCCGATAAACCACTCCAAACACAAGCAGTTGCACACATCGGACAAGGTTCGCCAGTTGTATATATGCTATAACCTTCTAAAGAGGGGTTTTTCAGTTTAGCTGTTAAACTACGAATAACGTTGATTTCTGCATGGGCTGATGGATCGTTGTCTCTCCTAACAGTATTATGAGCTACGGCAACGACTTCTTTATCTTTAACAATTACGGCACCGTAAGGCGCATCACCTTCTTTTGCTTCTGCCAATGCTAAACGCATAAAATATTCTGGGTTCATATAAGCTGGAGTTACCATAAGGATAATAATTAATAATATCGTATTTCTAATGTTATAACTGGGAATTAAGATGTATTAATGGTCGAATATGTTATTGAGCAGACAAGAAACAGAATTTTACTTAGAAGACCTAGAAACACCAATAGGTAAAGCGATTAATTTAACACTTGCCTCTTTGGTGCTAATATCATCAGGAATTTTTGTGGCAGAAACATATACTATTCCTGATTATATGCGGTTTCAGTTACATGTAGCTGATACTGCGATCGTCATTATCTTCGCGGTGGAATATTCACTTCGTCTGTGGAGTGCAGAAGACAAAATTAAGTATATTTTTAGCTTTTATTCGATTATTGACTTAATGGCGATTTTGCCATTTTTTATAGGAATAGTGGATATTAGCTTTATCCGCCTACTCCGATGGTTTCGGATTTTACGATTAATTAGATTTATAGATAGGAAGTTTTTATTCGCCAGTATTAGCACCGAAGATGGGATGATTTTTGCGCGAATATTATTTACATTATTTGCAATTGTTTTTATTTACTCTGGCTTAATTTATCAAGTTGAGCATCCAGTTAATCCTCAAAATTACGGTACATTTCTGGATGCTTTTTATTTCTCTGTTGTCACAATGACAACTGTAGGATTTGGCGATGTTATTCCAATTTCTGAATTAGGGCGCTTGCTAACAGTACTAATGATTTTTACCGGAATTGCGTTGATTCCTTGGCAAGTGGGAGATTTAATTAAGCAAGTGGTGAAAACTGCTAATCAGGTAGAAATAGTTTGTTCAGGTTGTGGTTTGACTTTCCATGATGTAGATGCTGGGTTTTGTAAAAGGTGCGGGACTAAGTTACCTAGTCGCAGGGTTGATTGATAATAGGATTACTATAGTACTGTAGCTATCTGCATAATATTAATTTAGGCTAAAATAATCATTCTCCGGCAGCCGCTCAGGAAAGAGAACATAACCAATGCCTAACCTCAACCTCATTTCAGAATATCAAAGCTTTGGTGGCAAACTCGGCTTTTACAGTCATTACTCCTCCACCTGTAACGGTGAAATGCGCTTTGCTGTCTATCAACCACCACAAGCAACTCAAAAACCTGTGCCAATTCTCTATTTCCTCTCTGGGTTAAGTAGCACAGAAGAGAATTTTATGGTGAAGGCGGGGGGTGTGCAGCGTTTTGCAGCTGAGTACGGTTTGATGCTGGTTACACCAGATACTAGTCCGCGTAATACTGGCATTGCAGGTGAGGATGATGACTGGGACTTTGGCACTGGTGCAGGCTTTTATGTTGATGCTACAGAAGAACCGTGGCATCAGCACTACCAAATGTATAGTTATATTGTCCAAGAATTACCTGCTTTAATTACTGCAAACTTCCCCGCTCAATCGGAAAAACAAGGTATTTTCGGTCATTCAATGGGAGGACATGGGGCGCTAATCTGTGCAATGAGAAACCCAGAACTCTATAAATCAGTATCAGCCTTTGCACCGATCACTGCACCTATGCGTTGTCCTTGGGGTCAAAAAGCTTTCAGTGGTTATCTTGGCAGCAATCAAGAAAGTTGGCGTGCTTATGATGCTAGTGACTTAGTCAAGCAAGTAGGATATCACAGTCCAATTCTCATTGACCAAGGAACTGCTGATAAATTTTTAGCTGAACAATTACTGCCAGAGGTGTTTGAGAAAGCTTGTGCAGATGTTAGCCAGCCGCTAAACTTGCGTTACCAAGCAGGCTATGACCACAGTTATTATTTCATCGCTAGTTTTATTGAAGATCATATCCGCCACCATGCGATCGCTTTATTACAGTAATTTTCAGGTATTTAGCTCACAACTGAGGCGGGGAATGGTGTAGTTCAATTACTTGAAAAACCCTGTAATTACAGCAGTTTTCATCTATTTAGACCCCGCATTTCTATAAGATTACTATAGTTACTGCCTGATTATTTTTACCCAACCCGGTAACCTACGCTCACACGATCGCATCAACTGAAGTTTGAACGGCACAGAGCTAAAATGGTGTGATGATAGCAGTTCAGATTAGTGAGGCTGCCGACACAAAAACTTTAATCCAGCTACAAGCTAGTTGATATGGTTGAATAATGCTGAGTTCAACTTACAGCAGTTTTTATGTATTTGAACCACATCTGTCGTAAGGGCACAGCAATGCTGTGCCCCTACCGCGTGGTCTATTTACCTGAAAATAGCTGTAAACAGCACCCAATGTTTCATCACCTATACTCAATAACCCATAGGAATCAATATGTCTGAGATTCAAAACAAAGTAGTAATCGTCACCGGAGCCAGCAGTGGGTTAGGTGAGGCGACTGCAAAGCGACTTGCTGCTAGTGGAGCTAAACTGATGCTGGCTGCCCGCCGTGAAGATCGGCTGAAAGAACTGGTTGCAGCGATCGCTAAATCAGGAGGGACTGCAACCTACCAAGTCACAGATGTGGCAGATCGTGCCCAAATGGAAGTCTTGGCGAAGGAGACTTTGAATACATACGGACGGATCGATGTGCTAATCAATAATGCCGGCTTGATGCCGCTCTCTCCCCTCGACCAACTAAAGGTAGAGGAGTGGGATCAGATGATCGATGTCAACATCAAGGGCGTTCTCTATGGAATTGCTGCCGTGTTGCCGATTATGCGTCAGCAAAAGTCTGGTCATGTGATTAACCTATCCTCAGTGGCCGGACATAAGGTGTTTGCTGGGTCAGCAGTCTATTGTGCTACTAAGTACGCAGTGCGAGCCATCTCTGAAGGGCTGCGACTAGAGTCAAACGGTGAAATTCGTTCGACTAATATTTCACCAGGAGCCGTTGCCACTGAGTTGACTACCACGATTACTGATAAGGACACAGCAGCGGGAATTAATCAACTTTATGCGATCGCCATTGATGCAGACGCTATTGCCCGGGCGATCGCATACGCTATTGAGCAGCCTGGTGATGTTGATGTGAATGAAATGATCATCCGTCCCACACGTCAAGAACTTTAGGTAGCTCAAAAAATCTCGCTTTCATCAGCCAGTTTGTGGAAATTCTTGATGATGTCGTTTTCACGGTTGAATATTCGGTGCGAATAGCATGGATAAACGCGATCGCTATTCTAATCAGCCGATTGCACATGATTGCGTAGGCGCAGCCCAACCCAGGCATCGCGTTTCCTTTCTTTACCACCGTTGCTTCAACCTTAGTGTTTGGCTGGGTTTTCCACCTAGCTTTGCGGGTACACCAACCATTAGGATATTGTCGAATTTGCCAGGAGCCAAGCTTTCTGAGTCCATGCGTTATCAAATAACCCAACCTCTGGTACTTCTAATTCAAATAAATGAGGTGGTGATTGTAGTAATAAGGAGGGATTTTTGTCATGGGTTTCAACTAAGTTAACTATCCAGGGAAGAAAGTCTAAAATTTCTTTTGGTAGTACAGTTAACTGGAAATCCCACACCAAATTAAGACCTCGGCATACTTGTCCTTTTCTTAACACCGCCACTCTACCAGCACTCTTGTTAATACCCAGTCGAAGAATAAATGGGCGGAATGGGACAAACTCATCAGGTGCTGTATAAGCGTATACATTTATATAGTTCAGTCTATCTCTATGATCCATCCAAGATGCGATCGGAGAATTACTACTATAAGATGTACCAGTTATCATCACCGGCATATTCATAGCAGCAGCAAAGTTAGAGTAGAACTCACGCCTTAGTTCGCTAACAATATGTTTAGCTTCAGGGTTCATGGTTGCTACACCTATTACAAAAATGATGGCATGGCTTCATAAAAGACAGTTATAATCAATTGCGAAAACTTCTCTGATGCTGTTTGTGCTTGGCAATTGCTTTGCGTTTGAGCTTTTGCTGAGGCGTTTCACAGTGACGGTGCTTCCTAATATCTGGAAAAATCCCCGTTTTGGATACTTCTGGCTGAAATCGACGTCAGGTTGATTCAATCTCTTCACTTTCGCCTACAGTCATTTGGGTAATACTATATTTCTACTAAATTAGCTTAGTTCTCGAAAACCTAACCCCCCATTCCCTTCTCTACAAGGGAATGGGGGTTTCAAAGCCTCATGACCTTTCGGGGAGAGGAATGGAAGCGGGTTTTGAGTATACTTTACAACTTTTCAAACAACCTCTTAGACAGTGTTCAATATTTCTGAGTCACCAAGACAGCGAAACGGGAGATTGAACTAAGAACGCAATGGAGTAGTGATATCATTTGCGCTTCAAGACTTATCGTTTAGGCTGACGCAAAGAGATTTTGGTGATAAGTGATTAGCCGGACTTGATATGAGTGCTGAGTAAGAAGTAGTACTTACGAATCTTCCCACTCAGCACTCATTACTCGGAACCGATTTAATACCTAGTCAGTCTAATTTTACTTTTTTACTCTAATATCATGTCTGTATAATTGCTTATCAAAAAAACTCTCTGCGTTCCCGGATCTTTGCGTCAGCCCTAATCATGTACTCTAGTTAACTGAAACATAAAAAAGGCAGACGCCTTGTCTGCCTTCAAGACCTTAGAATTAAATTCTTGGTTTTCGTTTAGACCTTAATAGCGGCGAGAGCCACCACCGCCACCACCACTATAGTTTCCTCGTCTACCACCAGAGGAACCTCCATCTGTCTTAGGCTTCGCTTTATTAACTTTTAAGCTCCGACCCATCCACTCAGCATTATCAAGGGCCTCAATTGCTGCTGTTTCTTCAGCGTCTGATTCCATTTCTACAAACCCAAAACCTCTCACCCGACCTGTTTCTCGGTCGATAGGCAATTGAACATTTTTTACAGTTCCGTATTCTGCAAAGACTTGCCGGAGGTCATCTTCTTTAACCTCATAAGATAGGTTACCGACGTAAATTGACATAGAATGTCTCCAGAATCAGAGGGTGTAGAGATTTAGATCCGGAGAGGTCTGTAATACAAGTATATATAAAAACAAACTATACAGCCGAATTTAATCTTCTATGCATATTTTAACATAAATTGAAAAGTTATGTTCATAAGCAACAGTATACTTAACTTAATTGTTGATCTAAATACTCGGAGAGTTGGCAAAACTCCTTTAAAATTAATCTCCGAGCGATCGCATGAAATTTGAACTCACCAAAAAATTTCAATCACTGAACTTATTTATCTTCAAAGAATATTAGTAATTTTTAAATTTTATTCACTCAAAATTTCGAGAGAGTGCAATTAAATAAAACCAGTGCGATCGCTTGTAACGTAAAATTAATCTCCATCCAGCATTTGCTAACAGCTTGACGCCCATGTTTTGCGACTACCTCATCCAAATTCTGACTGCCCGTGTGTATGATGTTGCCCAGGAAACACCACTGGAGTATGCCCCAAATTTGTCTGCGCGGCTGAATAATCAACTTCTGCTAAAACGTGAGGATATGCAGTCAGTATTTTCCTTTAAACTGCGGGGTGCTTATAACAAAATGGTGCAACTGCCACCAGATATATTGGCACTAGGTGTAATCGCTGCGTCTGCGGGAAATCATGCTCAGGGAGTCGCCCTTGCAGCCAATCGCTTGGGAACCAAAGCGATTATCGTGATGCCAGTAACCACACCCCAAGTTAAGGTGGACGCGGTGAGAATGAGGGGCGGAGCAGTCGTGTTACATGGAAACACCTACGACGATGCTTATAGTTATGCCCGTGAATTAGAAGTAGAAAAAGGATTGACCTTTATTCATCCCTTTGACGATCCTCATGTAATTGCTGGACAGGGAACAATCGGGATGGAAATTTTACGGCAATATCAGCAACCCATCCATGCGATTTTTGTCGCAATTGGCGGGGGTGGATTAATTTCTGGGATTGGGGCTTATGTGAAACGGTTGCGTCCCGAAATCAAAATTATTGGTGTTGAACCAGTAGATGCTGATGCGATGTCTCAATCGCTCAAAGCCGGACATCGAGTGCGCTTGTCCCAAGTGGGATTATTTGCTGATGGTGTGGCGGTGCGGGAAGTAGGTGAAGAAACCTTCCGTTTATGTCAGCAGTATGTAGATGAAATCATTCTGGTGGGTACAGACGATACTTGTGCTGCGATTAAAGACGTGTTTGAAGATACGCGATCCATTTTAGAACCAGCAGGTGCATTGGCGATCGCAGCTGCCAAAGCCTACGCAGAACGAGAACAAATCGAGGGACAAACCTTAATTGCTGTCGCCTGTGGTGCAAACATGAACTTTGATCGCCTCCGCTTTGTGGCAGAACGTGCAGAGTTAGGCGAACGCCGCGAAGCAATCTTTGCAGTCACAATTCCTGAAGAACGGGGAAGTATTCGTCATTTTTGTGAATGTATTGGCAACCGGAATCTTACCGAGTTTAATTATCGCATTGCCGATGAAAAAACAGCCCATATTTTTGTAGGAGTGCAAATTCAAAACCGTGCTGATGCTGCAAAGATGGTAGAAACCTTTGAAGCTCATAGATTTAAAACCCTTGATTTAACGGACGACGAACTAACTAAATTACATCTGCGGCACATGGTGGGTGGACACTCTCCTCTAGCTGACAATGAATTACTCTACCGTTTTGAGTTTCCCGAACGT
Source organism: Nostoc sp. JL34 (assembly GCF_017114945.1). Classification (GTDB taxonomy): domain Bacteria; phylum Cyanobacteriota; class Cyanobacteriia; order Cyanobacteriales; family Nostocaceae; genus Nostoc. The sequence continues at coordinate 11,815 of NZ_JABXKQ010000052.1, forward strand.
CCTGGCGCATTGATGAAGTTTGTTACTTCCATGAGTCCTGACTGGAATATTAGTCTTTTTCACTACCGCAACAACGGCGCAGACTACGGGCGAATCGTTGTCGGCATCCAAGTTCCCCCCCACGAGATGGAAGAGTGGCAAGCTTTTCTCGATCGCCTGGGCTATCGCTATTGGGATGAAAACAAGAATCCCGCATACAAGCTGTTTTTGGGATAGGTGGGGAGTGGGGAAGAGGCAGGGGAGGCAGGGGAGGCAAGAGAAGAAAATAATGTAATCCCCCACTCCCTACTCCCCAATCCCCAATTTAACGAGAACTACCCTTCAATATCAGATTGGAGTCCCAAGTATAGAAGCCGATTTGGTTAGGAACCCTAGAGAATCTGCCTGTCCGATAGCCTCTAGATAATTCATTCAGCACCTTATTTTTGATCTCTCTAATTTGCTGAGAATCTAATTCTCCATAAATTCCGGCGATGACTTCAGCGACGCTGAAAACTTTACCTGGATTTTCTTCCAACAGAGAGGTGAGGGCATCAATTAAAAATTGACCCTCAAAGGCTTTGAGCATCGGTACTGTTTTTGTCGGGGGTACGAAAGGCTTCTTATTTTTGCTTTTGATACTCCTAGAAGCACCATTGCGATTATTTGGGGCTACCAAACTTAAATCCAGAGTATAACAACCTGGCTCATCGGGAATAGTTACCCAATAATTCCTTTCTCTGCCTTGGGTAAGGGAAGATTGAACCCTACCTTTAACTACTCTGAATACATTGGAATCCAACTCTCCATAAAGCGATCGCACGATAAAATCAATATGACAAACAGTACCTATCTGCTCTTGCAATAGCTGTTTTATGGCTTCCATTCGCGAGATAGTGTGCTGATATTGAGGTAGCATCGGAATTTCTGCCACCTTCGTTGAACTATCATTGTTTTCTAGGGCGATCTTTGGATCTGGTGATGTAGTTGTAGGTTGACTTTCTTTTGTATCAACAGCAGCAGAAAAGAAATTATCCATCTCAACGTGATCTGAGTCTTTTCGTTCTGACTGTACAGACTCCACCAAGTTGATTTCGTCCATATCATCAAGTGGTGATAAAAACCGCAGAGAGCTTTCTTGGGAAAGATTTGAGGTTTCATCAGCTGCCGTCAGTCTTGATATCTGCTTGTTGGTATCAGAAAAAGACCAGTTAGATAACAACGCTTCTACATGATCGAGCTGCGATCGCGCCTGCACAAAGAGGCGTTCATACTCTTCTGTAAGACGAGCATAATAGTCTCGTAATTCCAACAGTGGGGAGAGAAAGGTGCCCGGAGGTGGTTCTAATTGTCCATTTTGAGTCATAAGGCGTCAATCAATTTAAATCGATGTCACTTTTGTAAGACATTGCTCTGGGTTTTGTTTTGTGAGATGTTGGCTGGGATTTCTTAGGCGGTTGGGGAGGGCGACATCTCTCACAATATAAGGGTCGAGGGCCGAAAGTCTCGCGCTTTGTCAGATCGTTACACTCTTTACAGACAAACTGGAAAACACGAGTATGAATCTGTCTTTTGTGCGCCCTGACAGTATATTCCCTAACATCAATGAATTTACTTGCCATAATCAGGAATTGTGAATTGCCGTCGGATCAATGTCCTATCAATATAGCTATTCAAGCAAATCAAACCGCATCAGTGTGTGTTTATGTAGAAGTTTTACTCAAATCAGTGAATTTGATGTCTAGCATAAAGTGCAGATGAGCAACTTGATAGTTAGCTATTGACTATCCTCTCAGCATATAATTGGTGATGAGCAAACACCACTACCATATCCTTAAAGGCTGTTTGAAAAGTGGTTAGCTGTGATTTTAGGCACTTATTGATCCCCCCTAACGCCTCTTTTCAAAGAGGGAACCGGAATCAAATCTCCCCTTTTTAAGGGGAATTTAGGGGGATCTAGAAGATTTTGCTACTGATAAGAGGATTGTTCAAACATCCTCTTAGGCGCAGGCGATTTTCATTGCCCTGATTAGAGAAATTGAGGATGGGGAAGTGCAGGATTATTCACTTCCACTTCCATTGATAGAAAGCGGCGAAAAACTCTATCTCCTTGTGACTGGAGAGGGATAGCCGCCCCAACCCTTGAGGCATTGTAATTCTTCCCGATTCCCAAAAACTCCACCCACAAGGGGATGGAATTTTTCATTCATTTCCCAAATAAGCTTCAATTACAGCCGGGTTATTTCTGACTATAGATGGTTCACCTAAAGCAATCAGTTGACCAAAATCTAACACAGCAATGCGATCGCACAAACCCATTACTAATGGTACGTGATGTTCAATTAGGACAATTGTTAAATTAAATTGTTCTCGCAGACTACGGATAAATTCACTCAGTTGTTGCTTTTCGTTGGGGTTCATCCCCGCTGCTGGTTCATCGAGAAGTAAGATTTGCGGTTGTAAAGCTAAAGCGCGGGCAATTTCCAGCCGCCGCTGATCGCCATAGGCAAAGTTTTTGGCTTTTTCGTCAGCGCGATCGCTCAATCCCACCAAATCCAATAAATCTAAAGCTTTTTGCTTAGTTTTCAATTCTTCATTAGGCGCTGGTGGTAATCCCAAAACTCCCGTAATCATATTACTTTTAGTGTGTAAATGTCGGGCAATAATCACATTTTCTAACGCCGATAATTCTCCAAACAAGCGGATATTTTGGAAGGTACGGGCGATACCTAAAGCAGCAATTTGATGAGGACGCAGTTGGGAAATTGCTGCCCCTTGATAAATTAATTGACCGCTAGAAGGTGGAATGAAGGCAGTAATCAAATTAAACAGTGTTGTTTTACCAGCCCCATTTGGGCCAATCAATCCAAAAATCTCATGTTTATTCACACTAAAAGATACATTATTTACCGCCACTAGACCACCAAAGCGACGAGTCAATGCTCTTGCTTCTAAGATAATACTGCTGTTAGCTACTGGAATACTATGTGACATTTTTGCATATTATTATAAGAGAAGGCAGGAGGAAATAATTATGAATGAAAACTTTAGTTTTGAGTATAAAACACAGTTGAGAAAGAAGAATTATTAGGTGGGTTACTCCTACCTCATAAAGAATAGTTCACTTGTGAATTTTACGTCTTTTAAAAATATCTGGAGTAATTAGCCCTTGAGGAAAAAAGATTGTCCCTATTACTATTAGGAAGCCAAAAATAATTAATCGACCATCTCGCAAAAATTGTGCTAACCAATTAGGTAAACCACCAGTATCAGCGAGGCTTCGCAGAATCTCTGGTAAGGCTGTAAATACCATACCTCCGACTACCGAACCTAAAAAAGTTCTCGAACCACCAATTAAAACAAAAGTTAGATATATAATACTGGCATCAAAAGTACCTTGACGAGCATTCCAGGTATTAAGGAAGTGAGCGCTAATTGCCCCTACAACCCCTGCAAGCATAGCCCCTAGTGTAAATGCCAAAACTTTGTAATAAGTGGGATTAATTCCCATTGCACCCGCAGCTAATTCATCTTCGCGAATAGCGATAAAAGCCCTTCCGACGCGGATACGTTCTAAACGATAAAGCAGCACCATACTAATTAATAGTAAGGGGAGGGCAATCCATAAATATTCGATTTGTGTTTGGAAAGGTTGAGGAATGCCGAAAATTCCCACAGCACCCCCTGTAATATCTAGATTGAGCGAGATAACGCGCAGAACTTCCACAAAAGCGATAGTTGCGATCGCTAAATAAATTCCTCGTAATCTGAGCGCTGGGATTCCCACTACTACACCCAATAAACCAGAAATTAATCCAGCGATTAGCATCTCCAATAACAACAATGGAATAGGAAACAAACTACTGCTAGATATCAAAACTTTTGTGGAGAGAATTGCTGCAATATATCCACCTAAAGCATAAAATCCTGGACTAGCTAAAGACAATTGCCCTGTCATTAGCGGTAAGTAAAGTGATAACCCTAGTAGCGCCCCCAAGATCATAGAGACGATTAAAGAACCATAAGTAGCGAAAAAATCAGCCATTTTAATCCATTTTGATTAAACTTAATCAAACTATCGCTTTTATCACCTTTTAATTTTCCATCCACAAGTTCATATAAACCTGACTGTGGACACTGTTCCAAAAATTGCTCAAAATTTAATTTTTATTTGGTGTATGTTTTCATAGTGCAACGTCTCTTTAAACTTTCTGAATAAACCGCCGTCCTAGCAAACCTTGGGGTCTAACTAATAGCATGATAAACAAAATTCCAAAGGCTACTGCGTCTTTATATCCAGAGAATTCCGCAGGGACAAACGCTTCTACTAATCCAATTAACAAACCTCCCAACACTGCACCGGGAATACTACCTAAACCACCTAAGACAATTACTGCTAAACCCCGCAAACCAAAAGCAATGCCGAAATATGGCCCTGCAATACTAACACTAGAGGCGACTAAAGTTCCGGCTAATCCTGCTAAAAAACTGCTGATGAAGAATGTTAGGATGATAAAGCGATCGCTATTAATTCCTAACAAACTAGCTGTAGTTGGATCTTCTGCGATCGCCTGCATTGCCTTACCGTATTTAGTCCGATTAATAAAATAGGTAAGTATTGCCACAATCACCACTGATACAGTAAAAATTACCACTTGAACACTGCGAATCGGAATTGGGTTTTCTGGACTACCAAAATTAATCGCAGGTGGCAAATTTCCGTAAGTGTTTGCCGGGTATGTGTAACTTTCCGCGCCTACTAAATACTGAATTAAATTCACAATTACCACTGCTACCCCCAAGCTGGAAACAACAGTCAGTAAGGGATCAGATCCTTGACGCCGCAGAGGTTGAAAAGCAACACGTTCCATCACTATCCCTACCAATCCCGCCAAGGTACTTCCTAAAATCAAGGCTAAAGCAAATGGTAACTTTATTGGCAAGGCTGCATTTGCTAACAAGCCATTAAATCCAAAGTTACCACCCATGAGTGCATAAGTGAAATATGCACCCAAGGTAAAAATCGCGCCATGAGCTAAATTAATGATGCCCAAAATGGAATAAACCAAGGTGTATCCTAAGGCAAAAATTGCATAGACACTGCCGATGGATAACCCATTTAATAATTGCTGCAAAAATAGATTGATATTCATGTAGCAACTATTTTAAAAATGTGAATTTACCTTGGCTCCCGTCTTTTGCCATCTTGATTTGGGCTACATAGAAATCTTTTTGTACGATTTCACCTATAGGAGTAAAACCAATTACACCCAATGGTGTATTGTATTCTCCAATCAGGATCTGTTGGTTTAACTGTGTTCGCAATTCTGGTAGCTGTAATTTATTGACTTTGCTCTTTTTATCTAAAGATTGGAGTGCTTCGACATAAACCTGCACTGCTGTAAAAGCTTGAGCGCTAAATTGGGGCGGTTCTTTTTTGTATTCTTCAGTATAGGCTTTACGAAATGCGGCGTTAATTTCACCTGGATGTTCTGGACTGTAGGCTTGAGCAATCAACACACCATCACAAAGGGCCTTACAAACTGGCAATAAATTCGATGTATTTAGACCATTTCCACCGACAATTAAGCCTTTATAACCCAGTTCCCGCAATTGCCTAACTAAATTACCACCATCAGTAGCCAAGCCAGAAATAATCGCCAAATCTGGTTTGAGATTAATCGCATTGGTAGCTTGGCTTGTAAAATCGGTATCACTGGTTTGGAACTTTTGTACTGTTACTAATTCCAGCCCTTGATCCTTAACTGTTTGCTGAAAAATTTCTGTTTCTGACTTGCTAAATGCATCATTTTGAGCATAGAAAACTGCGACTTTTTTAAGTTGAGGGTTTTGCTTAAGTGCAGCTTTCACCGAATTAGGTGCGACGATGGAAACTGGTGCAGAAACACGAGCAACGTAATCACCAATTTCGGGAATGCCTTTAGCAGTATTCGATGGGCCAAGAATTGGTACTTTTGACCGTTCACCAATGGGGTCAGCACTAAAGGCTTGCTGTGACAAAGTTGGGCCGACAATTCCAACAACTTTATCTTTGTTAATTAAAGTTTGAAAAGCGTTAATAGCTCCTGCTTCATCACCGCTAGTATCTTGAAACACCAATTTAATTGGTGTGCCATTAACACCACCTTTACTATTGAAATACTTCTCGGCAAGTTTGGCTCCAGCCACTTCCTCTTGACCTAATAATGCCACATTGCTAGTTTGAGCAACAGCAATACCGATAGGAATAGCACCCAACGATGTGCCCGTTGTCGCTGGGGTATTGGTTGAAGTGTTATTTGAGGTAATACTCGGACTATTAGTTGGAGAATTTGTCACAGTGCTAGTGCCACCACCACAGCCTGTTAGTAGTAAAGCGCAAGTTGATAGTAATGCTGAAGTCCGAGCGATCGCGTTGTTCATCGTTGGATAATCATGTAGTTATTAGATATTCGGCAAAAGTTAATAGTAAAGTTCATAATCTGCAAAGAAAATGACGCAGATTTACACTTTTGCACGAATTCTATTAAATCATTCTTATTTCACCATGCAAAGAGAAATATTCAAAGTGTTTGTAAATACAAATTATTATAATTAGTAATGATTTTATCATTCCCTGGTTCTATTTGGGAATGTGCGATGAAGTCACTTTATCAGTTTAGTTGAGTCCTAAGTAAGGACTCTTAAGCCCTTTTTTCACTACCAGGTAATCCCTTCGGTTCGTAGTGACGGCAACCGTTACATGGGCCGTCGGGATTGACAGCGCAGCGGATGTAACCAGATCGGGCATTAAATTTGCAGCTGATGTCGCCAATCAGATAACCCACCCCTTCTAAATAATAGCGATCGCTCTCAACTGGTCTGACATTTTGCCGTCCCTGCACCGTTGGAAAATTCATGGCTGCTTGTCTGAGCCGTAAGCGCGATCGCAAATGGGTTTTGCGGATCACCCACAGGGAAATCAGGGACGGTAAAAAACCAATGGCAATTACTAAAAGTGTCCTTAACACCTTCTTTTTACCTCTTTTGTTCGCTGATTGATTGTCCCTGATGTTGCACTCTGGTTTTACAGAAGTGCAAGTATGAGGGCAGCTTTCCCTAATTGCCACCCCAGTTGGTGGCAATTAGCAATGGCAGGTGGTATCCAGCAATTTTGAAGATGGAAGTTCCTTCTGCCACTTCAATCAGCATAACTGTTACAACCTCAGAGGTGAAATGCCGTTGAATGTTGATAATTTTAAGATTTGTTGACTAATACCTTTTGAACAAGCGTTTTGTGTAATCCCCACTCTTGTTTTTTCTGTGTCGTTGCGATGCTAATCTTTTTTTGGTTTGCTGACGAAGTTGCTGTGCTAGCAGTGCGGCTTCCCTTTCGGCTCGAAATAAATCAACTCTTCGCGTTGTCAGAATAAATGATTCGTCAGGCTTTCGTTTCACCCAAGGGACGCTAACTGCGAAATACTGACAAATATTTTTGTATGGCTCCTTTTTCAAGAGTGGGTAACGTTTTTGAGTATTCAGTGTGTTGGCGATCGCTTTCAACTCCAATATGGCTGCTTCTAACTCTCCTGCCATCTGATTGATGCGTTCGACTTGTATAATCAAGCGTTCCCGTTCACTGATGATTTTTTCATCTTGGGGTCGCAGTGGCACTATAGCAGTAGTTGCAGCCGACATCTGCAACAGCGAAACTTTCAGCAAAATGGGCTTTTTGTCCGTGTTTTGGATTTTTTTCATACTACCTCAAGCAAGGCTAGCTGACTTGTAAGGCATTTTAGCAGCAAAGCAGTATATTTGTACTATATAAATTATGTATATGAGGAAAACCAGCAATTGCTGCAATTAATCTGCTGTTAGCGATCGCCGTAAAAATTATATCAATGTGAAAATACTGATAAAAAATATAGTCTTTACATAATTTTTATAAAAAACAGACAAATTAAATATAATTTATACATACAGCAAATAATATGATTACACTAATGTAAAAAATATCTCCTATTTGATAATTAAATATCTCCGCACAGAGGCACTTATCAAAAGTTTTCTTCGGTTTTGGTAAACAAAAAATGTGCTGGATATTTTAGTGTGATTGTAAAGTATATCAGTCTTGGATGAATTAAGAATGTGTAGATAGAAGCGACCCTTAAAAATATTTATCCCAGGTTAGAAAAACATTATGTCAAACAATCCCTTTGTCGTAGGAAAGCCAGTTTCCCCAGAATTTTTTGTAGGACGTAAATACGAAATAGCAGTTTCATTTGCTCAAATATCTCAGCACGGTCACTTAGCTATTTGGGGTGGCCCAGGAATGGGCAGATCCTCTTTCTTAGAGTTACTAGGTTCACCCGCAGTTTGGGAAGAACATGGATTAGACCCATCAGAGGCTGTAATTGCTCTTCTGAGTTGTGAGAATATCAATCCCTTCACTCCCTCAAGTTTTTGGCGAGAAGTGTTGAGTGTTATGAAAGATAATTTAGAGAGTGAACCTGCATTAGAAGCTGAAATTGAGAAACTCTTGGAACGAGGGCAAACAACCAAAGATAATCTCAACAAGATATTGCAGAAGCTTGGTAAAAAACACAAATTTTTGGTGCTGCTAGTCAATGACTTCAATGTAGCCTTGCAAGAAAATCAGGAATACACCGAAGCAAATATGCAACAATTCTTGAGCGAGTGCCGTAGTTTGGCTGTTGCTTCTCCAGGCGGTAAATATCTCTCAATGGTTGTAACATCATTCAAACGCCTAAGTGAACTTGGCCCAAAACTCAATCCCAACGCTTCCCCCTGGTATAACCACTATCTGTTTCAGCAACTCAAGCCATTGAATGACAAGGAAATTGAACAATTACTTGGCGTAATGCCAATGACACTGGCATTACGAGAAGCAATTAGAGAGATAGCTGGCAGAGATCCACGTCTGCTACAAATAGCTGGTTTTCTATTATACGTACAGCTAAAAACTGATAGAGAAGCTAATCAAGTTTCTGATGTTCAAGCATTTATCAAGAACTTAGAAACAGATACCAGGCATATTTTTCAAACTACCTGGAATATGTGTAATGAAATAGAACAGACTCTTTTAATGTTGCTAGCTTTGTTTGATTTAAATGGTCGTCTGCATCAAAAGAGAAATTTTGATTTGGGTAATATTGATTTAATATTTACCCAAAGAGGACGAGAATTAACAAATCTGGAAGAACAAGGTGTGATTATTCGCAAAGAAGATGAAGAAAAAACAGTATATTCTTTTGCTTCCTTAATGATGCAGCGATGGGTAGTTCAAGAAATTTGGAATACTAATAATGCGTTAATTCAAGAAAGAGAAAAAGTATTTATTAAGTTAATAAGTCATAAACAACTCAGTCAAATTAACTCTATATGGCAGCATAGAAATGAGGTGCTATCTACTATTGAATGGTTTGGTAAATTAGTAGCTGCCTTTCCCAAAGGATTAATATAAACATGATCGATTAACTCTGTTTATAGAAAAAAATGACGAACAAAAATACTGGGATAAATCCTTACATTCTTGGTAAACAAATCGATAAACCGGAAGAATTTTTCGGACGCGAAGATTTGTTCACCTTTATTGAAGATAATCTTAATGCTGATATAAAATTTCTCTTATTGCATGGTCAACGACGCATTGGTAAGTCCTCTGTACTCAAACAGTTTGCTCACAACATTAATCTACAAAAGTTTGTCTTTGTTTACTTTGATTTGCAAAATCACAGTAATTCTTCTGTAAGGAATATATTACATGATTTAGCTGAAGAAATTACCGAAAAGTTAGGGCTAGATTCAGATATCATCACACTTTCTTCTTTAGATGAAGAATTAAAAAACAATCTAGATATATTTTCTCAGAAATTTCTCACAAAAGTGTATCAGAAATTAGGTGATAAAAATCTAGTGCTATTACTAGATGAATTTGATATTGTCAGTAGCGATAATGGCATATTAAATCAGGGTAATAGTTTTTATATATATTTACAATTGCTTTTAAAGCAACAGACAAAATTATTTCTTATTCCAGTAGTAGGACGGTTTAAGGATGATTTTCAGAATCTGTATCAGTTATTCAAAAGTCCGCCATACCAGGAAGTTGGTTTACTTAATGAGATAAGTGCGAAACGACTAATCATTAAACCAGCACAAGGGATGTTGGAGTATGAAGAAGATGCAATAAAAGCAATTTTCAAACTATCGGCAGGGCATCCATATTTTACCCAAGCTATCTGCTTTAATCTGTTTTTACAAGCTAAAATTGAAGAAAAACTGACAGTTACTAGTTCTGATGTTCAAGGTATTGTAGACAAAACAATTGAAAGCGCTACAGGTGGATTATCATGGTTTTGGGATGGACTGTCTATTTCTGAGCAAGTAGTATTCTCAGCAGTAGCAGAGGCTCAGAAAATAGCTATAGAGCAAAAACAATCTTTTCCAGAAGACCCGCTAAGGCTGCTAAAAAAACATGGAGTCATTCAGACAGAACTATTAACTGAAGCTACTAAAAAGCTAGCTCAAAAAGGTTATTTAGATGATACTGAGCGACGAGTAAAAATTGAATTAGTTCGCCGTTGGTTAGTTCGATGTCACCCACTGAATCAAGAGATATATAAACTGGAGGAATTTGAGACAGAAGAAATTAATAATATTTTAGAAAAAATAACGCAACTGTCTCAAAATAATAAAAATCAAGGTGTAATAGACCATTATGAAGAAATATTTAAACTTAATCCAAATCATTTCAGTACTCTATCTGTTCTAGCTGAGAGTTACTTGAAGGTTGGAAACTTCGAGAAGACCTTAGAACTTTATACGCGAGCTTATCAGGTTAATCCTATGCACAATAAAGAAGGGCTTTTACTTGCACGAGAAGCTTATGGGAAAAATTTGATAGAACAACGAGAGTTAATCAAGGCAAAAATTCAGTTTGAGGGAGTTTTAGAAACTGAACCTGATAGAAAATCAGCACAACAACAACTTATAAAAATTAAAGCTGAACTTGTAAAACAGGAAGCACCCCTAAGACAAGTTGAGGAACAATTGATGAAAGATCATAAAAACTACTCAAGAACACCTATTCGCCAGGGAGTTATATTAGGTACAATTGCAGCAGTTATTGCCCTTGTGGGTGGCGGTATTGGGGTTTCTCGATTTTTCCCTTCCTGTTCTGGGGGTCAGCAGAAAGTTAATAGTAGTTGTGTTTCAATTCATAGTAACATTAGTCGTGGCGATCGCACTTTCTTTTTCACTATCCCCAACACTTCCCGTGACCAAGGTATAGAGGCATTTAAAGAAGGTAATTACCCTCAAGCTGCTGCATTATTTCAAAATGCTGTCAGGGATAGAAATAACAAACCAGATCCAGAAGTACTGATTTACTACAATAATGCTAAAGCTCGTGAAAAGGGTAATTTATTAACTTTAGCTGTGGTTGTACCGGCAGACAATTCACAAGACGCAACTCAAGAAATTCTGCGGGGAGTGGCACAAGCACAAAATCAATTTAATGCCAATGGTGGCTCAAATGGTCGATTATTAGAAATTGCTATTGCTAATGATAGTAACGACCCCAAAAAAGCCGAACAAGTAGCACAGCAACTGGTTAATGATAAATCTGTACTGGGAGTAATCGGGCACGATTCTAGCGAAGCCACACAAGCAGCTCTTCCTATATACAAACAAGCAGGTATACCTATTATCTCTTCTACCAGCACTGCCAACTCCTTAAATGGAAGAAATTTCTTTAGGACAATCCCTTCTGATGCTGCATCTGGTGAAAAATTAGCGCAATATGCTCAAAACTCAGCTTTAAATAAAGTTGTAATTTTTTATAATCCCAAAAGCGCTTATAGCAATAGTTTGAGGGAGGAATTTACAAACAAGTTTAAAGGTCAGATTTTTCGCAAGATAGATTTGACAGATCAAACACTGAATATCGAGCAAGAACTTAAAGAAAGTGCATCTCAAAAGGTGCAGGCAGTTATGTTGTTCCCAGATGTACATCATACTTCCAGAGCGATCGAAATTGCGAAAAGAAATGCAAATAATAATTTAGGGTTAAAGTTATTAGGTGGTGAAAGTCTCTACAATCAACAAAACTTAAATGAAGGTAATAAAGCTGTTGAAGGCTTAATTCTAGCAGTACCTTGGTTTAGGAAAGCACCACAATCCAAAAAGTTTGCTAAATCAGCAGAAGATTACTGGAAAGGAGGTGTTAGTTGGTCTACAGCGACTAGTTTTGATGCTACTAAAGCTTTTATTAAATCTCTCTCATTCAACCCTTCGAGACAAAGTATTTTGGCAGGACTGCCGATGATAGAACTTTCCTCCGAAGAAACATCAGGAGATGTAGTTAAATTTAATAAAGAAGGGGAACGTCAGAGTAAAGCCATCCTTGTTAGGGTTGAGAAGGGTCATTTTCAGTGCTTGCAATGTTCCCCTTAGAAGACGACGGGTAGCTTTTTATATGAATAATTTTACTGCTCGGAAAAATCCTTATATCATCGGTCGTCCAATCCATGAACCGGAAAAGTTTTTTGGACGAGAAACTCTATTCCAGTTTATTGAAGATAGTCTTAACGCTGATACAAAAATTATCCTGTTGCACGCTCAACGACGTATTGGTATATCGTCTGTGCTTCAGCAGATTCCTCACAAAGTTGTTCAAGAGAAATTTGTCTTTGTTCTTTTTGATTTGCAAGGCCACAGTGAATCTTCTCTGAGCGATGTATTGTTTAATCTCGCAGAAGAAATCGCATCTCAACTAGAGCTAGATTCCGATATCGTCACACCTTCTTACGATGAACAATTAAAAAATAATCCTGATATATTTTATCAGGATTTTCTACCAAAAGTTTATCAAGAATTAGGTGATAAAAATTTAGTGCTATTGCTGGATGAATTTGATATTATCAGTAGCGATGATGGCATATTAAATCAAGGTAATAATTTTTTTAGATATTTACAGTCCCTTTTAAACAAACAAAAAAAACTATTTATTATTCCAGTAGTAGGGCGGTCTAAAGATGATTTGGAAAACTTGCTTGATTTATTCAACCGTCCGCCATATCAAGAAGTTGGTTTCCTTGATGAGCTAAGTGCGAGACAACTGATTACTAAACCAGCGCAAGGTATGCTGGAGTATCAGGAGGATGCAATCAAGGCAATTTTGGAACTCTCATCAGGTCATCCCTATTTTACCCAAGCTATCTGCTTTAATCTCTTTCTGCAAGCGAAAATTGCAGAAAATTGTATAGTTACTCGTTCTGATGTCGAAGGCATTATAGATAAGACAATTGAAAGTGCTACAGGTGGACTAGCATGGTTTTGGGATGGACTATCTATTTCTGAGCAAGTAGTATTTTCAGCAGTAGCAGAGACTCAAAAAATAGCTATAGAGCAAAAGCAATCTTTTCCAGAAGACCCATTAACGCTGCTACAAAAATATGGAGTTATTCCGACAGAGGATCTGCTTAAAGCTGCTAAAAAGCTAATAGCAGATGGGTTTATAGATGATACAAAGCGCAGAGTCAACATTGAATTAGTTCGCCGTTGGCTAATTGAACTTCACCCACTACAAAAAACAATATGGAAACTAGAAGAACTTCAAAAAAAAGCAATTAATATAATTGAACAAGAAGCAATAAAACTAGATAAAAATGGAAAAAAACAGGATAATATCGACTGTTATGAGGAAATTTTAAAACTCAATCCCAATCACTTCAGTACTCTACCTGTTTTAGCTCAGAGATATTTGGAGATTGGCAATTTTAACAAAGCCTTGGAACTATATCAGCGAGACTACCAATTAGATGCTATACGTAATAAAGAAGGACTTTTACTAGCGCTAGAAAATTATGGGAACGATTTGATCAGCCAGAGAGAATTTGCAAAAGCAAGAACTCAGTTTGAAGAAGCTTTAAAAATTGAGCCAGACAGAGTATCAGCAAAATATAAACTCAGAGAAATTGAAGCTGAAATTTCTCAACAACAACAGCTAGACAGAAAAGCTGAAATTTCTCAACAACAGTTAGAAAACCTACCAGAACACGCACCAAAAACTTCTATTAGTCAACAAGTTCTATTAGGGGCAATTGCGGTAGGAACTATTGCGCTTTTGGTTGGTGGTATCGGTATTTATCAATCTTTCACTTCCTGTTCTGGGGGTCAGCAGAAAGTCTATGCTAGTTGTGTTTCAAATCCGACGATTACATCAATTCCGAATAATATTCAGAGTAATATTAGTCGTGGCGATCGCGCTTTCTTTTTCACTATCCCCAACACTTCCCGCGACCAAGGTATAGAGGCATTTAAAGAAGGTAATTACCCCCAAGCTGTTGAGTTATTTCAAAAGGCTGTAAAGTATAATCGCAACGATCCAGAAGTACTGATTTACTATAATAACACAAAAGCTCGTGAAAAAGGTAATCCATTAACTTTGGCAGTGGTCGTACCCGTAGACAATCCACAATACATAGCTCAAGAAATGCTGCGTGGAGTCGCACAAGCACAAAATCAATTTAATATTAATAAGGGCTTCAGTGGTCAATTATTAGAAGTTGCTATTGCTAATGATGCTAATAACCCAGAGCAAGCTAAACAAATAGCTCAACAACTAGTTAACGATGAATCTGTATTAGGAGTAATCGGCCATAATACTAGCGATGCCACACAAGCTGCTCTTTATATATACAAACGAGCAGATATACCTGTTATCTCTCCTACCAGTGGCAGTAATGCCCTAGAGGGTAATGTTTTCTTTAGAACAGTCCCTTCAAACGCTGCATCTAGTGAGAAATTAGCGAAATATGCTATCAACTCAGGGTTAAAAAAAGTTGTAATTTTTTATAATCCCAAAAGTGAATATAGCAACAGTTTGATGGAAGAGTTTAAAAGTAACTTTAAAGGTCAAATTATTCGCCAGATAGATTTGACAGATCCGACACTGAATATCAAGCAAGAGCTTAAAGATAGTGCATCTCAACAGGTGCAGGCAGTTATGTTGTTCCCAGATGCAGAACATATTTCTACAGCACTCGAAATTGCGAAAGTGAATGCAAATTATAACTTAGGGCTAAAGCTGTTAGGTGGGAGTACTCTGTACAATCAGAAAACATTACAAGATAGTAGAAATGCTGTTGAAGGTTTAGTTATAACAGTACCTTGGTTTAGCAAAGCACGACAAGCAAAAAATTTTTCCAAGGCTGCACAGCAACTATGGGGAGGATCAGTTAGTTGGCGCACAGCTACTAGTTATGATGCTACTCAGGCTATTCTGAAAGCAATTAAAGTATCGTTTCCTAATCCCTCTAGAGAAACTATTCTACAAAAATTACCACAGGTAAATCTTTCTACAAGAGAAACTTCGGGGGATCTACTCCAGTTTCAAAATAGAGAACGTCAGAGTCAACCTATCCTAGTTAAAGTTGAAAAGGGTCAGTTTCGGATATTGCAGTAGATCAAAGTTATTGCCAACGATACACCTAATATCAGGTTCGGTTAAATACTTGTAACATTTGTAGGTTGGGTTGAGGAACGAAACCCAACGCTTGATCCTTGTTCATGTTGGGTTTCACTGCCGTTCAACCCAACATACATTGATAAGTTTTATTATAATCCTGTTAACCATAGCTTCCCGCCTTACTGCTGCGGTACTGAGCCACCCAGTTCCGCAAGCAAATCGAATTGGGGGAAACTTCTTGGTAAACTGGGATTTTCCAGTGGAGGGAGAACCAAGTTTGCAGCAATTGTAATTATTTTCCCATAGAGGAACTAGGCGGGCGAGTAAATGCCGTTTAATCTCTGTTTCCAAGGTGGTAGGTTCTAAACCTGCTGACCAAATTAAGACAATTACGAATTATGAATGACCATTAACTGCGTTGCCAAATTTTAATTGTCTTATCCAAACTCCCGCTGACTAACATCTCGCCGGAAGCTGTGAAGGCTAATGCTGTGACGATATTCCCATGACCTGTAAACGTACCCAGTAATTCCCCAGTTTGGAGATGCCACAACTTGATAGTTTTATCAGCACTACCGCTGGCGATAATTTGTCCATCGGGACTTAAAGCGATCGCATATACTCTATCTCTATGTCCTTTAAGGGTATGAAGTAATTCCCCAGTCTCCAATTGCCAAACTTTAATCGTTTGATCCCAGCTACCACTCACCAGCAGTTTCCCATCTGCACTGATTGCTAAGGAACAAACGATGTGGGAATGACCCATGAGGGTATGCAGCGGTTGTGCATCTTTTAAACTTTTGATCCCCGTCTGGGGTGAGGTGCGCCAAACTTTGATTTTGCGATAGCTACCTGTCACCAGAGTTTCGCCGTCTCGACTCAAAACCAGAGAATGAGCAGCTGTATCATCTAAAGAAAGTGCGATCGCTACCTGACGTTGCATCAAATCCCAAAACAGAATTTTTCTGTCATCTCCGCCTGTCGCTAACATTCTGCCATCTGGGGTGAAGGCAGCACACCGCACTACCCCATTATGTTTGTGCAAAATATCTATCAAGTCTAAAGCGCCTACGTGCCAAAGCTTAATTGTCGAATCTGCACCGCAACTCACTAAAGTCTGTCCATCGGAACTAAAAGCCAGGGAATTCACTTCATCCACCAGCCCAGATATCACCCAAGGATACTCTGATAATGTCTCTATTAATTCACCCTTGCTCAAATCCCAGAGCTTCGTTTCTCCCCGACTACCACTTGCCAATATGGGTAAGGCTTTGCCATTTTTACACCCAGAACTGAAAGCTAGGCAATTAATGCCTCTGGTGTGTCCTTGCAAAGTCTGCCAGCATTCCCAGTCACCGACTATATCCTTGAGGTAATGCTCTGATGGTAGAGTCTGTATTGTATCTGCGATCGCTCTCTCATTAGTTACTGGCGACGGATCTTTTTTACCCATAAGTGATTCTAAATACCAACTCAACCCCCCTGCATATAACAAATTACTGGGAGTGACATACAGTTTTGGTTCGCTAAATTCCAGTTGATTTGTAGGTAAAAAGCCTGTTATTATGCTTTGTCTCTCGTAACCTAAATTACCTGTAGATGGATAAAATAAACAGAGAAAAATTAATACTTGGTGATTTTTTAAATCTTCTTGAGTAACCGACCACCTAATTTTGTCTTTCTTAATACCATTAAAACTTTCTCCATCAGCTACATAAACTTGAACACTTAGCTGAGGATGATCTTTGAGTATATAAGGAAATTTACTTTCGCCACATAAATTTCCCTCATCATCTAAAATCATATTTTGTAAGGTATCTTGTGACACCTTTTTTACTAATTTTCCCAACCGTTCAGTCATTACCCGATCAACAATATACTCCCGCAAAAGATAATCTTGGGCTTGTTGTTGGAAGTATTTAGGAAAAGGTATCGTCCAATCAGGAGGCTCAGGATATTCAGGCGGGGTAGGCGGCGGATTTCTGGCGAGAACTTCTGCTTGTTGGCGAGAAAGTTCTTGGAGTTTTGCCAAAGGCTCACCCCAAAAGGCCATAACTTCAGTGTGACAACCTTTTACTTGACTTTCCAGCAAAGATAAGTCGTAAGTTTTAGGTTTTTTCACACGTTGAAGGAAATCAGTTTGTTGAGCTTTCAGTAAGCTAATCCAATCCATCTGCATTCCTGCGGCAAACTATTGCATACCTACGGTAAGCTATACCAATGCAATTACTCAAGTTTATAACCTTAGTTAATTAAAAATTCAGTAATGTTAGCAGTCTAATAAAACACAGCTATTAGCAGATGTTTCCGATCAAGAGACAGATGGATAGCACTTAGACATTTCATGAACTGATGCAGTTGAAGTATATAGAGTTAAATGATGTCTGTTAATTCTAACGAACATAGAGAAAGAGATACTGTTTCTAGAGAAACAGTTCTAGCTGCAAAGGAAAGTTGAATCTGAGACGGATTTCAAAGATGGGGTAACGTTAAGTCAACAAATACCCACACAAAAATAACCTAGTACAGCACGGCGAAAGTCAATCACCCATTCCAAATCAATGAAACCCTTGCAGTATAGGAATTACGAATTACGTTAGCGCAGCAATAGCAAGTCGGCGTATTTTTACAGAGAAGCAAGCTACGCTTTTAGCGTCTCGTAGAGAGCGTCATGACGAATTATTTTAACCTTTGCGTTTTGGTTGTCTGGGTGTAGTACTGACATCAGAGGAGTTGCCAAAAGTATCCCTAGCTTCGATCTGTTTAATTTTCATTTGCAAGTTCAAGTCGTCACTGCTAACAATTGTTTCTAAATTCGCTAATCTCTGCTCTAGCAGTTCTATTTGCTGCTGTTGCAAATAGTTAGTTTTTGATTTTTGCTCATCAGAACGCCAAATAGCAACTGTACCAACAGCTGCGCCACCAATAGCAACTAAAGGAAGAATAGCACCGCTTCTAGTAACGGCTGACAGGGGGACACAAACTCCGAGAATGGCTACTGTAATTACCCAGATTCTTGTGGTGGCAGATAATCTGACATCTTGGTATTGTTCTAGATTTGTTTGAGATTTTTTAGCCATAAGTAAATCCATTGAAAAGTTATTTGCTAGATTGACACAATTGCTTATTAAAATACTTCCTACAATTGGGTTAAATATAATTACTTACTCATATTTTTGTAATTATAGTTACCCCGATATTTCAGACCACTAGATTTTGTTTGTTGTTTATCAAAACTTATGTTCGTCACCAACCAGAAGCGTCTCAGTTATTCAAGCAACTATTAAGTGCTGCCAATCCTCTGATAAAATCCTTTGAGCGTAAGTAGTTAAGTTTATTATGACAAGTGCATCTTATATTTTTCTGGCTGGGGCAAGTCGCGGTGTTGGTCGAGAAATTGCTCAATATCTGACAGCGCAACAGCTAAAGGTCAAAGCACTCCTGAGAACCGCAGCAGTTGCTGCTGAACTAGAAGGAATCGGTATTGAGGTAGTTCTGGGAGATGCCTTAAATGTTGGCGATGTAGAACATGCCATCCAGACAGATGAACCTATTCACACCGTTATTAGTACAATTGGCGGTTTACCATCAGATGTAGAAAGACCGGATTACCCTGGTAATAGAAATCTGATCGATGCAGCAGTTAAAGCTGGTGTGCAAAAGTTTATTCTTGTATCTTCCATTGGTGCTGGCAATAGTGTTGTTGCTGCGTCACCCCAAGTTTTAGCAGTACTGGGAAAAGTTTTAGCTGAGAAAGACAAAGCTGAACAACACTTAATTGCCAGTGGACTTACCTATACAATCATCCGTCCTGGTGGACTCAAGTCAGAACCAGCAACGGGTAATGGCGTTTTGACTGAAGATCCGCACATTATTGGTAGCATCAATCGTGCAGATGTCGCGCAGTTAGTTGGTCGCAGTTTAAATAGCGATCGCGCCAATAATAAAATCTTGTCAGCCGTAGACCGAAATATGCTGTTTGGACAAAGAGAATTTGCCGAATTTACTTTGGAGTAATTTAAGCCCGCCAGCGGAGTATTTGACCCTTGACAGGATTCACAAATTCTCGTCTTTCAGCGACAGATCGAGCATACTCCCGCTTCAACTGGTAATACCACTGTGCCTGCATATCTGAGTCTTTAATCAGCCGCAGCACAGGATTATATTTCAAACCAATCTGTTGTTTTTCTACAACCGTTCGGTCTTGGCCAATGAAAGTCCGCGCCAGCACATGTAACAGTGGCTTAACAAATCCCACCCAAGGAAGTGTCCAGTAAAGAGCAAAAGTTACCTCAGTTTCTGTGTCTGAAATCGGTGTAACTGCTGTCAAATTAACGACTCGATGATTACCAATGGTGGTTTCTTCGATTCTGACTCCAGGTAAACGAAAGGAAATCTCCGTTTCTGGCACACCACCGCCAATCAGCCAGTATAATCGACCCCCATTCGCTGGTAATCGGTGTCGTCGCATTGTAAAGCCGTAGGGCGAAGCATCAAATTGCTTTACTTCCTCGTGCAATTGCTCATTTCGCCACCACCAAGCACGATGAACGTAGGGTGAATGAGCCGGGTCCATCAGACCTACTACTGCATGATCTATAAAACAGGGGAATTTTACCACCTCTACGAACTGGTGCGATCGCTCATCAAAGCCAGGAATTACCGGAATTTCCATCTCGGAAGCCGGTTGAGGGTTATCGGGATCGGCCATATATATCCAGATATTCCCTTGGGCTTCACGAACACTATATGACTGCACATCAAAGCGACTCAAATCTATTTGCTGCTCCTCGACAAGAGAAGGTATGGCAGTACAGCGCCCAGCGGAGTTAAAGCGCCAACCGTGGTAACAGCATTCAACTTCCTGCCCATTGAACCTACCACAACTCAAGGGGACACCACGATGGGGACAAATGTCTGTCATCGCAGACACTTTGCCATCCTGATCGCGAACTAACAGCACCGGTTCTCCTAAGAAAATGCGGCTGATCATCATACCTGGCTTGATTTGATTGCTAGGCAAAGCATAGTACCAGGTATTACGTAATACAAAATTATCGTTATTTTTCATCACTAATACCAAATTGAGATAGATAGTATGTTGGACATTACTGGAACAGACTTTTGGTAAAGATGTTTAATCTAAAATCCAAAATCTAAAATCCAAAATTGGTATAACTGCGTCTACCTTTAACACAACGAAAGTTCTGGTTTGGGGAAAAGAAAGTTATGCTGGAAAACATTATTTCAGGTTTTTAATTGCTGGAGGTAAAATCAACTGATACATTTTTTGGTCATGTTCGTAATTCTCTCAGATTTAAGTTTTTCTAGGAGGCTCGCAGGTGTGAAGTTGGATTATTCACCAGATATTTGTACAAATACCGTTCTTTTACGTGGGCCATCCAACTCAAAAAACAACACAGATTGCCAGGTTCCCAAAGCTAATTTACCATCCACAATGGGAATTATCTCACTAGTGGTCAGCATCATTGCCATTAAATGAGAGTGAGCATTAATCGGCTCATCTTCCGGGACATCTCTTAAATGCAAATCATTATGCAAATAGCTGTCTGATTCCGGTGCTAGTTTTTGCAAGAATACTTTTATATCTTCTAATAATCTGACTTCATTTTCGTTGATAGCTAACGCTGTTGTCGTGTGTCGAGAAAATACTAAAACTTGTCCATTTTTAATTGATGTTGAGGCAATAAAATCTTGAATTTGTAGGGTGATATTATGAATATTAATTTTTGGTTCAGTTTCAATTTCAATTAACTTATTAATAATTGGCATCTCTTGAATTTTATCTTTGGGATTGCAGATTAGGTATGCTAATACAGCTTAACGCCTTCTGGAAGGAGACAGGAATTGGATGACTCCTAACTCCTGACTATAGTTTCCAAACCTTGCACTAATCTCTCTATACCTTCTTTTGCCGTCTCTTTTTGCAGTGCCCCATAGGCAACGCGTAGATAGCAGCCATCATCCATACCAAAGGTTGTACCTGGAATAACTGCTACTTTATGTTCCTGGATCAGTCTTTTGACTAACTCAAAAGCATCCATCTGGGTATGAACTTTGAGGAAAAAATAGAAAGCGCCATTGGCAGGGATAATGCTACATAAGCCTTGTAGGCGGTTAAGGGAGTCTAATACTAGTTGGCGGACTTGAGCAATAGCTCCTATATGACTCTTCAAATACTCCTCTTTCGCCTGCAATGCCCCTAAAGCTGCATATTGAGAAATGACTGGCGGACAAATCAAAATTGTATCCTGGACTTTTTTAACCGCGATAAGCAAGTGTTTGGGAATCACCATGTAGCCAATGCGCCAACTAGCAAAACCGTATGCTTTGGAAAGGCTATAGAGAGAAATGGTGTACTCGCTACTATTACTAAATGCGGCAGGGGAAATGTGTTTTACCCCGTTATAGGTAAAATATTCATAGGCTTCATCGCTGATGTGGTAAATATTGCGATCGCCACAAATTTGATTTACTTGGCGCAATGCTGCTTCTGAATACACGACTCCAGTCGGATTATTTGGTGAAATTGTCACCACAGCCCGGGTTTTGGGAGTAATTGCTTGAGCGATCGCTTCTTGGCGCAGTTGGTAATTTTCATCTGTCGCCACTAATACTGGACGACAACCAGCCATTGCGATCGCCATTTCATGGTTGAAATAGTAGGGTGTATTCAGAATAATTTCGTCGCCTGGGTTAGTGATAGCAAGAATGGCATTCATAAATCCCATATTGCTCCCTGCTGTCACGATGATGCAGTTTTCCTCGTTGATTTCAATACCATTGAAAGCTTGCAATTTTCCTGCAAGTGCTGTCAGTAACTGGGGAATTCCCTCAACTGATTTGTATAAATTATTGGTTGGTTCGTCCAGGAATTTGGGTAAAAATTCTATGGCTTCCGGTGGTGGGTTGTAAGAAACAACACCTTGTCCGAGAGAGATTGTTCCAGGAGAATTTTTAATCAGTTCCCCAACCACAGGAATAATCGGTGACTGTACCGCGTGTATACGAGAGGTTAGGGATTCCATGTTTCGATGCCTATAGACCTGGCTTTAATCTTTGTAAGTAGAAGTCACTGCTGCCAATGGCAGTACTGACTCCCTGTTTTATAGTAAACTCAACTATAGCAATCCTAAATCATTCATGAAAAGTTAGATCCCCGACTTCTTAAAGAAGCCGGGGATATGGACAGCGAGAATTTTCACAAATCAGATAGGATTGCTATATGTATGGTTAGAGTTTTTAGGCTGCCAAATTTAAATCGTCAATCTAAAACCCCCGAATGTCGCATCTAAAATGCTATTACCTAGAAGTTTAACTTCAATTCCTCCCATGACTGCCGTGATATCTGCTTCAGATAGTTCCCATTCTTCAACTTGATTATCAGGTTGCAAGTCAGTAATTTTGATGCTGGACATGTTTTTTCCCCGATATTTTTGAAAGTCTAGGAAAATTTTCGTCCGCTTGGCTGCCAAGCTCATCAACCAAAAGTTATAAACTTTAGTATTTACAAGCTTTTTAAACAGACATTAATCTCATTATTTTTTTTTAACGCACAATAAACCCATATTTTTTGAGTATATTTTGGGCTTGACTGTCAGATAGATACTGGACAAAATCCTTGGCAGCAGAAGTATTTTTACTGCTTTTAATTATTGCTACCGGATAGACAATCGGTGAGTGAAATTTATCATCAGCAGCGACTACGACTTTTACCTTGTTAGAAATTTTGGCATCAGTGGCATAAACTAAACCTGCTTCGGCATTACCACTTTCTACTGCTGCTAAAACTTGCCGCACATTGTTAGCAAAGACCAATTTTGACTTGACGCGATCGTAAAGTTTCAATTTCTTTAAGACTTGCTCCCCATATTGACCGGCGGGTACACTTCTGGGTTCACCGATCGCAATTTTTTTAATCTTACTATCTGTTAAATTGTAGAAGCTACTAATGCCAACAACATCCTGAGCCACAATCAACACTAGACGGTTATTTGCCAGGTTAGTACGGCTACCTGGTAACAATAATCCTTTTTCTTCTAAGGCATCCACTTGTTTTTTGCCAGCAGAAATAAAGATATCCGCTGGCGCACCTTGCTCAATCTGTTGCTGCAAAGCACCAGAAGCCCCAAAGTTATAACTAATGTTGATATTTGATTTATTTTGTTGGTACAAAGGCTTAATTTCTTCCAGCGCCTCTTTTAAGCTGGCGGCTGCGGACACGAGTATGTTGGTGTTTGACTGTGCTATCACAGGAGAAGGAGTAACCAACGGTAAACCAATTGCTAGCAGCAAGCCAGCAACTGCTACACCCAGGAAGCCAAAAATTTGTCTTCTTTTCATAAAAAATGCGTTTGAGAGGTTTCTTCCATAAAATTGATGCTAGGTAAAATAGTACCAAAGATACCAACGTTTAACCAACTATATCGGTAAAATTATGCCTAGAAAAGAACAAGGGTGGGTTACATTCCAAACCTCAGAAGAGGAGCGAAAAATTTTGGAAGAGTTTTGCGGCCAGTCTCAGCGAACCAAAACCGAGATTCTCCGAGAATTAGTCCGTGGTCTTAATCAACACTCTTCACCATCAAACTTGCTACCAACCATAAATACAGAAGAGGAAGATATCTACTCTCACAATCCTGAGATAGAAATTAGTATTCAAAAGAAACCACTAAAAGTTAGCTCTCGCAATATTCTGAAGGGTGTTGTTAAGCGAGTTATCACCGGAGCAGTTAATAGTGAGGTGACGTTGGAGATTGTTCACAAAGTTGAGTTAACTTCAATTATCACCAGAGTATCGGTAGAAGAGTTGGATTTGTCTGAGGGGAAAGAGGCTTATGCTGTTATCAAGTCCAACGATATAGTTATTGCCAGAGAATAGGCTGTGGTGATCTCTCTAAACAATTACTGAATCAAAATTTTCTCACGAATGATTCTGAATTGTTGTACAAATTTCTTGATGCTACGCAAATAAATTTATATTTCTGCTAGATACTTAAGTAGATAAAGCGGGCTGCGAAATATATCCGCAGCCCGTTTTACCACTCTGTAGTTTACGAAAGCACTGGTTCTGCTTCCAACTTCTCAGCTTTGTTCTTCAAAATGGTTGGTAATTCGCTACTGAACGCCTCACCTTCAACCACTTGCGATCGGAAACCATCGGGCCCGACTGGAACATCCCCTGTGATGGTGGTGCGATAGAGGACGCGCTCGACTTCCAGATGATCCAGATCCTGAGGGGCCAAATGCGAGGTGGCGCGGTTGTCCCAGAACGCAATGTCACCGTTGTTCCAACGGAAGCGGGTGGTGTAGGCTGGCTTGGTGATCTGGTTGAAGAACAACTCCAGCAGCAGGTCACTCTCTTGTCGTGATACGTCAAGAATGTGCGAGGTGAAGCCAGGGTTCACGTATAATGCGCGTTCACCAGTTTCAGGATGAACTCTTACTACTGGGTGGATTGAAACCAACGGATTGGCTGCGATCCGCTGGGCTATCTTGCTTTTGCTGGGCAGATTTAAACGGGCATTGAAACGATGTTCGGCTTTTAATCCATCTGCCAGCGCCCGTAGGGGTGCTGATAGACCCTCGTAGGCTGCGACTAAATTAGTCCACTGTGTGTCACCACCGAAGTTAGGGACATTAACCGCACGCAAAATAGACGCCGCAGGGGGGTTGACAACTGCTGTCACATCTGTATGCCAGCGGCTCTCGTAGCTGGAACGCCGCAGACCATTGCGCCGTTCGTAGCGGCTACGGTCAATGGGCAGGATTTCTGAGAAGCCTTCAATCGGCTCATCCTCGTGCGGATGCGCGTAAGTCACTTCGCCGAAACGAGCCGTGAACGCAACCTGTGCAGCATGATCGATGTTTTGACCGCGAAAGAACACGACTTTCCACTTCAATAATGCTTGACGAATTTCTTTGACTGCATCATCGTGCAAAGGACGCGACAAGTCTACACCGCTGATTTCGGCACCAATAAAACCAGCTACCTGTTTGACTTCAATGTGTTTGTTGCTCATGTGAATTCTCCATAGTTTGATCCATAGGGCAGTATTCGCACTCGTCCGTTTCCTTTGGTGCTTGCACTTAATAGCTACATACCAAGGAAGCGATCGCAGTTGCAAATTATCATACTATAAATCGATAGATTTGCCGTAGTATAAAATTACCATATTTTAGACTGCCTCCTGCCCCCTTCAAGTTCACTGTCGTTCAAAGATAAATATGATTGAGGCTGGTTTTTTGGTTATGGGGTGACATGGCTCCAGTAACTTTAATAATTGGTAATTCCTGAGATGGAACTCAGCAATCCATGATTCAACTGTTCTGAAGTACCAGGGCGCAGGATGAAATGACTCATCTGCAACTCCTGTCCAGGAAGTTTCGCGCCACCCACTCTCATATGGAGAATCACCACAAACAAGATGAGGATGAAGTGTTTGAATAATTATTTTGCCCTTAGACTCCAGCAGGCTTTGACCCGCCTGGGCGATCTCGCCCAGAGCATGTTCCCCAAGAATGGAAAAGTTGCAGATGAAGCAGGAAAACTGGTTAATATTACCAAATCTCTGTGACAGAAGATCCGAGTATGAAGATACAACAAAGCGGACATCGCCCATGCACCGGGCTGATTCGATCAGACTGGTAATAGCATCAACTCCCCAGCCATTAAACCCGCGATCCCAGAGTTCACGACACAACCACCCTTCACCACACCCGATATCCAAAAATGTTCTCGGTTCAAGTTCAACTACAGCTTCTATAATCGCTCTGTCTGTGACCAGAACACGGCTTTCAAGAAGCTTGTCACGAACTATACGTGTCCACGGTTTGGCATTTACTACCCATGAATAGAGAATTTGTTGTTCGTTTTTGTCCATAAGTCAATTGCTACGTCAACAAAGAAGGCTGGGGGAGCAGGGAAGGTTGGGGAGCTTTCTTGAACAAACCCCATAACTGAAGTTAGAGGCTTCAAATAAGGACGGCTTTTCCAAAGCACTACGGATCTCGGAAAATATTTTTTCTTTTTCATAAATAAATTTACTTGCTCTAGACCTCTTTTGAGCCATAGAGGTATTTCCTCCCACTGCTTCTCTTCTTCCCCTGCCTAATAACTACTCTCTTCGGTAATTACATAGGTAGAAAACAAGCACTAGATTATTTTCGCTGTGAGTGCATTTTTGTTGAAAGTTGCGATGATTCCACAAGTAGCGTCTTTGTGATGCTCACTACTCGCGGCCATATTTATAGTATTTTCATATAAACTTTATAAAATCTTTTTATTTTTCACACAAGTATTTCATCTTTTGATTAATTTATACTATAGACAATTGGATTTATTATGGTATCGTTTTACAAAAAGCTACAAAATCCTTGAAACTCATTCTGTAGACATAGAATATTTTTACTTCAAACATTTATAGACAATTTAATATTGGTTAACTGTTAAACTTGGGGGAAATATTCAGATACTTACTTGCTATTTACTACCTGTTATGTTAAACATAAATGGTTAGGAAAATGACAATAATAAAAAAATATTTTCAGATTGTAGTATTGATTTTATGACTGAAGGTTATTCGTTAAAATTCAAGTAATTACCCAAATTTAATTTAGGATTCATCAACATACTAGTAATTAATAAAACTTCCTGTATGCAGATAGATTATTAGTTAGATAAGCCATAGTTTTTGTTTATATGGACACCCAGAGACATTTGGTTATTTTTTTACTTGCGAACAGGCGATTAAAAATTTATTAATTGCCTCTTAAAAATGTGGATATCAAGTTTTTTAATTTAGCGATCACAGCTTCCACAGTGGGGAAAAATAATTTGTAATTTCTGAGTTTATCTCAAACTGAATCTGGTGAGGTATCAGTATGAAAATGAAATAGTTTTAGCATACTTCAATCAGTCTGAAAGTAGCATTGAAACTCAAGTTTATCTTAAAAATCGAATCTGGCGATCAACAATAATCAACTTTACCACCTTTTATTAAGGCTTTGAGAAAATGGTAACCTACGTTAAAAAGCAATTGCCACCTAACTGGATTATTTCTAAATCTTGGTTACGTTTTTTAATCATCACCCTATTAGTAATGGGTGTACTTTTTCGGGTTGTTAATATTGACAAAAAACTTTATTGGGGTGATGAGGTTTTCTCATCACTACGCATGTCTGGCTATACGCAGTTAGAAATGAAGGAGCAGTTAAATAATGGTCGTTTGCTCACTATAGAAGATTTGCAAAAATACCAGTATCCTAATTCTGAAAAAACCGCAATTGATACAATCAACGGGATTCTTTTAGAAGACTCACAGATTTTGCCGCTATACATTTTATTAACCCG
Organism: Nostoc sp. JL34; assembly: GCF_017114945.1. GTDB lineage: Bacteria > Cyanobacteriota > Cyanobacteriia > Cyanobacteriales > Nostocaceae > Nostoc. Next base: position 39,639 of record NZ_JABXKQ010000052.1, read on the forward strand.
ATTTTGGGTAGAATTGTTTGGCAATTCTATAACAGTAATCAGAAGTTTATCGGTATTTCTTAGTCTGCTCTCGTTGCCTTGTTTTTATTGGCTATGTCTAGAATTATTTGAGTCTTCACTAGTTGGGTGGATAGCCGTCGGGTTGGTGGCCGTTTCACCTATTCATATTGTATATTCACAAGAAGCACGATCGTACAGTTTAGGGATACTAGCCATCTTAATATCGAGCATAGCACTGCTACGAGCCATGCGCCTTAAAACAAAGGTTAGTTGGTGTATTTATGCAGCAACATTACCATTAGGATTTTATGCTCATCTATTTTTTAGCTTGGTTATTTTTGCACAGGGAATTTATGTAGTTGTAATCGAACGTTTCCGATTGAGCAAAACATTGATTTCTTACCTGCTATCATCCTTTGCGGGGTTTATAACTTTTGTCCCTTGGATTTGGATTATTATTACCCACCCTCAGGTAGAAGCAGTAGCTTGGACGAATGCTAAACAAACCTTATTTGCATCAGCCGCAAGGTGGGCTGGGATCTTTAGTCGTACCTTTATTGATTTAGGGATTAGCCCTAGCGATCCTGGAAAACTTAAGATTATCTTGATTCCTTTTATTTTAATTATTTTAGCTCTAATAAGCTACTCAATTTATGTTCTCTGTCGAAGAACCTCTAAAGAAGTTTGGTTATTTGTCGTAAGTTTGATTGCAGCTGTAGGGCTTCCCCTACTGATAACGGATTTCGTCTTTCACAAGCGATATGCTACTAGTCGATATACACTTCCTTCAGTTTTAGGTATACAGTTAGCTGTTGCTTATCTATTTTCCACTAAGATCGCGCCTATTTCTACTAAAGCTTGGCAAAAAACACTCTGGTCACTTGTAATGTTTATAGTAATTATGAGTGAAGTTATATCTTGTACGATCCACTCTCAAGCCGATATTTGGTGGAATCAATTCCCTGAAAAATACCAAGAATATCATAGAATTGCTAACATTATTAATCAAAGCAATAAACCACTTTTAATTAGTGATGATAATAACTTACTTCCGCCAATACAAATACTTGGTCACTTAGTTGATCCAAAAGTGCGATTTCAAATTGTAGAAAAAAATCAGTTACCAAAGATTACGAATGGCTTTAGTGACATATTTTTGTTCTTGTTCGAGCCATCTGACTTCTTAAAAGCTGGAGTTGAAAAAGTTTATAACTCAAAGTTACAGCAGGTAAACGCCTTTCTCTGGAAAATAACAAAACCGAATTAAACCAAGGATATGGGCACATCCAGCCCTTGAGAGACTACAAAGTGCAACCTAAGAACAGACAGTTGGCATTTGAATATCGCTCGGAGGTTAAAAATTAATATCAATTAGCCGAATAAGTGGCACAATTAGAGCCAAAATATACTTTAATTAAAATCAAAATTAAGTATATAGTTATACTGCTGCCGCTTATGTCATCGCCCCTTGAGCGCCCGCTAAAAATTGAAATCAGACTGCCATCCTCTCATCCTCAGTTATTAGAAGGATTAGAGATATGGTTGCGCTTAGGTTTGATATCCGATACCCAAGTCAGGCAGCTATGCCAAGAGTTTCTGGTGTGTACGGTGGTGTTGGAACCCCAGGCTGAAGCAAAAACAAAGGTAGTATTTGCAACTTTCGACCCCGTACAGCAGTTGTCCACAGCAGCTTTACAATCTAGTAGCCGTAGACAACCGCAACAAAAAGCAGCTAAACCCAACTTTGTTAGCACAATGTTGCAATCATTGGGGGCAGAACTGAGTGTCCGTTGGCTGCTTTTTCTAGGGGTATTTTTGGTAGTGGTATCCTCTGGGGTACTGGCTGCCAGTCAGTGGGAGAGGTTTCCCGCTTCTGGACAGTATGGAGTTTTATTTGCTTATACTTTGAGTTTTTGGGGGTTAAGCTTTTGGGCGACTAGGCAAAATAACCTCAGATTGACGGCTCAGACATTGCTGATTGTCACCCTTTTGTTAGTGCCAGTGAACTTTTGGGCAATGGATAGCTTTCTGTTGTGGCAAAATCCTGTGGATTTGATTGTAGTTGCGATCGCCTGGCCTACCCTCACTGCTATAACTGTTTTACTCTCCAAAAATCGGACTATTTTTGCCAATTTATATACTGGCAAATTACCTCTAGCAAATATTCTGGGGCTGAGTTATCTGCATTGGGGTTGGCAATTCTCAAGATTTCCCTTGATTGCCGTTTATGTGGCAATGATCGGCACAACTATTATTACCGTTTATCACAATCTTTACCAACAGCCTCATATTGTCAGCAAGGAAGATGGAAGCGATGTCTACGACGGGCTACGCCTACGCCGCAGGCTAAGTATTAGTTTACCTGCTGCCGTAATTATTTATGCTTTGATAGTGCTACTAGTGCGGGCAATTTTTGTTACTAGGGTAGATGTCACGCAGTTGGGGTTAGCTATTGGCATTTGCGGCTGGTTGGTGACTTGGTTAGCACAGCAGGGAGGGGAGAGGGCAGGGGGCAGGGGGCAGGGAGCAGGGGGCAGGGAGCAGGGGGCAGGGGAGGCAGGGGAGGCAGGGGAGGCAGGGGAGGCAGGGGAAGTAACATTAATATCTTCCTCATTTCTTTTACTCTGGGAAAGACTCGGTGGCATTTTACTATTGCTGGGTTGGCTGGTTTCAGTAGTTAATTATCCTTGGCAAGCGATCGCTGTGAGTGGTTTGGGTTTGTGGTTTGTGGGAAGTCGCTTGTGGCGGTACAGTTTCAAGGTAGACTTGGCAGCGATTTTTGTTGTTGGCTTACAGACGATTTGGCTCTTTTGGCGATTAGTACCTGATAACTTACAAAAATTAGCGATCGCAATAGGCACTCAACTTACCAATTCTCAAAATGAACCTTGGGCGTTGCTGAGTGTAGCTTTATTTCCCTACGTAATTTTGATGGTGGCACTTACAGATAGCCTCTATCGCCAGCAAAAGCGAGAATTGGCCAAATTTGGCGAACTCCTCACCCTCTTATTTGGAACTTTTTTAACAACGATCGCTTTAGTAAATCCCACATTGCGATCGCTAAATCTGCTATTTTCCACCACCACTCTCGCCATCGTCACCAAACGCCACTCCATTGATTCCTCCCTTTCTCTTCCCCTGGTATATCTAACTCACATCATGGGGGTGCTGACATTTTGCTCTACCATTAATTGGCTGTTAGCAAATCTGACTCAACAAGCCTGGGCAAGTATTTTATTAGCTCTGATGGTTGCAGAATGGGGATTTAGCCTAGAGGAAGGTTTATGGCGACGTAGTGCATGGGACATTGGTTTAGGACTAGCAGCCGCTAGTTTTTTCCTATTGTGGATGAATGCAGAATCATCTTGGTATGGCATCGCTGATAGCCAAGCTCATTGGGGAGCCATTTGGCTAGTTACGCCTTTAGCTCTCACAGGTGTTGCCAATTGCACAATTATAGAACGTCAGATTCCTAGCCGTTACTTGAGTGTCTTGGCTGTGGGAGTTGCCCAGCTACTTACTTTACAGCTACCAGGAACCAGATTAATTGGTTTGGCTGTGGGTGCAGGATTGATGTTTGCAAATACGCGCTATTTGCGAAACCGAACATCAGCGCTAATTACAGAAGGATTTGCTCTGAGTTTCATTGGGGCGCTGCTATGGACAGGTGTGCCTGGTTTCCCTCGCCTCACGCTAGCAGGTTGGTTTGTTGTCGGAGCGATCGCAACCCTCAGTCTATGGTTAGCACGGACTGTTTTGAGCCGACGGGGTAACGAATTAGGGGTTATATATGCAGCCGCCAGCGATCGATGGGCGATCGCCTTATGTGGTTTTGAGTTGTTGGGTTTGACACTGCACTCAGTGCTGATTTATCGAGGGTTTACGACTTCGGGATTTTTGTACTTAATTGCCACTGCGATCGCTTTGGCAGCCATTGTTTATCGCAGTTGGCGCGAACCGACAAATTGGGCATTTTATGGCATTGGTTGGTGTTTGGAATTATTGATTGCCCAGGTGCTAGGGTTGGGCAATAGCTCAATTATTAAAATAGCGATCGCAAATATCGCCTTGGGTTTAATTGCTCAACTTGTCGGAGAATGGTGGCGGCGAAGACATCAATTAGAAAGGCTTCCTAGCAGCCTTCATATTCTGCCATTAATTTATGGTGCATTCAGTGTATTACTGCGTTTGGACACCTTTACCGAGTGGACAGGTTTGTGTTCCTTGGGTGTAGCTTTAATTATCATTGGCGTGGGGCGACGGCGCGAAAACTTTAAACCCCTGCTGTACTTAGGAATCATTGGCGGATCAATTTCTGCTTATGAACTTTTGTTCTATCAAATGTTACAAACTTCAGGAGGAGCATTAGGTGATGGATTGATTGCCATGTCTGCCCTTGGTGCCAGTATCATGTATGCTTACCGCATTTTGTCGCCAAGGCTAGTCAGCTACTTACGCTTAACGCCTCAAGAATTGAAAGGAATTGCCCATATTCATTGGGTTTGGAGTAGCTGCTTATTAATGGCTGCTATTCCTCTTCCCATTGCAGTGAACCGTTTAGTGGGATTGGCAACTGGGGTATTTTTGATTCGTTATGCCATCTTTCAGGGACGAAATTCGCCCACTTCCCCCCGCATCTTCAAAGGAATCACAATAGCCGAGATGTGGGTTTACCTTGGCTTATTAGAGGTAGCCGGGATGAGGGTTTATTGGCGGGAGACAGCAGTAGGAAAATTTTGGGCTGGGCCATTAATTCCTTGGAATGGTGCGATCGCTTGTGTGGTAGCCTATTTTCTCTACATTCTGCCTTGGGAAAGTTGGGGTTGGTCAAAAAGACCTTGGCAACAAGCCGCTTACATCATACCACTGATAATTTTATGGGAAACCAGACTGCAAACTTACCCCATTACCTTGCTACTCGCAGCTGGATTCTACATCTTCCTAGCAAAAGTGGGTGAAAACATCCGTTTTACCTATGTCAGTGTAGCATTGATTGATTGGGCACTTTACCGTTGGTTTTATGACTTACGCCTAACTGATGCTTTGTGGTATATAACACCAATTGGGTTATCACTACTTTATGTTGCTCAAGTAGATAGCCAACTGAGGCTACCAGAGTACAAAGTAGCACGCCATATTCTGAGAGTGCTAGGTAGTGGTTTAATTTGTGGGTGGGCAATTTTATTTGAGCAAGATACAGCCTGGATACCTGGAATTTTCAGCCTCATCGCCATTTTTGCCGGATTAGCTTTGCGAGTGCGAGCTTTTCTTTACATTGGTACAGGTACTTTTTTAATTACTACTATCTATCAATCGGTAATTTTCAGTTTGCAGTACTCTTTTTTAAAATGGATTGTTGGCTTGCTAGTTGGCATCCTACTAATTTATATCGCCGCCAACTTTGAAACCCGTCGCGCTCAAATAACTTCCTTAATTCGTAACGCTATTGATGAATTTCAATCATGGGAATAGGGGTAGTTTAGGAGGCTGTAGCTAGACTTGAATTTTTAGCTGGGTTGGCGTACCCGCCTCAATATAAGTGATCGCACTTACTACTGTGTCAAGCTAGTTTTGAGGGTTTGTAGTCAGCACTTTAGTCTTTAGAACATAAGCACTTTAGTGCTGACTACGAACTTGCTAGTATGGGCTAGAATCAGCTAGATTTGCAATCATACTCTGTATGGTAGTTCTGCACCCACTTTCAGATTTCATCGACTGCGATTTTCCGATCAGCGACTCATCTTGTAGTTATTGGTACGAAGGGCGTTGTCTCCAAAATGGAAATCGCCTGAAATTACCCCGTACTTCAATGTCCGAAGCGATCGCCAACGGACTAATGCAACAATTTGCTAACAATGACTGTTATTCTCGTGAAGGCAAGATGTATGGAATACTATTAGTTGAACTGCCTAATGGCGAACAACGAGTACTCAAAGCCTTTTCTGGTCTTTTGAATGGTTGCAGTGTCGTTGAGGGCTGGGTACCACCAATTCCCGGAAGAGACGAAGTTGCTTTCGAGGAAGCCCGCACTTTAGCTGAGTTGGAGGCGATTAAGCAGGAAATTATTACCTTGAAGCAACTAACCGAACGCCAGCAGTACCAAACCCTGTTTGAGCAGTTTGAGCAACAGTTGCAAGCAATGAGCAATCGCCATCGCCATTGCAAACATCAACGACAGGAAAAACGTCAGCAAATCTGTAATACACTGACTCCAGAAGCACTGAGTATTGCCCTTGAACAACTCGACGAAGAGAGTCGTCAACAGGGAATTGAGCGGCGACAACTTAAACGCCAGCAAAATGAGGTATTACAGCCCCTCCAACAGTTAATTGCAGCCACGGATGCGCGAATTAGCGAACTGAAACAACAGCGTAAAGCACTGTCTTGTCAATTACAAGCTCAGATGCACGCTAGCTACAGCCTGACCAATTTCTCCGGGCGATCGCAATCGTTACAGGAATTGATGCCAGGAGGTTTGCCCACTGGTACAGGAGATTGTTGTGCCCCCAAGCTGCTTCATTATGCGGCAACACATAATCTCAAACCACTGGCAATGGCAGAATTTTGGTGGGGTGCGTCTTCCGTAAATCAAGACAAAATCCAGGGAGAATTTTATGGCGCATGTGCGGAGCGATGTCAGCCATTGATGGGGTTTTTGCTCTCAGGGTTAAGACCTATTTCGATCTCTAATAGGGATTTTCACACAACGACCCCACTCTTGCTAAGTACATTAGCACATTTGCGTAGTTCCAATGAAAAATGTTGTAATTTCCCAGCCTTCTCCCCTATCAAGGAAGAGATCCCCATTCTTTATGAAGATGAATGGCTGATTGCTGTAAACAAACCAGCTGGATTACTTTCGGTACCTGGTCGTTATCGCGATCGCCAAGATAGTGTTTTGAGTCGCTTCCGTCATCTGTTACCGGATGGCATGACGCTTATATCTGTGCATCGCCTAGATCAGGAAACTTCTGGGATTTTGTTGTTGGCACGCGATCGCCAAACCCATCGGCAACTCAGCCAGCAGTTTCAGCAACGCCAGGTTCACAAAGTTTACGAAGCCATACTTTCGGGTGCTGTGACAGTTGAGCAAGGTAAAATTGACTTGCCACTGTGGGGAGATCCGGAAAATCGCCCTGAGCAAAAAGTTGATTGGCTGCACGGCAAACCCAGCTTGACACACTTCCAGGTAATGGCGAGAGCAGGAGACTACACCCGCGTAGAGTTTACACCACTAACAGGACGCACTCATCAGTTGAGAGTTCATGCAGCTGATGCGCGAGGACTTGGGGTAACTATTTTAGGCGATCGCCTTTATGGATGCCGTGCAGTTACCAGTCGGTTACATCTGCACGCCAGAGAACTTCGCTTCGAGCATCCGCAGTTAAATGAAACTGTTCATCTACATGTAAAGACACCGTTTTGAGAATCTTACACAAACAGTATGATCACTTTATTAATTCGGATTATGCAAGTGCTTTATCAGGTTTTCTTTAATCAAAATTTATACTTTTAATAGTGTAATTACCAATTATTTATAATTTTATAGTATCTTACCTTACTTTATCAAGTATTATATAAGCTAAGTAAATAGGTAAAAACTTACCACATAAGATGCAAGATTCCATGCTGTCAGCAGCCCTCATACTAATAATCTTGGGACTATTTGGTGCATTGATACAAGTTAACCTTGAATTGACTCCACTTAAACAGCGTCTACGTAAGTATGACACACTAACTTCTAAGGAGGAGTTTGAACAACAGTTAGATTCAAATATTCATTTAAAACGAAATGAGCTTGCTGATCTTGAAAGGCAACAGTAATTATTAAATACTCAAATTAAAAGCCTTGAGCATAAATCGAGAAAAGTGGATGCAAAACTTTATCTTCAATCCCAAGATGCCTACGAGCCACAATACGATTTTATAACTTCTGAAGACTACGTGATTCAATTGAAAAATATCAAATCACAACAAGAAGAAATGCGAAAAAAGAAACGAGCATTTATTTGCAATAAAGAAGTAACCATAGATGGTAATAAAAAAGAAGGTGAAAAAATGATGAAAGACCTTCTTAAGCTGATAGGTATAGCCTTTGAAACTCAGTGTGATTATGCAATTAGAGATGTCAAATATAGTAATATAGATAATTTAAAAAGGAAAATAAACGGTACTTTTGAAAATATCAATATTTTATCAACAAAAACAGGTTGTAATATTTCATCTGCATATCTTGATTTGAAGTTAAAAGAATTAGACCTTAAATATGAGCTAGAACAGAAAAAGCAGGAAGAAAGAGATCAAATACAAGAACTTCAAAAGCAAAATCAAGAACGTAAAAAGATTGAGAAAGCAAGACAGATAGCTGAGGAAGCAGAAGAAAGAGAAAAAATTCATCAAAATGAGCTTGAAATATTGCAAAAGCAAAGAGAAAAAATAGAACAGTATGAAGGTGAGCAGCGAAGACAATTGGAATTTAAAATTAATAATTTAGAACAACAACTTACTAAAGATAAAAGTGATAAAGAGAAAGCTTATGCTGAATCAACAAGACTGAAACAAGGAGTTGTTTATATAATTTCAAACATAGGATCTTTGGGAACAGATATTTACAGGATATGTATGACTAAAAGTGGTGAACCAGAAAGATATATAAATAATATGAATCCTGCAACACTATTTAAATTTGATATTCATTTCAAAATACTGTCGGAAGATGCCTTAGATACATTAGAAAGATTACATCGGCGTTTTTCTGCTAAAAGAGTAAATATCGTTAATAAAAATAAAGAGTTCTTCAAAGTTTCAATAGATGAGATTGAGGAAGCAGTACAAGAAATTAGAAAAAACACAGGGATTTTGACTATTCTTGAATATGAACCAACCCCTCAAGCAGATGAGTATCATCAAACTCTATTTGCACGTAAAAAATCTCAAAATTTAACCTCCACGGATACTAACTTAGAGGAAGATAGAATAGCATAAATAACACAATAAAAAGTCCATATTTATACGTGAAACAAAGCTAAAGGGAGCAAACAATTCTAAAACCAACATGGTTGGACATCTCACTAGCAATTTTTTGTAAGCGGGAACTTGATCGGCAAAGGTACGGGTCGTTGCGCCATGATCCACCACGCATTACATGAATTTTATTATCACTACTGTCTCGCCAACTATCTCCATTATTCGGTGCATTATTATAATTTTTATGCCAATGGTCTAAACACCACTCCCAAACATTACCATGCATATCAAATAGTCCAAAAAAATTAGCAATCTGCAAACTACCCACAGGAATAGTTATTTCACGATAAATTCCTTTTCTTTCTGACCCATAAGAGTAACCACCATCATAATTAGCTAAATCAGAAGTAATAGTTGGGAGCATGTCAACTTTGTTAGAACAAAAGAACTAAACAGGCTCTAAAGCTGAAC
>NZ_JABXKQ010000063.1 GCF_017114945.1 Nostoc sp. JL34
TCAGTACCTCTGCCATAATCCCCCTGTCAATAGGGTTTGAGACGCGCTAACCCTGGATACTACACTCCCACTTGTAACCACCAATGCCAACGCTGACGGAACTAATGGCACCCATCCAGCTTGCAAAAATAAAGCAACGCAGATTACTACTAAGCCAAATAGAGTTATCCCTACCACCACTAGCAAAAGCAGCGGATTTTGCCACCTCCATGCTAAAATACCACCTAATAGCGACCAGCCCCATACCCAAGTAAATTCCGCCCAGTCGGGCCAATACCAAAACAAGGGTCGCCCATCCAACACTGTACTGATGAGTTGACTTGCTATCTGTGCATGAATAAACAGAGCAGGCATTCTGGCTGGTTGATCTTGCAAAGCGCTGTAGGGCGTATAAAAGCCACCTGGAGGGAGATTAGCTGCTGTGGTGCCAATAATCACAAGACGGTCTTTGAATAAACTGGGATTGACTCGACCATTCAGAACATCTGTGAGGGTTACTTGGTCGGCGAGGCTGTTGAGGTGACGGTAATTTAATAATATTTGATAGCCATCTGCATCCAAATATCGGTAGCCACCAGAATTAGGTTGTAAACGTGGAAACAGGGTTTTACCTAATAGAAAATCTCCTTTTTTAGTGAAATCGTATTCAATGCCTTGTTTTGCCAGATAATTAATTGCTATTTGGGCACCAAATGCAAATGATGTTGTACATTTCTTGTCTGTAGAGTTAGCAAATAACAAACTGCGGCGGAGAATTTGGTCGTTTTCGTTGTCAGCAACCACATCGCTAAACCCAACATTATCTATAGGGACATTCGGCGGCGGGGGAATTTCATCTCTACCTAAGCTGCTGAACAAACAGGTAGTGACAAGGTTATCTTGATTTTGGAGATTAGCCGCCAAATTATTGTCTTCTGGTCGGAAAAGATATAAACCAACAATTCGCGGTTGATAAGACTCTATTTTCTTTAATAGCTGATTGATTGTCCGATCTGATAGAAGCCATTTCTCTCGTTTGAGATCCTCATCAGTAATTTTTACTAGCAAAATCCGCCGATCGGGTGCTTCTGATGGACGCGATCGCAACATCTGGTCATAAACTCTTAACTCCCAAGGCTGTAACCATTGGAGTTCACGTATACTTAGAGTCAAAAAAGTTACAGCTATACTTGTAATAACCACTGTCAACATTTTCAACTTAACTGGCAGATGTTCTTTAAGCCACCTGTCATCAAATACTTTCCTGTAGATCAAATTGCGTACACACAAGCTAGCGTGTTCACGGCGGACGATAATACCTGAGAGTTTGAGGTGGGACTTGACCAACGACTGCTCCTCATCCAAGACAATGCGTTTTCCACGGCGGATCTCGCTATAAGTAGTCAAGACAGCGAACAGGTCAGGTGCCCGTTTGGTAAGCATATCCCGCACAAACTGTAAGTTATTGTCTTGTTTACTCATTGCACCAAAGAACGTACTATTTACAACGCGGTCAACTTCGGCTTGAGACCAATTGTTGTTGTCTTGCTCTGTTATGGCCCGGCAGAGACGCTGCGTTGGGATGTCCCCCTGTCCAGTTCAGTACCCACTTGAGCATCTGCTGTGACTGTTCTAGTGGTAAACCCAGTCCATCAGCAAGAGTTAGTGCTTCCTGTAAGTTAAAGTCGGTTAACTCTACGCGCTGTCCAATATTAAAGGGCGTCCGCTTAGAGTCGCGGATTAAATCGCCTGGTGTTGCTACGCCGATAAGGACAAAAGAGAGACGCTGAAATTTAGGTATACGGGCACGCCCATTGTAGAGATATCGAATAGCCGCAAAAAAGTCATCGGTGAAGTCCAGGCTGAGAGTTGTGTCGATTTCATCAACGAAAATCACCAAAGGTATGGCAATTTCAACCAGCAAAATTTCCTCAAAAAACCTGGTTAACCGTTGAGTAATACCCAAATGCTTAAGAGACTGCCACCACACAACCACATCGGTATCCAGCATAAGTTGATCGGCAATGATTGTGAGCAAACCTAGATACCATTCTTCAGCAGTAACCTGTACCCCCAGCTGAGTCAGATCAATAATCATCGACTGGATACCTTCATCAGCTAGTTGTTCGGCAGTCCGCACCATCAAGCTGGACTTGCCTACCTGCCGTGGTGCAAGAATATAAGCGAAAGTTCGGGCACGGCACAGTGCTAAAAGTTCCTCATCGGCTTGGCGGGGAATGTAAATGCCACCGCCAGCTTGCACAGTCCCGCCTACAGTGTAAATGCTTGGATTAGCCACGCAGATGCTCCCAGAAATAATCGGTGTAAAGTTGACAACGGGGAAACACTACACGCCCTTCGCGGCGCACTAAACCTGCACCCCGCAAGCGGAAAAAGATGCGCTCATCTTCACAGGTGTTCTGGCGAATTACTTGGAACATACCGTGAACTAACTCCTGTTTGTTATGTAGCCGGAAGAGGTGGTTACGCAAATGATTGCCAAAGGGGCCATTATCTGCGATCGCATTGGCAAATAGTTCGGTAGGATAGAGGCGATCGCTAGCAACTGAGTAAAGTGCAAGGCGTACTAAATAAGGATGTCCACCCAGCAACGCTATTAATTGCTTTTCTTCACTAGCGTTGAAAGGTGAACCATGACGGCGGTTTAAATCAGCAACCTGTGCTGCTGTAAAATCTTCCAAATCAATTACTAGCCCAACATTAAAGGGGGATTGGTTGAGATTATCAATTAGCTGGTAGGGTTCAGTGGAAGTAACCAGCGCTAAATCCAGTTGCTTCCAGATGGGAGTAGTAGCGCGGCTGTTGTGCCAGCTTCGCAGCATTCCAAAGAAATCAGAACGAAAATCTGTATCAAAGACCCTTTCCACTTCATCCATCGCTAAAACAATAGGGTTGCCAAACTCTTTCAGCAAATAGCGACCGACATAGCGGGTGCAACGCTGACTATTGCCCAAGGGTGTATTCCAATACTCATCAACTTTGTCCGTCATTTCCAGTTCATCGGTTAACCAAGTACAGAACTGGCGAAAGAAAAGGTCAGCATTAGTTAAGGCGGCTTTATCAAACAATTGGAAATCTAGCAAAGCAACCCGCTTCCCTGCATTCACAGCAGTATGAATCGTGCGGATTAACAACGAACTTTTGCCCATTTGCCGGGGGCCTTTAATTGTAATTGTCACACCCTGCCGCTCAATAGTCTGCAAGGTAAGTGCATCAGATGAGCGTTCCATGTAAAAAGCAGATTGCGATTCCATTGTTCCTTCCGGCATTTCCAGCGAGACGGGCTGTGCTGAAGGAAAGGGACGGGGTAGGGGTGACGGCTGACTTATCTGAAGATCAGGATTTTATTCACAGCGCTATCAATTAGTTACACTCTACTACAGCGCAGTTGCAGGCAATTACCGACAGCAGAAAAAAATTGCTCACGGAGATAAAAGACTCGTTAACGGAGTTCAAACACTCATTAACGGAGATAAAAGACTCGTTAACGGAGTTCAAACACTCGTCAACGGAGCTAAAAGACTCCTTAGAAATCTGGTAAAAAAGAATGTAGAGACGTAGCACTGCTACGTCTCTACAAGGGTTCTGAATAAAACATATTTAATTTATAGAGATATCTATTAATAGAGTTCAAGGGAATTAAACCCACGTAAAAACCAAACAAAGCCTGCGTAGACAGGCTTTGCTTTAGTAGCACCAGACTATAAGTCTGTGGGCGCTTTGATATTTTTACAACAGATTGAAAGGCTAATTTCAATCAACGTTTCTGACTGCTCCCTTCACTGCATCGCCTGCATCTTCAGCTGTGCGCTTAACATTTTTAGTAGCATCGTCAGCCCCACGCTTCACATTTTTTGTCACGTCTTCGGTAGCATTCTGGGTATTACCCTTGATATTTTCAATTCCTCGCTGAGTCCCCTTTACAAGACCTTCGCGTAATTCATCAGCGGAGCTGCCGATATCTTCACCCAGGTTTTTTACTCTTTCGCCAAGGGGTGTACCTTGTTGGAAATTTCGGCCATATTGCCCTGGGCTGTCAGCTCCTTTCTGATCAATATTCTTTTGAGCATTTTTCACTAACGCCTTAGCTCTGTCATTAGCTGCCTTTTCATCTATCGCTCTAGGATCTACATCACTAAAGTTATTCATCCCACCGGCAGGAGAATTCAGAGGATAATCTTTTGTGGAATCAGTTCGCTCGATATTAGGTGCTTGAGAACCAGGCTGTGGTGGCTGTGTTGCTATTCCTGGAGCACCACAAGCTTGTGTCAGAAATAAGAATATTCCTGCTAAAAAAACAGTTAAAACTTTCAAGGGACGAATGTTTTTCAGCCAAGTCATTGCTTTTTTCATAGTTTCACTCCTTGCATTTTTGTGACTAGTTAAACTTCAACCAAGATAGCATTTGGAATTAATTTTGTATCCCAAGCATTCAGAAAGAATAATAACTTTAATTAATAGTATGAATAATTAAATAAGTTTTACCTCTAGCGCAAGTCACATTTTAATTAGCGCAAAAGGAATATTTTTATCTAACCCTAGGGAGATATAAACTAAAATAATATGGTTGTCGTCAAAAGAGCTACATCAACCTGTTTGAGACTTCCAAAGCTTTGGATATACAGCTAATGTCCCATAATATTTGAGATATTTAGCCTTTGTTGCTCTACCGTTAAATGACTAAATTCATGAAGCAATTTTTACGCTGGATAATTTTGGGGGGGACGCTGTTTTTTTTAGGAAAAGCTCTGAAGGATAATTGGATTGAGGTGACAGCTATCCGCATTGATGGGGTAGGATGGGCAATTATGGCGATCGCTACAGGGGTAACTTTACTAGCTCATACTTGGGCAGGCTGGATCTGGACTTGGATTCTCCAAGAGTTAAATCAACCTGTATCATCTCCCCAGTTCATCCAAGTTTACCTAAAAACGAACATCGCTAAGTATTTACCAGGTAATATCTGGCATTACTACGGGCGAATTGTCGCCGCCAAAAATGCCAATATTCCTACTGGTGCAGCTACCTTAAGCGTTTTACTAGAACCGCTACTCATGCTAGCTGCTGCTTTAATCATCATTGTCTTATGCAGTAGCCAATTTGCGGCAGTTAATACTACCCTTGTTATACAAATACTACAATTTCTGAGTTTAGCTGTAGTCCTTGGTGCGATTCATCCCTGGTTTTTAAACCCAGTTATTCGCTTTTTATACAAATTGAAAGCAAAAAAGTCTGCTGTCACCACTGAACCAACTGTTCCCTTCAGTCTTAAAAGCTATCCTCTACGCCCTTTGTTAGGAGAAGTGGGCTTTATGGGACTACGCGCTACTGGGTTTATATTAACTATGTTCGCTCTGGGTTCGTTGAATGCGAATCAAATTCCTTTATTGTTAGGGGCTTTTAGTTGCGCTTGGTTGTTGGGGCTAGTTATTCCGGGTGCGCCTGGTGGGTTAGGTGTGTTTGAAGCGACTGCGTATGAACTTTTACGACACCACTTTCCATCTGCCTTAGTATTCAGTGCGATCGCTCTATATCGCCTCATAAGCATTCTAGCTGAAACTGCGGGTGCTTCCCTCGCTTGGTTAGATGAACGCCTTGCGAAATCATGAATCAGACAAAATTCATTTTTGTCTATCTACCTTCATCTGGGAAAACACACGATAACCATCCAGATTTAACTGCGGATTACTGCTTTGCTCCTCTTCTTCCATCTTAATCAAGTTATATTCTACATTCTCTGCATAAATTGCAAAGGTGATATTAAAAATCTCCATAAAATTTATTACCCCCTTGCATTCCTCTTCCGAATATTTTTCGTAAAAACGAATCAGATGAGCAATCCGAGTTTCTAAATGTCTGCGGGAATTTTTACAAATCAAAATAATCTTTAAAAGGATAATCACCAATGTTAGAGAATGACCTTGGTTAATTAATAATATAAATAATGACGAAGGTTCTTCTCCATTTTCTATTGTTAAGCAATCAATCACTCGATTACAGGTTCTTAGGAACAATTCTTTAGTGATAGTTTCTTGATTATAATCTTTCTTCCATAAAGATAAAATCTCTGTAAACTGCTGCTGCAAAATCTCGACCGATTCTTGATTTTCTACAGAAAAAAATAGATATTTTTCTAGATTTATTTTAAATTCTTTCAGAGTTTGATTTTCAGTTTGCTTGATAAATATATGGGCAATATTCTCATGACTAAATACACCTCTTTTTAAGACAATTGCTTTTATTAAACGCAGAGCTTGATCTCCCAAAATACTGGGATTTCTGTAGCGGGCTGTGCTTGATACGGCAGATTGAGAACGAGCAATATACATTGCTAGTTCAAACTTAAATTTGTCTTTTATCTGTTTAGAAAGCTTTCTAGCAGCCTCTTGTTGCTCTCTGGGATTCTTCTGATTAACAGATTGATCAATTAATAAATAGGAAGTGTAGCGATTAGCCCAATGACCTTTAGATGATTCCTCATATTTAGTAGCAAATAATTTCAGATCCTTGTAATCTTTGCTATTGACAAAATTCTCTAGCCAGCTTTTACAAATCTTTACTACTGGATGATTATTGGTCTTGATTTTCAGATTTTCATTAATAAATAAATTAACTAATTCTTGGATATATTTGTCTTTTCGGTTGGTTTTCCAATTATTAACTATGATGTAGCAACACCGCTTAAGTGTATTATATAACTCCTGTTCTTGATCCTCTAAGAAAATGCTGTATATTCCTGGTATATAATCGGAATCCTCTAAATCAAGACCGTCTATAAATAAACCTTTGAATTCCTGTAAAACATCCTCTGGTGGCAATTTTTTGACAATTTCCACAAAGAAGCTATAAACCTCCTCTTGGGCAATTTGCACATTTAGCTGTTTAGAGTTAGACGTAACACAATGGGGATCTTCCTGATTAATTGATAAACTATTAGCGGTCATTTCAGTTATCAGGACAAAAAGGCTTCCTGTTCATATTGTTACCAGCTTAACCTTGGTGAACAGTAGCATCAATCTATTCTTCAGAGATTCAGTCATCTTTTTACACAAATTTGATTAACTAAGACTATAAATAAAGTATTCAAGACAAATTGTTTAATACTTCATCAAATGGTTCGGTGAAATTACTTACTTGTAACCATCAAAGACCATACATAAACATATGGGCGAGTTAATCTATGATTAGATACAACCCGCCCATACCTTCTATCGAAGCCTTTGGGTATTTTAAATTTTTAGTGGGGGTGGAGGGACTTGAACCCACACGACCTTTTACGGTCAACGGATTTTCATTCTCCTGCAATTTTCATTGCTACCTGATGACAATAGCCAGATCAGATTTTGAGAATTGGACTCTCCCTTTACCCTCGACTTAACGTTAGGGTAGCTCCCGTCGGGTCTCTGCACCTTCCGAACAGTTATGAGTTAGGAGTTAGGAGTTAAGAGTTTTAAATTTACTCAGCACTCAGCACTCATGACTCAGGACTTTCTTCGGCTTGGCTCAGGATTGCCATGTCTGTCACCAGATTTAGGTTTCCCTGAGTTTGAGAGCTTCCACTTGAGGGATTTCTCCTTCAAGGCTCAATTATTTAAGTCCGTAGCGTCTACCATTCCGCCACACCCCCGCAGGTGTTTGGCAACTAGTACAACTAGTTATTTTGTAGAGGCAGCAAATACCTCCTCATCTATTCCACCATCAATTGTGTCTTTTGTCCAACTAGATTGAAAATATTTTTTCCAGATTGGGCGATCGCTTAAAAGAGTTGGAAGTCTTCTTTGTTTTTTCGTAATCAATCTGGATGAGTTTTCGATCTTGTCTGACTAGAGCATTTGTTTGCTAGTAGATTTACCATAATAGCATGATATTAGCTTTTGTTATGATGTCCGTTGAATTTCCCATAGTATAAGTAAGTAGAAGTACCCCACCCCGCTAAAGCGCAGCAGGATTCTGAAGAATTCTGGCGCAGTTATGTTGAAAGCATTATGACTATACTTCTCTCTTGTCTGTCTCTTCAGCCTATGATGGAAAACAGATGCTTAAGACTTGAAAGTTATGATTGTCGCCCTGCTATATCTGATTTTGGCTGGAGCTTACCTTCTGGTAATCCCCATTGCTGTATTGCTGTACCTGAAACAGCGTTGGTATGTAGCTAGCTCCATTGAGCGTGTCTTGATGTACTTTTTGGTGTTTTTCTTCTTTCCGGGTCTGTTGGTTCTATCGCCGTTTGTAAATTTTCGACCCCAACGGCGACAAATTCAAGTTTAACGAGATTGGTAGGTCATAACTCTCATGCGACGGATTGACGCGATTGGAATTGGCTTGGGTGTTTTTATTGCCGGCGGCTTGGCTTATCTAGGATTGCAGCTAGTCGGTTTCGATAATCAGAAAGCTGGTATATGGAGCCAAGTCTTATTAGTCAGTGGGTTAGTTGGCTGGTTAGCCACCTATTTTTTCCGGGCGGTGGGACAAAAAATGACCTACCACCAACAGCGGGAACAGTATGAGCAAGACTTTCTGCAAAAGCGGCTAGACGAGCTTACTCCCGAAGAACTAGCACGAATTCAAGCCGAAATAGAACAAGAAGAGCAATCTCAGGTGTAAAGTTATCATTGGTCAGTTGTCTAATTTGTCCTTTGTCATTTGTCTTTTGTCATTTGTAACTTGCCTAAAGCTAATGACCAATAACTAATGACCAATGACTAATGAGCATTGACCAATGACCACTGACTATTGACACTTGACACTTGACAAAATGACTGCGATTTCTGATTGCTTTGAAACCCTTGGGCACAATCGTGAGTGCGCTCTAATTCCGTTTATCACTGCTGGCGATCCAGATTTAGAAACAACAGCAAAAGCCTTACAGGTTCTAGATCGTAGTGGAGCCGACATTATTGAACTGGGTATACCCTACTCCGATCCTCTGGCTGATGGGCCAGTAATTCAAGCTGCTGCTACCCGCGCCTTACAAAGGGGTACGAAGTTAGAGCAGGTGCTAGAAATGTTGGAAGGGATTACTCCTAAATTGCGATCGCCCATTGTCCTATTTACCTACTACAACCCAATTTTGCATCGGGGAATTGACAAATTCCTCTCTTTAATTGCTGCGGCTGGGGTCGCAGGATTGGTAATACCTGATTTACCCTTAGAGGAAGCAGCAGATTTGCTCCAATCAGCTAGTGATATGGGAATTGACGTAATCTTATTAATTGCTCCCACCAGTTCTGCTGAACGGATAGAAGCGATCGCTCGTTCTTCCCAAGGATTTATTTATTTAGTCAGTGTGACTGGGGTTACAGGGGTGCGATCGCAACTGGAAAACCGCGTGTCCGATTTACTCAAACAAATTCGTAGTGTTACTGATAAACCCATTGCAGTCGGCTTTGGAATATCTGAAGCTGAACAAGCCCGTCAGGTAATGGAATGGGGTGCAGATGGTGCGATCGTAGGTAGCGCTTTTGTAAAACGGTTAGCCCAAGGTACACCAGAGCAGGGACTAAATGCGATCGCCGAATTTTGCCAAAGTCTCAAGGCTGCCCTCAAAACCACTAACACCAGCACAAATACTCCTCTTGATTAGACGGGGAAAGTAGATTAAAAAAGTATAACAGTGTAGTTTTTCTATCCTTGCTTGCTAGACAATTTGACCATTATGGTCTTGAATATTAACATCAGATATCATGGTGTAAAAAAACTAGCTGATACAGTCGCTTATAGTTTGAGTATTATGTGAAATTAAGTAGGCATAATTTATGAGTGTGAGAGTGAGTCAGTCACAAATGATTATAGTTACGTCGCAATTGAGGAGCAAAGGCGATGAGTGAGAGTATGGCGTTTATCGGCGGGGTCGCTGTAGCTGGGCTGGCGGCTCTCGTATTGCTCAAAGGAACAAATACCCCGCTACAACCTAACTTTGCTGTTGCTCCGCAAATGCCGGGTACTGTAGTAGCACCGGGAATGCAGCCACAAATGTATTCTCCTTACAACCCTTATGCGCCGCCATCGGCGTATCCTGGTCAGGTTCAGCCATCCACTGCTCCTAATACTGACCAGCGCTTGGAGATGGAGAAACTAAACACGCAGATGCAGCTGGAGCGTTTAAAAAACGATAATGAACAGCTAAAGTTGCAAAATCAACAACTCCAAGGCCAAGTCCAAAATTTCAATACTCAGCAGCAGTGGCAATTAGCCCAACAGAATAACCAACAAAAAACAGCAGCACTCCAGCCGCAAAGTTCTTGGTGGTCTTCACCCATGCTTTGGGCTGTGGGAGGCGCAACTCTCACTATTGGTGGTGGTGTTGTCGTCGCTGGAGTATTGGCTTTGTTCTCACCACGGCAGCGTCCAGCCCGTACTGTACAAGTGATTCATCCCTACCAAGGAAATACGCCGCCCTTGGTTCCAGTCCGTCGCGCTGAGTTTCTGCCTGCTTCTCGAATGGAAGCAAGACGAGTTGAAGCACCAGAGTACGACGAAATGCACTGAGCGGGAAAATAAAATTACAAATAAACACGGATGCACACAGATAATTAATCTGTGTGCATCCGTAGTTTAAAATCATAAACAAAGCTTTTTACAGGGTTTGTATATAGCAGTTTTCAATTGTGTGAAGACAATTGTATCAACTTAAACAAAAATAAAGCATAAAATGTAATCTGAGAACATCAAAAACATCTGCTTTCCCTGCCCTTCAGATGACGCTACCGCTTCGCTACAACGGGGATAAACCCTGTAATGCGCTAGCTCACTAATTGAGCAAATAAAGAAAGAACTATTTTCATTATCGAAGAAAGCCAGAGGGCAGGAGGGAGGAGGTTTTAGAAAAAAATTATTCCCTCTGCAAAGAGAGTTTAAAACCCCTAAATTTATTTATGAAAAAAGATAGAAATATTTTTTTCGCTAGCCGTAGTGTTAAGCCTGGTATATCGTCAAATTTCAGGAATTAGAGAAGTAGGGTGGATATTATCTTCAGAAGGATTACTGTGAATAGGACGCATTCAAGTCAGCACATAAGCAATATTCAAAAAGTTTCAAACACTGCTTTCTCGTATTATTTACAAAAATTTTTGAGCAAGTAATAGAAATAATCTACCAACAACAGAGATTGATAGCAATTGCGCCAAGTTGACAAGCAATGAATCAAAGATTTACACGCATCTGAATTGCTGATAGTTCAACATTAGAAGTACTCGTTAAGTAATTAACCGGATTTAATATTGGATTTGAGACTGTCTTTACGGATGAATCCTTTTTATTGAAACCGATTATTTCGATTAGGAAAATAGTCTCCCTACTTTTTAAATTAACTATTAGTTACATTTTTATTAACAATTTTAAAACGCTTGCTTTCAAAGGATAGCAAGGCTTTTATCTTATCCCTAGTTGGAAAAATTAACCCTGATTATTCGGAAGAAAAACTCGGATTTATCTAGAATTGACCAAATAGATATGATGTTTGGGTTAATCGATAGCCATTGCTCTTGCAAATGTTAAGAAAGATCCAGTTATGTAGCAAAAATAAGCCAATTTTAGTAATTCTTAATGAAATCTTTATGATTTCTATCTGTTACAAATAACAAATGATTATTTACAATAAACAATAAAGCATCGTAATAATTTTTTATAAATATTTCCGTGCTTTTTATGGCTAGAAATAACAAGGAATCTCACAGCCAAAAGTTGTAGAATATGACGTTCTTAAGCCACTCAAATTTTCAGATGGCAGCGGAAAGAAAAAAATCAATTATCCCTGACTTTAGGCTGAAGTAGAATATTCACAACCGAAATCAGGTAGTACAAGGTTTACGTATAATGGCTGACTTTGCACAAACGGAAATAGAACGGCGATTGACTTTATATCAGGTATTCCTCAAGTTGTATGAGCATCACAGCAGCCTTCTAGATGAAATTCTTCAGCTAGAAAACCTATCTCAACCGTCGTTGACGAGAGTGAAGGCATGTTACGTACATGGTGTAGTGGATACTGCTGCTGTTTATTTAATGACTAACTTGTGCGACAATCAGACTCAAAGTTTACGACAGCCACAGCGGATCTGGACGATAGGTCGGAATCGTACCAGTGGTATTTGCATTGCTGATAGTTATATGTCTCGTCGTCACGCTGCTATTCAACATATTGACGATCAAGGTTTTTACTTAATTGATTTCAACAGTACCAATGGCTCCTTTGTGAATGGCGATCGCGCTGTTGGGCCGATCAAGCTCAAAGATGGCGATAGCATCCGTCTAGGGAATATGACTTTTGATTTTTTTGTGAATTATACCTGTCGCGTTTTGCCAACTGTAGCGATGGATTTATTGATGCAGCTTGTGCATCGAAAGAATGACCATCCAGTAGAAATGCTTACTTATTCCCAGAATAGACAAAAACCTCTAACTGAAAAACCAGATTCTAATTTAGAGACTTTCAGAAATTCCAGACTAGTTGAGAAGCATGAAAATTGTGATCAAAACTTCAGTTTAGAACAGAAATCAGAAATTTTAGACCGTTTTTTCAGCAGACAAATACCGTCTAATCCCAGATAAAAAAAATTGCAAGTTCTAGCAGTTTTCAATTGCGTGAAATATCCACAACTTATGGGCACACAACAATATTCATGCATATCAGATGAATGTGAAAGCTAGTAGATGTTGTTGCTCAATTAACTTCATATCTGACCCTTCACCACTAAACTTGGGGATTTGAAGGAAAGATTTGCTTAAATTTTCTCCCCCTGCTTCCCCTACCATTGGTGTAACGCCATTCATTTGCCAACAAGATTATTTAAGTAGTCGGACAGAATTAATTACACAACGTCATTGCGGGAGCGATCGCGGTAGCGTCTCTAAGAGGTTGTTTGAAAAGTTGTAAAGTATACTCAAAACCCCGCTTCCATTCCTCTCCCCGAAAGATCGATAGGCTTTGAAACCCCCATTCCCTTGTAGGGAAGGGGGGCTGGGGGGTTAGGTTTTCGAGGCTTAGATATTACCAAAAAAACTTTTCAAACACCCTCTAAGAGTTGCAAAATGTAGTCCAAGCTTTCCCAAAGGACAGCAATCACAAGGGCTGGGATTGGTTCGCTCGCTAATGACTATAAATATTTTTGTCCATCTACTTATTTATGGGGTTCTCCCCGTTCCTCCCTGCTTCCTTTCTTCTTGTCTGACAGCAGGATTGCTGGTAGACAAAGAGTTAAAGGTGAAAATATAGAAAAAAAATTAAGAATGTGATTAAATATCATAGCAATCATTTTGCAGTGGCATCCCTAGCTGACAATAAAAAAAAAGCGATTCAGGGATTGAGTGAGCAGGTTATGCTCTATCCTGGCAACAGGAGGATACTCAAGGTCTACCAGCAGTAGCAACAACAGTAGTGGTGCAATCCAGTGATGTGGGCAGGGAAATGCTAGGGCGATGTCTAATGACAAGCTGCTACGCGTCTACGCCAAAAAAAAACCCCCAGTGAGCGTTAGCCAACCAGGGGAGTTAGTTATCAGGGTGCATCTACCAATTAATTGTTCTCAGATTGAACACCATATTCCGGACAAATTTGTACAAAGGTCAATTATTTTTTTAAATAAAAAAACCCCAGTTGGTGTTAACCTACTAGGGGAGCGAGTTATCAGGGTGCATCTACCAATAATCTTTTCTAGGGGCAGCCAGTATCTTCCGGAGAAAATGAACTCAATCAGGGTTGATGGCAATGTCTACGACGGACTGTAACGCTCGTGACATTTGATGATTCGCGAACACTTCGCTATGGGTGACGCAACTAGAAAAAAACCTAGTAGGGCATTAGCTAACCAGGGGAGTAAGTTATCAAGGTCAGTTATTTTTTTAAATAAAAAAACCCCAGTTGGTGTTAACCTACTAGGGGAGTGAGTTATCAGGGTGCATCTACCAATAATCTTTTCTAGGGGCAGCCAGTATCTTCCGGAAAAAATGCACTCAATTAGGGTTGATGGCAATATCTACGACGAGATGTAACGCTCGTGACGCTAACTAGAAAAAACCCCCAGTGGGTGTTAACCAACCAGGGGAGTAAGTTATCAGGGTGCATCTACCAACAATCTTTTCTAAAGTAAATGGGTAGCTACCGGATAAATTAGCAGAGGTTGAAGTTGTGACTGTTTGTTTATCAGAGAAAAACCTCAGAGGGGTTAGTTATCAGGATAGACCTACCAATTAGATGATCGGTGTGCTGCTTTACAAAATGGGTGTGTCAAGGATAATTACTGATTTAGGACTTACGCACAAGAGATCCCCAAATATCCTGAAAAAATTGGCTCTTTAGGGTTACCCCTTTTTCAGGGGAGCCAGTGCCTTGATGAAACCGTCTGTTGAGTGGGTAACGCCCAACTGTACTTCTTCGCAGAAAGCGCCCGGTAGAAACTACTCAAAGTGTTCCGACTCTTAAAGCTAGCAAGAGCGTCTTTGAACAGAAGAAGCAACTGGCGTAAGCTGCTTCAGATATAGGTTTCAGGTTGTCAGTGGATAAGTTTTGTGCTTACTTCCTTCATAAAAAACCCCCAGTGGGCGTTAGCCAACCAGGGGAGCTAGTTATCAGGGTGCATCTACCAATTAAATGTTCTAGGTTTAACC
Source organism: Nostoc sp. JL34 (assembly GCF_017114945.1). Taxonomy (GTDB): domain Bacteria; phylum Cyanobacteriota; class Cyanobacteriia; order Cyanobacteriales; family Nostocaceae; genus Nostoc. The sequence goes on from NZ_JABXKQ010000063.1 coordinate 14,605, forward strand.
ACCATGCTCCGGATAAATTTGTGAGAAAATTGATTGTTGTCGTGTGTCAAAAAAAACAAGAGTGGATATTAACTGACTTAGGGGAGTTAAAAATCAAGGGACATCCATCTATTAATCAAGTATTCTAGGGTTAAGCACTATTTTCTGGTAGAGAATATCTGCGTCAGAAGTTGCTGTTGTTTGCCAAAATAAAAAAACCCCCAGTCGGTGTTAGCCAACTAGGGGAGTTGAAGATCAAGGTGCATCTACCAATTAAGTGTTCTAGACCCAAGTAATCCGATCCGGATAAAGTTGTAAAGGCAGGAAAAACCAAAACAGCACCGAATCAGAAACATTCAGGGGCGGGATGCATCTAAATTATCAGAGGAAGCGAAAAATCGACTTGAAACTTTCGCGTTTCAAACCAGATTTAGGAGGCGGACAGGAGAAGTTGTGACCCAGGAATTCCATATTTCCGTAACCCCAGTAGGGCAAAATGACTACTTGGTGCGGACGGAACAAGTCGCGCCTGGGGTACCATTGGCAGAAGAATTGGTGACTTGGCCTATAGCTGATTGGTTGATGGCTGCTGGGCATTTGATGAATGACCCCTTGAAGTCGGTGTTGCAAGGAGATCCATTTACTTCTGGCGGGCATGAAAGCGATATCGCCAGAAACTCTGTAAATTTGGTGGCGTTGGGTCAACAATTTTATAACGCTCTATTTCAAGGCACTCTCAGAGATAGTTGGATTACAGCCCAAGGTATTGCCCAGAACCACCAACAAGTATTACGCTTGCGCTTGGGGCTAAAAGACACTAGGTTAGCTCGTTTGCCTTGGGAAGTGATGCACGCAGGCGATCGCCCTCTGGCTACTGGGCCTTATGTGGCTTTTTCTCGCTTCCAAAGTGGAATTTTAGGGGCTTCTCCTTTGCGATCCCTGCGGGGGGCTACGCCTACGCGAAATATGCCCACACCACTAGAACACTGTGGTATCAAAGTATTGATGGTAATTGCTTCCCCTTCAGATCAAGTCCGCCTAGACTTACAAAAACAGGAAGCTATCAAACTGCAAGCGGAACTTCACCGCATACCACGACTTGCAGAAGGTAGCAATCGTTTTCCAGAAATTGAACTGACCGTATTAGACCAGCCAGGACGGGAAGAACTGACCCAAGCCCTAGAACAAGGCAGATATCACGTTCTCCACTACTCTGGTCATAGTAACTTAGGCGGCAATGGCGGAGAAATTTATCTTGCTAGTCGCAGAACTGGCTTAACGGAAATCTTGAGTGGAGACGATTTAGCTGGTTTGCTCGTCAACAATAATATCCAAATGGCAGTGTTTAACTCCTGCTTGGGGGCATACACAGCTGCATCCGATCCCTCTGGAGATACTGGCGAACGAAATCTCGCAGAAAGTTTGGTGAAGCGCGGAATTAGAAGCGTTTTGGCTATGTCAGAACGGATTCCTGATGAAGTGGCGTTGACGCTCACACAATTGTTTTACCGCAATTTGAGTCAGGGATATCCAGTAGATTTGTGCGTCAGTCGGGTACGCCAAGGATTAATTTCTGCCTATGGTTCTCACCAGATGTACTGGGCATTACCGATTTTATATCTCCAGCCAGAATTTGACGGTTTTCTGAGTCAGGAAAGTGATTTATCCGAAAGTGCGGAGTCGTTAAACCAGTATGGTTCGCCCTTAGGCATAACTTCCACGATGTACTCTGCGATCGCTGATGATTCTGAGATGCCTTTAGGAATGGAAGAAATGATTCCTTCTGGTTTGGCGCGTGACTCTTCTGGGTTGGACTGGCTGGGTGAAGATACTTGGGGCGATCTGGTTGATGAAATTGAGTATGATGACCCAAGTTATGAGGAAGATTCTGCGATAGTTTCGGATTTATTTCGGCAGCTAGATAACCAAAAAGCTTCAACGGAACCGGATCAACAAATTCGCGAAAATAGTTTTCCGGAAAGCCAGATTTCAGAAGAAATGACTTCCCCAGAAGAGGAAACAGATTTGTGGGGAGAAGTTCCACCGCCACCACCTCAAGCGGTTGGGAACTTTGAAGGAGATTGGCAAAATTCTAATTCTTTGCGTAGGCATAGCCCCCCGCAGGCATCGCAACCAGCCCCACTAAGACCTCGTACCCGTCGCCGCCAGCTGTGGCCGATTGTGGGTGTTGTGGGGATCAGTGCATTAGCAGCTGCGATCGGTTTAACTTGGTGGTGGCAAAATCGACCCCAAGCAATGCCTCAGATACCAGCAATTCCCAGCCAGTCTTTACCTGATTCTCGACCGATTCAAAAGCAGCCGAATATCGATTTAGAGACAGCTGCGACTGGAATTGTCACCGCCACCGCTACGGAAAAATTGAGTCAGGGTGACTTGCAAGGTGGGTTATTGGCTGTAGAAGAACTACTCAATCGGGGCGCACTGGCTGCGGCTGAAACTGCCCTAAAACTAATTCCCAATAAACAAGCTGACGATCCATCTGTCAATTTTTATAAGGGACGATTAGCTTGGCAGTCTATCCAAACTGGAGATAATAACTATAGCATCGATGATGCCCGCCGTTACTGGGAAACTGCTGCCAAAGCTAAACCCGAATCGCTTTTGTATAATAACGCTTTGGGATTTGCCTATTATGCAGAGGGCAATCTGAATCGAGCCAATGATTCTTGGTTCAAGGCTTTGAATTTAGCTCTCAAAGAGCAGAACTCGGACTCAACATCTACAAATACGGCAGTCCCTCAAGATGCTTTAACTTCCTATGCTGGTTTAGCTTTGGGACTGTATAAATCTGCACTGAGTCAATCTAGTGGTAAGCAGACACAGTATCTAAATGAAGCGATCAAGTTGCGGCAAACGGTTCTCCAGTCTGATGGAGTAAATTTCCAGGTTGATAAATTGGCTAAAAATTGGCTGTGGACGGAGAAAGCGATTGAAGATTGGCGATCGCTCCTTCAGGAGAAAGGGGAAGAACAGTAAGATGTTCTGGTGTTGATTAAATCACCACATTTTAACCATCTATGAAGCCCTTGGCGGCTGCTATGACAATGCTAACGGCAGGATGATCAACTGCTTTTTCCAGAGCTTCCGATCCTGCTTCTTTGAGAGCATTGAGAATTCGAGCTTTCAGTGTTGGCTTTCGTTCTATTTCTTCTACTGCTTTTACGCCAACAATCGCAGTATTAGAATATTCCTGTGACAGTTGATCTAAAAGTTCTTTAATATCTTTTGCAGCTTGTGCCAAGTTTTGTGAGTTGTTGATTTGAGTACCGATTTTATCACGCATGACTTTATCGCCACCAACGTTATCCCCAGAGCCGGAGTGATTGAATGTTGACATTGAATTATTTTCCTTTTGACGAATTTGATTTTGTTGTTCTTGAACTTGATTTAGGTTGAAATATATATTAGATGGTATTTGCGGAGATTGAGGAGAATTCACTTCAACCCCTAACTGCTGTACAAACAACCCCTCTTTATCCTTATCTATGACATCATCAATTAAGTCCAAGACATCAACCATTTGATAGCTTTTTTGACATTGAATGCGTTCTTGCTGATCAGCTACAAACTGCCGCAATACTTCAAAGGAGTAAAAATTTGGCTCTTGGCTATCTGTACATGTGTCGCAATTACAGGGAATGAACTTGTTGTATTTGAGTCGCTGGTACAAGTCATGAATTTTATCGAGTTCATGTGTAACTATCGTCATCAAATCTCTTTTGTGACGACCTGAAAATCGAATCTTAATCTCCCGCTTGCCGTAATATTCAGTTACCTCTGCCTTCGTCTGATCTTTACTCAGAACAACGCCGCTTTTCCAGACACATTGTTGTTCATTAATAAACTTATGCATGGCAACTATGAACTGGGTGATGATACCCTTGGGCATGAACTCGTAAGTATAACGGAGTATCAGGTTGTTGGTTTCATCCCAGTCATAGGAAGGTTGATTAGCAGATAACAATTGTGGGGCAATATACTTTCCTTGGCTTCCAGGAATTTCGTAGCACAGTTTGAAGTTGATCATCAGGCGTAAAAGTTCATCATGCATCGTAGTGTATTCGTCTTCACACCAGATGTTTGCCAAATCAGACCGTGTGAAACTGCCCAGGTTGCAAATTACCTTTTCATTATCAAGTACTTTGTAGACTGCATCAGTTCCCCACTTGGGTTTAAGAATGACAGTCTTGTTCAAAAGTGGGTCTTCTCGGAAGTGTAAGCATACTCCTAAATCGTGCAGATAGCTGCTCAATTGCAACTTGTCATTTATTTGGTTAAACCCATTTTGCTGGCAGATGTTTAGATATTCATCCAAACCGATGTAATTGCGTGCGTCACTCTCCAAAGCTTCTCGGACTCTAACCCAGGTTTTTGGGAGCGGACTACCAATATGGGCTAGGTTTTTAATGTAATGCTTGATTTTTTCTAAAACTTGTTCTAAACCTCTGTTCTCAGCAAGGTTTGTTAGTAAAGTCTCTTTTAAATTAGTAAACTGCCCCCTTAACTGGAGTTCATTAATCTCCCTGTGGCGGTTTTGCTTCTCATTTTTAATAATTATTAACGGACTGTTATCGCTCAACAGTTCCACCACATTCAGCCAGTAATAAAAATCCGTATCTTCCTTGCGGGTGTCTGCAACTAAGATATAGAGAGAACGCTTGGTGAGGAAAAACTGGTGGGTAGCATGGTAAATCTCTTGTCCTCCAAAGTCCCAGATATTGACTCGAAATTCTCGCCCATTTTGCATTGGGAAATCCCACTGAATCACCTCAATTCCCTTCGTAGAGTCTTCGTCTCGAAGTTGATAATTTTGGTCTTCAATTTTCTTCGCCAGTGTTGTCTTCCCTGCTCCTCCTTCGCCAACAATTAGTAACTTTGCTTCACATAGATAATCTGTATCTTCTGCTTCTAGTTGTCGTAAATAATCCTTAATCGCCGCAATACCTTTTACAACAACTTCTGGCGGTGGCTTTACGATGGGGTTGTCCCTTAAATCCAAAGTGGTGATCTGTTGCAGGCGAGTTATGACTTCTGGTAGCGTCGTTAATTGGTTGTCCCTTAAATATAAGGAGGTAAGTTCTTGTAGGTGGGCGATCGCTTCTGGCAGAGTCTTTATTTGGTTGTAGCTTAAATCCAAAGTGGTGAGTTGTTGCAGCCGGGTGATGACTTCTGGCAGAGTCTTTATTTGGTTGACGCTTAAATACAGGAAGGTGAGTTGTTGCAGACCAGCGATCGTTTCTGGCAGTGTCGTTAATTGGTTGCGGCTTAAATCCAAGAAGGTGAGTTGTTGCAAACCAGCGATAGTTTTTGGCAGTGTCGTTAATTGGTTGCGGCTTAAATCCAAGAAGGTGAGTTGTTGCAAACCAGCGATAGTTTTTGGCAGTGTCGTTAATTGGTTGCGGCTTAAATCCAAGAAGGTGAGTTGTTGCAAACCAGCGATCGCTTCTGGCAATGTCTTTAATTGGTTATGGCTTAAATACAGAAAGGTGAGTTGTTGCAGACGGGTGATGACTTCTGGCAGAGTCGTTATTTGGTTGCCCCTTAAATCTAGGGAGGTAAATTGTTGCAGACAGGTGATGGCTTCTGGCAGGGTCATTATTTGGTTGCCGCTTAAATCCAGGGAGGTGAGCTGTTGTAGGCGGGCGATCACTTCTGGCAGAGTGGTTAATTGGTTGCCGCTTAAACTCAATACCTCCAACCATTCCAGTTCAAACACCTCAGCAGGAATCTCTGTTAATTTTTTCTTGTTATCAGTATTCCAATCATTGCTTAAATCTAATCGTTTAAGCTGTTTCTCTTTCGCTTCACGGATTTTTTCAAGGAAACGTTGAGGCGTGTTTGCCATACTGAGGTTCACCTGTCAACGAAAGTTATATGTAATGCCCCTACTTCGCTGGAGAATCTCGCAACTATTAATCTTCTGTACTAATCCCAACAACCGCCACAGGTTAGAAACTTATGGCTTATGGCGAAAGTCCTCTTAAGAGGGCTAAATTTTTTCCAGACTTAGGTTTTAGTGCACTTGAGTAGCTTTGGCTATTGGTTCCTAGAAGTTCGAGTTTCAGGCGATGCGGGTGCTAATTGAGAATGCTGCAAGATATCAAAGCAACCTACTATCCTGTGTAGCACTACATGAGCGCTAATGATTTTTACGGAATCTAAAAAGAATTTATCATTACCAATGGCTCAGATTTGCTTGTAAACTAGTCTTTAATACTCGCCGATGAGTCTTTGATGGTTCTTTTACTTATTTAGCCGTTTTTTACGCGACTTCTCCAGCTAGAAAAATCTGTTCAGCAGTTAAATTCAACTCTGGGAACGCTGGCGACTGAATGCCGTCATTTCCCCTAAATTGCCTAACTTGATACTCACCTTCAATTAATTGGTAAATCGAGATAGTTGGTTGTTTAGGATTGCCAATAAAGCGCCTAGCACCTAAACCTAAATAGTCTACAATCCAATATTCAGGTATTCCGACCTCTTCATATTTACCTGCTTTGGTAAAATAGTCGTCTCGCCAGTTGGTACTTACCACCTCAATTACTAAAGGAATTGATTCCGCTTGACTTACAGTAGATTCTTTTTTCCACAGAGGTTCATTTACTAAGTTAGAGTTATTCAACAACAGTACATCTGGTGAGTAAGCTGCTTCGCTCTGAGTCGGTTTAATAAAAGCTGTTTTGGGGATGAAATAAGGTAGTTTTAAACGCTTGTATTCTGTAACTATTTCCCCAACTAAAAATCCAACAATCTGTTCATGATCGCCTGTGGGAGGAGCCATTTCAACAATTACTCCGTCATGCAGTTCATAGCGTCGTTGTGAGTTTTCTGGATACCAGGCGATAAATTCATCAAATGTTACTAGTTTACGTAAGGTTTGAGTCATACTTTGCCCTCTTGCTTGATGTCAAATTTGACCCCTCTCCAAACCTCTCCCCGACACGGAGAGAGGCTTAATCAGCGAACTTAGGTTAAACTTTCGCCGCAGCAGTATTTGGTAAACTCACTTTCAATCGCTTAAACATCGCTTCTCGTGCTTGTGTAGCGAGGCTATCGTCAAAAGGTTTTAAGGTAATTTCCTGTTGATACTTTAGCCGCAGTGCTGTTTGAATTAACCAATCGGCGACAAAAGGATTTTTCGGTAACAATGGGCCGTGAGAATAAGTAGCGATCGCATTCTGATAAAATGCTCCCTCAGTTCCATCTTCACCATTATTTCCCAAACCGTACACCACGCGCCCCAAAGCTTCCACTTTTCCCAACTTGGTGCGTCCGCCGTGATTTTCAAAGCCTACCAAATATGGTGTGCTACCAGTCATCTCTTTTAAATCTCGCGCTAGGCGTGAGGCTGTCACTTCAATTACCAAGTTGCCAATACACCGCTTAGTATTTTCACCAGGATGCACAGAAACTAAATCGAGTATTCCCAAACCATCAATCCGTTGTCCCAAGCCTGGTTCATAATAATGTCCCAGTAATTGGGGTGAACCACAAGTAAATACTCCCGGTGTGCCATTTTCGATTTTCTCGCGCATTGCATCAGCTTTTGCACCTTGTAAATCACGCATGACAATTTCTTGCTGACGATCTTGTGCGCCACCACCAACGATTACATCTACAGTTTTAATATCTGCGGCTGTGGAATTTTGATCTAGGGGTAACACTTTCACATCGTATCCCCGCCATTGAGCGCGACGTTCTATAGTAATTACATTACCGCGATCGCCATAAGTACTCATCAGCGTCGGGTACAACCAACCAATTGTTAATTCTAAATTTTGAGAAGTCATAAATTTAGGGAATGGGACGATTACAAATGACCAATGACAAATGACAAATTTAAAGAATTTTCCGACCAGTCAGAACTTCTCGTACTTCTAGCATGGCTGAGTAGGTTGGCAGAATATGCAAAGTTTCATTCTCTGGTGTATGCTCTAATGCAGTAGCGATCGCTTGTCGTAAATCTTCTTCGACTATTAAATTTAAGTTGCTCTCAAGGGACTTTTGGCTGTAACGTAGACGTAGTGCCATATCGTAGACGCGATCGCCACTCACTACTAAAGTCCCGCCGCGTTCGACTAATTTCTCGGTATCCACGTCCCAAATCCAGGATACATCAGTGCCATCGGGCGTGCGATCGTTCAATACCAGCAGTGTGGTTTTATCTGTGCTTTGAGTAACTACGCGAATGGTTTCATTCGTTCCTACAGGATTTTTTGATAACAATATTCGTACTCGTTTACCGTTAATTACTAAATCTTCTGCACGACCAAAGGCAGCTTGAAAGGTATTAATAGTATCTCTGATTGTTACTTCATCAACTCCTAACTCAATAGCCGCAGTTGCAGCCGCTAAAGTATTATATTTGTTGTACAAACCAACTAGAATTTGCGACCATTCACTACTTTCGAGAGTCGGTTTACTTTTTGTAAAACCACACTTAGGACAAGTAAAATCTCCCAAATGAGACAAATAAACACCCTTGTAATCTAGGGAATGTCCACATTTGGGACAATAAATAGAATCAACAGCGTGAGGAATTGCTTCTAGATAATGTTCTGGTTCATTCAACCCAAAGAATAACACCCGTTGGGGTAACTGCTGACCGAGGTTAGATAAAGTTGGGTCATCAGCATTGGGAATTACTACCGTTTCTGGTGGTAGGGTAGAAATAACTTTTGTCCAACGCTTACTAATTGTGTCTACTTCGCCGTAGCGATCGAGTTGGTCGCGGAACAAGTTTAAACAAAGAATAATTCGCGGCTGGAGTGGTGCTAATACTCTTGGTACAATATTTTCATCAACTTCTAAAATAGCGTAATCAGTATTTAGCGTACCTAGTAAGTTGGTGCTTTCCAACAGCGCCGTCATCAAGCCATTTTCCAGATTTGCACCTGTAGAATTATGAGTGACACGAAAACCCTTGCGTTCTAATATCGTGCATAAAAGCAGCGCTGTAGTAGTTTTGCCGTTAGTACCAGCAATTAAAATCACCCCGTTTTTAACTTGCTGACTCAATAATTGTAAGAGTCTGGGTTCAATGCGACGAGCAATCGAGCCTGGTAATACACTAGCAGCACCCAGACGGAGCGATCGCACAATAAACGTCACACTTTTTGCCACTGACACCGCGAAACCCAATCGCAGCCTATCTATGAATTGTATTTTGTTTCCCACATCTGTACCCTAGTCTTCTGGCGGTTGCTGATTAAAAGTGCAAATTTAATCTTGTGAGTTTAGCGAATCCTGGCTGAAAAAGCCAGTCATCGCCATTTTGAATTTTGGATTATGTACTACTTCGCCTTTGTTTTGACTTCTGCGTAGCGATACCAGCCACTTGCGAGAGATAATCTCAGTAGGCGTTATCTTAAAAAATAGTGCGTGGGCGTAATTACATATCCAGCCCAGTTTGCCAAATTCAGCACAAACTCACAACAAGTAGTAGCTTGCAAGGTTCCTTTTGATGAATAGCACAAAGTTTCTTTTTTTACATAAACAAATTACTGGCTGGCGAAGGTGGTTGTCCAAATGCCTGTTGTTGCTTGTAAGTCTTTTCATTATAAGTATGCAACCTGCATCTGCTGGTCTTAATAATGATTTATATGATGGCAACATCTTTGTCGTTTATGCTGGCAATGGTTCATTGGTTCCTCCCAGACAGACACTCGCACAGTCTTTAGCGGAACATAAACCCGTATTTTTGGCCTTTTACGTAGATGACAGCAGCGAGTCCAAAAGATATGCCATTTCTATTTCACGGGTACAGGAATTCTATGGTCGGGTAGCAGAAATTATCCCGATTAATGTAGATACTATCCCGCCTAAACAGACCTACGACCCTACAGAAGTAGGATATTACTATTCTGGGGGTGTTCCTCAAGTAGTGGTGTTTAATAAATCGGGTGAAGTAGTTTTGAATAAAAAGGGTCAAGTAGCTTTTGAAGAGATAGACGATCAATTTCGTAAAATCTTTGATTTATTACCACGCACTGAAACAGCACAGCTAAAGCGGCGAGCTTTTAACGAGTTTAGTAGTGAGTTAGCTAAGTAACTTATGGGGTAGACCAAATTGGTCTGCCCTAATTTTTAGTTATATCTGTTACTACATTGCCGCCGATGTCAAAGCATAATATTGAAATATCTGTCTTAACAATTGAGAAAATTAATCCATAGTCTATAGTCCGTAATTAATGCCCATCGTCCAATAATTAACTAGAGTGTATTCTGATGTCAAAGGTTTACACCACCCAGGAACTAATTCAAATTTTGGCAGCCGAACGCCAAGCTTGCCTCAAAGGAAAACGTCTAAAATTAGAAATAACAGTCTCTGGCAATCCTGTAATTGACCAGTTTATCAGAACTGATGGGTTGCAACAGTTCACTGCCTATCAAGATTTCAAAACTGCAATTCACGAGTATCAGAAAGAAAATCGAGTTTCCGGTATTATTTGGCGAGAAGTGACAGTTAAAGGAAAAAACTTGCACTATCCCGAAATAGATACTGAGTTAATTGCCCTGAATAATGACTTAGAGATATTAAAAGCCGCTAAAAATTCCATCGTAGAATTTTGGTATGAAGTCACTATAGGAATGGATTTATACTTGAGTTTTAATAATAGTAAACAACACCAACAAATTGTCACATCTGATGTAGGGAGAATTGTTCAAAGAACAGAGTGGGCAAGTTTGTGCAAGTGGGAAAATTCTAGCTTTTTGGAAATGATTTTGCAGCTAGGATGGGGTAAACCAGAAGAAGCTTATTATAAACGAGGAAGACCGCGATCGGGTAGTGAATATATTCATGCAGTCAATCCCGGAAATCGCCCTATTGGTTGATTGATATGTAGGGTATGAATACTAAAACCCATGACAAAATGACGGACAGAATTGCGACATAATTGTGTTTACTTTGCTTTCTCAATAAAGCACTCTATCTGTAACAGAAATTTTACCTGTACAGATAAGTAGTAACATGAAAGTACGTGATGTAATCAAGCGACTGGAAGCTGATGGTTGGTATCTTGCTAGAACTAAAGGTAGTCATCGACAGTTCAAACATGCTGATAAAGCTGGTACTGTAACAGTGGCTGGTAAGCCAAACGTGGATGTGCCAATTGGTACTCTGAAAAATATCTGGAGACAAGCTCAATTGGAGGAAGACTGATGCGTTATACAGTTGTGATTGAAAAGGGAGCAACTAGCTACGGCGCTTATGTCCCTGATTTACCAGGTTGTGTCGCTGTGGGTGAAACTTTAGAAGAAGTCAAGCAGATGATTGCAGAAGCTATTGAATTTCATATAGAAGGAATGTTAGAAGATGGTTTACCTATTCCTAAACCTACAAGCATCGCTCATGAGGTTGAAGTTGCAAACTACAGCAAAATATAATTATAGTATTCCAAAAAATAAATGATCCAAAACCCGTCATTGCGTACGCCCTTGGCGTACGCAATGACAATTGGGCATTTTTTTACTTGGAGTACTCTTATAGAAAACTACTAAATTAGTACTAAATAATCCTTCTAGTATTTTGTCAAATTAGTTTTGAGAATTTGTAGTAAGGAGTTTAGTGCTTAGAAAACAAGGACTAAGTCCTTACTACGAACTTGTTAAGAAACGATGCTTATCGACTTTGAACTATGGACTCTTGACTAGAGTTTTCAAGTTCTGGAAATTCTACTTTGGCAGGTTTCCAACCACCTGCCCAAGCAAGGCATAGATGACGGAAGCGATCGCCCCGCACCTCAAAATTTGGGTACTGGTCAAAACTCGCACAAGCCGGAGATAGCAACACCACAGGCGCTTGATACTGCTTGGCTAATTCTGCCGACTTGGGAATTGCTCTTTCCATAGTTTCCACAATATGGTACGTATGATACCCCACCTCTCGCAGACGTTTGGCAAATGCAGGTGCAGCAGAACCAATCAATAGCACAGCAGCAGCTTTGGTTTGAATTTGTGCTAGCCAGGCAGTATCATCACCCGCTTTAGCTTCTCCACCAGCAATTAAAATCGCCGGACTGTTAACAGATGCTAAACCAACTTCAGCCGCATCATAGTTGGTGGCTTTGCTGTCGTTAATGAAATCAATCCCTTCCCATGTGCAGATATGCTCCAAACGATGGGCAACTCCAGGAAATTCCCGAACTGCAAGTGCGATCGCATCACGATTAATTCCCGCTAATCTTGCTGTTGCTACTGCCATCAACAGATTTTGCTGGTTATGTTCTCCCACCATTCGCAAACTAGATACTTTCACAATTGGTTCTGGTGCAGAGGTTGCAGTCAATTTTTCCACAACCCAGCCGTCTTCAATGTAAAAGCCTTTTTCGCTAATCAGAAAATCTTTTCCTCTCACACTTGTCCAATAGGCATCAGGCCAAGCACTTAAACCTAGCTGGCTCAAGTAGGCATCATCACCATTGAACACTTGCAACTCAGACTGACGTAATAATTTGGCTTTGATGTTGTAATAGTTCTCTAAAGTCTGATGGCGACTAAGATGATCCGGTGTGAAAGTCGTCCAAACACCGATCCGGGGAGCAAGAGAACTCGAAGATTCTATTTGATAGCTACTAACTTCCGCAATCACCCAATCAACATGATTTTGGATCGCAGTTCCTGCCCCTCTGCCCCCCTGCCCCTCTGCCCCCCTGCCCCTCTGGGATAGGGCAACTTCACAAGCGGCGTAGCCAATATTACCGCAGGCGGGTGCATTTAATTCTGCTGCTTGGAAAATGGCAGCAATTAAAGCTGTGGTAGTAGTTTTGCCGTTAGTGCCGGTAATTCCTACCCAAGGTAGCGATTGTAAATTTCGCCAAGCGAGTTCCATTTCGCCAATGGTTTCAATACCTAACTGGCGTGCCTCAACTAATACGGGAATATCCCAAGGCACGCCAGGACTAACGACTATTAATTGGGGTAAATTAGCACCATTCAATTCTAGGGATTGTCCTAGTTTCACGGTTATTTGCTCGGCAGCGAGTTCTTGTTGTTGTTCTAGGAGGGTTTTGGAGGTGTTGCCATCACTTAGCTCTACCTCCCAACCTTCCCGTTTCAACAATCTCGCCGCAGCAACACCGGACTTTCCCAATCCAACAACATGAGCTTTGGACATAGATTGCAGCAGAGTGTCCCTGGTTAAGCACTCCCTATAGTAGCGTTTCTTGGCAAAAATTACACAAGTTTTTGTTGACCTACGCTACAGATTTTTGACGATCGCACCGAAGTCAGCTAAAACACGGGCATGATTGCGAACTAGTCCCAGCAGATGTAGTCGATTACGCTTGATTTCTGGATCGGAGTCCATAACTAAAACGCTATCTGGGCCATCAAAGAAGTTACTAACTGCCGGAGCAATTTTTGCTAATGCTGCTACTAACAGTTGATAATTTCGTGTCTGCTGTGCTGCTTCAGTTTGCGGCACTGATTCGATTAGCGCATTATACAAAGCGTCTTCAGAGGGCTTTTGGAATAATTCTTGACGAACTACGGTTGTCGGTTCTAGCTGTTTTGTATCCAAATCGCCTTGGGCGGCTAATCGTGTGGAACGGTTAACGGTTTCGTAGATGTTATCTAAGGTACTGTCGTTGCGGATTTGTTGTAAGTATAAGGCGCGATCGCGGACATCCAATAAATCTTTTAACGTCCGTTCTGTGTATTCTGGGTCGTTTTCTCCCAAAACTGCATTTACTAAGTCGTAATCAATCTGCTTTTCTTCTTGTAATAAAGTGCGGATGCGTTGCAAGAAAAACTCTTGTAATGCTGTGGTTAATGATGTCTGTTCTTTGTGATATTTTGCTGCAAAGTCTATCGATATTTGCTTCAATAAATCATCTAAATTTATTGGCAGATTATCAAACCAAACAATTTTAACTACAGCATTAGCAGCACGGCGCAAGGCAAAGGGATCGGAGGAACCAGAGGGAATTAAACCTAATCCAAAGATACTCACTAAAGTATCTAATCTATCTGCCAAACCAACAATTTTACCCGTGAGAGTTCCAGGTAAGACATCACCGGCTCCCGTTGGCAAATAATGTTGATAAATTGCCTTTGCTACTTCCGCATCTTCACCGCTAGCTAAGGCATATTTTTCTCCCATAATGCCTTGCAATTCCGGGAATTCATACACCATTTGTGTCACTAAATCTGCTTTACATAATAAAGCAGCACGTTGGATTCTTTGGCTTTGGTCTTCCGCTAATTCTAATTGACTGCTAATTTGCTCGGCGATTTTAACTATTCTATCTACCTTGGCACGCACCGAACCCAATTCTTCTTGGAAAGTGACTTTTTCTAACTGGGGTAAAAAGTTTTCTAAAGGCTTAGTTAAATCAGCTTCGTAGAAAAATCTACCATCAGCTAATCTGGCACGAATTACCCTTTCGTTCCCGATAGCAACAATATCTGATTTCTTGGGATCGCCGTTAGAAATGGTGATGAAGTTGGGCAATAATTCTTGCTCAAAACTCCCTGGTTTGAATACAGGAAAATAACGTTGATGAGTAACCATCACTTCAGTAATTACCTCAGTTGGTAATTCTAAAAATTCTGGTTCAAATTTCCCAACAACTGCGGAGGGATATTCTACAAGGTTGGTTACTTCCGCTAACAAATCGGAGTAAATTACTGTATACCCGCTTAAATTCTCTGCAACTGCATTTACTTGCTCTTTAATCAGATTTGCCCGTTCTTCTGGGTCAACGGTGACATAAGCAGACTTGAGGGCGGTAACATAATCAGTAGCCTGGGCAATTGTCACAGGTTCAGGATGCAAAACCCGATGACCTTGAGAAATGCGATCGCTCTGAATCGTTTTAGAACCATTTACTAATTCTAAAGGCAGCACTGTCTCATCTAACAAAGCTACCAGCCAGCGAATTGGTCGCGAAAACCTCGCATCCCCATTCCCCCAACGCATCAACCGCTTACCTTCTAAACCCCAAATCCACTGGGAAATAAGTTCTGTCAAAATTTCCGCGACAGGACGACCGGGAATTTTTTTGAGAACAAAGACAAATTCTCCTTTGTCAGTGGGGCGAAGGAACAGCGCATCCACTTCCACGCCTTGCTTTTTGGCGAAGCCGATAGCAGCAGCAGTAGGCTGACCATCTTTAAAGGCGGCTTGGGCGGGGGGCCCTTTAATTTCTTCTTCTCGATCTGGTTGCTGCGATGGTAGCCCTGTAATCAATACTGCCAACCGCCGGGGAGTACCGTACACCTGGACACTTGCGCCCTTGAGACTGTTTGCTTCCAGGCTTTGGGGAATGCGTTCCTGCCATTGCACTAAAGCATCACTGAGAAAACTTGCAGGTAGTTCTTCTGTACCAACTTCTAATAGAAACGCAGGCATATAACACTGTTTTCAACTTTGCGTAGCTCAACTTTATCAGTTATTCTCAAGCGATCGCTCGTGACTTTTAGCTGAATCGGTCAATGCGAAAACGAGGTGTTGAGTCTTTGTCAACGGGTCGCACCCATGATTCCCCAATTTCAGCCAAGCTTGTTGGGAAGGAATGGGCACTCTGGGACTGGATACTGGGAAAAAGTTTTTTAAAATTTGGTGTCGGTAAAAGCTACCACCATAATTTTTTCGATTCGGTACCCAATCTCCAGTCCCCTTTACTAAGGTTTCTTATTGTGCGCTAGCTACGATTTGATTCCAGGCTTTGACTGCTGTCTGTAAATTCTTTGGTAGGTTATTTTGAGAAATATCGTTGTACTGAACCGTACCCTCTTGGCTGGTGAGAGTGTAGGTAATATAGTCAGCAGCACCACTGGGGGCTGGATAACTCAGATTCTGGAATTTACTAAACTTAGAACGTTGTAGCGATCGCACAAATTGTTGCACTTGTTGCACAGAAACACGGCGAATACTACGTTCAGAATCATTGGCATCACCAATCCGCACGCGAATCAATCGCCCATCTTTGAGTAAAACAGTCTCGTAGGTTCTGCCAGCAAAACCACCACTGGAGATTTGTCGAAATACTATATCTCGATCTAATGGTGGTGGTAACTCGCTGACTGGAATTTGCACAGGGGCTAGTGTATTTTCATTAGCCTTTTGATTCAGTCTGAGTGCGGAACCTGTTTGATTGGTATGATAAACCAAGGTTTGGTCAACCGCACCGACAACCACTCGCCAGCCTGATACCAAAGCTTGGGTACAGAATTCATCAGCATTAGCTAATTCTAAACAGCTATCTCTCCAAGTTTGCTGTTGAGCCTCAATGATGGTTAGCTGAGAGATTGGCTGTTGCAAACGTCTAGATGCGGCTTGCAAAACAGCATTTTTTACAGATGCGGGTAATTTATCTGGTAGATTGTCTGAGGGAGTGTTTGCGGAAGCTAAACGTAGCGATCGCCCATTATTATTGGTGTGATAAATCCAGTTTTCTTTGCCATTGGATACCACAATCCGCCAACCAGGAACTAACGCTTCGGTGCAGAGTTCATCAGGTTGAGGCAGTTCTAAGCAACCATTGCGCCAATTCTGTTGATGATAGTCAATAATTTGCAGTTGTCTGGTTAAAATTCCCTGTCTACGGGCTAAATCTTGCAGTACTGCGTTGGCTACTGGACGTGGCAAGCGGTTTGATTTCAAATTGTCTTTTATAACTTCATTGCTTGTTTCTAGCGATAAGTTTGTAGAAGCGCCTGTAGCATCTTTGATAAGTGTTAAACCGCTTGCAACAGACAAAATTCCCGTCAGAATCAAAGCAGTGAAAATTCGCCCTTGATTGGTATTAAAGTAGTTTTTCAGCATGATTTTCATAGTAATATAGGGATGTTAGTCAAGAGTTATAGAACTCAAAAATAGTATCCAGCCATTTAAGGACAGTAAAATATATAATTCCAGAACTTCAATAGTTGGAATTAGTTTAGTATTTGTCTTCTGAAACAGATATAAAGATAGACGCTGATGTACTGATTATTTGTTCCTTATACAAATTTTGTATGAAGATACACTCAATCAAAACGCCCTTTGTCCTGCATCAATCAAGTGAAAACTCAGAATTTCAGACTTCTCTAGATAGTTCTGCCATCTCCAATCGAGTACAGAAATTCGGTGGCAAAGAAGAATCTATACTGCTGTCCTGAAAAATAGTTTCCAAGATAACCGCATCAAACATGCCACTTCTGTACGAGATGCTGCGCGTAGCTTGTTTTCGCGTAGAGGTAGGCTAACACAACATTTTTTGCTTTATCTTGGTAATCGAGGGTTAGATAAAAGTAATTTTAGAAGAGAATGCGACAGAACTTTAGCTGAGGTTTTGCTCGGCTCAATTTAACGTATACAATATTTTGAAAATAATCTCAGGCAATATTAGGCGCTGATAGCTTGTTGTTCAGATTCAACTAACTGATTGGTAGGTAGATCAAATCTAATAGTACTAGCTGCCCAGTCCTTAAAATCGGGTGCTAGCCAGACTAGCTTGCACAAAATTTCATCATTTACCCACAACACCAAGGGAAACCGAAACTGTTTCCGAAACTCATCTCGCATGATATTGGTACTGATGATTAGTTGGTTAATTGCCACTACAGATTCTAAACCCCGTACCATCAAAGCTTCAGGTTGAGTAGCACCAATTTCAGTTGTAATAGCTGTGTACAGTTTATCAGCCGCAGGTGAGAGCAAAATTTCGTGAATATCTGCTGATGAAAACTCTGTTAACAAATTCAGGACTTGCTGCTGCCTTTGAACACAGTTACAACACGCTAATAACAGTGAAAACTCTCCACCAGAAACCATCATCGCCCTTGCCAGCCTCTTAGTGGCTGCTATGCTGCTAACTGTATTGTTTTCCGAATTACTTAAGCTAATCATTAAAAAATCCTGCTTTTGATTTTAAAAAGAGTTGAGCAATATTCAGTTATTCTACCCTATTAATTTTTACTCAAAAGTGTTATGCGGGTAACTTGGATGACGTTTTCTCTGTAATACTAAGCATTAGATGACGAACAAGCATATTGTGTATTATCTCATATTTACAATTAAGGGGTAATATAAAGCTAGTATTAATACAATGTAAGTAAAAGGGGGCAGGCGAAGAATTAGCAATTGAATTATTACTGTATTCTCATAGATTTTCGCATATACCAGCGATTAAGTAATTATTTCTTAAGATAGAGTTAAAAAAATACTCAGTAAAAGTCTAGCAGTAAAGATTGGGAAGTGGAAGAAAACTTAATTTATAGTAGTTTTCAATTGCGCCCCTACTTAGATATGGGGTTTATCTGCGTCATTTTTCTTCTGTGTCGCCGCTGCGCGTAGCAAGCTTTCAGAGTAGGGGTACGGGTGACGCTATTTACGTCGCTATAGCTTCACTTCACACTAACACCAGAAACCCTCCTACAGTAATAGCTAACCGCATCACCGTGTCTTCTCAACAAGTCACTTTGGGATGGGTATAGAGTTTAAAAAGTAAAAAGAGTGCTACACATAAAGAAATTCAGGGGATTTAACAAGGACGCCTTGTTTCTTGACGGCAGTCTGCCTAAGTGGCTTATCGGAGAGTAACAAATCTTTTTATTTCTTTCTCTAACTACATTTAGTTGCTCTCAAACTATTTTTTCTTTTACCTTTTAAATTTCGCCTTGTTTAGTGGAATGGTATCAGCCCAAGATGCAAAAATCTTTGTCCATTCAAGCTAACTCATCCGTTTGATAGAACTGTAGCTCGAAGATGTCGTTCCGTTAGTCAGAAGACACGGAATATTTAGCTTTCTATGATCAGTTCAGAACATCTGACTATAACAACAAGTTTAGAATTTGCTCCATTCTTTGAGGTAGATAGCCATGCAAAAATGCGTGTAAATATTTAATTTTTTGAAAATAATCAGGAATATCACACCATGCTATTTAAAGATCGGAGGTTTGCAGGTCAACTTTTGGCTAAGGAGTTAACTGCTTATGCCAACCGCCCAGATGTTCTGGTATTAGGGCTACCAAGGGGTGGCATACCCGTTGGCTTTGAAGTTGCCAAAGCGTTAAATGCTCCCTTAGATGTTTTGGTAGTACGTAAATTGGGTGTGCCCGATCAAGAAGAATTGGCTATGGGAGCGATCGCATCTGGTGGTGTGCGGATAGTCAATAAATATATTATCAGCCTGGTGAAGATATCCGATGAAGTAATTGCCAAGGTTGCGGTGCAAGAAGAACGGGAGTTAGAACGACGAGAACGACTTTATCGCGGAAATCGCCCCTTCCCAGACTTACAGGGACGCACAGTTATCTTGGTAGATGATGGTTTAGCTACAGGTGCAACTATGTGGGCTGCTGTTGTGGCTGTGCGAAAACAGCAACCGGCTCAGATTGTGATTGCTGTACCTGTGGCTGCACCTGAAACTTGCCAAGAGTTGGAAACTGAGGTAGACGAAATCGTTTGTGTCTCGACACCAAGCCCTTTCCACAGCGTTGGTCTTTGGTACGAAGACTTTCCCCAAACTACGGATGAAGAAGTCTGCCATTTACTCGCAAAAGCGGCAAAGAACGGCGATCCAATATCTCTCGGTATGTAGATAAGCGGCGTTGCATATTTGCGGGATGATTTTGCTAGTTTTGTGGGATGGGCATCTTGCCCGTCCCTTGTATTTCAGGGCTCTCGTGTCGCCCACCCTACAAGAATCATCCCTTGATTCAGCAACGCCAGATAAGCTTTGATTTTTGGGAATGGCAAGATCAAGTTTCTGAAATAGTCTTAATGGCGAGGCTTTGAGGTCGAGGGATGTCTTTATTTGTCTTGTTGTTCTTGCTCAAACTCAACCAATATCTGCCTGAATCGATTTAGAGTAGAGAGTAACTAAAATACAAAGAAAGGGAAATTCGTGTTCTAAGGTGGAAGCTTCGAGTTCAGAAGTGGAATGGTGAGGGTTAAAGCCGCAATTTCGAGGATCAAAAGTGCAACTTCGAGGGTTAAAGCCGCAATTTCGAGGGTTGGAGGTGGAGCGATCGCTCTTTTTGCTCGACAGTTCGTGTAAAAAGGTACAAGTTTCGAGTTCAGAGGTGGAATGCTAAGGCTTTGAAGTGGAGCGTAGCAGCTTAGCAGCTTGTGATCAGACATTGGCTCAATGCAATCCTTGATACAGGCTACATTATTAATTAGCTCAATTTCTCTGCTGCGCGTCTAAGCAGCAACTTGTCGTCAGGCATCGCCTCTGTAAAACCCGAAATGACTAACGAAGAACTGCTGGAAATTATTGAACAAGCTGTCAGAGACAAGGTGACAGAATTAGACCTTTCTAGCAGAGGCTTAACAACGCTGCCACCGGAAATTGTCCAACTCACCAACCTGCAAACCCTCGACCTATACAACAATAGACTGAGCAGTTTACCAGCGGAATTTGGAAAACTCACTAAGCTGTGCTCGCTTAACCTCACCTACAATAAACTGAGCAGTCTGCCACCGGAAATTGTCCAACTCACTAACCTACAAACCCTCTACTTCGGAAAGAATAAACTGAGCAGTCTGCAAGCAGAAATTGTCCAACTCATTAACCTGCAAATCCTCGACCTCGAAAACAATCAACTGAGCAGTCTGCCAAAAAAATTTGGAAAACTAACCAACCTGCAATGGCTCAATCTCCGCAGTAATCAATTGAGCAGCCTGCCAGCGGAATTTGGAAAACTCACCAACCTGCAAATTCTCTATCTGGACAACAATCAATTGAGCAGTCTGCCAGCAAAATTTGGAAAACTCACCAATCTCCAATGGCTCCATCTCAGCGGCAATCAACTGAGCAGTCTGTCAAAGGAATTTGGAAAACTAACCAACCTGCAATGGCTTAACCTCAGCGACAATCAACTGAGCAGTCTGCCACTGGAAATTCTCCAACTCACCAACCTGCAAACGCTTTACCTCAGCGACAATCAACTGAGCAGTCTGCCACTGGAAATTGTCCAACTCGCCAACTTGGAATCGCTGCAACTTCGTAGAAATCCACTCCCCATTCCACCTGAGATTTTAGCTCCAGGTAATGTGAATGAAATTCTCCATTTCTATTTTCGGGTGCAAGATCCAGCCGAAACCGAACCTTTCTACGAAGCAAAATTCTTGATTGTTGGCGAAGGGGAAGCCGGTAAAACCTCTTTAGCCAAGAAAATCAGCGATGAAACCTACGAACTCCAGCCAAAAGAGAAATCAACCGAAGGCATTGACGTGATCCAGTGGCACTTCACACAGCCCAATGGCAAAGATTTTCGCGTCAACATCTGGGACTTTGGCGGTCAGGAAATCTACCACCAAACACATCAGTTTTTCCTCAGCAAGCGTTCTCTCTATGCCTTAGTTGCCGATACTCGCAAAGAAAACACTGATTTTTACTGGTGGCTGAAGGTTGTCGAACTCTTGAGCGACAAGAGTCCAGTTATCATCATCAAAAACGAAAAACAAGACCGTCAGTGCGAAGTCGATGGGGGGCAGTTACGAGGAGAATTTGACAACTTGAAAGAAATTCTGGCGACCAATTTAGCTGATAATCGCGGTTTGGCAGAGATTAAAAAGGCTATTCAACTTTACATCAGCAATCTTAACCACGTTGGTACACCTCTACCAAAACTCTGGGTAAGAGTCAGAGCCGCCCTAGAGAACTATTCCCGAAATTACATCAGTTTTGAAGAATACTGTACCCTTTGCCGACTCAATAATTTAACAGACCGTAAAGATATGCTGCGCTTAAGCAACTATCTACATGATCTCGGCGTTTGCCTCCACTTTCAAGACGATTCTACACTCAAACACTACGTCATCCTTAAACCGGAATGGGGGACAACTGCCGTTTACAAAGTTTTGGATAATCAAACTGTCAAGCAAAAGCTAGGTTGTTTTACCAAGGAAAACCTCAAAGATATTTGGCAAGACGACAAATATGCCGAAATGCGCGATGAACTCCTGCAATTAATGATGCGGTTCAAACTTTGCTATGAAATCCGCGATCATCGTGACATTTATATTGCACCGCAATTGCTTTCCATTGAAAAAGCTGATTATACCTGGGACAATCGCAACAACCTGATCCTTCGCTACACCTATACATTCATGCCCAAAGGCATCCTCACCCGTTTTATTGTCGAGACGCACCCTTGGATTGAACAGCAAAAACTCGTTTGGAAAAGTGGCATTGTTCTCAACAAAGACCAAACTCGTGCAGAAGTCATTGAAAACTATAATCAACGGGAAATTAAAATCCGTGTAGCCGGAAACCGCAAAAAAGAATTGATGGCTGTGATCACCCATGAACTCGAAAAAATCCACAACTCTTACGAACGTTTGCAATATCAAACTTTAGTTCCTTGTAACTGTGAGACTTGCAAAAATCTGCCTATACCTTATTCCTATTCTCTGGAAAAACTCAATAAGCGCTTGAACGATCGCCGTTATCAAATTGAGTGTGAAAACAGCTATGAAATGGTAGATGTCCGCAAGTTAATTGATGATGTCATGTTTCAAACCGTTAGAGGCGATGGGGAAATCAACCTTCAAGTTGCACAGTTGCAAAGCGAACTAGAGCAAAAGCGAGATGAATCATTGACACATCTGTTTCGAGATAGCAATCAACAGGAAAAACCCAAAGCGATCGCAGACTGTTTAGAGAATGTTTTACCAACACCACCTAATCCGCAAATACCTATGTCTGAAACAGTAACTAGAAATCAAGTTTTCATCAGCTATAGTCATCACGATCAGGAGTGGCTCACCAAACTTCAGAAACACCTCAAACCAATGATTCGCAACCAAAATCTGCTTGTGTGGGACGATACCAAAATCCAAGCTGGTGCTAAGTGGCGTCAAGAAATCGAAAATGCTTTAGCAGCAGCAAAAGTAGCAGTATTGTTGGTTAGCCCCGACTTTTTAGCATCAGACTTTATTGCTGATAATGAGTTACCCCCATTATTAGATGCGGCTGAAGCCCAAGGACTCACGATTATCTGGATACCCTTGAGTTTTAGCAGCTATGAAGAAACAGAAATTGAAAAGTATCAATCAGCACACCCTCCTAATCAACCTTTAGACAGCTTGAACTCTGCACAAGAAAATAAAGCTTGGGTGGATATCTGTAAGAAGATCAAAGCAGCAGCAGTCCCTCAGTAAAAGATAGAGAAGATTTTCTCTCTGTGGTGATCTGTGAAAACGGTGTATTTGGAGAAGGTGCAAGATGTGAATACGAAATTGTAGCGTAAATAACCATTTTGGAATCTGTCACATTACCGCATAAATTTACCATAATGGTCGATAAAGTGTTAATTAAAAACATCGTACAAATCAAATCTAAGTAATTTCCGAACAATGAAGAGTTTGCTGATTCCTGTTCAAAATTTGCAACCAAGCGATCGCATCGCCATGTATGCGTTGCTGCAAAATCACTTCCAAGGTATAACCTGGGATGGATTTCAAATTGATCTAGAGCGGAAAAACTGGGTTTTGTTATTGAGAGATGAAACATCCAATGCACTCAAAGGATTTTCAACTTTGATGTTATGCCAAAAGACTTTTTTGGGAGAAAAAATTAGTGTAGTATATTCCGGCGACACTATCGTTGATCCTAGTGCTTGGTCGAGTACAACACTACCACGTAGTTGGATTGCCGCCATCAATTTTCTGCGTCAACACTATGCAGAAAATAAACTTTACTGGCTGCTAATTTGCTCTGGTTTTCGCACTTATCGTTTTCTCCCTACCTTTTGGCAAGATTTCTACCCGCGTTATGATGTCACAACACCTAACGATGTTAAGAATCTAATGGAGAATTTGGCACGGGAATACTATGGTAACTTATATCAAGAAGCAACTGGTATTGTCCAGTTTCCGCATCCCCAAACTTTACGGGAAGGGCTGATTGAAATTCCATCAGGACGACAAACTAATCCCCATATTCAGTTTTTTGAGCAAAAAAACCCTGGCTATCGCTTAGGTGATGAATTGGTTTGTTTAACTGAAATTAATTATGACAATCTCACCCCTGCTGGACAACGGATGTGGCGGTCAAATTCATTGTTAGAATCTGTGCAAGATTATGTTCTTATTTAATTTTTACTCATACAAATTAAAAAAAATGCGCTAGATAAGGTATTCAATCAAAGCTATTAATCACTTTCTTTACCTACCTCTATATATCAATTTTAACGAGCATCGGTAATATTTTATGCATTCTACCAGCCCACATTCAAACTTTAACAATCCAACCCAATTTGTGGAGGGATGGTATTGGGCATTACCATCGAAAGAATTAAAAGTTAGGAAGGTAAAATCTATAACTTTACTAGGTAGAAATCTGGCAATTTATCGGGGAGTTAGTGGTCAGGTAGTAGCTATAGATGCTTATTGTCCACACATGGGCGCTCATTTAGCAGAAGGGAAGGTAGAAGGTGATGGAATTCGTTGCTTTTTTCATAATTGGAAATATGATAGTCACGGAGTTTGTGTAGATGTTCCTTCTTTGGGTAAACCGCTACCTGTGTGTATTAAAACTTGGCATACGGCAGAAAAATACGGTATTATTTGGGTTTGGGTGGGAGAAGAAAAGCCAAGCTCACTGCCTTTTGTACCAGAATTAGAACAGGCAGATTGTGATTATATATTGGGCACTAAATTTCTCAAAAACTGCCATCCCAACGTCTTACTAATTAATGCAATTGATGCTCACCATTTCAATACAGTACACAATTTGCCCTTAGAGATTGTATTTAATTCCCAAGACCTCAACCCTAATGCTATTACCTTCAGCAACACTACACGGGGAGGGGATGATTCGTGGTTAATTCGCCTGATTCGTCCTTTATATCGCAACGAAGTTACTTATAGTATGTGTTACTGGTATGGCAGTACTGGCACTGTGACGCTAGGGCCGGATTTTCTGCACTTCTACATTATATTTACACTGCGAATGAGCGAAGGTGGTAAAACTGAAGGACAAACAATTCTTGTGACTCCCAAGCGTCCGAGATTTTGGGGATGGGTTTTAAATCGTGGTTTGTTATGGTTATCCCAGCAAGTTGGTAATTACTTTGCCAAGGGAGATACACAGGTATTTCAGACAATTCAGTTTGATTTAAAGACTCCTACTAAAGCAGATCAATCTATTATTGAATTTATTCAGCACATTAATCACCAGAAAGCTTTAACCTGGGCAACTTGGGACACTGTTAATTATCCAAATATTCAAACCCTATCAACACCTAGCTCTGTACATGGATTCAAAATATAACATTGTCGGTTTTGACCTACCACACACAGATTCTGATGACCGTTTACGACGGATATTAACAGCAGCATTATCCAATCAAAATAATTATGCTAATTACTCACAATTAAATTATTGGGATGCTGAATTTTTTAACTTACATCAAGTTAAAATTTTTCAGCAATCTAATATTAATGAAAAATCTGCTATTCTAGAACTTGCCAACCGCAGCCTGTTAGAAGAATCATATTTCATAGAGAAAGCAGGTGTTGGCTACATGGCAAAAATGGTACTGTTAGCAGAAACAGTTGAAGAGCGAATGCTTTATGCATTGTTTACAGCTGATGAAGCTACCCACCTTTACCAAATTAGCCATTTTTTACCAGAAATGGAAGTAACTAGCACGGACGATCCGTTTTTGCGCTTACTATCAGAAGTGGTTGAAAGTGCAGATAAAACAGTTTTGTTGTTTGTGCTGCAAGTCGTTTTAGAAGGATGGGGTTTAAGCCATTATCGGCGTTTAGCAAAGGAATGCCGCTATCCAGTTTTAGCAGAACTTTTTTCCAGTTTTTTACAATCTGAATCCCGTCATCACGCCACGGGAACTACCTTGTTGAATCAAATTACTGTTTCAGCATTTAGTCAAACAACAATTCTTGATGTATTGGCACAGTTTTTGTTTATGGTACAGGTGGGGCCGCAAAGTTTACTAACAGCAGTCGAACAAGTGAAAGGACATCTGACGCGATCGCAAAAAATCCAAATTTTAGAAGAACTAGATACAGAGACTCACAGTGGAACGCGATTACAAATATTGCGATCGCTCATGGGAGGAAAATCAGCCCAGTCTATCCTGCAAAATTTAGAAGAACGCGGAGCCTTTGAACCACTCCCCGCCCATCAATGTGTGTAATAAATATCAATCTTATCTCTGCGTGAAATAAAAAAGGATATGGAAAAAACTATTCATCGCAAATTACAAATTAACCACACTCGCAACAAACAGCAAGATCATACTGCTTTAATGGATGAAGCAGTTACCAATTTTCGCTATGAAGATTGTCAAAACGAGTATTGGAACCCAGAGGAGTTTTCCCTGCTATATGGTACACCGTTATGGGAACAGTCCAGCCAACATCAGCGGATAATTTTGAACCAACTTTACTGGGTAGCTTACTACTCACAAATTGTTTCTGCGGAAATTGCAACTATCTTTTTCAATCAAACCAGTGCAGCCGGACTTTACGCCCAAGAAGATTTTCGCTTAATCTGCGATACATTAGATTTGGAATCCGCCCAAGAGCGATCGCACATTAACGCTTTCCGCACAATTGCCAAACAGGTTGAACAAGCGTTATTTGGGGAACTTATCTTTACCTACCCCATGCGCGGCCCCTTTACGGAAACGATGGTTTATGCTGACACCAATGCTCTAAAAACTTGGTGGAAAAAAATTCAACTTCAATACTTTGGGCTAATTTCTGCGAATAATACTTTTTTGGCTTGTCAGTATTTCACTGTCAGGGGAGTACGGACACTAAATGGCAAGTTAGTACAGCACAAACTCAGCAATTATTATCAAAAACATCCTCATCCTGAAGCTGCTCCAATTCCTGCTAAAGTCTCCTATTATCACTTCATGGATGAAAGTTTTCACTTCAATAGTTCGACAATTATATCTCACGATGTTATCACTTGTCTTAAGCCACCAACTGCTTTTGAGCGACTGGTTGCTAATTTAGGATTGCTAGGATGTCAGCGCGATCATTTTCATTTTTCTGCGGCGATTAACGGGATATTTTGGTACGATCCGGCGCTGTATAGCAAGATTTATTGGGTGTTGCGATCGCCAATTTTTGAGATGAGTGACAAAGATGCTAAAGAAATGATGCGGCGTTGTTTTACGGAAGAGTCGGAAGGATTAAAACGCAGTTTTTCAACTCATCAGGAGGCGATGAAATCTTATCAGGTGTATGTTGAAAAGCTCGATTATCTTTGGAAACGTAATCGGGATATGTCACTGATGGCTACTAATTCAATTTCTCGATATTTGGCGAATCAAAAAAGGGCTTTTCAAGGTTTTGAACATCGAGATAATTTGTTTATTTCTCACGCAAATACGCAGAAGGGTAGAGAGGAATCAGAGAGTTTTGTTTAGATAAAATTGTTTTGTATTATGGCTGATTTTTGTACAATATCCTTTCCAGGAAGTGATTTTATTACTATCACTCTGGAATGTCATAAAAATTTGTCTGAACATCTCACGATTCAGAATTCACCTGTTTTGTTTGGTTGTCGGACTGGTATTTGCGGCACTTGTTTGGTTAAGGTTATCGGTGATATTCCTCCTCCTCAACCTGATGAACAGGAAATGTTGGAGACATTAGCAGCTAATTATCCTCATGCGCGGTTAGCTTGTCAGCTTAATGTTACAGGTAATGTTGAAATTCGTAGGCTGGAAGGTGAATTTAGTTAAACTTAGTTTAAAGACTTAGTTAAATAAAATCATGGAAACTGTAAATATCCATCAAGCTGAAACGAATCTCTCACAGCTTTTATTGCGGGTAGAGCATGGAGAAGAAATCATTATTTCTGATCAAGGCATTCCCATTGCCAAGTTGGTTCCGTTTCGCACCTCATCAAATCGCCGTGATAGTTTAGGACAGGATAAAGGGCGTTTTATAGTGCCAGAGGACTTTAACGCCCCTTTACCAGATGAGATATTGGCAGCTTTTGAGGGCGGTGAGGAGTGAAACTTTTGCTAGATACGCAGTGTTGGTTATGGTGGTTTGCCCAACCAGAGCGTTTGAATGAGGAAGCGATCGCACACATTGTCGATGAAAACAATGAATTATGGCTATCAGTTGCCAGTATTTGGGAAATAGGTATAAAAGTTGCTATCGGCAAGTTGCCACTCCCTGATCCTTTAGACAGTTATATTTCTAGTCGGATGGCACAGTTGGGAATGCGATCGCTAGAAATTAGAGTGTCTCATGCTTTACAAGCGGCTGCTTTACCATTGCATCATCGAGATCCTTTTGACAGAATGTTGATTGCACAGGCTCAGATAGAAGAAATGACGCTTGTCAGTGCCGATTCAATGTTCAATAAATACGATATTTCCCTGATTGGGGCTGCTAAATCGTGAGATTTTACTTCAATGGTTCTTGCTTATAGTGCAACAATTTGCCACTATCTATATTATCAAACTAGCGATCAGACTTGTCAGTTTTGGGAAATGTTGGGTTTCATAACGTCAAACCGACCTACTCACTAGAAGGTTTTAGCTCTTCAGCTGTGTAAAGGCTAAATCGAACGTAGGCAGCTCACCTTTACATCAGCAACAATATCCTTCGACAGCTAGCTCCAATGTATTGTCATGTTGCGTTTGTTGAGTCACTGGTTGGGGCACAAGGATCTGTCTCTTGATATTCAGGTTCTCCAGGTCTGTAAGACATATGAGGTGGAACCCAGACATCGTATGGCATCATGCTATCAAATGGGTAAGAGAAAGCTTCCCATGACTCTGAACCATTTAAGTATTCCCAATAAGCGAATTTGCTGACGTTAATAACTTCAATAGCTCTAGCTAGTAATTTATAGAATTTTAAAAGTAGCAGTTCAGGAGACTGGTTTTCAAGGGAACCGATGGCGTATGCATCCATTGGGTTCGGACAGACTCCATTTTCACAGCAGTATGTAATTAGGTACTGATCAAAGTAATAACAAAGGTTAACCCATTGATAGCGAGGATAATCACGATTGTAGTAGAAGAGTGTCTCTCGCATACTTTTTGAACTTACACATTGATCAGTGACAATCAAGAATGTAAATATTTGATCCAAATGATTGTACCTTTGAGCAATTGGATGACCATCTATAATTGATAAATTTTTATCACCTGCACTTCGATCTAGTTCTTTCACAGATCGAATATTATCGTAAGCCTCTGCTACTATCTTTGTAGAAGTTAACTGAGATTTAACCTCACCTACAGCAACAACTGATTCGCACGGGAAAAACATCTTACCGCCAACAGCCTCAAATGAAGGACACAAGGATGCATCGTAAATTACGATATCTATCTGACGACTAACCTTCCCATGAGCATCAAAAACAAAACCAGTTGATACACCAAAACGTTTGGGTAGATGCTTCCGAAGAAAATCTCGAATTACTTCCTCACGCCCTGTTCCCAGTTCTCCTGGATGTGAAATCAATTTTTGTTGTAATACTATACGCATTTGTTCTGCAACACTCTTGAGCAATTGAGATACATGGAATTCAGCCATCTAGTCCTCCTGATTGTTGCGACCAGACAATTCTAGATAATCTTTAGCTTTACAAGCAACAATGATTACTAAACTACCTACCTAAAATGTATAAGCACTATTACTCCATAAGCTAATTAGAATGTAAAACAATTCTTCCTAAATTTGCCTGTAGATACACCAAAAGAGATACAGCAATATTTACTTCAGACATTGCCATAATTTAAATACGATCGCTCCCACCCACCATGCAATTTGCAGATTTCTGGTATATTGTCGCACTCAGCGAACAGTTACAACCTAACAAGGTATTACCACGAACCGTTTTAGGAGAATGGTTAGCGATATTTCGCGGTGAAGATGGACAACCCGTAGCTTTGCGCGATCGCTGTTTACACCGCAATAGCCGTCTATCATCAGGTAAAATCTGTAACGGTGCTTTACAGTGTCCCTATCATGGTTGGGTATATAACGGCGTTGGAAACGTGATTGCTGTTCCAGCCGAAGGTGATGATTTCAAACCTTCGCCACAGCGTCGAGCCAAGTGTTACGCTACCAAAGAACAGGATGGCTATGTTTATGTACGGTTAGCTGATACCCCAAGTATTGATCTTGAACCATTTTCTATGCCTCACTACGGACAAACAGGATGGGAGACGGTGCGGGTAATTAACCGTTTTGCTAATAATGTTACTAATTGTGCAGAGAACTTTATTGATATTCCCCATACGGCTTTTGTTCATCCTGGTGTTTTCCGTACTTCCCGCCAACAAAAGTTAGAGATGACTGTAGAACGCTGGAATGGTTCGGTTTTGGTGGAGTATCGCAACGAAAACAATAATTTGGGATGGTACAGCCGTTTTCTGAATTTGCAGGGTGCAGAGATTAAACATAGCGATCGCTTTTATATGCCAAACATTACCTCTGTAGAGTATAAGATGGCACATAATCGCCATTTGTTCATTACTAGTCAATCTATTCCAGAAACCGATAATTCAACTCTGGTTTACACCGATGTCACCTATAACTATGGTATTTGGAATAAGTTAGCACGTCCTTTTGTGCGGTGGACTGCTCAACACATTATCCGCCAAGACGTGGAAATTTTGGGGATTCAGGGGGAAGTGATCGCTAAATATGGCACACAATTTTATAATACCCCTGCGGACACAATTCATATATTTGTAGAGTCAATTATGGCAGCTATATCTCGTGGAGAAGATCCGCGTTTATTGCCAAATCAATCAGTAAAAGTCACATTTTGGGTTTGAAAATAATTCGTAATTCGTAATTAATTAAAATCGGTGTGAGCAATCAGAAGTGGGAATACAAAACTTTTCACAACTACTAATTTTTGGCTCTTTTATCGGATTAGTTGGTTGGACTATTATCAATCAGGTTGGACGAACTCAACTTCAAGCTAAAAGTCGTGAAGATTGGTTGCTAGATGGTATTGGATTAACGATTCAAGGAATTTTGATTCCTTTACTACAAGCTACTTTAGTTTATTGGCTTTCTCAATATTTACTACCAACTCAACAAGGATATTTAAAAGTATCATTAGTTCCAGCTTTTATTATTAGTTTTGTTGTGGTTGATTATTTTTATTATTGGAATCATCGTTTATTACATACTAAATTATTGTGGAAAGTTCATCAAGTCCATCATACCGTTACTCAGATGGATGTATTAGGAACTTCTCGCAACACACTTTGGACAAGTTTGTTAATTATTTATTTATGGATACATACTTTATTTTTATATCTGTTAGCCGATCCAACAGGTTATTTACTTGGAGTAAGTCTAACTTCTGCCTTAGATTTATGGCGACATAGCAGTTTGATAATTCCTGAAAGTAGCTGGCTTTATCAATTTTTATCTTCTTGGCTAATCTTACCACAGGATCATGCTTGGCATCATTACCGGGAAGTCCACAATTATAACTATGGGGCTAATCTGAAAATTTGGGATAAGTTACATGGAACATATTATGACAGCAAAAACTTGCCATCTATAATCGGAATTCCTAGCTCATTAAACTTGTTCCAAAAACTTTTCTTTCCATTCTCATGACAGTTCTAAGTAAAATTCTTTCGTTTTTTCCCACCTTTATATTATTGCTAACTGGCGCAGCAATAGTCTACCTCGCCTATTCACCCAACATTTTCAGCATTCTGGCGGTGTTCCTTTCTATTTATGGGCTACCAGTGCTAGTTTATCGCTTGCATGAATGGGTTTATCCTGTGCGGGAGGGGATTAGTTATCTACAAGGTAAAGAGTATAGTCCCTGGTGGGGTAGTCATCAAATCCAGGTAATTTATATTGCAATCCCGGTGTTGGAAGCAGTGCTGCGACTGATTCCGGGGGTATTTTCCTGTTGGTTGCGATTATGGGGTGCTAAAGTGGGGCGAGATGTATACTGGACAACAAGATTGGAGATTGCCGATCGCAGTTTATTAGAAATTGGCGATCGCGTCGTTGTCGGACATGGTGTCGGTATATATTCTCACATCATTAAACCCCGCAAGCAAAATTTAATGTTGTATGTCAAAAAAGTCAAGATTGGCAGCAATGTCTTTGTCGGTGCTGGATCTAATCTTGCTCCCGGTGTAGTCATTGGCGATGGCTCTTATTTACCAGCAGCCACCAAGCTTTATCCTAATCAAAAGGTGCAATAATGCGTCCGATTATTAAGCTTTTTGGGCAAATTCTCGCACCAACGGCGAGGCGATTTCATCAAGCTTTGGATAACCCAGAGTTAATGCAGACATCTGTACAAAGGGAGATTTGCGATCGCCTAATCAAGAGTGAGTATGGTAAAACTTTAGGAATTCATTCTGTAGACGATTGGCAGCGTGTACCAATCGTAGATTACGATGCACTCGAACCCTGGTTAAATCAGAAACAGCAGCAAATTTCCCTGACTCCCGAACCCATTTTGTTCTATGAAAAAACCTCTGGTAGCAGTGGGGCGGTGAAATGGATTCCTTATACTCAATCTTTGCGGCGATCGTTTAATCAGATGTTCTGTGTATGGGCGCACGATTTGATTGTACATGGCCCGAAATTTTCCACAGGCAAGATTTATGCTTGTATCTCGCCGCAATTAGATGTAGCTGATAGTCAAAGTTTACAGAACGATTTAGATTACTTAGATGGCTGGTTGCGTTGGTTTTTACGTCCTTGGTTAGTGATGCCAAATAAACTTAATCGGCTACATGATGCGAATTTGTTTAAACATCAACTGGCTTTGGCATTATTAGAGGCGGAAAAACTAGAAATAATTTCTATTTGGAGTCCTAGTTTTCTGCAAGTACATTTAAAATATATTCAAGAAAATCAGGATTTATTGCGAACGGAATTACACAACCGGATTTCACCTCATCGCTTGCAACTCCTGTGCGAAATTAATATTCCCTGGATGCAACTCTGGCCACATTTGAAGTTGATTTCCTGCTGGGATAGCGCCAATGCAGCAGATCAAGCGCAAGGATTAAGATTACAGTTTCCAGGTGTATTAATTCAAGGTAAAGGATTGTTAGCAACCGAAGCCCCAATGACGATTCCGTTGATTGTTGCTGGGGGATGTGTGCCAGTTCTTAATGAAGTATTTTTTGAGTTCGAGGATGAGACTGGTTGCCTGTCTGGTTTACATGAACTCAACACTGGCAAGGAATACACGATAATTTTATCGCAGAAAGGCGGATTGTATCGTTATCGAATTGGCGATCGCATCCGGGTAACTCATTACTATCGCCATACTCCCTGTTTAGAGTTTCTCGGACGACATCAAGCCGTTAGCGATTTAGTGGGCGAAAAGTTGCAAGAAACCTTTGTAAACAATGCTCTTATTAAGTTGAACTTGCAAGAAACTAATTTTAAAAGTTTGATGCCCATTGCCGATCCTCCACACTATATTTTATTATTAGATTCGGCAAAAGAAACTCCAGAAATTATCGCTCAACAACTCGATCTGGCTCTATCAGAATCGTATCATTACAAGAGAGCGAGAGCCATCGATCAACTTGCACCACCGCAGGTTTTAATCTCTAGTCAAATTCCTGAAATATTAGTTTCCCATCGTATCCGCACTGGAAGTGTTTGGGGAGGTATTAAGCATCCAATTCTGGCAACATCACCCATTAGCACTGAACTTTTACAAGAATTGAACTGGAGATTGGAGACTAGGGACTAGCTATTTTTGAAGCGCTTGCTGAAAGGGCGCTCATATCGTGTCCGGTTCAAGACTTATCATTAAGACAGCAGGGGAGCAGGGGGCAGG
>NZ_JABXKQ010000073.1 GCF_017114945.1 Nostoc sp. JL34
TTGAATACCCCATTTTCAACCCTAAACTGTTTCAATGCACCTAATTTCTGTTGATTCTACTTGCTCGTCTAAAAGATATCAAATGGGTTCTATACGGCACAGTTGTCGCCAACACGACAAATGGTATTAGCAGGAGATCACACAAACAAAATACCTGCACCTGGCCCCAAACAAGCAAGAAAAGTCCCCTGGTTGGACTCCCGGTAGACCTCGCTAGCCACCAACTCGTTATCCTATTGTGAAAAAAGCCTTTACAAAACCGAAGAAAGGATATTGAGTATGCCAATGCCCTATTGGACTTTGCAGACAGTTTATTTAAGCCAAAAGTTTTTCGGGTGGCGATCGCAGCATTCAACAAGCGTGCGATACGGGTATGGCAAAAATTGGGATTCGAGCCTCAGCAGTCGTTTGAGCGAGGGAGTGATGCAATGCAATTTATCGTATTATTACGAGCATACTGCTGTAATATATCACCCAATTTTGACAATTTAGCTTAGGACAACCCTAGCCACTGACAGTTAAAACAGCAGATGGTAAACCATCAATGTCAGAATACTGAATCTAATGATGGGAAAATAAAGGTGAGTAATGCCCACCCCCAAACTTGCTGGGCTATTTACCCAAGACAGATAAACAGCAAATTTTATCAGTCAAAATTTATGACTTCCACCGTTCCCTCTCCAACTCGAAAGCGACCCACTCAAGCAATAGGAGCCAAAATTTTCCACTCCTGTAACATCATTAGTCTATTTATCATGCTCACCAGTGGACTACAAATTTACAACGCCAACCCTGTCTTTGGTGGACGTGCAGGTTTGCACATTCCTCCGATTTTTACTTTAGGAGGTTGGCTTGCAGGAGGTAGACACTGGCATTTTGCAGCAATGTGGCTATTCTCGCTGAATCTGTTGTGGTATGGAATTTACATTTTAATTACCCGCCGCTGGCGACATCGCTTTGTCGGTGCTAATGACTTCAAAGCATTACAAAAAACTCAAAATTCCCAACGCCTAATTTATGCTTGGCATCGGATTGCTTATACAGCAATTATTCCTATTTTGCTGCTGGCATTATTTACAGGAATAGGAATGTATAAACCTGCTCAATTTCCCTGGATTGTGGATTTATTTGGCAATTGGCAAGCATTGCGAATCGTTCACTTTGCCTCAGTCCCGATAGTTCTCTTATTTGTAGTAATTCACTATCAATTAGGGCGTAAGGCTGGTGGTACTCAACTAACAGAATCAATGTTTGAATAAACAAACTCTGGTCATAGAGATAGGGAAACATGGGTACTAATGACAAATGACAAATGACACTTTTATAAACTAAAAAAATGAACTTTTTTGATAAATTGAATCGGAATATCTTGCAAAATCAAAGCTTACTATTTGTAGGACTCGATCCAAATCCAGAAATGATGCCTGTGCGTTATGAATCTGAAGAACTCATCGTTGGTTTGGAGAAGTGGTTACAATTCATTATTGCGGAAACGTCTGATTTCGTTTGTGCCTATAAACCGACACTTGGCTTCTACGAAGCGTTAGGTATTCCTGGTTTAGAACTGCTGTACAAAACTTTAGCAGCTATTCCAGCCCACATCCCAGTTATTTTAGATGCCAAGCACAGCGACTTAAATACTAGTACCATCTTTGCCCAGACTGTGTTTACAGAATGGCAGGTAGATGCAATCACTCTCAGCCCTTATACAGGACAAGATCATGTAGCACCTTTTTTGGTCTATCCTGATAAAGCGGTGTTTATTTTATGCTGTACTTCTAATCCAGGTGCAGAAGCTTTACAGCAATATCCTACAAACGAATCACCCCTTTATTTACAGGTGGTAAAAGAATCAAAAACCTGGGGAACTCCAGAACAATTGGGTTTGGAGGTAGGGACTACAAACCCTGAAGTTTTAGCACTTATTCGAGCAGTTGCGCCTGAACGAATTATTCTAGCGCGTAGCATCTGGGCGGAGGGTCAAAATCTGAAGCAAATTCTAGAAGCAGGGTTGAATAGTAATGGTGATGGTTTGCTGATTCCTGTCCCTCAAGATATGTTGGGAAACACACAATTATCTGAGGAAGTCCAGTCTCTACGCACAAAAATTAATCAAATCAAAACTGAAATTATTTATGAAAATTCCACTTGTTCTGTGTGGTTTCCTGATGTTTGTTTGCTAAATCAGCATCCTCAACAGGACTTGATTTTACAACTTTATGACATTGACTGTATTATGTTTGGCAGCTTTGTCCAAGCATCAGGAGCTATATTTCCTTATTACGTCGACTTACGCAAAATTATTTCCAATCCCCAAGTTTTTAATCAAGTTCTCACAGCTTATGAGGATATTTTGAAGAATCTCAACTTTGATAGATTAGCAGGTATTCCCTACGGTTCTTTACCTACTGCGACTGGTTTAGCTTTGCGCCTTCATTGTCCAATGATTTTCCCGCGGAAAGAGGTAAAAGCACACGGAACTCGGAGAGTAATTGAGGGTAACTTTCATCCTGGTGAAACAGTTGTGGTGGTTGACGATATTCTCATCAGCGGCAAAAGTGTCATGGAAGGGGCAGGAAAGTTGGAATCAGCAGGATTAAAAGTTGATGATATTGTGGTATTTATCGATCATGAACAGGGGGTGAAAGATAGGTTACAGCAAAATGGTTATCGCAGTCATGCGGTTTTAACCATTTCGGAAATTACTAATACTCTTTATCAAGCAGGGCGAATAAATGAGGAGCAATTTTTAGCTTTTGCTGAAAGTTAGTAATTGGAATAATAGGGAGTAGGGAATGGGGGAAGATTTTTTATCTATTTCCTCTTGTCCATATTTAATTACTCTGTTCAATCTAGTAAATAGAATAATTTGGATTTTTAAAATAATTATGAGTTTTTCACTGAATCAACTACTTAGATGGTTAATTTTTACGCTGCTATTCCCTCTAGTATTTCTCAATGCTTGGCTAGTACTTTTACTAGTTAAAAACTTTCAACCTGTCGTAACAATTCTTGTCCTGGCTACTTTGCTTGCATTCGTTTTAAACTATCCTGTTTCGATTCTCCAACAGGGGGGAGTTAAACGCAGCTATGCAGTAGCGTTAGTTTTTATATTGGCATTGGTAATTGTTGTTGCTCTGGGTATTACTTTAGTGCCCATTGTTTTAGAGCAATTTAATGAGATGGTTAAAGTTTTTCCCCAATGGATTGATTCTAGCGAAGAAAAACTTCAAATCGTAAATGATTGGTTTTTTCGGCACAACTTAAATGTGAATCTAAGTCAGTTATTAACACAAATAACTAACAAGTTACCTAGTGAATTAGAGTTTGTTTCAGATAAACTTTTAAGTATTATTATAGATACTATTGATAGTGTTTCTGAGTCATTAATCACAGTGGTGTTGACTTTTTACCTGTTGTTAGACGGCCCAAGAATTTGGCAAGGAATATTTAAGAAGTTGCCGGGAAATTTTGCCCAGAAAGTAAGCCAATCTATTCAGCAAAACTTCCAGAATTACTTGATTGGTCAGATAACTTTGGCTTTTATGATGGGTGTTTCAGTAACATTATTGTTTTTAGGTTTTCAAGTTCAGTTTGGTTTACTCTTTGGTTTGGGAGTTGGGGTTTTGAGCTTAATTCCCTTTGGTGATGTCGTCAGTTTGATTACAATTACTTTCATAATAGCTACACACGACTTTTGGCTAGCCGCGAAGGTTTTTGCAGTAGCTGTGGTCATTGATCAGTTAATCGATCAGGCGATCGCACCACGATTATTAGGTAAATTTACTGGACTTAGACCAATATGGGTATTAGTTGCTTTACTTGTCGGAACCAATGTCGGAGGAGTCTTGGGTTTACTAGTTGCAGTACCTGTAGCTGGTTTTATCAAAGATGTGGCAGATGGTTTTTCTAAATCTAGTGATTCTGATAATGTCGTTGGAAGTGAAGCAACATCAGAATTCTTGACAGAAAAATCAATATCGCAATGAGTCGTTAATTTAACGTGAGTTCGACGGTTAGAAAACGGCAGGAGGTAGTGCAGGTAAATCTTTTGG
>NZ_JABXKQ010000011.1 GCF_017114945.1 Nostoc sp. JL34
AAAACTGGTTTGCTAATTGCTGTTATTGTACCTCGTAACACCGGGAAGTGCTGTAAGTACTTTGCTGCCAAAGAAAATCAAGATTTAGGAGTAGTCAAAGCGCTCCGAAAACCAGTCTCTAAGCTCAATTTATTGAAAGCGACGGTAAATCCATCCCCAGGTGTCTGTAGAGGGATAGTCGCCCCGTCGCTTGGGGCATTGGGCATTGGTAACTTCTTTCCCATGCCCAAAAACTCCATCCCGCAAGTGGCGTGGAGTTTTTCATTCCAGCGCCAGCAACGGAAAGACGAGCGAATACTAAACCTTCTGAACCCTTGGTAAAATAGCCCGTATAAGGTGAATCCTCAGTGATTTTCCAAATATCTGTGTAGCAAACACCACTAGCGTGGATTAGCTTGTCGTAACAGAGGTGGATATCTCGCCTGTCGAACAAATTCCGCACTGCGTCATTAAACAACTGTACAAAGGTTGTCAGTCCCACACCTTGTTGGTAAGGCAGTGGTTCACCGTAGGGTTTAATTGTTTGTAGTTAACTCGTCATACTCGAAAAATCGTTGTCCGGCGTAGAAGCTTGAGGTTTGTTGAGCATAGTCAGTATCAACAGTGGTACTTGGAACAAGAAAAACACCAAGTCGATAATCCCGAAGGCGGGATACACGTTGGGGTAAATAAAGAAAAAGAAGATGACTCCCTGCGATCGGGCAAAGATTGCCAGTACAGCATTAGATGTGTAGCGGTACGGGTCGTTCGCTCCAGGAATGTAGAACAGTGACAGCAGAACCACTAGCAAGCCAGCAAACGAAGTCCATACCGGGTCTTGGGTAGGGCGCTGGTGGAGTAATTCCAGCAACCAGATGGGTGCAAAGATAGCGGGTATACCCATCACGCAGTTTTGGATAACGCCTAACCAGACGATCGCACGAAACCAAACAGCATATTTGTTCATAACTTGGTTATAAAGTTTTGAGATATTCGACTAATGCTTGTTTATCTTTGATGGGTAAATCAGTGCCATAGATATGTCCTTGGTTACTATTGCCGGGAACACTAATGTCGTATTTAAAACCTACACGTTGCGCTTCTTCTCCTTGGGAAATAAAGCCAACTTTTGTCTGGTCGTAGACATCAAATCCTCGGTAAAAAGATGGGGGACGATTCTCTGGTTTTTCTAACAAATCTTGTAAGGATGGCACTGAACCGTTATGGAGATAAGGCGCTCTTAACCAAAGACCATCAAGGGAGACAGATACATAACCATTAGTCTTTCGCAACTCGTTAAAGTCCCAAGAATAACCATCAGCAAATTTGTTGTAAGTATCTGCTGCTTGCTGCGTCCACATATCTAGACGGTGGCGGTCAGTTCCCACCTCTTCAACAGGAATCACCTTACCAGTCCTTTCGCCGCCAAATGCATGACAAGATGCACAAGTACTGCTAAAAATTGCTTTTCCTTGTGTAGCTAGTTGCTCATCAACTGCAAACGGATATTTGGGAGGTGGTAGTTCCGAAATATAATCTTCTACCCGTTGCAGATCCTCTACTGGTAGAGACTCTTTAGTTGCACCGTCACCAATAGCCCCAGTCTGTACTGTTTCTCGCAGCGAAGTTTCTAAACCATCCCAATGCAAGGCAAAGTTTTGGTGTTGCTTTTCATTCCACAGAGGCATCATATCTGAGTTACCAATGGTGTCATCTTTAGGCAACTTTAAGGTAGTGAACTTCACAGGATTAAACGGGTCAATTCTACCTGGACCCCAATTGGGACGAGAATCAGTCCAAGCAAAGTCTGCTTTTTGTTGCAGCAGTCCTTTCTTTGTTTGCGGAATAATTACAAAGCGATAAAGCAGGTTTTCCCACCAGGGAAACTCATGGCTATATTTGATTTCGTCAAGGATATAGTCAGGTTCAAATCTGGGGTCGCTAGCAGCGTTACCGAGAAAGCGGACATAGCCTTGAGAATCAAATTTATTGGCAGGCCCAGCTGCAATGATTGTTGGCTTATCTTTGAGATTTTCTCGATAAGTAGAATGATGACAAACAGCACAAGTTATCCCAACTCTCGGAAACCCAATTGTTTTTTTAGAAAAACCGACTGGTAGCTCTTTACCTTCTTCCCATGTAATTCCCAAAGAAGTATAACCGCCTGGGCCTGGTAGCTGATCGGGAAATATGCGCGGCAATACTAACCAAATCCAATACGGTACACCTTGCGCCTGTTCTGTACCAATAGAACCATATTTAAAATGATCCTCCGGTAACTCATAAACTTCGCTAGGAACTTCGCGGAAAAGGTTATACCATGCCGCGTAACCTACAACCCCAAAAATCAGGACAATAACTACAGCAATTGAGGTGATTATTTTCCCTAATTTTGACTTAAGTATTGCCATAAACTTAGGTTTATCCTTGCTAAAGTATCCTTCAAAGTTTCTTCATGTACTCAACAATTGCATCTTTCTCTTCTGGAGAAAGATCAACACCGTACAAGTGACCGCTGTTGCTGTTACCATCAAGTTTTGTATCTAACTTGAAGTACTGTTTACCATTTTCTTCAGCTACATCAGAGACAAAGCCAACTCTTTCTCTATCGATAACGTCATAGCCCCGATAGAATTCTTTTGGTCTGTTCTCTGGTTTTTCTAGTAAATCCCGTAGGGTGGGGACTGAGCCATTATGCAAATAAGGGCCGCGTAACCAAACACCATCAAGGGGCATATTTGCATAGCCATTAGTCTTGCGGAAATTTTTAAAGCGCCACGGATAACCTGCATACAGGGTATTTTGGTTAGAGATGGTTTCGTAAGTAAATGAATCTAGGCGATGGGGGTCTGTACCAATTTCTTGAATCGGTACAACTTTGCCTGTATAAGCGCCACCAAAAGCGTGACAGCTAGCGCAATTACTTGCAAAAAGTGGTTTTCCTTTGTCCGCTAAAGTTTCATTAACTTCGTAGGGATATTTTGGTGGTGGTAGTTCCCAAAGCCAATCAGCAATTCGAGCAATTCGAGGCAAATCAATCGTGGTGGGTGTGACTCCAGTCCCTAAAGCTGCACTCTTATTGCGTTCATCAACAGAGGTGTTATTACCATCCCAATGTAACTGCAATCCCTCGCGGGGTTTTTGATTCCAAACTGAGGGGAAATCAGAAGTACCAATCAGTTCATCCTGGCGCAATTTTTCCATTGGGAAATGGAACTGAATTGCTTTATAAGGATTAAAAGTGTCTACTCTTCCTGGCCCCCAATCTGGTTGTTCTTCCACGAACTTAAGTCGATATGCCTGATTAATTAGTGCATCTCTAGTTTGGGGAATTGCAATGAAGCGATAAAGTAATTTTTCAATGGGATTAAGACCACCACTGATTTTTTCAATTTCTGGTAACATCCGGTTAGCAGTAAAGCGCTCATCCACACCAACTGCTGATAAAAATTTGATATATCCCTGCAAATTAAGCACATTAGCAGGCATCGTAGTAATGACTTGATGTTCGCTATTAGGGTTATCTCGCAGCGTTCCTGTATGACATACTGCACAATTCAACCCAACTCGATTAATAAAAACTCTCCGTTGTGAAAAACCTATAGGCAAACCTTTATCAGATTCTTTGATAAATCCCAGAGAAGTATAACCTTTTCCAGGTAATTTATCTGGAAATAATTCTGGTAAAACTTTCCAAATCCAGTAAGGAATGCCATTGATAGGTTCGCTGCCAATTGAACCATATTTAAAGTGGTTTTCAATGTCAGCATAATCCACTGGGGAGTTAGACAAAACAGGCCAAAGGAAAAATACTGCGACTGCGACAACACCCACAATCACAACTAAAATCCGTTGGAAGACTCTTTTGATTGAGGTCGGGAGTAGGATAGGGTTTGTTTGTTCAGTCATGAAACACTCCCTATATTATCGAGATTATTTGTCAGGAAAATTGTCAATGTGATACCCATCGCTTTTTATTTAGATGAATTTGCAAACTGAGTTTGATGGAAGACTGACATTACTTCTGCCATCATCTCTTCATAGCTATTGAAGCGATCCTGCTCGTAACAACCCAAGGGATTTTCAATTACATTCAGCAGACATTTATTGCAATATGTACAGGGTTTATCTGCCAGGTCTTTACCTGCTTGAAAAGATTTAGCTAGGTCATTGTTAGCAATTAGAGTCCGAGCCATTGTGACGCCATCGCAATACTTATCATTAATTGCCTGCCGAATATAAGAAGCCTGCTGTAAACCACCTGTACATAATACGGGAATATTAAGGTGTTTTTTAATTTCTCTAGCATCCAGCAAGTTTCTGCCTTGGTTCTCTACTAGTAACTGCTTGATTTTGGGGTCTTTTACATCATCACCACTAAATGCCTGAGGAGGCAATTGCTTTTTCACGCGGTTCCATAAAAGATTGAAAACGGGATGCAAAAATGACTTGCGGAATAAAATGTAGTTGCGTGTAGTTTCTACGCCACTCGACAACATAGCATCATAAGTTTTAGTAATGACATCAAAATTAAAATCACCAATGGGATTAAGTGGGTGAGGAAATAAGCTACCAGTTGATACATGGACGGCATCAGCCCCAGCTTCTTCTGCCCATTTACAAACTTGGATGGAATCTTCTATGGTATTACCTGGTTTTTCCCAAAAGGTGACGGCGTTATTATAATCAACAGCACTAATTTTGAATTGCAGGTGAAAATCGTTGCCTACTTCTTTGCGGATTGCTCGAATTACATCTAGCAAAAACCGCGCTCTATTCTCTAATGAACCACCGTATTCATCTTGACGGTCGTTAATTCCAGAACTGAGAAATTGGTTAAAAAGATATCCATTGGCACTGTGCAATTCTACTCCATCTAAACCTGCTTCACGAGCCCGTCTAGCACCATCGGCAAAGTATTGGATTGTTTCTTTAATTTCTCCTAGTGTCATTGCTTGACACAAAAAGCCGTGGAATGGTTCAGTTTTACTGGT
The DNA here is from genome assembly GCF_017114945.1 of Nostoc sp. JL34. Lineage (GTDB taxonomy): Bacteria > Cyanobacteriota > Cyanobacteriia > Cyanobacteriales > Nostocaceae > Nostoc. The sequence goes on from NZ_JABXKQ010000011.1 coordinate 4,974, forward strand.
GGAACTTAACGCTTTTTTTCCTAAGTTTTCTACACCACCAATATCCTGCTGTCGTCCAGAATGGCTTAATTGCAAGATAAATTTACAGTCATATTCGTGAACTTTTTCTCCTACTTTTCGCCAAAAAGGAATACGCTCGTCACAGTCAATGGTGGCGTAATTGGGCATAATTCGTCCCCGAATGGCGACTGGGACAAAGGAAGTAATAATAGCCCCTACACCACCGCGAGCAAACTTTTCTTCCCAGTTAATCCGGGCTTGAGTACCTGAACCATCATAGTTATCCCACCTGCCGGAAATACTAGAGCGAAATATTCGATTTTTTACTGTGAGATTACGGAATTTCAATGGTTCAAAGATAATATCGTTTTCCATTTGTTCCTCTATCTTTGGTATTGTTTCGGCAATGTAAGATTAGGCTTCAGAATTTATTCGCAGCATTAATAGCCTCGCCAGAGAACTATTATTTTTAGTGTCTCTGGGAGGACAATTGTTTTATATCTACAAATCCACAGTGGAGGTTTTCGGATGCGATGTCTGTGGCGGGCTGCGCCAACGCTAAGTATTAAGTTTTTGTTACTTAGATTTGTTTAGCAAGTTTCAGCATGGATGCTTACCCCTATTTGTTTTTACCCTTAATAGAGACATTTGTAGCTTGTAAACTTACATCATTCACAGACCAATTCTTAAAAAAAGCGAAAATTTTCGTCTTTATATTTCTCTTAGAAGGTTAAGGCAACCTTAAAAGCATTTTCTAACAATTTGTTACAAACATAACAAAGTACGTAGGTAACGGATATAACCATAGCAAATTGGTTATTGAACACCATTGTAAATTTACAATTTTTTAATTTTCTGGTTTAAAAATGTATAAAAGTTTATTAATGACGATTTGCAAACTTGTGTAGTAAGTTCATATATAACGAACCTCAGTAAGGTACATTTTAAATCATCAAAAACATCCCAAGATTAAATCTGGAAAATGGGAAATCAGTGATGAAGTATTAGTGTACCCCTGCAAACGTGAGGTGCAGTGGAGAAGGTTTAGGTGTTACAACCAGAGAGTTTTATGAAAAAGACAAGTCTAATTTTGAAGGGCTGTCTGCTCCTCCTGTTCGTGACTATGTTTATAGTCTGCGGCTTTTATGGAACGCCTACAGCTCTAGCCGATGAGTATAGTGAAACACCTGCATCTATAAGTAATGAGGATTCGGGTACGGGTGTAAGCCAATACCCTGATAGCTGTGAAGGTATCGGTTATCTCCCTGAGTATACAAAGGAGAATTTGACAGATGCTGAGAAACGGGGTCGTTGCACCTGGTACTTATGGACTGGCGGTAATGCTAAGTACTATCGTGATTTAGCGAAGCGAACGCATGGTGGTGCTGATCTGCTAAAGCTGATTAACTCGGATAAGCATGACGAGCGATTCAAACTCTATGGCGCAATTAACGATCCTGGATGTGAAAAATCGACAGTAAAAGATGAATACGGATTACAGCTAGATAAATGTAAAGACCCGCTCTCAACTGGTGTTATTGGGTTGCGTAAGTTCCCAAACCCCAATTTTGACTCGGCAAAATGGAACCCTGACGAGTATTTCAAAACCTCACAAGTCGAGCCTCCCTACTTGATCGGGCAATCCTGTGCCATCTGTCACGTAGCGTTAGATCCCCTCAACCCACCCAAAGACAAGGAACACCCAAGATGGGAAAACCTCGTACCAGCATTGGGTAATCAGTACATCAAGGAAAACAAATTCTTTGCAGCTAGCGTTGCGGACAATAGTTTTATTAAGCAAGTACTAGACTCTCAGAAACCGGGGACTTCTGATACTTCTCGGATTGCCACCGATGATATCAACAATCCGAATGCGATTAATGCGATTTTTAATTTAAGCGATCGCCCCAAATATCCAGAGGTGATGAACGATGGTTCAACCAAGGATGTTAATCATATTCTCAAGGATGGCGCGGACTCTACAGGAGTAGCAATTGCCTCACTACGCGTCTACGTCAACATTGGGATGTGCGGCGATTACTGGACAACTCTCCATGAGCCTTTATTAGGCAGAACTCCCCAAAAACCTTTTGTGATCGAAAAGGCGCGGAAGGAGTGCGAAGGCTGGAGACAGACAGAAGCACGCATGGCTGATGCAGAAGCATTTCTGAAAACCATCCAGCCGATGCACCTAAAAGATGCACCAGGTGGTGAAGAGTTCTTGACTAAAGATGAAGAAGTTCTCAAACGTGGCAAGCTGGTTTTTGCCAACACTTGTGCTAGTTGCCATTCCAGCAAAAAGCCATCTGTTGAGATTGCTGCTGACCCCGAACAGGCTCAGAAATGGTATGAAGAGTCTGTACTCAGTAGTAATTTTCTTGACCATAACTTCTTGTCTGATGACCAGCGTTATCCAGTTACACTAATTGGTACTAATGCGGCGCGATCGCTGGGGACAAATGCTACTAAGGGGCATATTTGGGATCAGTTCTCGTCGAAGACTTACAAAGAATTGCCGTCACCAGGTATTTTGACGCTGTACAACCCCTTTGATGAGAAAAAACCGATCGAATTTAAGATACCGGATGGCGGTTTGGGATATTACCGCACACCTTCGCTAGTGAGTATTTGGGCAACAGCACCACTGCTTCACAACAACACACTAGGACTTTACAACGAAGATCCTTCAGTGAAAGGACGTATAGAAGCCTATACGGATGCTATGGAAAAGTTACTGTGGCCTGAAAAGCGTGAGGGAATTATCAGCAGGACATCTCGAGATACTAAATTAGAGCTTCCCCCAGGAGATCCGAATCCGAGATTTAGGATTCCTATTCCTAAAGGTATGCCTGTGAATTTGCTGGCAAGCATTAATATTAGAGAGGCGATTACATCTCTCAATCTCAGCAACCTTTTCCAAGACTTGAAACCAGGAGGTGGAATTAAGAGTAAGTTGGCACGCGTGCTTTTAAGAGCCAACAAATCTCCTGACTTTGTTGAAGATGAAGGTCATTATTTTGGCTCAAATCTGCCAGATGAAGATAAGAAAGCCCTAATTGAGTTTGTGAAAACGTTCTAAAATCAATATGCTTGGGTTCCATGATAATTTTACCCCGCAAGATCCTCCCAACCTCCCTTAAAAAGAGGCTTTATTCCCTCCTTTTTAAGGGAGTTAGGGAGGATTAAGCCTTAACCCAAGCGTATTTATTTGCTTCTCAGACAACTTGTCTGGATGCTCTGCACTCGTTCCCAGATTAAATTTTAATCTGTTCAGTTAGCGCCAAAATTATTAAACTGTGTAGGTTAGATTGAGGAAAGAATCCCAACATTTGTGGGGCTTTGTTGGGTTGCACTTTGCTTAACCAAACCTACAATTTTTATTAACCCAAATGGATTGGATCAAATCTGAGAATGAGAAAAATATTTCTTAAATAGCGAGGATATATATGCAGTATTTACCAATCATCTTCGTTCGTGGATATGCAGGTACAGAAAAAGACGTTGAGCAAACGGTCAATGATCCATTCTATGGATTTAATAGTGGTTCAACCCATATTCGAGTGGATGAGAACGAAAATCCTCAGAAGTTTTTTTTCGAGAGTCCATTGCTGCGGCTAATGACCGATCATGGTTATCAACCGATTGTTGATAATCAGAATGTGAGCAACCAGATTAAAAGATTGTTTGGGCAACTTCATAAAACTATTTGGATCTACCGATTTTATGATGTGACTACACCTAGTTTTGGATCTTCAAGTGTAGTTCGACAAGAAATGGAGGAGATAGCTAAGGGTTTAAGAGACCTGATCAAGAATGTCAAGGAAACGACAGGTGCTGAAAAAGTTTATCTTGTCGCCCACTCAATGGGGGGTCTTGTTTGTCGCAGCTTGATTCAAAAGATTTATCCAGATGAAGGCGAGCAAGCTGTCGATCACATTGACAAATTCTTTACCTACGCTACACCTCATGGTGGCATTTATTTTGAGGTCGGGAGTGGCTTAATCGAAAACCTGAGGGACAAGTTCCAATTGAATAATTCCGATGACTTTGGCCCCCAGCGGATGTACCAGTATTTAACACCTCGTGCCGAGGTAGAGAATGAGTTACCCGATAACTTTGAGCTAGAAAAACTACAAAGCATAGAGAATGCATTTTCGCCAAACCGCGTTTTTTCTCTGATCGGCACTAATGCACATGATTATGAAGAGGCTTTCGGTTTTGCACGCAAGACTGTTGGGGTGAAAAGTGATGGTTTAGTTCAGATTGATAGAGCTTACATCACGGGTTCTCACCGTGCCTATGTTCACCGCTCTCATGGTGGACGTTATGGCATATTGAACTCGGAAGAAGGTTATCAAAACCTGCAACGCTTTTTGTTTGGTGATATCCAGGTGAAACTCTCTTTGAGCAATGTTGAGTTACAAGATCGGGATAATAATTTTTATCAACTGGAAACTAGGGTTGCTTTGCGTGGTCTTCCTATTCCCATATATGAACAGGCGATCGCTCATTATTGTCCAATCACCCAAGAGTTAACCAGAATAGATAAACCCATTCCCTTGTTTACAGCCTTTTTAATCCCAAGAAACTCAGCCAGTGATAATAATGTCTGTAGATATGCCCTGCGTTTAGCACTACATTCCTTTACAAAAAAAGAGACTAATTGGTTGCGTGACAGTCATCTCGACCAAGTACCCCTGTGGTCTGACTATCTCATTACTGATGTTGTTGAATTAAATAGCACATACGAAGCAAATTACAGTTGGAATTCCGATGAAAAAGAGCCAGTAACGAAGTTAAATCCCAATCAAGAATCCAGTTTAAATGCATATATTGCATATGTTCCACTACCTGAACGTGGGCAAAAAGTCTTAGGGAGAAATGCGGCAGTTCGCTTGGAAATTTCACGATGGCAATAAATGTGATTGTTAAGTAGTCTGGAAGTAAGGAATGCTTGTTGTTGTGTAGTCAGTGATTAGTTATGGTAATTAGCACTTTTTAATTATTCTGACGAGAGAATAATCAAGTTAAAGAGCGTTAGGTTACTAATGACTAATAACTAATGATTCATTTGTTTTCAGTCTATTAAGAAAGGAAAAATTATGCAGAGTAATCGCAAACAAACGGCTCTTATTACTGGTGCGTCTGGCGGCATCGGTTATGAATTTGCGAAGTTATTTGCTCAGGATGGTTACAATCTTGTGTTGGTAGCTAGAAGCGTGGACAAGCTGAATAAAATTGCTGAAGAATTGAAAAATAAATTTGGCATTAATGTCAAAGTTATTTCCAAGGATTTATCTAACCCATCAGCCTCAGAAGAAATTTTTACTGAGCTAGAACAAGCATCTATCAAAGTTGATGTGCTGGTGAACAATGCTGGATTTGCTACCTACGGATTATTTCACGAAATTGACCTGAACGCTGAACTGCAATTGCTACAGGTTAATGTTGTATGTCTCACACATTTAACCAAGTTATTCCTTAAGGGTATGGTTAAGCGGGGGTCTGGAAAAATATTAAACGTGGCTTCGACTGCTGCTTTCCAACCAGGGCCGCTGATGGCAGTATACTACGCTAGTAAAGCTTATGTCTTATCGTTCACAGAAGCGATCGCTAATGAGTTAGAAGGTACAGGTGTCTCTGTAACAGCGCTTTGTCCAGGGCCTACAGAATCTGGTTTTCAACAAAGAGCTGCGATGGAAAACTCAAAGTTAGTGAGCGGTCAAAAAATTATGACTGCGGAAACAGTAGCCCAAATCGGCTATCGTGGTCTATTAGAAAACAAAACTGTTGTCGTTCCTGGAGTTAAAAATAAGCTCCTTGCCGAATCTGTAAGATTTACTCCCAGAAAGCTAGTGACTAAACTAGTCAGAAATATGCAGGAAAGCAAATAAGTTGTAATATAGCAATCCTAAATCAAACGCTCAGAAACAAGATCCCCGACTTCTTAAAGAAGTCGGGGATCTGCGGGTTGCGATTCTCACAAGTCTTTAATTACGAATTACGAATTACGAATTACGAATTACGAATTATTTTAATCCCCTTGCGGATGTTCATCCCACAAGGTTGTCAGTTCCCGTAAACTTTGATGATTACCATTGCCCAAAATCAGATGATCTAGTACCGGAATACCCAAAAGCTGCGCCCCTGCTAATAACTGACGCGTCAATTCTATATCTTCCTGGCTGGGTTCAAGGTTCCCAGAAGGATGGTTGTGGGCAACTATTACCCGCGTTGCGCCTTGACGGATAACTTCTCGAAAAATATCACGGGGAGAAGCTAAGGTTTCGGTTGCTGTGCCAATGGTAATTATTTGCGTACCCAATAAGCGATTCTTGACATCTAATAGCACCACTGCAAAACGTTCTTGTATTTGCCACATCAAATCTTGACTGAGGGTAGCAGCAGCAGCAAGTGGGCTATCAATTAATGTGCGATCGTTGGGACGAGATTGAAAAGCGCGTTTACCCAATTCAATTGCTGCTAAAATACTTGTCGCCTTCGCTGGGCCAACACCAGAAATTTGCATCAACTCAGCAGGGCTAACTTCTCGCAAAACTACCAAAGGATCGCGTTGATGTTTGCCTAATTCGCTCAAGATATATTGTCCCAAACCCACAGCAGATAGTTTTCCCGGCCCTTGACCAGTGCCTAGAAGAATTGCAATTAACTCCGCTGTGGCTAAAATTTTGGCACCATGCGTCATTAATCGTTCACGCGGACGCTCATTTGTAGGTAGGTCGGCAATTCTGAGGCAATAGGTCATATTAAACTAAGAAAATAGTCACTAAAGATGTAACTATCTTTATTTATCCCTTGTTTGCTTTCAAAATTATCTTTATTTGAGAAAATCTTTAACCTTGGTAAGTTTGTATGGGTAATCTTATTTGCAACTTTCAAAGGGAACATTAAAAATAAGATGATTTAGGGCGATGCCTACGGCGGTATACACTATGTTCGATGATCTATTCAACAATCTCAAAGGTTTTATTGACTCTAAACTTCAAGAAGTCAGTAACGATCTGCAAAAACGCTTCGGCGTTCCCGAACCCGCAGAGCCATTTGTGCTGATTCGTCGATTCACACCTGCCGATTCCACAGTAACAAGGGGAGGCATTGCAATTGTCGGAGAAAGTTGGCGAATTGAAGCCTATGACGACAATACTCAGGTGTTGTTGACTAGTACAGATCCTTTGCGAAATGTCATCTTGTTTGAAATTGCAGAACTCGATGTCCAAGAGTGTGTTTTTGCTTGTCAATTTAACGCGAAAGCGCTAGACACAGAAAAACCAATTAAAGTGAGTTTAGGTTTACGTAGACCAGGACAATGGGGCGCAATGACGACAACTTTATGGTCTACAGGAGTTTCACTAACAGAAGATTTTCAGCCTTATGAAGCACGGGCCCATTTTAAAAAAGAAGCAGATGCTGCCAAAATTCAAATCAGTGTGCAATTTGAGAGTAGTGGCATTCTTCAGATTAAAGATATTGAATTACTGCAAGCCCCTGTCAAGTTACAATCCTGATATGGATTAGACATAAATGATCATAAAGATGTAGCACTGCTACGCCTATACAAGAGTTTTGAATAACGCATATTTAATTTCATCAAATGTCTACTGATAAATTTGGGTTGCTTTGAGCATGTGGTAGGTAATAATCAACTGAGTTAGGGCCAGAGGATAACTTTGGAGTGTTTCTCCAGTTGTACCAGCAATTTTACCCAGTTCTGGATTACTTTCGCGATCGCAAATACTTCGTAAATGGGGCATATCAGAACAAATAATATGCTCTAGCTTATTCACCTGGTCTAAGGTTGCATGACCATCAACTTCTAAGACATCTACAGGCTTACTCATATCCCTGTCTAACCCTAGACGGATCGCTGAGTCAGAATTACCATAGCCAGAGTTCACAATCTGGGTAAAATCTGGATGGGGAATTGTCGGGCGTAATACCAGACGGACATTCAGATGTCCATTGGTTTCATCATCTTCTTCAGTGGGTGGATAGAAACTAATAACTATATCAGACCATTGCCGTTGCGGACGAATAAATTGTGATGAATCTGGTTCGCGCTTTTCTAGTTCCGCTATTACCTGTTCAGCAGTGTAGCCGCGCTTTTGCGTATCTCGTTTTACTTTCCACTTAGTGCGTAGTTCTTCAGGAGGTGCCAGGTAAACTTTCACGTCGTAAGAATCACGGGCAGCACGAGTAGAATAACCGAGTAATCCCTCAATAATCACGAATTTATTGGGCTTGATATACTGGGGTGGCTCAAATGTGCCGGTTTTATGGCTGTAAACTGGCTTGAGAATTGGTTGTCCCGTGCGTAGCAGCGACAGGTGTTGCTGCATAATATCTAAGTGATTGCAGTCCGGGTGGAGAGCGGTGATCCCAATATCTGCACGTTGTTGGCGATCGTAACGGTGATAATCATCTGTACAAATGAGCGTGACATTTTCTGGGCCGAGTACCTGAGCGATTCCTCGTGTTAATGTTGTTTTCCCAGCTGCGCTATCGCCGACAATACCAAGAATTATTGGACGGCTCATTATACCTCCCAGAATAAAAGCAAGTTTATTAATAAAACTTCCCGACAATAGTTTTTATTCTAGAAGGATTTAGGCAAGTAACTCAAGCAAAGGCTTGGTATGCAATATCTCTACATATAGAACGAAAAGCGCTATGATACTTTGGGGCTAAAGCATTAAACAATCCGGTTGACAATTGTCCACACTTCCCCGTCTGAGCGGACATAGGGAACGGAGATTGTTTTGAAGCCAGTGATAAAGGGCTTGTAATAAATCTGCCAATACATTGGACTCAGTTGATTGGCACATGCCTTAAGAAAACGGACTTCTGCCGCCAGTTCTCCCGCCAGCTGATTAATACGTTGAGCATGAACCTGGGCAACTTCTTTCGCTTCTTCTAGCTGCTGCTGTTGGATAAGTTGTTTTGATTCACCTTGCGATCGCACTAACTTACCTTGTTTTTGTTTTATCTTACCTTCCAAGGCGGCGATCGCTGCATCTATGCCCTGGAGTTCAACTGATAATTGGGCATTTTCTCTAGCTTGACGACGGTACGCTTCAACCATTGCCTGGGGTGAATCATTCTCACTAGAGATGACATTATTAATAGTGAGTGCGGCGCGTTCTTCTAGGAGAATCTGAATTTGAGAGTTAAGCGCCGCCATTTCAGCCTGAATTTGCTCCATAAATCAAGTTTTAAGTGCTAAAATAGTTATCTGATTTTTTAAAAGCTTTTTGCGCCTTGGGTATCAAGAGAAAGCGATCGCACCTCGGCTGTAATTCCTTCTTCTTGCCAAGCAGCTAACATCGCCGCCTCCACAGCCTCTGAGTTTAACTTATCCGCTAAAGCTAACAGTGTCGGCCCTGCACCACTAATTACCATACCATAAGCACCAGCACTAACAGCTGCGATGTTGAGAGCATCATAACCAGAAATCAAAGCTTTGCGATAGGGCTGATGCAATTTATCTTGCAAAGCTGTCTTTAACCATTGTCCGTTACCAGTTTCCAAGCCGCGCAACAATAACCCCAAATGTGCCGTATTAAAAATCGCATCGGCGCGACTCACTTCAGTGGGGAGAACGCCCCGCGCCTTTGAAGTAGAAAGTTCAAAATCAGGAATAGCCACAACTGGTACAACATCTTTATGCCAGGGAACATCACAAATTTCCCAACCTGCGCCACTAGTAGCAGCAAGACGACATCCTCCCAACAAAGCTGGAACTACATTATCAGGATGTCCTTCCATTGCGATCGCTAACTCCATCACCTGCGACTGAGAAAGAGTAGCACCCTCAAGTTGATTAGCAGCAACTAACCCACCAACAATTGCTGTCGCCGAACTACCCAAACCCCGCGCCAACGGGACACCTAACTTAATCTCTATTTTCACAGTCGGCGGTGTCTGCTCTATATGTTGATAGAACTTAACAAACGCTTGGTAGAGGAGATTGCTCTCATCAGTTTGGACTCGTTCGGCTTCTGTACCAGTGACATGAATAGTTAGCCCACCTTCTTCTAGGCGAGTGAACTTGAACTCGTTGTACAGCTTTAAAGCCGCACCGATGCAATCAAAACCAGGCCCCAAATTAGCAGTTGTGGCGGGAACGGTAACAGTGATGGCAGAAACAACAGACATTGGTAAAACTCACTAATCATCAACCAGCATCCCATGTAAAGGGTTGATTTGTTTGCTAGTGATGCTAATAATCTGTTGTGGTAGTTTGCATACCTCTACTGAACGCTCTGGTCGTTTGTGGAGTCCCCCAGTCACATGAGCATAACTCAAATGAGTTAAAACTGAAGTATCCAACTTTTACAGACTACATGAATCTGTTATGGCTTTTTACGTATTGATTCTAAAAGAAAAGGAGGACGAGACCGGCGTCACTTACCGCTTTGGCCCACATGAAGATCGTCTCGGCTCTTTATGGATAGATAAATTGAGTGGAGAAATTAAGGAACTTCAAGAAACCCCAGAGCAGAACTCGCAGGCATTTTTTCAACGAGCAGCAGTAAAGGTTTGGCAAAATTGGAAAAAAGGAGCTTTTCCAGAAAAACATATTGGGCATCCTGAGAATGATTTGGTATTGATAGCCTATCCATAGTAGTCGGCTATCAATACTCTGTTTTTCCTCAGAAAGATACCTAGCTTTAGCTTTTTTCGACAAGTCTATTGGTCAAAAAGCTTACTTCAAAGTTCCCAAAACGGGCGCTACCTCAACCTCGGAAATTTGCGGAACCAAGAATCCATTAGCATAAATCTGGGGATTTGTTTGCGAGACTATGGCATAAGACTGGCGAAGATTAGCATTGACTGCGACAGTCTTCACGTCGTACATCTGCATCGCCATTTTGGGATAGAAACCAATACCAATAATCATCAGCAAAAAACAGACGGCGATAAATACCTCACGGGGTCTAGCATCCTCGTAGACTGCATCTTCTGGCACTAAGCAGTCTGTACCAAAACAAACTGTTCCGTCATCTTCTTGATTTTCCAAGCCTGCGTTATTAATGTCACATAGCAGTGCTGCGTCTTTACCATAAAATACTTCTCGCAGCATGGAAAGTAGATAAATCGGTGTGAGAATAACTCCAACGGCGGCGAGAAAAACCGTTACGGTGCAGAAAGTTGAACTGTAAACGTCACTGCTTGTCATCCCAACGAATACCGAGAGTTCGCCAACAAAGCCGCTCATACCGGGAAGCGCTAGGGATGCCATCGCTCCGATTGTAAACAGGGCAAAGACTTTGGGCATGGCTTGACCAATACCGCCCATATCTTTCATTACCATTGTGTGGGTGCGATCGTAAGTGACGCCTGCTAAAAAGAACAGCACTGATGCAATCAAACCATGCGAAATCATCTGCAACATCGCGCCGTTGATTCCCAAATCAGTGAAGGACGCAATGCCAAGCAATACAAATCCCATGTGAGAAATCGACGAATAAGCCAAACGCCGCTTCATATTCGTCTGAGCAAAGGAGTTCAATGCACCATAGATAATGTTGACAACACCGAGAATGGCTAGAACCGGCGCAAAGTAAATGTGTGCATCAGGAAGTAGTTCCAGATTCAGGCGAATCAGTCCATATCCGCCCATCTTCAGCAGCACACCAGCTAAAATCATCGACACAGGCGAGGATGCTTCGCCGTGAGCATCAGGTAACCAGGTATGCATCGGGAAAACAGCAAGCTTGACACCAAATGCAATTAGTAACCCTGCATAAAGTAGCAGTTGTAGAGCGAGGGGATATTCCTTGCTGGCGAGGGCGGTGATGTCAAATGTCATATTACCGCCGCCATATAGCCCCATTGCCAGGGCTGCCACCAAAATAAATATAGAAGCAGCTGCGGTATACAATAAAAATTTCGTAGCCGCATAACGACGCCTTTGCCCACCCCAAATGCAGACTAGTAGGTAGACGGGAATCAGCTCTACTTCCCACATGATGAAAAATAGCAGCAAGTCTTTGGCAACGAACACCCCTACCTGTGCGGAATACAGCACCAGCATTAAAAAATAGAAGAGGCGAGGTCGATGATCAACTTGCCAAGCCGAAAATATTGAGAGTGTGGTGACAAATCCTGCTAAAAGCACAAGTGGCGCTGAAAGCCCATCTACTGATACCGCCCAGTTAAAACCTAACTGAGGAACCCAGGCATAATTTTCCACCATTTGAAAACTAGCACTACTGGCATCGTAATGCTTCCAAAAGGCATAGCACATCAAGGCAAAATCTGCAATACCTACACCCAGTGCATACCACCGCACGAGTTTACCATCTTTATCAGGCAACACAGGGATCAGCAGGGAAGCGACGAGTGGCAGCAAGACAATTGCGGTAAGCCAGGGAAATTGATCCGCTATCATGTATGTATAGAAAAATACTTATTTAGTCAATTATGTCATTCTACTAAACTTTGTAACAATTTCTTCATAAATCTTTGTCCCAGTTAACCGCTTTTAGGGACTGGGGACTGGGGACTGGGTAAGAAAGATTTTTATTTATTTGTTAAGTATTCTTGTGTACGCAGTTCATAATGGTTATTTATTTGCTCACGGTACTAATCCAGCCCGCAACGCACGGACAGCAGCTTGTGTCCGGTCAGCAACACAGAGTTTATTGAGAATACCTCGAACATGAGTTTTGACAGTACCGACTGTTAGATAGAGCCTTTTAGCAATTTCTGCATTGTCACAGCCAGCGACAATTAACTCTAAAACATCCATCTCTCTGTGAGTTAAAGGATAGCTGACTATACTTTTCTCAACATCTGGGTCAATACCTTCAATCAAAACTCTTTTTCCAGATGCGCCTCTGTTGCCATCGGGGAAATCTTGACGTATTTGTTGTAGTACAAGGTCTGCGATCGCAGGATCAATCCATGAGCTGCCTGAGTATGTCGTTTGCACAGCCTCTACTAGTTTCTCAGTTTCGATATCCTTCATGCAATAAGAATCTGCACCTGCTGCAAATGCTGCTAAAACTGCTTGTTCGCTATTCTGCATCGTTAAAATTAGCAGCTTTGTTGTATAATCTTCGTTTTCTGCTTGATATTGCCTAAATGTGCGTGTTAGCTCAATACCATCCATGTCAGGCAAACCAATGTCAATAGTAGCAACATCCGGCTTGAGAGTTTTCAGAAGTTTGATGCCGTCGGCTGCATTGGCTGCTTCACCAACAATGTTAAACTCTGGCTGAGTTTGTAAGGCAGACCGCAAGCCGATTCTTGTCAGGTTGTGATCTTCAATCACAAGGATCTTGATTTCACTCATAGTTGCTTAACTTTACTGTTATTTATCTCAAGTACAGATTAAAATAATCTCGTTCTTCTATTCGGGATCTTATACAAAAAGCAATGCATTTGGTTTTATTCCCTGAACTTCATCTACCATTAGACATAAATAACCTTATCTCGTAAGCTTTTCTAAGGCAAGAGTTCCGATATGATAATATAATTCAATCAAAAAATATTTTTATACATTAACCTGAGGATAGATGTTTTATAGTAAACAATTTCTTGTTTACTATCTCAGTGTTTATTTGAACCACATCTACCCTTGGGGCACAGCATTGCTCATTGGTGTCAACTTAAGCTCAAATACGCAATTTTCTATAGTTTTAGATCCCCCAACCTCTTTAAAAAGGGGGCAAAAAATTCTAGTTCCCCTCTTAGAAAGGGGGGATCGAAAATCTAAGCGGTACATCAATTTTCACTCTTCTTGTCAGACTAAGCTTTTATGTTAAGTTGACATGCATTGGCAATGCTGTGTCCCTATTGCATGGTCTATTTACCTAAAAAGAACTATAAGTTATTATTTTATACATTTTACTAGCAAGCGACAGTATATTTACTTAAATAGCTAGATATTTAACTCAGGAAACTCTAAAAGAAAATGTGAATCCTTAATAATCTTAGCGCTGGTGAAGTAAGCTATTACTAGATTTGCTAGGGATAGCCAAGCACTTCTTTTTTTATTTAGCCATGTCTTTAACTAAAACTGTCAAAAAAGATAAAATTCTCGTTGTCGATGATGTTTTTGATAATCTACTGGTCTTAGAAGCAGTCCTAGAAGATGAGGACTATGAGATTAGCTTGGTGGAAGATAGCAAGATTGCTCTGGCTATGGTTGAGGAGTCACCGCCAGATATAATTCTCTTAGATGTGATGATGCCAGAGCTAGATGGCTATGAATTTACTCGACGCATCCGAAAGAATCAGGCATTGCCATTTATCCCCATTCTGCTGCTCACGGCTCACTATCAGTCTAGCGTTGTTGAAGGACTCGACGCTGGTGCAGATGACTTCATTCGTAAACCATTCGATCCTGATGAACTACATGCACGAGTGCGATCGCTCCTGCGTCTCAAGCATAGTATCGATGAACGAGATCAGATGGCTAACCTGCGGGCAGATTTTGTCTCGCGTTTTACTCACGATTTACGCATACCACTAGTAGCCTCCAACCGCGTATTAAAATTATTACTAGAAGGGAGATTTTGCGAGGTTTCACCACAATTGCAAGAATTAATTGATACCATGATTGGTAGTAATCAAGACCTGCTGGAAATGGTAAATACCTTGCTAGAAGTTTATCGTCATGAAGCGGGCTGTAAAACCTTAAAAATTTCTCCCTGCAATATTCAGGAATTAGTTAGTGAAGTTTCCCAAGAATTAACTCCCTTAGCTGAAGAAAAAGGATTAGCTGTAAATATTGATCGAGGTGAAACTGCAAGCACCATCATGGGCGATCGCATAGAACTGCGGCGAGTTTTGACAAATATTATCGGCAATGCCATCAAATTTACAGACAAGGGTTCTGTAGATATTCACTGCTATCTAACTCCGGTAGCTGTGACTATTGATATCCAAGATACAGGGCCAGGAATTTCTAAACAAGATCAGGCAATATTATTCGAGCGATTTCGTCAAGGTAAACACCAGCGTTCTGGTAGTGGTTTGGGACTATATCTATCTCGCTGTATTATCGAAGCGCATCAAGGCACAATCGATGTGACATCTGAACCAGGGCAGGGTAGTACATTCACTATACGTCTACCTGTCGCCGGTGAAAACTAAAAGTAGACAGACGAAAATTATTACTGATCAATTTCTGGAACAACATGGGGACAGCTACTATCTCAATTAGTCAGACAAATAGAGGCAATTCATGAATTGCCTCTATTTGAGCAAATTATTAAAGGTAGGGAAATTTTCGCTTGTACTAATCTAAAGTCTTTTTAACTTCATCTTTGATATTTTCAGCAGTGTTGCGGACTTGAGCTTCAGCTTGTTTTGCTTTCCCTTCAGCTTTATCTTTAGGATCGCCAGTTACTTCGCCAATTGCCTCTTGTACTTTTCCTTCGATATTTTTAGCAAAAGCTTTTGCTTTATCTTCGATACTCATTTTTTTGTTCCTAAAAGATGTTAAGTGGTGATTTTTTGTTGCTCGCTCGAAAAGCACTGCAATATCTATAGATTACTTTTAGACAACTTTTAATTCTTCTATCTGACGATGTTTTTATGAAGAATATTTGTGTCCGTTGTACATAATTATTTAACCTTAAAACTCATCTTGAGGAATTCAAGTAATATCCAAAAGAAGGAAAGGTAACATTCTATTCTTCTATCTTGAGACAAAATAATTTATAACTTCAGATAGATAGCGATGATGATAAACCGCAACTTGGCTTATTACCACTGGATATGGTAAATATGTCAACGGGGTGCGGAGGCTTCCAAGTTGGTGATCGATAGTGCAATATAAAGCCTTCTCTTTTCCCAAGGAGAGACGCGATCGCTTAGAGCGAGTCTGCGGACTCAATTCTGGGTAAATTAAACGAGACGGTTCAAAATACTTTCGTCTTTAATCACTGAATGAGGTTAGTTAGATGTCTGAACTTACGGACGAGCTTCAATATATTTTGAATTGGTTAAAATCTAGCAATCTTGATTTCTTTGATTGTTACAATCCAGGTTTAACTCGCCAGCAGATTGACGAGATTACTAAGGATTTACCATTCCGGTTATCCGAAGAATTATACGAACTTTATCAATGGCGCAATGGAACCGCCGATCTTGGTTATAACAATGGCTATCTACCACTCTATTTTTTGTTTCCTGAGCAATTAAAAGCCGATGTCATTTGTTCTTTTTGTTCCTTGCAAGATTCAGTTTATATTTACAAAAGTATAGGAAAAGCAACTAACTACGATGATGCATATTGGAAGAAAAAATGGTTTCCTATTGCTGCGTATGAAACTAAAAGAATGCTTTATGTAGTCGGCGATCTCAATCCATCTCCGGTTTATCTTTGGGATGTTGGTTGCCTTGATGATTCAGTAAGAACATATAAAAATCTCATCAGTATGATATCTGTAATTGCAGAGTGTTGTGAGTTTGGTTTATATCAACTTCTACCAGATGAAGACGGAGAAGACGATGACATGATAATCCGAATAGATGAAGAAAAGCTGGAACTTTAAAAAGAGATATATCGAAAATATAACTCATAATTACAGTAAATATGAATTACAGTAAATATGAAGCCGGATAGAAACAAATTGCTTCCTTAGAGAAACTGTGGTATTTGAATATGAATAAGAAAAGTGCTGAACTTGAAAAAAAGAATATGGACAATGAAGTACTTATTTATAGTTTGGGTGCTTATACTATCTTTAGTCGCTCCTAATGCAGCGATGTCTGACAACAAGCCGCTTTCCGTCTACGCTGAAGTAAAACACCCCTACACCTTAATATCTGGACTTGGCACAATCCACCATCCAGTTTCCACTTCTAATCCCCAAGCGCAAGAGTTTTTCGATCAGGGATTAAATTTAATTTACGCTTTTAATCATGATGAGGCGGTGCGTTCTTTTGAATACGCTGCCAAACTAGATCCGCATTTAGCGATCGCATATTGGGGTATTGCTCTGGCTCTAGGCCCCAATATTAACTCAGCAATAGACCCCAACCGGGAATTAGCCGCTTACCAAGCAGTACAGCAAGCTTTGGCACTTTCTACCCAAGCATCTACCCAAGAACGAGACTACATTACCGCCTTGGCAAAACGTTACTCTCAAGATGCTGATGCCGACTTGTATCAACTAGCACTTTACTACGCAAAAGCAATGGCAACACTAGTCAAGCGTTATCCTGATGATTTGGATGCGGCGACGCTTTACGCTGAAAGCTTGATGGATCTGCACCCTTGGCAGCATTGGACTAAAGATGGCAAGCCACAGCCAGATACAGAAGAAATCGTCGCTATTTTAGAATCAGTTCTCAAACGTAACCCGAATCACACGGGAGCTAATCATTACTATATTCATGCAGTGGAAGCCTCACCTTCTCCAGAACGGGCCCTTGTGAGTGCCAAAAGACTCGGGACTCTAGCGCCAGCAGCGGGACACTTGGTACACATGCCAAGTCATATTTATTTTCGTGTCGGAGATTATGAAGGGGCAATGCAGGCAAACAAACAGGCGATCGCTCAAGATGATATTTATATCAAAAAATATCAAGTTCAGGGCACTTACCCCATGATCTACTACAACCACAATGTACATTTTCTCATGGTTGCCAGCAGTATGGCAGGAAGATATGAAGATGCTCTCCAATCCGCAGATAAATTAGTCGCAAATGCTACTGCTATTGACCCGTATGCACCAATGCTTGAGGGATTTCTGGGCAGCAAAATGCTGATTCAGACACGCTTTTGTGATTGGGATGCCATCTTAAAAACTCCTGCCCCTGATGCGAAATTGCCCACTACCACAGCACTTTGGCATTTTGCTCGCGGTATGGCGATTGCAGCCACAGGCAAACTTGAAGATGCAGCAAGTGAAAGTCGGGCATTACTGGCCGCCAAACAGGTAATTCCCATCGAAGCAACCATTGGGTTCAGTCCCGCCAGTCGCATTTTAGACATTGCCTCAAAAGTTCTAGACGCCAAAATTGCTAGAGAAAAGCATGATTATGAATCTGCCATTCAATTGCTAGAAAAAGCGGTGACAGTAGAAGATGCCCTCGATTACGTGGAACCACCAGACTGGTACTTTCCGACGCGGGAATCTTTGGGCGCTGTGTTTTTGGCTAAGGGCGACTACAGAGAGGCTGAGAATGTCTTTCGTGCTGATCTAAAAAAGTATCCCCATAATGGGCGTTCTCTGTTTGGCTTGCAGGCAAGTTTGCTGGCACTGGGTAAAGATCAGGCTGCTCAACTTGTCAAAGCCGAATTGGAAATAGCTTGGAAAGGTGATGCTCGGCAACTTGACAGAGCCAAAATTTAATTAAAAAATTTAAAATCATTGCACCCCTACAAGAAAGCAAGCTCCGCGCAGCACCGATCAGAAGAGAAGTTCAGCCCTTGGCGTTGGCGGAAACCACCCTTTTGTAAAGAAGACTGTGGAAACGGGTGACGCTGCGCGAACAATTTTGAATTGTTATATGTTGCCTGACTTTGCCTTTCATATTAAAATTTTGGAGTAATGCTTCATGGTTAATGCAGTCAAACGTTCAATTCGGATATTCAAAGATGCGCCCCTGCATGTCTGATTTTCTATATCACCCTACAAAATTTATCTTCTTCCATTTCCAACCTTTTTTGCGATGGGCTGTACTTAGGGTAGTAGGGGCGGGCGATCGCTTAAGTGCGATCAGATCACTGGTTAACTATCTGTTAACTATCTACTGGATGCAGAGAGTTGGCTCCTATGTCATCCTAGATTAGGAGAGTTAATTCGGTGAGTCTTTGATTTTAGTATTGAAGGGCTTTTTCCTTTTAGTATTTACAGACTTATCAGAGAAATTAAAATCTCTACACAGTGATGATTTTGGAGAGAATCGATGTCAATTTATGTAGGTAACCTCTCTTATGACGTTACACAAGAAGATTTAAGTGGTATTTTTGCAGAATATGGTACTGTAAAGCGAGTTCAAGTACCTACTGACCGGGAAACAGGTCGTCCGCGAGGCTTTGCTTTTGTGGAAATGGGAACTGAAGCTGAAGAAACAGCTGCCATTGAAGCTCTCGACGGTGCTGAGTGGATGGGTCGTGACCTGAAAGTGAATAAGGCTAAACCCAAGGAAGACAGAGGTTCGTTTGGTGGTAACCGAGGAGGATACGGCGGCGGCGGCGGCGGTGGACGCAATCGCTACTAACCTTGGAAACAAAAAAATCTACCTAGAGTCTTAAGGTCAGACAAGGAGTCTGTCTTTTTTTTGTAATGTTACCGAAACAGTGCTGAGTGCCCAGGAACGAGTGCTTGTCCTGATTTCAATCCCCTAGATTTATCTATGGGGTTACTCAGCACTCGGCACTTCTGAATGCCTCTATAGCCATTGATGAAGTCAACTTAGTAGGAGAAATAATGACCCAAGTAATTGTAGGTGACAATGAACATATTGAGTCAGCCTTACGACGATTTAAGCGAGAAGTTTCCAAGGCTGGAATTTTTCCAGACATGAGAAAACATCGTCATTTTGAAACGCCTCTAGAAAAACGCAAGCGCAAAGAAGTTGCCAAGCACAGACAGAGTAAGAGAAGTTTCCGTAATTAAGGACTGACATAGATATAAAAGAATGCCCTCATAAAATCTATGAGGGTTTTCCTTTTGCCGATTTTAAAATCAGGAAACCTAAAGAAACGCTAAAATCAAGTCAGCCTTTGTATTGTAGCGGTTGTGTCCCACATCACTCAGAGTGCGGTTCACTGCATAAATCCTGATTGTCAACGTCCTTATCCTCAGCCTTGGGGAAACAAATTTTGCAACAGCTGTGGCGCACCGCTAGAGTTGTTAGACCGCTATGTTCCACTTCAGCCATTGGGATCGGGAGGATTTGCTCAAATTTACACGGTTTGGGATGAAAAAACTCAAACTGAGAAAGTGTTGAAAGTGTTGGTAGAAGATTCGCCAAAGGCACTGGAATTATTTACCCAAGAGGCGGCAGTTTTATCTAGCTTGCAGCATCCAGGTGTCCCCACAGTCGATGCTGACGGATATTTTCACGTAAACCTGTTTAATCCCAAACCGCACCAACTGCCTTGTCTGGTAATGGAAAAAATCAATGGACGGACTTTAGAGGAGATATTAAAAAAGTTTCCCCAAGGGTGTCCAGAGGATTTGGTTTTAAACTGGTTCGCCCAAGCTGTACAGATTTTACAGGAATTACACAAACGTCAGATTATTCACCGGGATATCAAACCTTCTAATTTAATGCTGGGCACTGATTCGCCATCTGTAACCCCGCCTCAAGGGCAAACAGGGGGCGATCGCTTGGTACTAATTGATTTTGGAGGGGCAAAACAATTTAGTGCCTCTAAGCTGCGTTCTCAGTCTAGTTCCACGCGATTATTTTCTTCTGGCTACAGTCCACCAGAACAAGTGAGTGGAAGTATTGTCGGGCCAGGTGCCGATTTTTATGCCCTTGGTCGAACGGTGATTGAACTACTAACAGGCAAATACCCACTAGAGTTGGAAGACCAGCAAACTGGGAAATTGCGCTGGCGAACGACGCTGAATGTCAACCCACAACTAGCAGATTTGCTGGATGAGATGGTGCAGGAGGATGTGCGATCGCGTCCAGCAAATGCAGCTATGATTCAAAAACGTTTGGCGAAGATTTCTCAACCATTACCGCCACCTGGGTTATTTGCCCAACTGCGAGACAACGTTAAGCAAGCTTCAACGCAAGCTTCCCAGAGATTTACACTGATAACACAAGCTATTGAACAAGTTTTAGCTAACTTTAGCCAAGCTGTCACCAAAACCGTTATTTTTATCGCTCAGACAATCATCAAAATTTTCCAAGCTTGTTTGGCGACGATTTGGGCGATGATCCTGAGTAGTATCGGCGCTTGTTTTGGTGCGATCGCTGGTTTTATTTTGGCCTATCGCACCGGTTTGGGGCGTCAGGTTGTGGAATTTATTGTGAGTCAGCTAAACCAATTAGTGCCAAATACTCAACCAGTCTTTGGGGCAGATATTTTGGTGTTCGTTGCAGCAGGTTGGGGGACTGCTTGGGGACTAACAGTATCAGGGTGTTTTGGTCAACGGCGGCGGTTTTTAGTGGCTTCTTTGATGGGTATGATTAGCTATGGCTTTGGCTGGTTGATTTTGCAATTAATCACACCAAAAGATAGCGGCGAGGGCTTAGTGGCAGTGATTTTAGTGGCAGTTTGCCTACTTACCTTGAGTTTAGGACTTCGCAGCCATCATGTAGTGTACGCTGTGTTCGCTGCCTTTGGGAGTGCGATCGCCTATGCAATTTTGATTCTTTTGAAGTTAGCACCTCCGATCTTGCAATTTACTAGTCAACCAGGCTGGTCAGAGTTACAGTTACCTCTGATTTTTTTTGGTTCTATGGGCTTCTTCATCAGCTTTTGGTTAGGAGTAAGTTACTACCTAATTGTCCCTGGACTGCGCCTTTTAGGATGGCGATGAAGAAGGCAGGGAGCAGGGGAGCAGGGGAGCAGGGGAGCAGGGGAGCAGGGGAGCAGGGGAGGCAGAGAGAGAGAAATAAATTAAGTGTATTTAGGAAGATTTTTGTAGTAGAAATTACTAAAATATTCTCTTTACTTCCCCTGCTCCCCCTGCTCATGGGACGATGATCTAACTTTTTCGCGTTACTCCCTCCCCAATCCCTAAAAACAAGATCCCCCTAGTCGTATTTTTCATCGAGCTAGGGGGATCACATATGTGGTAGTCTATAATTGGTTCGGTATAGTTCCTTACGAATCGATTCTATAGCCTATATTTCAGTTTGAGTAGTCTTACCATTAGAATTTATAGTATTTTTACAGCTTCTTAATGAATGCTTCATCCTTGTTCTTCCCTAGGGAAGCTGTATATGTAAGTATGACAGTACGCAATGTGCGTAAACTGTAATTTTTGTGAATATCTGTAGAAAATATGAAACTTAAGATTGTCGCTACCGTCGCCCTGTTAGCTTGTTTCGGGTTTGCAGAGCAGGCCGTTGCGTTAAATCAGCTAGACTTGGATCAGTTAAAGGCAACAAGTGCCTGTCCCCGATGTAATTTGAGTGGTGCTGACCTAACTCAACAGAATCTAACTGGAGCAAATTTGCGAGGGGCTGACTTGAGCAACGCTACATTATCTCAAGCTAATCTCACAAATGCCGATCTTACTGGTGCAAATTTAGAAGGTGCGGTTCTGAATTCAGCGAATCTTAGTGGTGCTTCTTTAACAGGAGCAAATTTGAAATCAGCATCCCTGGAAAATGCCGATCTATCTTATGCCGGTTTCATCAGCGCCAATTTGGAAGCAGCAAACTTAAAAGATGCAAAATTGCAGATTACCAATTTTCGGGGTGCTAACTTCCGACTCACAACTTTAGCTAATGGTGTCGTCACCTCCGACAAACCTTATGGCTGGTCGTTAGAGCGTCAAAATCCCAGAGAATGTAACGAGTTTAAGCCCGAAAATACTCGAGGCACAACCTGCTATTCAAAATAAATTGGGGATTGGGGACTGGGGACTGGGCAATAATCTAATAATTTTTCTTCCCCTGCTTCCTCTGTTCCTTTGCTTGTTATCAACTCTCCTTGTATAGCAAAAGCATTTTGTTTGTTAACATTTCTTTATCATGGGAAAAAAGCCTATAGATTAATTGAATCGATGCTTACCCGTATAAAAGACTTAGCAGCAAAACTAGCGCCCCGCTTAATTGAAATTCGCCGCCACATCCACTCTCACCCAGAACTTAGCGGTCAGGAGTACCAAACAGCAGCCTTCGTAGCTGGTGTTTTGTCTTCCAGTGGTCTGCACGTACAAGAAGGAGTTGGCAAAACGGGCGTCATTGGAGAACTCCAAGGCACTAGCCAAAATGGCCGTTTATTGGCAATTCGCACCGATATGGATGCCTTGCCAATTCAAGAGGGCACTAATTTGGAATATGCCTCTCGCGCAGATGGTATTATGCACGCTTGCGGTCATGATGTCCATACCACAGTGGGGTTAGGAACAGCAATGGTGCTGTCCCAAGTAGCTGAGGAATTGGGTGGGAAAGTGCGGTTTTTATTTCAGCCCGCCGAAGAAATTGCTCAAGGCGCAAGCTGGATGGTGAAAGATGGGGCGATGGAAAATGTCTCAGCTTTATTAGGGGTTCATGTTTTCCCTTCTATACCCGCAGGATCTATTGGCGTGCGTTACGGGGCATTGACAGCCGCTGCTGATGATTTAGAAATTCTGATTATGGGGGAATCTGGACACGGGGCGCGTCCCCATGAGGCGATTGATGCAATTTGGATTGCTTGCCAAGTCATTACTGCACTGCAACAAGCCATCAGCCGGACGCAAAATCCCTTACGCCCTGTAGTATTGAGCATAGGGAAGATTAATGGTGGCAGAGCGCCGAATATAATTGCGGATAAAGTGCAGTTATTGGGAACCGTGCGATCGCTCCATCCCGAAACCCGTGCCCATCTCCCCAATTGGATTGAAAACATTGTATCTAATGTTTGCCATACTTACGGAGCAAAGTATCAAGTCGATTATCGCCAGGGTGTACCCAGCGTCCAAAATGATTATACCTTGACGCAATTGTTACAATCAGCCGCAGAAGAAGCTTGGAGTAGCGATCGCGTTCAAGTTTTACCCGAACCATCCCTTGGTGCTGAAGATTTTTCTATGTATTTGGAACATGTCCCCGGTTCCATGTTTCGCTTGGGCGTAGGCTATAAAGAAAGAATCATCAATCACCCATTGCACCATCCCCAATTTGAAGTTGATGAATCTGCTATTATCACCGGGGTTGTAACTATGGCTTATGCCGCTTATAAATACTGTCAGCAAAATTTGTAAACAAAAACTCCCAGCGCTTATCTGCTGGGAGTTTTTGTTTAACTAACCTGTTTTAGTGAATATAGAAAGCCCGAAAGCATCCTATACATTTGATTCGGTAACAACACCGAGTTTTTGTTGAATTCGGGTTTTAGCAGCTTTGAATTCAGTAGCAAGTTGTTCACTTTGCTCAGTACTCAAGTTGTTGCGAATGGCAGCAAACATTGTGCTTTCTTCTTGACGAATATGATCGCCAACAGCTTCCATAAGCTGTCTAACTCGATCTTTGAATTCAGATGAAGAAGGGCTAATAGCCTTAATTTGGTCTAACACCCGCTTCATTTCAGCTTGTTCATCAAACAGTTCTTGGGTGTTATCTTGACCGTAAAAAGGACGTACTCTTGGGTAGACTACTTCCTCTTCAGCTTCGGCGTGAACAGTTAGATCCTTATAAATTTGACCGAAGTACTCTTGGATCTTTTGTGGATTGTTGCTTTGAAGTAGTTCGGTGAACAGGGTATTTACCTTGCCGTGATCGAGGCGGATGGCATCCTGGATATTTAAATCCTTTTTGTCAATGTTTTGGGTAACAGCGCTACCTACCACACCACTGACTGCGGCCAAAGCATCTTGAACACGTGCCCAAATTCCTTGATCTGCGTCTTGTCCAGTCAATTCACGGACACCCAGAATCTCCAGAAGACCTTTGAGTTGCTCTTGGTGAGCGCGATTCTCAAAGTTAATGGTGTTCAAAGGTGCGATCGCAAGCAAAACATCAGCACCAACTTTTTGAGCAGCCTTGTGAATTATCAAGCCACTCATTACTAGTTGATGTTTCAGCAATTCATGCTGAGACACTTTTTCATACAAGCTCAACTCAGAACCTTTGAACAATTCGCGAGCTTTTTTAATGAATTCTGTAACAGTTTTCTTGGGTTCAGCCTGAATGCCGTACTGACCAATTACAGTTTCGAGAACGCCAATATTTTTTTCATCATCATTCAGGAAATTACGAATGCGATCGCCAATCTCGGCATCAAGCCCTTGTGTCAAAAGCAATTGCTCATTTTCGATGACCAACTGTTGAAGTGCTTTAAGACTTGCCAATTTTATCGCAATAGCATTACGTTTCGTATCATCTAATGTAGCTACCATTCGTGTTCTCCTCGGCAAAGTGTTCGTAATTCTTACTGATCTAACCTTGACATAGAGCTTAGGGATATTCCATCTTTCTTTTGAGTGATCGCGTTCACAACTCTGGGTAGAAAAACACAAGTTTAGCGTTACATAATAAAAATATAAATTGCAGCGATCGCTTCAATTTATGGTTGTAATTCCGATCAGCCAATTTAGTATGACATTCAAATTGAACAGATTACCTATCTGGGAGATATCTATATCTTTGGAATGAAAATTAACGTCAAAAAACTACTTCTTATTCAAGAGGGCAAAATCGTAACCAGTTCCAGTAGAGCAAGACTCACAACGCTCGATTTTGACTAGCATTGCTTCTCCTTGACGCTCACCGGAGGGTGAAAACTGAATCATTCCCGTTGCTCCAGAAGTGGAAAAATTAGGATTAGCCAGTACCCTTTGCAACCCTTCGCGGGTGTTGTCTTGTTTTAAGCCAGCAATAATTGCTTGGAGTGCATCATAAGCTCCCGCTGTTCTCTGATTTACTTGTGCATTCCAAAGCTGAAAGGCATGTTTCGCAAAGGGGTTATTTTTATTAGCATCACGATGCCAATACACAGGTAATACCATTCCTTCGAGATCCTTGCCATTTTGTAAAGTTGTTGCACTGTACATAGTTTCAGAAGCAAACAGTGCTTTTCTACCTTTAACCTCTTGCGCTACTTTGGTGGCAAAATATATGTTTCTGATTGAAGGCATTAGTAAAAAGCCACTTGCATTTTCTGTTTCTATGGCTTTATCCACAAAAGCTCTAGGGTCAAAATTCTTATCTGCTAAATTACAAGGTGTACTAATAACGTTGCCACCATATTTTTTGATAGCTTGAGTGTACTGTTCTACAAGGATCTGATTTGATGAAGAGGTTGAATTATCTCTTGAGCTACGAATATCACCACAAATAGCAATATTTCTTGCTTGTCGAGCAATGTAGCGAGAATGAGTATCTACTAAATTTTCATAGAGCGGATTTACATGAAACAAGTAGTTAGCTATGGGACTATTAGGCTGACTATTTACT
This sequence comes from Nostoc sp. JL34, assembly GCF_017114945.1. Lineage (GTDB taxonomy): Bacteria > Cyanobacteriota > Cyanobacteriia > Cyanobacteriales > Nostocaceae > Nostoc. The sequence goes on from NZ_JABXKQ010000011.1 coordinate 31,032, forward strand.
GAATTATTATCTAAGTTTGCTTGATTTTCGGCTTGATTTGGTCGCTCGACGGGTAAGACTAACACCAAGCGATTTTCACTATAAATTGTGGCGTTAAGTCTAACACCTACTACTGCCACGATGCTCTTATCTTGAACTAATTCATTATCTAGCCGTGTAGAATCTTCTCTATTCTCAGCACTTGCAATCACAATTTGCAGCTTCTTACCATTAATTCCTCCTTGCTTATTAACTTCATTTTGAGCTTGAGCTATACCCCGCAAAATTTCTTCTGATAAACTCGGATCAAAGTTAATTGGAGCGATGACAGCAACTTTTAGAACACTGGAATTATCTTGTGCAATTTTGGCATTGTTTAAATAAATTAAAGTTTCCGGGTCATTTGGATTATTTTTTAGTGAAGCGGTAAACTTTTTAACAGCAGTGGTAAAATCTTTTTCAGCAAAAGCTTTAACTCCATCTGTTTTTTCTGGGTAAGTTTGCACTTTCACCAAAATCCTTGTACCCAAATTCATTAATGACGGCTTATTTGTCAATGAAGATGAAGTTGATATGGGGTTTGATGGTGTTATAATAGTAGAAGAGACTTTGGTAATTAACCATAAAATAGCTGCTACCATCACTCCTGCCAGACCCAGAGAAATAAGCAGCCTCAAGTTTTCTTTTTTATTTGTCATAAATCATTTTCCAAATTCTACAAAATTTATCTGAGATAAAGAGATTTCTGAAAATTGAGCCAGACCAAAAATTTAAAAATATTTAGAAAGAAGTTTGTTTATTATTTCAGACACACCCACAAGAATAAGTGTCAATAAACCTGCAAGAATAACTAGTAATCCTACGAGCAGTAGCCCATTTATCCCAAATTTTAAAAGATTATTGGTTAGCAGATTTCTGAAAATCAAGACAACTAGTAAATTTGTTATTATAGCAATAATAATTAAATAAGTCTTTTCCAGAGGCGGGTGAGATTGAATCAAGACTAACCCTGCTAAAATTATCAACCACAATCCAGAGCTAATCCAAGTAGTTCCGAGAAAACTTATAAGTGCGATCGCTAAGAATGAACTACCTGATCCAGCAATTATTGCTCCATACAATAACTTACTATTAGAAAATTGGGGTAAATATCGAGTTAATTTGTGTTTAATTTCTGGTTGTGATTCTGATGGCAGAGTGGGTGGAATAACTGTAGGAGATAACGTATACCTCAGCGGTGGAAGATTATTTAAGTCTTGTAAGACAGCCTGTGCAGATTGATAACGTTGTTGATAATTTTCTTGTAGTAACTTATCAAGAATCATCTCTAATTCCTGACTTATGGGTTGGGTTAAATGCTGTCGCCAACTAGAAGTCCAACCATAGCCTTGTTTCATCCATAAACTCGAAGGGGAAACATTAGTTAGTAAATAAAAGCAAGTTATTCCTAAACTGTAGATATCACTAGATGGAAAAACTTTACCCACTTGCATTTGTTCAATTGGCGCATAACCTAATGAACCAATAATTGTTCCAATGGCAGTGTTTGTAGGTTCCATCTTTTGCTTCGCCACCCCAAAATCAATTAGTACTAACTTCCCATCATTTTGACGGCGAATAATATTTTCTGGCTTAATATCTCGGTGAATTACTTGCTGTTGATGTATCGCTACCAGCACAGATAATAAATCATTTAAAAAATAGCGAATCTTGGCTTCATCAAAAACTCCTTGCTGTTTTAACTCCTGCGATAAATTTTGCCCTTCGATAAACTGCTGCACTAAATACAGATATTCTCCTTCCTTAAAATACGCATATAAATTGGGAACTTGGACATGTTCTCCTAGTTCTTTGAGACGTTTGGCCTCTTGTTCAAACAACTCAGTCGCTTTTTTATGTGCTTGACTACCCTGAATGCCATAAAATTGACTTAGAACCAGCTGCTTGACAACACATCGTTCATTGAGCTTGTCTATATCTTCTGCAATATATGTGCGTGCAAACCCTCCTCTCCCTAATGGTGAAATGATCTGGTAACGATTTCTCAGTAGCGATACCAACTCTGTGCCACAACTGAGGCAGAAATTTGCTCCTTCAGTATTTTGGGGATTCTCGCAATTAGGATTTAGGCAGCAGACCATATAATTATCGCTGTCATTTTATTAACTTTTAGAATATACCTTAAATTAACTCTAGTTGTTTTTTGCAACTACTTTTAAATTACGGTTCAACTGTCTAAAATTGTTCTTGCTGTATCACTACGATATATCTGACCCAATGTTTACGATTATTACACTTCTAGCGAAGATTGTGGTTCAAATAGATGAAAAGCGCTGTAATGCTGTCAGGCGATCGCTAACTTTATAGAGGTTGTTTTGATCAGGTTAAAAATTGGTGAATCACAGTCCTCACGACATTAACGACGCCTTGACGTAACTCAATAATTTGTAGGTAAACTGAATTTGTGCCACGAGGTAGAGAAGATTTTCCTGACGGCGCGATCGCCTGGAGTCTGCTATTTGCCAGTTTTTCTAACTCTTTATATGGCAATCTGCGATCGCATTCTGCTACCTATTGGTAAAATTATGCCGCAAACCATTGCGGAGAAAGGGTTTAAGCCCCACTCTAAATCTCTAATTTAGTGTTCTGCAATCAGTGTAAACTTCATACCTACACTGCAAGAGCAACCTCCTGCCTCCCACCTTCTTCACTTCAAACCTCTACCTCTGCATTTGATTCATCTTCACTTTGAGAAACTTTTTCTGGGCCGCACTGTACCGGGGTTACTCCTGTGCCTTGAGTCAGTCCGTGCTTAGTTGTGGTGTCGTAAGTGTTGTTATCAGTATTCGCTTGGGCGTAAGTATCATTAAAAATCTTGTCAGCTGCTGAGGTTGTTTTACCAAGAAGCTTTTTGTGTAAATCTTTAAAAGCTTTCTCGTCAATACTAATGTGCCCATTTTCGTGCGTATCTAGAGCGCTATAAAACCTTGCCCATTCTTTTTTAACGGGTTCGCACTGTTGGTCAAGTTCAGTCCAGACAGGCATTGCCTTAGTTTCTGTTACTAGAACATCTGCCTCGTAGACAATTTCATCAGATTTATCTTCTGCTTGGTAAATTTTGACATCTTTTTCGGGGGCACAAGTAACACTGCCAGCTTCGCCCTTTCCTTGTGATGTTAGGTTTGTAATTGCTTCGGTGATATTTTTCCCAGAAGCGGTAATTGTGGCATTCTTTTTGTCAATTTTGGTTGTACCTTTTTTGGGCGGCATACCAGTAGATGGCTGTTCCAGAGGGACTGGTGTTGTAGATGCATCGCTTTGTTTCTGCACCTTACCTGTTTGCTGTACCACATGGGTTAACTCATGGGCTGTCAACTCGTTATTACCTGGTGATTTCCCTGCACCAAAGTAAACATCACTACCATGAGTAAACGCCTGCGCTCCCAACGACTTACTCATCTGCACAGCATTAGAATCAGTATGTACTCGCACATTGTCAAAGCTATTACCAAAGCGTGGTTCCATAAAGTCTCGTACTTCGGCAGATAACGGACTTCCCCCACCCTTACTACTATTTAACTGACTCTCAATGTTATTCTCAGTCTGAATGCTGCCATCAGTAGCAGTTTGTAGTGACAGCTTAGTTTGTATTTCCCCTTCTTGCTCACAAGCTGCACATTTTCGTTGCATTATATCTTGTGAACCCATCTCACCTAGAAGGATACCCTCCTGACACCAATGCTTGTAGTGCCAGAATACAGTCGAATAGGGTGGGAAATCCTTAGGTAAGTCAGCCCAATTGCAACCATTCTTAAGTTGATAAAATACACCGTCAAGAATTTGCCGCTTTGTCCACAGAGGGGGTCTAGTTTTCTTTTTAGTCGGCAATAATGGCTCAACTATTTCCCACTCTTTGTCTGTCAAATCGCTTGAATACCCCATTTTCAACCCTAAACTGTTTCAATGCACCTAATTTCTGTTGATTCTACTTGCTCGTCTAAAAGATATCAAATGGGTTCTATATAGACTTCAGTCTAATTTTGTCATCAATCATTTAACGGTTCCAGTAGACGCAAATTTTTGTAAACACCACATCCTCAGTATTAAGGCGATTAGGTAGAAGAGGAATCGTAAAAAAGTTGCAATAATATTTAGGAGCAACCACAAGAGTTGCATTTTATCTGTTGATATCAATTTCACATGCATACAATTAATAAAAAGTCAATAAAACTCCCTTGGGCTACTGCTCTAGCTCAACCCGCCACAGAATTTCCCCCTACTCAACTGCAAATCCTCTCCGGGCAAATCCCTGAAGGTTTACGCGGTACACTTTACCGCAATGGGCCTGGACGTTTAGAGCGGGGTGATATCCATGTGGGACACTGGTTTGATGGAGATGGAGCAATTCTTGCCATCCATTTTACTGATGACGGTGCAACGGGAGTATACCGCTACGTCCAAACCGGGGGATACGAAGAAGAAGCCGCAGCAGGTAAACTGCTGTATGGCAACTATGGAATGACTGCACCCGGAGCAATTTGGAATCAATGGCTCAAACCAGTAAAAAATGCTGCTAATACCTCAGTGCTAGCACTACCAGATAAACTTTTGGCATTATGGGAAGGCGATAACCCTCATGCCCTCGACTTGCAAACGCTCAAGACTTTGGGGAAAGATGATTTAGGAGCGTTGAATAATGGCTTGGCTTATTCCGCTCATCCTAAAATTGACTCCAAAACAGGCGAGATTTTTAACTTTGGCATTTCTTATGGATTAAATGGGATACTAAATATTTATAAGAGCAATTTCACAGGCAAAATCCTGCAAAAAACATCATTTGAACTTGATGGCATCCCCTTCGTGCATGATTTTGTTTTAGCTGGGCAATATTTAGTATTTTTTGTTCCTCCCGTGCGGTTAAATCCCCTACCAGTGATAACTGGATTTAGCTGTTACAGTGATTCGCTGGAATGGAAACCACAACTAGGTACTCAGTTTCTCGTTTTTGACCGTGAAAGTTTATCCCTGACAAGTCGGGGTGAAACTGAACCCTGGTTTCAGTGGCATTTCAGTAACGCCTATGTTGATGCTAGCGGTTCAGTGATTGTGGATGTTGCCCGTTATGAAGACTTTCAGACAAACCAATATCTTAAGGAAGTGGCTACAGGTGAAATTCACACCCCAGGAATGAGTACATTCTGGCAAGTGCATCTTAATCCCCAAACTGGCAAAGTTACAATAATTCAGCAATTGTTAGATCGATATTGCGAATTTCCCACTGTCCCACAGCAAAATGTAGGACAAGCATCTCCCCATACATATCTTTCTATCTTCCGGCAAGGGACAGATATTAACCGAGAACTATTAAACGCGATCGCCCGTTTCGACCACCTCACCGACACCCTTACCGAAGCAAACTTAGGAGAAAATCGCTATCCTTCAGAACCTATTTATGCTTCAAATCCTTCTCTCCCTGACCAAGGTTGGGTGATAACAGTGGTGTACGATGGCAATTCTAATAGTAGTGAAGTTTGGGTATTCGATAGCGATCGCTTAGATGAGGAACCTGTGTGTAGACTGGGATTACCTAGCGTTATTCCCCACAGCTTCCACGGCACTTGGAAGCCAGCTTAGGGACTAGAATACCAGTCATTGTAGAAGAGAGTCAGTGCGGCTCATGCTCTTAAGGAGATTTCACTTAGTACTTAATAAATCTTAGAAAGAATCATTTGGGCAGCAGCTTCATCGGTAATCAGTCCTGTAATTAACTTGCCATGCAGAGCAGCCAAAATCGCCTCTGCCTTTCTCACACCGCCCGCCACACCAATAATCAATCGATGAGCTGGTTGTTCGAGTGCTACACTGGCAACCCGACTGTTTGTCCCCTCTTGCAGCAATACTCCGCGATCGCTGTAAGCCCAACCGGCAATTTCTCCTACTGCTCCCAGTTCAATCAATTCAGCCACTTCATCGTCATTGATAAAGCCGTCTTGATGTAATGGAGCATTCCAGGCAATGTGACTAATGCCGACAAAGGTTGCTTTGGCCTGCTCTGCAAGAGTTTTGACGGCGATAAACGATCGCTGAGTCTGCAAAAGTTCTCGTTCTTCAATGCTAGTCGCAACAACGGGAGTCGGCACTGGGTAAGCTTGGGAACCGACGCGATCGGATAAATGCATAACCACTTCATGACGACCTGCACGCCCTGAGTGGGACATGTTGCCAATAATTGACACAATCTTATGCTGGGGTTGGTTCATTGAGGGTATCTGCTCTACCATTGTTCGCAATGTCCGACCTGATGACAATGCTAGTATAGTCGGGGTTTTAGCCATCAGGTAAGCCTCTAGGTGGGTGGCAGCACATACACCAATTCCGTATAATGTATCACCACTACCTGCGTCAGTTGGTACTACTTCACAAAGTGACAGAGCAAAGCGATCGCGTAACGATTCAGCTAGAGCAATGCATTCACTCAGGGGATGATCGAGTCGAAATTTAATCAATTTTTCACTGACTGCCAGTGCCACTAAGCGTTGTGCAGCTTGACGGGACACATTGAGCTTGGCGGCAATTTCTTCTTGCGTATTGCCTGCGATGTAATAGAGCCAAGCAGCATGAGCAGCTAGGTCTAATTTTCGCGCCCTAAGGGGCAAGCCAGCCTTGCTAGCATCGCGCCGCTCTAAAAAAGGTTGTCCCATATACTACCTGTAAAAACTATGGATCTATCAAAGGGATGATTGAATTATTTTGACTTTATGCCCAAAGATATAATTTTTGCTCAATTATTTTTAAATTTCTATTATCCCCCAGTCACCTCCAAGTTAAAGCCAGTAATGTAGCTTGCTTCTTCGCTCATCAAAAACGCTACTCCATTTGCCACCTCTTCTAAACTTCCTAAACGCCGCATTGGCACTGAATCGATCATCTGTTGCTCAACCACCTTGGGATCGGCATCAAAGTATTGTGACCCTACTGCTGCTTGCAATTCGGTTTGCCGCGTCCACATAAAACCAGGGCCGATGAGCGCAGGGGAGAGTGCATTTACCCGAATGCCGTAGGGAGCCAGGTCTTTCGCTGCCGTTTGAGTAATACCAATGACAGCAAATTTAGAAGCGGCATAAGCCAACATATTTGGTGGCCCAACCACCCCTGCGTAACTCGCCATGTTGACGATCGCACCTCCACCGGCATCGCGTAATTGTTGTGCAGCCGCCTTGAGAATGTGGAAAACGCCGACAACGTTAATGTTGATCACCTTTTGAAAGTCGTCTTCAGGATATTCGTCGGTCTTGGCAAACACTCCTTGATAGCCTGCATTATTAAATACATAGTCAATTCGCCCAAACTGCTTTACAGCGCTAGTAAAGGCTTTGGCAACATCATCACTAGCTGTAACATCACAGCGAAACGTGCCAACTGGAACGTTGTAACCTTTTAGTTCCCCAGCCACATCTGCCATCTTCGGTTCATTCAAATCTAGCAGGGCTATTCCTGCGCCATTAGCAGCAAAACGGTGTGCAGTTGCCTTGCCAATATCTCCTGCACCGCCAGTAATTAGGATAGTCTTACCTGCAAATTGATAAGTTGCTTTTGCCGTCATATTTTTAACCTTTTATTGAAGAATTGTTGCAAATACCTGTGATTGCAATGAGATTGGTATGATTTCTATTATTGAGCTTTTGCCCAAAATTAGAGCATAAAATCAAAAATTTATTTCGTTCGGTTTTTTACTTTAAAGGAGTTATGCGATGCGTATCCGCCGCTTCGCTAAAGTGCTAGCTGCATTTCTCGCTGGAGTGATGCTGGCGCAATTGCTATGTGCTTGTTCACCGCGTTCCCAAGCCGGAGAGAAAACTAGACTGACGATCGCCACAGTTAATAATGGCGACATGGTGAGATATTAGTCGTAGAACGATTAGGCGGAGAAACCTATCTCTACATCAAGATTGCAGGTGGCGAAACCATAGTTGTGCAAACAGACGGAGATAATCCAGCGAAAATGCACGATTACGTTCCTATTTCCATTAACAGTGAGCTTTGCCATCTGTTTGATCGCGACGGTGAAGTCATTCTCAAAGTTCATCGTCACCACCTAACCCAGGATGAATCCCATGAACAGCAATATCAGCACAGGATCAGTAATCAAGCTGAATGAAGCATCTCTGTCTCATTTAGGAGATAACATTCGCGTACCCAATTACGATCGCCATCAAATTACTAACGGTATTGTCCATATCGGTGTGGGTGGGTTCCATCGCGCACATCAAGCTTTATATCTGGATAATTACTTTCATCAAAATCCCGGTAGTCAATGGGGAATCTGCGGGGTTGGGCTACTAGAATTCGACAAACGAATGCGGGATGCACTGGAATCACAGGATTGTTTGTATACTTTAGTGGAAAAGTCACCAGCAGGCGCTCGCGCTCGTGTGATTGGGGCAATTACAAAATATCTCTTTGCCCCAGATAACCGCCAAGCTGTGATTGACACCTTAGCAGATCCCAAATGTCGCATCGTCACTCTCACCATTACCGAAGGAGGCTACTACTATATTGAAGGTAGCGGTGAATTTGATGCCAATCACCCAACAATCCAGTACGATTTGCAACATCCTAATGAACCAATTGGAGTATATGGCTTTTTGACAGCAGCCCTTAATCGCCGCCGTCAACAAGGAATAGCACCATTTACCGTGTTGTCCTGCGACAATCTCCAAGGTAACGGCAAAATTGCCCGCAAAATGTTAACCGCATTTGCCCAAATGCAGAACCCGGAATTGGGGCATTGGGTTGCTGAACAGGTAGCTTTTCCTAACTGCATGGTCGATCGCATTACCCCCGCCACCACCCCAGCAGATATCAAAATGGTGGCGGAACAATTTAACATCGATGATGCCTTTCCAGTTGTTGCCGAACCCTTCCTTCAGTGGGTAGTCGAAGACAATTTCAGTGCAGGTAGACCCGATTGGGAATCAGTTGGCGTGCAGATGACTAGCGATGTTCATCCTTACGAGATGATGAAAATCCGGTTGCTCAATGCCAGTCACTTGTTGATTGGCTATCTTGGCTCCTTGGCTGGTTATACATACGTCCATGAGGTCATGGCAGATCCATTAATTCGGCAAGCTGTCGATCGTTTGATGGCAGAAGTTACGCCCACACTTCAACCTGTACCGGGGATTGATTTAGATAATTACAAAAAGACCTTAATTGAACGCTTTGCCAATCCCAAGATTCGCGATCAACTCCCGCGTCTTTGCCTGAATAGCTCCGCCAAAATGCCAAAATTTGTTTTAGGCTCAGTCCGTGACGCGCTGCATCAAGGAGGAGCCATTGACTACATGAGCCTAACGGTTGCTGCTTGGTTCCGTTACCTCAATGGGCTGGATGACCAAGGTAAACCTGTTGCTATTGATGATCCAATAGCAGGTACTTTGACTCAACTAGCTGGTTTGAGTGGCTCTGATGCCAAACCATTGCTCAACCTAACTGAGATTTTTGGTGATTTATCGCAGTCATCGCGTTTTGTCGAGTCAGTTACGAATCATTTACGCCGATTGTATGAGTTTGGAGCGAAGGAAACATTAGTCAAAACTTAACCAGAGAGTGAAAGCCACGATCTTTGAAGGCGGAAGTTTAATTTCCGCCTTCTGAATCTTAAAAATTTGGAGGGGCAATTGACTTTTTTTGAATTAATTTTGTGTACAAGCTCCCACCCTGACGCTCGCGGACTCGCTAACGCTACGCTATCGGGAATTAAAAATGCAAAATTAAGATTTGTTTATTCAATTTTTAATTCATAACTTTTAATTGGAGCGAAGCGACTTGACTGACATCGTAGTTGGCTTAGACTTGGGTACAGGAGGAGTACGAGCGATCGCAGTTAATCTGCAAGGGCAAATTATCGCTCAGTCAACCAGAAGCTATCCCCTGTTAACTCCACAACCCGGTTGGACGGAACAGAACTCATCAGATTGGGTGGAAGCGAGTTTGGATGCTCTGTTTGATGTTACTCAACAGCTAAACGGACATCGTGCGATGTCTGGCGACAAGCCGCTGCGCGTCTACGCCCTCGGTTTGTCTGGACAAATGCATGGCATGGTTCCTCTCGACGTAGAAGGCAAAGCAATTAGACCAGCAATTTTGTGGAACGATCAGCGCACGGGTAAAGCCGTTGCTGAAATTGAAGCCGCTATTCCCCGTCAGGAGTTGATTCAGCGGACTGGAAATCCGGCAATTACAGGGTTTCAACTACCGAAGCTTCTATGGTTGCGAACTGAAGAATCACAAGCATACACTCGTTTGTGGCAAATTCTTTTACCAAAAGATTATTTGGGATATGTGCTAACGGGCGAAGCAGTGACAGAACCATCAGATGCCTCTGGTGTTGGCTGTCTGAATCTGGCGAATCGGCAATGGGATACAGATATTCTCCATACTCTCGATATCAATCCAGCATTGTTCCCCCCAGTCATCGAATCTACTGCGATCGCTGGACGGTTAAAATCAGAAATAGCCGCCCGCGTGGGATTACCTGTAGGATTACCTGTAATCGCAGGCGGAGGTGATAATGCCGCAGCCGCCATCGGTTTGGGCATCTCATCCAGCAACCTCAATCGGGGTAGTTTGAGTATTGGCACATCGGGAGTGATTTTTGCACCGTGCGACCGCCCAATTCCCGATCCCGAAGGTCGGGTGCATTTGTTCTGTCATGTGGATGGTGGCTATCATCTGCTGGGAGTAACGCTAGCAGCAGGTGGTTCTCTGCGTTGGTATCGAGATACATTTGCACCGCATATATCCTACAGCGATTTGATGGATATGGCAGAGCGATCACAGCCTGGGGCGCGTGGTGTTCTATTTCTACCCCACCTCGCCGGAGAACGTAGTCCCCACCTCGATCCAGATACTCGCGGTGCTTTCGTGAATTTGTCATTAGCTCATACGCAAGCAGATATAATTCGCGCTGTGCTGGAGGGAGTTGCATTTAGCTTGCGGGAGGCATTGGAGGTAATTAGTGCGATCGCTCCCATCGATCAACTCTTAGCAACGGGTGGAGGCGCACGTTCTCACATCTGGTTACGAATTTTAGCAGATGTTTTGCAAACAGAACTTATTGCTCCCAAAGCCGAAGAAGGAGCTGCTTACGGAGCAGCTATTTTGGCAATGGTGGGGATTGGTGTCTACCCCAATTTAGAAGCCGCACTCAAGATGCTAGCGCCGGATAGTAATGTAGTACAGCCGCAGGTAAATCCTTTGTATGAAGCAGGATTTAAGCGCTACAAGCTACTTTACGATACCTTGAAAGCTGTTCGTTGACAGAATACCATCGCCAAAAGCAGGATTAAAGCACTTTTCAAATAATTGAACTACTTCCTACTCCCCATTCCTCGTCTCATATCATGTTCGGGTAAAAACTTATCATTTAGACCGCAGGGGTGCAGGGAGCAGGGTGCAGGGAGAAAGGGGTTTTCCTGATTTTTGCACGGATGCGGTAATCATAAGTAATTAACCGGACTTGATATGAGAAGACTATTTTGATTTTCGTGCTGACTTGGGTGGCGTTCGGTGTGGGCCAAAGTATTTCTCACTGCGGTAACGCAGCCACACCCGCAACACTTGCGGAATCTGCTCTTTTTGTTCCTTGGTCAGAGTATTGTAAAGGGCTAAGGCGCGATCGCGTTCACCCCGGCAAGCAGCATTGTTGTGAGCATCCCAATAGCTACGGGCTACTCGAATCCGCCGACAGACTTCTTTAATCAGCGCGTCTCCCGTAAGTGGAGCCTCTTGCTTGGTCATACTCAAATGCTATAAATTTCTAATGCCATCCTAACGAGTCCGACTTATCTTGACAATTGCAACTAATACCAATCAAATCTTTCACTAATAAGGGGTTGCAAAATATCTTTAGCAAGTTAAACCTAAATAGATTCAATACCATAATAGCCATATTTTGATGATAGCTTGGATGTTTAACTATTGCTATACGTTTAAAGCTATAGCAGTCCTAAATCATTCGTGAAAAATTAGATCCCCGACTTCTCAAAGAAATAGGGGATCTGGACAACGCAAATTTTCAAAACTCATTTATGATTGCTATATATCTTTGTAATTATTGTTAAAACCTTAACCGAACCAAATTGGATTCACTCACCTATTTGATAGATATTCTGTATTGCTAATAACAAATTCTGCTAGTTATTTAGTACTAAATATTCTAGATATTCATACTTAGTACAATCATCAAGCAAGTAAATTATGGAAATTGTATTTAATTTACTAATCAGGATTTTCTTTTCTGATAATGTTTAGTAAAGCCAAGTTTGAACTCTTCTTTGTACTACTACTATCACATCGTAATAATACCTAATTTTTTTGATTAGTCATCAGGGAGGAGAAGATAGAAAAAATCTTGTATTAATCAAAGAGAACGTGTAATTGAATACACTTTTTATGCACAATTTTGTGTTATTGCCGCAGTATTTCCCAAATATTTTTCATGAGAACTGAGGCAGAGAAAATAATATGTTTCTAGACATTTTAGCTAGCCTACAACGGTTATTTGTGAGTTACATTCCGGCCGCTGTATTGGGTAGTTTCATCGGATATTTAATCGGGATGAATAGCATGATTTATCAGCTATTTAGGCTGATATTTCAGATACCACATAGTATCCCTCCTATAGCATTGCTACCTATTGCCCTAATAGCTTTTCAAGAGAGCGACTCGGCTGCTATTATAGTAGTTTTTTTGGGAACTCTCTGGACAATGATTATTAATACAGCAATAGGGATGCGACATTTTCAGAGACAGAATAATAACTTTCGAGTAGCTATATTTCATATATTTCATGCTTTGAAAGTTAGCATTTGGGTAGCCTGGTTTATAGTTATTGCCACAGAAATGTTAACAGGCCCAAAAGGACTTGGTTTTACCCTCTGGGAAGCTTATAAAGCTGGCAATACTGATTATATAATTCAGGTGAGCCTCTATATCGGTATTATTGGTTTTTTACTGGATCAGTTACTAGATTTTGCAGCCTACATTCTATCGCAAATGGTTTCAGATGGGAAAAAATCTTCCTAAACTTTATCTAGGCTTGCGAATTGTACCCTGCCAGCTAATAGTTTGCTTTGCAGAACGTATTCCCAAAGAACGAGTTGCTACGACTTCAATATCAACGTTGACACCAGGGCGTAAAGCTTCGTCAGGAATTTTCAGCTTGCCCAAAGCTAGAGTAAAACGGTTATAGTCACGAGTCACAAGTTCGTTGGGAATATCGCCTTCATATTCAGTTTTGTAGCCAGAAAAACCGTGCAAGCTATCCTGGGCGCGAAATTTCACGCGAAACTGAGTATTAATGGCATCAGACTTTGCTGCCAAATCAACTATTTTTAAGTTGAGGTTTTGTCCGGCATCGGCAAACTCTGCCACCGCTAACCGGGTAACATCTTTTTTAGGAATGGCATGGTTAACAGTAAATGTTGTTAAGTTAGCCTCACTCTTAGTGCTACCCTCAACCCATAATTCCTCAGAAAAAGTAATTTCTACTTGTTTGTTATCAGTTAAATTTAATGTTACAGCTTGATTGCCAAAACTGGTAATGGGTTGTCTTTCTTGCCAAATTATTTGAAAAGTCTCTTCTAGACGCTGTTCAAACTCTCGATAATCATCAGCGATCGCAGCACCAGGCGCAAGTAGAGAAGTTGCCCCTATGCGTTGATTCCACTTGTTCTTCGAGAGGTTGAATTGTTTGTTTACCAGTTGCGAAATTGCTAGCTGCACAGTTGGATTATCATCTGCCAAAGCTTCCTTGCTATTGACAATACTCAAAGTTCCTAAGCGTCCTTGGCTACCATCGCTACCATCACTGCCATCTCGTCCATCGCTACCGTCACTACATCGATAAACCTTCTCAGTACACTTATAATCAGGGCTACCGGGAGTTCCCTGGCAGGTTTTTACTTCCCATCTCCGTCTGTGACAGTTACAACCCTCCGTACCGTTGCCACCTCTACCACCGCGCCCGCCTTTTCCACCAGTTGCCCTAATGGAAATGTTTCGTAAATCTGCCAAATTGCTGTAATACACTGTCAGGGAACCACCATTTCCCCCATTTCCTCCTTTGCCACCGTTACCGCCACTACCGCCATCTGGTGCATTTATATCATGGCTGACGCGATCGCGTTGGGAACCACAGTCAGGTTGATCGCCATATTCCCCGTCTTCCCCGTCTTCACCATCTTTACCCGACAAATCAAGATTCACAGGTGAACCATTGACAAAAATATTTTGGTTTTCACCGCTACCACCATCTCTACCCGATCGCCCATCGGTTCCTGTGCGTCCATCTCTGCCATAATTTCTGGCTACTTTATAGTATTCGTCAGAGGCAACGGCTGGACATAAAACTGAACCAGAGGCAGGCAAAAAGCTAGTAAATAAGCAGAATGTCAGTAGTAGTGGCAGCTTACTCCTAAAACCATTGTGCATCTAGTTACACCTAAAACTTTACTTGGATTATCTACTCCTGACGCTGATTTTCAACAATTTGCTCCCCTTTATTCATTGATATGCCAAAATTGTCGCCCATTTGGAAATAATTTGAAAGATTCAGATCCCCGACTTCTTCAAGAAGTCAGGAATCTTTTTAAGCTGCCGTTGGGTCGTCATTGACCTTAACAATCAACTTGCCAAAATTATCACCTCGAAGTAAACCGATGAATGCAGCAGGAGCCTTCTCTAAACCATCAGCTACATCTTCTCTATACTTGAGTTGACCAGACTGTAACCATCCAGAAACATCATGTAAAAAATCGTTAAATCGATGTTGGTAATCGCCAACTAAAAAACCTTTAATCAAAGCCCGTTTGACTAGCAATGGTCTTAAATTAGGCCCTGGTGGAGTAGATGTAGCGTTATACTCCGAAATCAAACCTACTAGTGGAATTCTGGCCCCAAGGTTGATCTGCTGCAACACAGCTTCTAAAATTACACCTGCTGTATTATCATAGTAAACATCAATGCCATTAGGAGCAGCTTCTTTGAGCGCTGAATCAAGTTCTTGAGTTTTGCGATTAATGCCAACATCAAAACCTAATTCCTTAACTATATAATCCCGCTTATCGTTACTCCCAACAATTCCTACTACTCGCGCACCTTTAATTTTGGCGATTTGACCTACTACCGCACCCACAGCACCAGAAGCAGCTGAAACCACAACAGTTTCACCTTCTTTCGGTTGACCGATATCAAGTAAAGCAGCATAAGCAGTCAGACCAGGCATACCCAGTACACCTAAACTATAGGATAAAGGTGCTTGAGTGGGATCAAGTTTACGCAGTGTTTCACCTTTAGATACAGCATAAGTTTGCCAACCATTACCACTAAGAACAAAATCCCCTACTTGAAATTGAGGATGATTTGATTTAATTACTTGACTGACTGTACCACCGACAATAACTGAACCCAATTCTATTGATGCAGCATAAGACTTACCTGCACTAATGCGACCACGCATATAAGGGTCAAGAGATAGATAAATGGTGCGGCTAAGAATTTCGCCTTCACCTGGTTCGGGAGTTGGTGTTTCTACTAGAGCAAAATCATTCTCTTTTGGTTCGCCAACGGGACGACTTTTAAGGATAATTTGTTTATTAATTAAATCAGACATCAGTTATTTTCCTCTAAATTAATCTGACCATTTATGAGTATACAGATGTGTGCAAGCATTCCGAAAATATAGAAATCCGATTTGATTCCTGAAAAAATCTAAGTATATGTAGTGGCGTGCATGGCAAGCAAAAAAATTGTGCATGAGATGTAGGTTGGGTGGAGCGGAGCGCAACCCAACAGATATCAGGATGTTGGGTTACGCAAAGCCTC
>NZ_JABXKQ010000013.1 GCF_017114945.1 Nostoc sp. JL34
ATTGCTATATCAGGCAAGTCCTATTGTCAATAGGCTTTGAGACGCGCTAACCCTGGTGTAGTATCCCAGAGGACTATCTCAGAAACGCAATAACTAGGTTGTTTTTTTATTAGGCTCCAAGTTGCCGAATTTGAGTCGAGTGATGTTGTGTAGGCATAGCCCGTTATAAACATCGCTCTTGCCGTAATCTTAATACACTGCGATCGCCTCTATTATTTCAAATCATGGTGCGTCACCGAATAGCCTGTCGTAGCGATCGCTGTTGCTGTAATCTGAGGAAGTGCGATCGCTGTAGCATCATTAACTTTGAGTTTGCGCTAACCAAGCTTCTAAATCGCTTAAACCCGAAAAATCAAGTAAAGCCTCAGCTAAATCATCCAACTGTGTTGAGTCTAAAGCTTGAATTTTCAATAATTGTGCAGGTGGAACAGTTCCAACTCTACGGCGAAGTTGTCGCGTAACAATCAATAAAGCTTTTTCCTGCTGGATATCCTTATAAATTACAGACTCGCGCATAGCATCACTAACCTTGATTTTGTGCTAACCAAGCTTCTAAATCGCTTAAACTCGAAAAATCAAGTAAAGCCTCTGCTAAATTATTCAACTGTGTTGAGTCTAAAGCTTGAATTTTCAATAGCTGTGCAGGTGGAATAGTTCCGACTTGACGACGAAGTAGTCGCATAACAATCGATAAAGCTCCTTCCTGCAAAATATCCTGATAAATTACAGACTCGCGCATAGTATCACTCCGTAATAAATTTTTAATCAGTTCCTTGTTTAATACTAGCCCAGCCAATATTGCCGTTGACGCAGCAATATTACTTTGTGTTCGGGTATCGTTTATTTGCTCAATAGCTTGTGCAACTTGTTGTAATGTTCGCGTTTTATCCTCAGTTTGACTGAGGGTTGCAAACGGTAACAAACCAGGTGTATTCAAAAATATGTTGCTGGGTTGCTCCCAAAGACGAATAACTCCAAATTCATGACGAGTATTTTCTAAAACAAAAGCTGTTTGTTGGACTAATTCGGATGTGGTGGGTTGCAGGTAAATGACAACTTGATGCATCCGCTTTCGGGGAAATCTGCGATACACCCGCAACCGATAATCAGTCATCCGAAAGGGAATTTCGGCTTTTGCTTCGGTTTGGAATTCGATATGCAGAACAATTTCATCTGACTGTAACAGAATTAACGCATCTGCTCGAATCGGTTCGAGGGATAATTCTGATGGACTGAGTTGGGTGAGTGTAATAGATTCGCCAAGTAACCAGGTGGCGAAATCGGTTGAAAATGACTCTGCTAAAAAGCGACAGACGTTATCAAACATAGACAGGTATTATATCAGCGAGGTCTTGTCTGTCACAAAGAGATTTTAGTAATGAGCGATGTCTACGATGGGCTACGCCTACGCCCCAAATTGAGATAAAGCGATCGCCTTTATAATTTGATGGTGCGATGTCTACGACGGGCTACGCCTACGCACTATCATTTGCTAGACACAAGCAACAAGCAAAGCTTTATAACAAAAATCATGAGTTTGTGAATGAAAATCACGATTTTGTCAATGAAAATCACGATTTTGTCAATGAAAATCATGAGTTTGTCAACGAAAATCACGATTTTGTTAATGAAAATCACGAGTTTGTCAATGAAAATCATGATTTTGGTGACGACAGCTTATATATTTACGTGCGTAGGCGTAGCCCGCACTTCGACAAGCTCAGTGACCATCGTAGACATCGCTCTTGCTGTAATCTGAGAAAGTGCGTTACCGAACAGCCCGTCATAAACATCGCTCATTCATCAGCAATACTACAAATACTTCTGCAACAATAACTTTAACTTTTCCTTCGTCGCCGCTGGTGCTTTGTCCAACTGAGTCAAAATCGCATACTGCAACGCCGAATGCGCCTCACTCGCTGGTGGATTTTCACTCAAGCGCCGCACAGTTTCTTGAATCACCTTTTGAGCATTCACAGCATTCCGCAGCAAATTGCCAATCACCAATTCCACTGTCACACTGTCATGGTCTGGATGCCAACAATCATAATCTGTCACCAGCGCTAAAGTTGAGTATGCAATTTCCGCTTCCCTTGCCAACTTCGCCTCTGGTAAATTTGTCATCCCAATGATTGTTGCACCCCAACTGCGGTAAAGATTCGATTCTGCCTTTGTAGAAAAAGCTGGCCCTTCCATGCACACATAAGTACCACCGCGATGGAGAGTAACATCTGGTAAATTGAGAGATGCGATCGCATCTGCCAAGACAGCAGCTAAATTCTTACAAATCGGATCGCCAAAGGCAATGTGAGCCACAATTCCCTCACCGAAAAAGGTTGAAATCCGATTTTTCGTTCTATCAATAAACTGATCTGGCACCACCATATCTAGTGGTTTGGCCTCTTCCTTCAAGGAACCCACAGCACTAGCTGAAATTAAATACTCCACGCCCAATTGCTTCATCGCATAGATATTAGCGCGAAACGGTAACTCAGAGGGTAAAAGCGTGTGATTGCGGCCATGACGCGCCAAAAAAGCTACCCGTGTACCATCCAAAGTCCCCAGAATCAAAGCATCAGATGGTGAACCAAAAGGAGTCTCGACTCGCACCTCTTCGACATCTTTGAGGGCATCCATTTTGTAAAGACCGCTACCACCAATAATCCCAATACTAGCTTGAGCCATGATTCTGAACCTGTTCTTTGCTAATCTGCTCAGTTATTTTATCGAAAAGGGGAGTAGCAGAAAACAAAGCGATGTCTACGATGAGCTACGCGTAGGCGTAGCCCGTCGTAGACATCGCATTTTGTACCGCGAACACTATTGAATTATTACCCATTCATTATTTATTCAGCTACAGATAGCAGCGATCGCCCACTTATTCGAGTATTAATTAATAATTTTTAGCAATCAAATTTCCGATAATTTTTAGAGATTAAATGCTTATGATTAACCCTTAAGTCAATTGTCACCATAGTTGATAATCGATGCTTCATGTATACAAATGTTAAGTAGACGCACTCCTGAGCAGCGAGAGAAAGTAAGGGTTATACTTTTGGGAAAAGGCTTATTTTAACCCCTGCTTTTAACATTTTCATAAATCAATGACTCTCAATTTTCGCTTTGCGGTAGTCAGCGACTTACACCTGGCACTTCCTCACACAATCTGGGATCATCCTAGCCGCTTTCATCTGGTAGAAGTAAGTATCTCAGCATTTAAAAGTGTACTAGAACATTTAATACAACTCGATTTAGATTTCCTGTTGTTACCAGGAGATTTAACCCAACACGGTGAACCAGAGAACCACGCTTGGTTGCAACAATGTTTAGCCCAGCTACCTTTTCCTGTCTATGTAGTTCCTGGTAATCATGACGTTCCTGTGCTGTTGGCCGACCAGCAATCAATTGCTTTTGCGGATTTTCCCTACTATTACACGAAGTTTGGCTATGACGACCCTCAGCAGATGTACTACATTCGTCAATTGCTGCCTGGAGTTAAGCTAATTGGACTAAATTCTAACTCCTTTAATGACCGGGGTGAGCAAGTGGGGTGTTTGGATGCCAAACAGCTACGGTGGTTAGAAGAGGTACTGGCGGCATCTGGTGATGACTTAGTTTTGGTAATGGTACATCATAATGTGGTGGAACATTTACCCAATCAATCGAACCATCCACTAGCAAATCGCTATATGTTGTCCAATTCAGCAGAACTATTGCAGTTGCTGAGGCGCTACGGAGTCAAGCTAGTGTTTACCGGGCATTTGCACGTTCAGGATATTGCTTACTCAGATGGAGTATATGATATTACCACTGGTTCTTTAGTGAGCTATCCTCACCCTTACCGAGTGCTGGAGTTTCATCGGGATAACCAAGGTAAAGAATCATTGCAAATTTTATCCCATCGCGTAGAGTCAGTGCCTGAGTTCCCCGACTTACAACAGTCATCACGGCAGTGGATGGGCGATCGCTCTTTCCCCTTTCTAATTAAGCTACTAACTCACTCTCCATTAAACTTACCATTATCACAGGCAAAAGAATTAGCTCCTGGTTTGCGCGACTTCTGGGCAACTATTGCCGATGGGGATGCAGTGTTAGATTATCCTCATTTTCCCCCAGAAGTGCGGCGCTATATTCAGACATATAGTGCAGCATCACAGCCCAATCCAGGTATCGCTACTGATCGAAATTTGACGATGATTGATAATAACAGCACACTTTTGCTAGATAAGAGTTAAGAGTTACAAGTTGCTCCAACACTCAATACTCAGCACTCACCACTCATTACTGATTTTGACGACAAATTCCAAATGCTGAAGTGTAGGCGTGTAAAAAGGTTCTGCCACCAACAGGGCCGATTTCACCGCCACAGAAAAAGCCACCTACAGGAATATCATTAAGGTAGCGCTGAAATAGTTCAGAATCGAAGTTGGGTTTACCATAGAGTCCTTCACCTCTTCCCAGACAAGAAAACATCAAAGCAGCTACAGCAGAGGGTTCAGATTCTCGTTGGTGTTGATAACTTTGCAGGAGTAATTCGAGGTCTTCAGCAGAGGCTTGAGCATCGCGGAGGTGGAATTGCAGCCTTTGGCCAGGACGGACGCGATCGCCAATTGCGATCGCCCCAGCATTTGGATCGACCCCAAGAATACCACGAATTAAAAAGTCTCCTTGCTGCAAAGCCAGCTTAAATTCATCCATTGCCACACCAACAAACAGAGAATGCTGTGCTAAAGTCCGTTCTTGTTCGCTGAGACTAGCAATCAAATCTCGCAATACCACCAAAGGCACTTGCTCATCTAACTCTAGAATAATATTGCGATCGGCTTTTGTAACTTGTAATGGCTTGCCAATCGGTCGGCATCCTTGGGCTACAATCGTTTCCAAAACAATATTGCCAGTCAAAGCTATACCAACAGTCCCCTCGCGATACAAGTTTTGCTGTTCCTCACCGTTAGTATCGTTACAGAAAAGGGCAACACGACCACCCATACCCCCACCACTAGCCTGTCCTCCTACGATCGTCGATCCTGGATAAGCGAAATCCAGCCCCTGCAACAAATCGTTGATTCCAGAGGCGAAAGAACTAGACAACAAGATGAATTGCGGTGTCGGTGATGCAGGTACACCGATCAAATCAAGCCAAGCATCTGGTGAACTGTCTAAGTCAGGTAATTCTTCAGCAACAGCATGAAAAACTTGAATCTTCACTCCTGGAAGGTGTGCTAAAGTCAAGCTAATAGCTGGTTCAGCTTCTAATTCTTGGGTTTCTCCGCTAACTGTCGTCCCAATTACACCACCACCACTACAGCCAATTAGCACAGGCACAGAAAGTTTTTCAGCTAACAAGGGTAACAGTCGGGAATACTCACTCGTAAAAGCAGACGAAATGAATACCAGTCCTAGATCCGCAGGTGCTGTTAACGATGAGACAGCTCGTTCCACCACATCTGTAACAGCGGCTTCCAAAGAATGACGGGTTGATAGGGCGTTTGCCCACTGCATTTGGTCTGCCATGAGTTTTGAGCTTCTTTCTCTTTTTGGGCTAGTAGGTTTTGATTTTTTATTTTGGGAAGAATTGTATCCTACAAAAATTAGTGCCAGCCTTTTGTCTCCTCCATCCCAAGAAGCTGGGGTTGTCATTCCCTAATATATGCATCTAAATATATTGTATGATTGTTTATCTATGGTACTGATTGCACAAAATATTAAAAAATAAAGATGAATGCATTATAGATGCGGCAGTTTACAGTATTGGTTATAAATCAATAGGCTAAAGTACTAACTTATTAGCTGAATAGTTAGAATAGTTAGTAATCAAGCTAAAATCTGCCATTCCTAAAGTTTTTCTATACTAGTATTAACAACACACAACGAGACTAAAGCAATGACCAACATCCAAGAAACAGCAAAAGGCGACATCCAAGAGAAAATTCAAGAAGAAGTAGAACAAGCGCGTACTGTCTGTGATATCAACGGTAGCAATTCACCTGAGTGTGCTGCTGCTTGGGATGCAGTAGAAGAATTGCAAGCCGAAGCTTCCCACAAGCGCCAAAGCAAGCCCAAAAACTCTCTAGAACAGTATTGTGATGACAACCCAGATGCAATTGAATGCCGGGTTTACGACGACTAGAAATTAAGGCAACTGGATTTTCTGTTGTTTGGTTAGCAAACAACCAAAATTGACCAAAGAAGACGCCTAGAGTGGAGGACGTGGAAACTCACCAATGTCCTCCACTCGCAAGCGTTTCATTTAAAGCAGCCGATTTTAGTCGTGTAAACAAAAAATAAATTCCTAATTTGAATCAATAGGCTTCTTCCAAAGGAATAAGTTGCGATTTTCATAAATTAAACAACCAATTAATTGGCACTAGGGGCATACAGATGTACGCCCCTATAAATTTTTTGTAATAATCGTGACTTCTAGTCATACGAGGTTCAATAAACTATTATCAAGAAGAATTCAGGATGAATTAGAGTCCGACTGACTCCTAAATAAAAGGGTTTAATATCCCTGCCTTATTTAGCAGTCTATAATCAGGTATTGGTATAAAAACTCACTTGATTTATTCGGACTCCTGACTTCTTTTTTATCTATTGTTTGAGAAAAAATATGGACTATAATATTTGGTTTCGACCTTTCGTCTGGATTGATTACCGACTGGCAGTATTATTCCTGGTAATTATTCCGCTAATTCTTCTGATTTGGGCATTTGTACAAAAAGCAGAAAGCATACAACGCTTATTGGCTATATACTGGCGAGTATCAAGCTTGGTGGCAATCACGATTTACTTAATGATTGCCCAGTATCCAGTTAGCTTTATCTCTGGATTGATAGCTCAGATTTTGATCCCGATTTCGTTATGGTTCTGGGTGGATATCAACGATGAAATTGAGTATCAAACCAGTGGTTCTTTGAAATTTATTTTTACCTCTTGGCGCTGGGCGACAACTGTTTATTGTTTTTTGGGCGCACTAGCATTTATACCTTTTTTGGGTTGTGCTTTTTCTGGCAATATGCTGAAGACTCCCTATTGTCGTGTCTGGTTCGAGGCTCCATTACTATTCAAAGAATATTTTCATGCTAACAGCAAAGCTGAGTTCTTAGGTTTTCTTGGCATAACTAGTTTAGTAATTTATGTGCTTTACTTGAGCTATTTTGTTTTGATTAAGCTGGGCAAGCAGGGACGTTCAGCTACACCACAGTAACAATCGTTGCGCCACTATACCGCTAACTCTAAAAAAATGAATTCCATTGGTAAGCGACTGGAACAATACACCGCTAAACGCACCAAAGAAGTCCTAATTGTAACGGTGGAAATTGCCGATGAGGAAGATACAATTGCTATTTTCAAAGGCTTTTCCAGTTCTTTGATGCGTCCAACGGCATTTGATGCAGATGTACCAGTTCTACCAGATGGGGTAAACATCCTCAACATTGACCGAGTAGCCAGTCCTTACAATCCTGAAGCACCGCGTTATATTCAACAAGGAATTTCTTGGTCAGCTATGGAAGCTCTATTATTAGAAGTAGGAATCTAATTAATTCGTAATTCGTAATTCCTAACATAGAGCAGTATGGCGATCGCAGTTAAGACAGACTGGTTACATTGTTAGCTTTATCGGATGGGCTTAGATGCAACAGTCACAGGATGCGAACTTGCCAAAACAATTCAGTCGAGAACAACGTTGGGAAATTGTACGAACTTTGCTACAACATAGCAACCTGAGTAGCGAGGCAAAACAGGCATTCCGCCAAGCTTATCCCAATGCACCAGAGGAGATGCTGAAAACTGCTGTTTTTCACACTTACATTGATGGAATTGAAGCCGCAATAGACTGGTTAGTTGATTTAGAGTTATTTCTACGTGAACCTAGTCATGAACTAGATATCAGTGTTACGTATCACCTGCTGTATCACCTCTACAATTGGTATCAGTTTAATGCATTGCTTCCAGATGGGAAAGCAGGAGTGTTGGAACGTCTCAAAAAGATTAAGGAGTTGGCTTCAGATGGAGATATACAGGCAATTATTGCAACTGTTGAGGAGCTAGAATCGATGTTTGAAGGTGGTCGTAACTATCATCTTGACTAGCTTGGCTCTATCTAACTGTAGGCTCTGAGCGAAGGGAAAAGCCCCTAGCCTAAAATAGAAAAATTAGAGGCGTGAGCATGAGGCTATTTCTATGACAATTCGCCAACCCCGGTATAGCAAAGAAGAATTCGCTCGACGTGGCGATGAGATTTATGAATCTCAGGTACGCTCACAGGTTGAAGCAGATAATTATGGCAAGATTGTGGCAATCGACATTGAAACCGGAGCTTTTGAAGTCGATATAAGTGAAATTTCTGCCTGCGATCGCCTCGAAGCCCGTCACCCAGACGCTCAAATCTGGATTGTCCGCATTGGTTCTCGCCATGTTCGTCGATTCGGCGGACGCATGAAAAAAGCCGTATGATCGCCGGAATCGTTAACGCGGATTTTGAACCGATTATTTCACTTTCAGTTTGTGGTTCCGATGGCAAAATTTACACACAAGATGCGATTGTGGACACAGGCTTTAACGGTTGGCTTTCACTGCCTCCAGATTTGATCGCTCAGTTGAATCTGAGATGGAAGAGGCGAGGACGAGCCATTCTTGGAGATGGGAGTGAATGCGTTTTCAATGTCTATGAAGCAGTTTTACTTTGGGATGAAGATATTCTGACAATCCCGGTCGATGAGGCTGATTCAGAACCACTCGTCGGGATGTCCCTGATGGAGGGTTATCAGCTAATGGTGCAAGTATTTGAAGGCGGTCGCGTCGAACTCAGCAAAGTAAACACGGTCTAAATTGCCCGTTGCACGCCGACCGTATTGAGTGAGGTAGAGAGGGAACGTTATCCTAAAGGAAGTAAGCTACAGTTGATGTCTAAATTGCCGTCTAAAACTGTCTTTATTTTTGAAGAATTATTTTGACTTTTGAATTTACAAAATGTACCGTTCTGGATACACGCTTCCCGTCTTTGCCTGCGCTGCTGCTGTTGCAGCTTTACACTGGTTACACGATCGCAAACCCCTAAGCATAGCATCTGTAGATTTGATTGAACCCGCTCAAATCGCAGAAATCCCCATTGAACAGGTAGCAGGATTATCTGAGAATACAGCTTTAGCGATCGCTCGCAGCGATCCTGGTGATAATCTCGATTTGACTAAAGATACACCGATTTGGGCGCTGGTGGAATGGCGCGAACAGGGTGATGATGCTGTAATTATTAAAGGTGGGGAAGGGATTGGTAGGCAATTAAACGCTGATGACAAGCCGGCTATTTATGCTTACGCCCAAAGGCTGTTGCAAGAGAATTTACAACGGATACTAGCACCGGGGGAAAAAATTACGGTGACGATTATTTTACCCGAAGGGCGATCGCTAGCTATTCGCACTTCAAATTCTGCTTTTGGTGTGGTTGAAGGACTTTCCCTTTTAGGCACAACTGGCATTTCTCAACCCTTAAGTACACCAGATCAGCTTGCAGTTTTTCGGGCGGAATTACAAAATAAAGCCAGTCGTTTTGAAACTTTAGTATTCTGTATCGGGGAGAATGGCCTAGATTTGGCGCGTAAACTAGGGATTAATCCTGAACAATTGGTCAAAACTGCTAACTGGCTTGGCCCAATGTTAGTAGAAGCTGATGTGTTGGGCGTGAAAAAAATCTTATTATTTGGCTATCACGGTAAGCTGATGAAACTAGCCGGAGGGATTTTTCACACCCATCACTACTTGGCTGATGGACGCCGGGAAATTTTGGCAGCGCACTGTGCGATCGCAGGTTTAAAATCACCAGATATCCAAGCTGTGTTTAATAGTACAACTGCTGAAGCAGCACTAACACACCTAAAATCCATAGATGCTGCAACTGGTAGTGATTGGGTAAATCAAGTTTACAGTGCGATCGCCGAAACTATCGATGTTCGTTCCCAAGAATATATCCAAAGTCATAGCGAAAGCGGCACAAAAGTAACAGTCTGTGGCTCGATTCTCTTCGATCGCGATCGCAAAATTATCGTGAAGAGTAAAACTGCTGGCCTGTTGATGGGAAAATTATGTTAATTTATTATGAATAATCGTAAACAATCCAAATAAATAATCCTTTAAGTAACCACTCTAGGGTAAGTTTATCGTTCTAATACCATCTCCGACTCAGGGACTAGACAAACGTACATAAACTCGCGTTTGTAAAGGCTCTCTATACCATTATCAGCCTGTCCAGGCTGAATAATAGCATCACCATAGACTACAAAGCATCTATCTATCCTTAACAGATATAACTCTCCCGTCATGAATACAGCGGTGACTCTACCAACAGAACAAGCGCCCCAAACATTGGAAAATTTTGGGAGACTTGATCGCCAATTGATTGTAATTCTGGACTTTGGCTCTCAATATTCTGAGCTGATTGCCCGTCGCATCCGCGAGACTCAAGTATACTCGGAAGTTTTATCCTATCGCACTACTTCTGAACAATTGCGCCAACTCAATCCTAAGGGAATCATCCTCTCAGGTGGCCCAAGTTCGGTTTATGGTGATAACGCTCCCCATTGTGACTCAGAAATCTGGAATTTGGGAATACCCGTTTTGGGTGTTTGCTATGGGATGCAGCTGATGGTAAATCAACTCGGCGGGGAAGTGGCAAAGGCTGATCGAGGTGAATACGGCAAAGCATCATTATATATTGATGATCCCACAGATTTGCTCACTAATGTCGAAGATGGTACTACCATGTGGATGAGTCATGGAGACTCAGTTACTCAAATACCATCAGGGTTTGAATTGCTGGCACATACAGAAAATACACCCTGTGCTGCCATTGCCGACCACGAAAGGAAACTTTACGGCGTTCAGTTTCATCCAGAGGTGGTGCATTCTGTTGGCGGTATTGCATTAATCCGTAATTTTGTCTACCATATCTGCGATTGCGAACCTACTTGGACAACAGCAGCTTTTGTCGAAGAGGCAATTCGAGAAATTCGCGCCAGAGTTGGCCAGAAGCGGGTGCTGTTGGCGCTGTCTGGGGGAGTGGATTCTTCTACCTTGGCCTTCTTGTTGTATAAAGCCATTGGTGACCAACTGACTTGCGTGTTTATCGATCAAGGCTTTATGCGAAAGTATGAGCCAGAGCGATTGGTAAAGCTGTTTCAAGAGCAGTTTCACATTCCTGTAGAGTATGTTAATGCTCGCGATCGCTTTTTAGCTACAATTACTGATATCACAGATCCTGAAGAAAAACGCCGCCGCATCGGACACGAGTTTATCAGTGTATTTGAGGAAACATCCAAGCGCCTCGGTCACTTTGACTATCTGGCTCAAGGGACTCTTTATCCAGATGTGATCGAATCTGCTGACACTAACGTTGACCCCCAAAGTGGTGAGCGGGTAGCGGTAAAAATTAAGAGCCATCATAATGTTGGTGGTTTACCCAAAGACCTACGATTTAAATTGGTAGAACCACTGCGGAAACTGTTTAAAGATGAAGTCCGTAAAGTTGGGCGTTCTATCGGTTTACCAGAAGAAATTGTCCAACGGCAACCTTTTCCTGGGCCTGGTTTGGCAATTCGCATCCTGGGGGAAGTCACATCTGAGCGGTTAAACATTTTGCGCGATGCCGATTTGATTGTCCGGCAAGAAATTAACCAACGCGGTATGTATCATGATTTCTGGCAAGCATTTGCTGTATTGCTGCCAATTCGTAGTGTTGGCGTTATGGGAGATCAACGGACTTACGCTTACCCGATTGTTTTGCGGATTGTCACCAGTGAAGATGGCATGACTGCTGATTGGGCGAGAGTGCCTTACGATGTTCTGGAAGTGATTTCCACTCGGATTGTGAATGAAGTGAAAGGGGTGAATCGGGTGGTTTATGACATCACGTCTAAACCGCCTGGAACAATTGAATGGGAATAATCAAGTTTTGAGTTGACTTAACTAAGAAGCTCATCACTCTTTGCTATGCTTCAGATCCCTTGCAGTAGTTTAGATTCACATACAGTAGTCTACAAGTTAATCAGGTAAACCTTTTCAACTCAAGAGCCAGTTATAAAGCCTAGTACAGCACGGCGTAAACCCCGGCTACCATCTCAATTAACCAGACAAGTTGCTCTGAGTAACTGCTTAGAGGTAGGCAAATTCCTGCCACAGTGTACTAGTATACTTCTGACTCTTGCTGTATTTCAAAATGGCAATGCCGACCTGACTAGTTTTAAGCTTCGGCATTGTCTATTTTTTTGAATTTTGGTGTACTTAAGAGCAAGAATGCCACAAAATCTCGTATTTGCTAAATTTTAAGTAAACTTACTACTTTTAATTTTTAAAAGCCTTCATCAAAATCCAAACTTGTTAGTAATAAAGCAGTGAGTAATTAGCAAGATTATTATTGAACTCCAACTATTCGCTAAAGTTAATTTTTAAATGTAAAGTAATTGAAACACCAACATAATTTTATCCAGTCAATAATTATAAATGCCAACGAATAATGAACCATCAATTGGATGGTGGCTGAAAAAATTGAATTATTGTTTAGAAAAGTAGGCGCGATCGCAGTAAAATTACCAATGGTATGGTGACAGAGAAAAAAACAAGCAGCTGATTATAAATACATTTCATTTGATCAACGTTAATGGAGATGTTATGGAACCTGCTCTTCCTCTTGCTG
The DNA here is from genome assembly GCF_017114945.1 of Nostoc sp. JL34. Taxonomy (GTDB): domain Bacteria; phylum Cyanobacteriota; class Cyanobacteriia; order Cyanobacteriales; family Nostocaceae; genus Nostoc. The sequence goes on from NZ_JABXKQ010000013.1 coordinate 12,689, forward strand.
GCTTAAACATCCTCGTAGTTGATGATGATGAAGATAGCCGCTTTTATATTACTACCGTGTTGGAAGCTGATGGAGCTAGTGTCATGGCAGTTGCATCGGCAGGAGTAGCATTGAAAGTACTACCTGAGTTGCAACCAGATGTCTTGATTTGTGATATTGCTATGCCTGATGAAGATGGCTACACCCTTATCCGCAAGATCCGGGCGTTGAAGTCTGATATTTATGGAAAACTTCCCGCTATCGCCTTAACTGCCTATGGTGATAGCGAGTATCGTAGCCGTGCCCTGGAAGCAGGCTTTCAGACTCATGTACCTAAACCAGTTGATCCAGGAGAATTAGTTGCGATCATTGCGGATTTGGTTGCTTTTTATAAGAGTTAACACAAAACATGCAGTTATTTGTCGGTTGTTATTTGTTATTTCCCTCATCATATTTTTTAAACGAAGAAATCAAGGTTATAGAACATCACTTTTGGTATAAGTATTTGGTTGTGAAAAAATGTTGGTAATAAGGGACTTCCAACAAATAGATTACCCAATCTTGTGGGGTGGGCATCTTGCCATTAGTGTCAACTTAAGGTTACAACCCATTTGTCAACGATAGGTTTTGTTAGGAAGGAAGTATAAAGGTGAACTTTTTTCTGACTTTTATACGCAAGCTGGGAGTGATGCTAATAAACAAAGCATTAATAGTCCATGAAAAAGTTCGTTTTTTGTCCCTTGAAAACCGAATTTTTAAGCCTAAATGCTTACATCACTAGGATTATATCGAATTGTATTTAAAGATATTATGACGACCATCAGTAGTCTGTATTTACTCTCAAGAACCGACCAGCTTAATGAGTGTTATTTACTGGCTGATAAAGATAAAGAAGCTCATGATTTATTCGGAAAATGGTCAAAATTTGCGGAGCGAAATCTGAACTCTTTCCACCTCAGATTTCCATGCGACACCAAATAGCTATTATCTTACTTGGGCCAAGCTTGCAAGGCTGTCTCAACAACCCGCAGTAGTTCCGTTCGGGTGGCTCCGGTTGCCGCTAGGACTGACATTCCACAATTGACCGTCACAACAAAGCGGGCAAGAGCGGCTGGATCGGAATTAGCTGGCAAGTCCCTCTCCGAAATCGCCTGCTCGAAACGCTTACGCAGAGAGGCTTCACTTGATGCTCGGCGTGCGGACAATTCCTGCCGGATTGGATCGGCTGGATCTCCACATGAAAGCGTGCCATGAACCCAGAGACATCCCGGTGGATTGCGCGGATCGGTTCCCAAGTCAACGATCCCGTGCATCATCCGCTCGGCTACCTGACGCGCAGTCGGCTCTTTGAGAGCCTCACGGAGATAGGCTGACGGCCCATCGGTATAGCGATCAAGCACTTTGCGGAATAGAGATTCCTTGTTGCCAAAAGCGGCGTAGAGGCTAGGACGATTAATGCCCATAGCCTCCGTCAGATCCGAGAGAGATGTGCCCAGATAGCCCTTGCGCCAGAACACATACATTGCACGATCGAGCGCCTCATCGGTATCGAACTCGCGGGGCCGGCCCATCGCCGCAGTGGTTTTTTCCTGTTTCATACTCATCAGTATAATAGTTTCTTGACAGGCTTGCCCCTATGCCTTATATCTATACCATGCGATACAAAATTGTAATAACAAAAGAATACTATGAGCACCAAAAAACTTACAGGTAAGGTGGCATTGGTAACAGGCGGCTCACGCGGTTTGGGGGCGGCGATCGCTAAACGTCTCGCGCAGGATGGCGCAGCTGTTGCCCTCACCTACACTAGCTCGCCGCAAAAAGCCGATGAAGTGGTGCTTGCGATCGAAGCAGCAGATGGACGAGCTTTGGCTATCCGCGCTGACAGTGCCAATGTTGAAGCTGTGAAGAACGCTGTCACCGAGACTGTGAAAGCCTTTGGTCGTCTAGATATCCTTGTAAACAACGCGGGGGTCGCCACTTTAGCCCCGATCGATCAATTCTCACTGGATGATTTTGACCGACTGATTGCGGTTAATGTTAAGGGCGTATTTGTGGCGACTCAGGAGGCTGTCCGCCACATGGGCGAGGGCGGACGGATCATCATGATCGGCAGCGTCAACAGCGACATTATGCCTTTTGCTGGTGGTTCCGTCTACGCTTTGACCAAGGGTGCGATCGCTAGTTTTACACGCGGTCTTGCCCGCGATCTCGGCCCTCGTGGCATCACGGTGAACAATATCCAACCCGGCCCAGTGGACACCGACATGAACCCAGCAGAGGGTTCCTTTGCCGACACCATGAGAAGCATGATCGCCCTTCAGCGCTACGGCCGGAGTGAAGAAGTCGCCGACATGGTTTCCTATCTCGCCAGTGCAGAAGCCGGTTTTGTGACCGGTGCGAGTCTGAAAATTGATGGCGGCTTCGCAGCCTGATTCGGCGACCACACAACGACAGGGTAATACTCTGATTGCAAGCTAATGAAAGCCTAGTAGGTAGTAAGCACTGAAGTGCTTAACATAAGGACTAAAGTCCTTACTACAAACTTATTTACCCAGGAAAAAATACTTGTCTTGCCAGACTAACGAATTACCCGCAGTGTTACTGGTGGTCTTTGAAGAAGACACTAGAAACTATCAGAGTGCGATTCAGACCCCTTCTTCCGGTAATATAAGTACTTATCAAGAAGTTTTAATAAAAAAAATATGTCTTCAATTCCTTTAACATTGAACTTAATTGAAGGTTCAGTCTCTTTCAGTTTTTCACCCCAAGCAGCACGAGAATTAAAGACAGCGACGGATCAACTAATGGAACGCCTAAAAGCGATCGCTGCTAAACCCACTCCTGGCGGCGGTAGAGTCACTCCCCAGCCTCCCCTGGAATATCGTTATACGGGTGAAGTATTTTTAGAAATTTTCTGTAATCCTAATATCTGGCCAACGCCCTTCGCAGCCAAAGTTTTGCTGACTGTCCGCAACGTCAACATCCGCTTGACTACTGAAGCTGAACTTACTCGCATCATTGAAGACATTAATCAGTATTTAGAGCAAGTAGGATAATAGTTCATCCGATTTTTCTATGCTTTCCGAGATTTTTTCAGAAAAAATACTATACAAATGTTGGATTTGGTGAAGGTTCAGTCGGTTGCAGGCAGAGGTTCGCTTTATTGTCACAACTGGTGTTGGTTAGCCCGACTAAGCAAACTTTTTAAGACGGATTTTGGCTTTGGACAGAAAGCAGATTATCGCTTACTTGAGGGAAGCGATGCAATAAATTGCTAGTCAAAAGTGAAGTTCCTACATTTCTATCGGATCGATGTAGGAACCTCACAGAATTTACATACTAAACTCAAGCGGTGACATCAGACATATAGAAAAAATGGTGATGATGCCTTCTTTAACTTGAAAAGTTGTATAAATTCAGACTCTAATGCTTCTGTGTTAATGAAAAACGCAAGATTCTCTATGGGGCAATGCTCATCAAAAACCAGAGATTATCCCCCAGATTGGGCGTCGAATCGTTGATGGTGACATCCACACATCGAAAATAAGCTCCCAATCCAAATCCGAAATCAAACAATTGATTTAGTCGTTGTCCCACTGTTCACGACCAATTAGGTCGCCAATGCGATCGCGTAACAAAAAGTCACATTTCTCTAATTCACATTCAACGCAAACCCACTCTCTCGCTGGAATGTATTGGCAGAGGGTATATATTGGCTGTTGTCGGCTAATCATTCCCTTTTGCACCAGTCGGCGTGCTTCGTCTTGAATCACGTCTAGAGAGTAGTAATTGATAGAAGGCACCGTATTCACACTCATGGTTTTTACTCACAAATTAACACTTACGATAGTGTTCCCGTTAATAATTAGGAACAAACATTACAGAAATTAGACTTGTGGCTAGGATTTTGTAGTTTGCTATACGGAACTATTTTTATTTTGACGCTACATATCCGGAAATTATCTCAAGAAATGTTAAGAAAGTCAACGAATCCTGACATTTCTCGAAAATCCGCTTTACAAAAAAAATTCCAAGTAGTTAACTTAACCTGCTTATCTAGCTGTATGACTTTGATGCCACAAGCCTGAAACTCTTGCCATTACTGTCTTTAGGCAAGATTTAGTGGGCGGGAAGAATTTATATCGCAATCGCTTACATATCAAATAATCACCTTAAAACTTGATCTAGAACTACTGGTATTTATCTAAGGGTAAACAACACAAGAATATTTGTCAGAACCCACAGTATAAACTGTTACAAAATATAACAGCGAGAATATACTACGAAAGCTTTTACCCTAGCATCTATTAACATTTTTTTAAGCAAATCCGCAATTACTTAGGTTAATTTCAGCACTCATATTAAACAGTTTTCCTTAGATAAACATCTGTAAGAAGGTGGAGTCAAAGAATTCCAAATAAAAAAATACCCAATTGCTGTGGAAGCAGAGGCAAAGGGAGAATACTAGATTAAAGATGAAAGCTAAGACAAACAGAAAGCGTATATATGCAACTACTGAATCCCTAAATTAGGTTATGGTCACATTAAAACAGACGCGATCTCGTCACGTCTGTAAACTGTTTGGCGGATTTGCTGAGATTAATTGTTCTGAATTTACATTGTTGTTTTAGTTACTTATTCGGAGAATTCTTCATCATTTTGATTGGTACTGTCTTCTACTGCTACCAGATTTTCTGGGGGACGCTCATGGTTAAGTTGATTTAGCAGTGCCAGTACCTTATTACCGCGTTCTATGGAGCGATCTTCGAGGAATATTACCTCTGGTGTCCGACGTAGCCTTACCCGCGCCCCAAGTTCGCTGCGGACGTAACCTGTGGCCGACTTCAAGCCTGCCATTGTTTCTACCTTAGCTTCATCTGTACCATAGATGCTGACGTAGATTTTGGCGTGTTGGAGATCGCCAGAAACATCAACATCAGTAACACTGACCATTCCAGTACCCACACGGTCATCCTTAATGCCGTTGAGCAGCATTTGGCTAACTTCCCGTTTGATCAGTTCAGCAACGCGGGAAACCCGACGATTTGTAGCCATAAAAATTTCGCCTCATCACAGAGGTTGTACGACAAAAAAATATAGATGTAAGTTGGGTAGACAGTACTTAGCGGGAGCAACGCCAAGAGCAACCGTCTGTGGGGCATAGCCCGGATATAGCGCTAGTCTAGATTGTACTCAAGCCCAGCATTGCCCGTAGAGTGAAAGTAAGGAAGACTAGGCTGCTCACAAATAAACCCAAGATAGCGATCAAGGTGATAGGGCGTTTCAACAGTGGCACGAATGGCGCGAAGGTGTTTAGAAACAAGCCTAAGACGATCGTAATTAAGTACCGGGGGTAGCGAAAGACGTTATCCCAAAATCCGTCAAACATCTGAATGTAAACTGCCTTGTTATATACTTACGTTTGTTTTGATATGCTTTATCTACTCAATTGTAATATATGTGGCTCGAAATTTAGCCAGTTAATATAAAATTTGGCTCATCGGTTATATTGGCTTTATTTAGTTGTGATTATTTTTAGTTAAATCGTAAGTAAATGGTAATTCAAATCCCCAAGGAAACTAGCCCGCGTCCATTTTTGAAGTGGGCAGGGGGTAAAAGTAGGTTGATACAGCAATATATTCCTTATTTTCCCAAGAGTTATAAAAATTACTATGAACCATTTTTAGGTGGTGGTGCTGTTTTTTTCTATCTCCAACCAAGTGCAGCCATTTTAACTGATATTAATGCCGAATTAATTAACACTTATTGTTGTGTTAGAGATCATGTTGAGGAATTAATTTCTCTATTGAAAGAGCATAAAAACCGCCATGATAAAGATTATTACTATAGTGTCAGAGACAACCATGATGGTACTGAGATAGAAAAAGCTGCTCGTCTAATTTATCTTAATAAGACTTGTTTTAATGGTCTTTATCGAGTCAATTCACAGGGTAAATTCAATGTGCCATTAGGCAGATATGAAAATCCCAATATTTGTCATGAAAATTTACTGCGAGTAGCATCAGAAGCACTTTCTCATGCAAAAATTAAACAAGCAGATTTTACAGAAGTCCTCAATCATGCGACTAGCAGTGATGACTTTGTATTTTTTGATCCGCCCTACCATCCGATCAGCGGAACTAGCTATTTCACTGCTTATAGTCAAAATTGTTTTAGTAAAAAAGACCAAGAGCTTTTAAGAGATACTTGTGCAGAATTAGCAAGTCGTGGTGTCAAAGTTATGGTATGTAATTCTGATAGTGAATTTATTAAACATATTTATTCTGATATCAATTTTGAAACATCTAAAATTAAAGCGGCGCGTTCAATTAACTCAAACATAAAAAATAGGGGACTGATTGACGAACTATTAATTACATCTTTTAAAGATTTTTATTTGCCCAAGCAATGAATCTGTCTAAACTATAAACTGCTAATAAATTATGGTTATCATTAACTCTTGCTCTTAGCCATTTACTTGCACCTTCTCGCATCCCTTCACCGCCTAAAATAACGATAGTTGGTGCAGGATAATAGTGCTGAATGTTCATGTTTAAGTAAGGAAATTTTTCATCGACCGAACCAGGGCTTTCTTGCCATTTACACTCGAAAATTAAACCAGATGGCATTGTAGGTGAGCCGACAACATAAAAATCAACCTTCAGATCGGTATGATAAATTCCAGTTCCAATATAAACTTCTTTTCCATAACGTTTTGGTAATAAAGCAGCATTTAGTATAAATTGTTTTTGGACATAGTTCCCTACCTGGAAATAATTATGCCCATTCAAGATTGCTTCTACATTTCCTTCTAAAATATTCCCAGACTTATTTGCCCGTCCGCCTTGAGTCAGAGCCATCTTAAATCCCTCTGCCAAAAGTCCTGCTGATCATAGGATTTCACAAAAGCAGTAACAAATGGTAAGTTGCTTAATATGAATTTTTGATTTTGACTAAACAAGGTTGGATTAATAGGTAAAAAATCCGAACTTTTTGGTACTTTTGTACTAAATAAATACAAATGTATTAATAATTTGGATAAGAAACGAGTTACTAATTCAGGAAAGTATGAAAGAAATGGAATTTTCCTTTTCTCTTTGCTCCTTAACCTTTTTCTTAACCTCTTTAATAACCGGAATTTAGCTTAGATAAATTTTAGTGATTTCGCCTTCAATTCAACCTGTCTGGGCTTCAGTATGACCGTTGCGGATAGCCCATGCTATTTCTAAAAGTTGAGTCCAGCGCTTTTGCAGCTGTTTGGGGGTGCATTTGATGGCTTTGGCGATCGCTTGGTCGTTTTGTCGGGCAGTTTTTAACTGTAATATTTGCTGTTGCTGTTCTGTGAGTTGATTCACAAAGATTTCCCACTGCTGGGAAGATAAACCCAACTTTTGCTCTAAACCCGCACCTAACCATTGATGTACTAATTGCCAGTGGTGTTGTTTGGCAAACTTTTCGACGTGGTATTTAAAGCGTTGTTGAAGATAATCGCGCTGACGGCTGGTTAAACCGAGAATTTGGTCAATTTCTGGGGCTGAAAGGTCTTGAAGTTTCAAGCTGAGGTAGTTCATACAATCAGATTGACCTTGAGACTCCAGATATTTCATCAATTCAGTGATGACGCGATCGCGTTCTGACTCTTCTGATGGATCGAAATTAGTTTGGGCGATCATTTGCGATCGCAGTTGTTGCACCGCCGAGTTACGCTGGTAAGATTCTGCTTCTTCACCCTTAGCAGACTCTACCGCCATTTCAATATCCACCGTAGTTTCTTGCGGCTGACGACGAGCAAAACCTTGGGCCCGCAAAATAATCAATTGCTGATTTGCACCACCAGGTAAATTGATGCGGCGTTTGGCATACTGCTCTGTAAAGGCCATGTATTCAGCTAATTGCAGCTGAGTACGCGGTGTATGATCGTCAGGTAGTTCGTTTTCTCTGCGGAAAGCTTTGATAGCTTCGATATAAAATGCTTGTAAAAAATCTTCAATCAGGCTGTAACGAGCCTCAAAACCCAACTCAGAGCCAGATATAGTTACATGGCGGTAAACCATAGCACCCAAATTGCTATGTAATTCCACCCGTCCTTGTTTGGAACCCAGTTGGTAGTAACGTAAGCACTTTTGCATCCGATGCCTTCCCAACGTAATCTGCCAGGATTTGATTTCTCCAGATGTTTGGATACGGGAGCTTTTGTCGCAAATGCGTTCTACTTCTACGGCTATGCGCTTTGCTAAAGCTTCTACGCATTTGGGTGTTGCTTTCACTTGCGCTTGCATTTCCTCAGACAGCAATTGAATCAAGGTATCAGTGCTGCTATCTGAAAATTCTTCAGTCGAAACGTGGTTCTTAAAAATGGGTGTAGAGTTTGGTAGATTAACGACGTTAGCTTTCATGACTTTTCCAGGTAGTAGTATTGCACCGTAATTACAACGCAGACACAGCAATCAAGACCGTCCAAGGCTTGTGAATCTTTGGGCATTCATCCATCAAGACTTGCCGCATGTAATGCTCACATTTAAAGCTCATATATAAAACTGTAGGAAATACGAAAGAGTTACAGCTATGGCAATGTGTCGGTTTTTTCACAAGCCATCATAATTGACGCTGGCACACGAGTACCCGCCATTTTCTCAAAGTTGTCAAATACCTTGCTGTGCCAACTGTTGCCACCATCCTGTTATATCCACTGCCTCACCGAACAGCTCATCGTAGATATCGCCTTTAAATATGACAATTTCAAAACTGGAGTCGTTTTTATCACAATTTCCGAAACGGAGAGGTGCGCCTGTGAAGTTGAATTTTTATACCCATGCTGCTGCTGCTTCCCAACCTAAACCCCTCCGTATAATTACTGCTTCGTCTCCCGTCATATCCAAGATGGTAGACACTTCAGATGTAGGTTCCTCGCCAGTATCTACAATTATGTCTACCAACTTGTCCAAACGGTCAAATAACTCTACCCGCGACTGAACAATTTCTGGATCTATCCGAACCATGCCATTATCTGCTTCATCTGGTGGCAGATGTGCCGAAGTTGAAATAATCGGATTGCCCAACGCTGCCAGTAACTCCAAACACACAGTATGGTTTGGTACTCTAATTCCAGTAGTTTTCCGCTTGGGGCTTTGCACCAATCGCGGTACTAACTTAGTAGCTGGGAGCAAAAACGTGTATGAACCCGGAATTAGACGTTTCATAATCCGATAGGCTGTGTCACTTACGAAGGCATAAGTTGCCACATTTGAAAGCGAGGGACATAAAAATGTCAGTGGTTTATCATTTGCTAGCTTTTTAATTTGCCGCACTCGTTCTACCGCCGACTTGGCATTCAAATCACAACCGATCGCATAGACTGTATCAGTAGGGTAAAGCATAACTGCGCCACTAGAAAGCGCCGACTTTATTTCCTCTATTCGGCGAATTTGAGGATTATCCGGATGAACTGAGAAAATTTTTGCCATAACTCGGTGAGTGGGGATTGGGTAGAGAGTTACTAACTCTTAACAAATGACGAATGACAAATGACAAATGACTAATAACTAATTTATTATGAATAAAATCGCTTATCTTCAATGTCCGACAGGAATTTCTGGTGATATGTGCCTGGGTGCTTTGGTAAGTTTGGGTGTTCCTGTGGAGTATTTAATTGAAAAACTCAATGGGTTGGGTATTGAACAGGAATATCAGTTAAGGGCAGAACTTGTCCAACGGAATGGTCAGCAGGCAACTAAAGTCCATGTGGATTTAGTACATGATCATCACCACGACCACGATCACGAAGACAATCACCATCACACACGCCACTTGCCGGAAATAGAGCAGATGATTCTCAAAGCGGGGTTGCCATCACAGGCAGAAGCTTGGAGTTTAGCGGTATTCCGACAGCTAGCAGTCGCAGAAGGAGCGGTGCATGGGATTTCCCCTGAAAAAGTTCATTTTCATGAAGTGGGTGCTATAGATGCGATCGTAGATATTGTGGGTAGTTGCCTGGGGTTAGATTGGTTGGGGATTGAGAGTAATGACGAAGGATGGCCCTTACTTTACTGCTCGGCGTTCCCAACTGGTGGCGGCACTGTTCGGGCTGCACATGGTCAGATGGCAGTACCAGTCCCAGCGGTATTAAAGCTGTGGGAAATGCGGGGTTGTCCAGTTTATAGCAATGGCATTGACAGAGAACTTGTGACACCAACAGGAGCTGCGATCGCCACTACTTTGGTAAGAGATTTTGGTTCACCACCTGTGATCGCTATCAAGCAGGTAGGACTGGGAGCCGGAACCATAAATTTACCCATTCCCAATATTTTACGCCTCTGGCTGGGTGAAAGCGCAAGTTTACAGGCTAATTTCAGTGATTCTGAAGATACTAGCTCAAATTTAGAAACGATATCGGTACTAGAAACTCAAATTGATGATTTAAATCCGCAAGCGATCGGCTATGTGTTTGAGGCATTGTTTGCGGCTGGTGCTGTGGATGTTTTTACCCAAGCGATCGGCATGAAAAAGTCGCGTCCAGGGATTTTGTTGACTGTGATTTGTCATCCAGAAAATTTGCTCAGTTGTGAAGCCGTTATATTCCGCGAAACTACAACTTTGGGCATTCGGCGAACAACTCAGCAACGCGCCATTTTACAACGGGAAATTCAACAAGTGGAAATTGAATATGGCAAAGTGCGTGTCAAAGTTGCATGGAAAGGACAATCACCAGAAAAAGTTATTGCTAATGTGCAGCCAGAATATGAAGATTGTGCAGAGTTAGCCCGAAAACATAATATTCCCTGGCGCGAAATTCAACGGCTGGTGCTACAGCGTTGGTATTTAGAAAATCGCTGATACAAATTCTTTTGTTGGTGACAACTTAAGAAAAAGGTAATGTTTTGAAGTGCATTTCCTTGTTATACCTGGAAACGAGAATTTACGGGATTTTAAAAAGGTCTGCCGATAAATAAAGACGGGTTGCAGCCCGTCTAAATAGCTTGAAAGTGCAAATACACCTTGTATAAGATTCAAAATAACACAGTTAGTTTTTTCAGAGTTGCCAATTTGCCAAGTTATAAAAAGAAGAGATATTAGCTTCGTTTCCCAAGTTCTGGTATTTCCGGCGAAATTCTTTACAAAGAAAAGCTGGAGGCAGAAGGAAGGAAGGATTAACAGAAATTTTAGTTGTGGGTATAGAGGCGGATAAGTATAGCGGTGTGCAGTTCAGTGAGATACAAAAACTTTGCTGAAATGATTTGACAACAAGGACTTTGGTGTTCTCATACAATCGACAACCGCTATATATAAAAAAATTGTATCGAAATGCGCTATACAAAGAAGCCAGTGCGGTATTCTCCCTCACTGCTAGCCTTTACCTTTGGGAGAAGGGCACATGCTGCTCACAGCGGAGCGTTAGCCGAGTCCACCTATTGCTCCTTACGCAAAAGCAAGCTACGTGCAGCGTCTTTTAGAGCGCATCTAGGATGCATCCCAAGTAGAGCAAGAACTGTTTTCCTCTTGAACCAGAGATGTTTGAGGATTTCTGAAAACTGCGATTCAACTCTTCACACTTATTGAGCAATTTTGAGCTATTACTCTGGTCTGAAAACAGGAATAATCGCCCTAACAAATATTGCTTTGTCTAAATAAGTCATAGTAGAGGTTACAGCTAGTGGATATAGAAGCTCCTCTAATGTGTGATCACGACTGGTTTAGTTTGACATGAACTCAACTAGCAACGAAAATCAAGGTTTATAAGCATCAAATATGAATGTTTTACTTCTATACCCCCGTTTTCCAAAAAGTTTTTGGTCTTTTGAAAAAACACTGGCTTTATTAGACCGTAAAGCAATGCTACCGCCTTTAGGCTTGGTGACTGTAGCGGCGATTTTACCGCAAGAATGGAATTTCAAGCTAGTAGATCGAAATGTTCGCGTCTGTACAGAAGCCGAATGGGCTTGGGCCGATTTAGTTATAATGTCGGCGATGATTGTGCAAAAAGAGGATTTGCTCTCTCAGATATTGGAAGCAAAGCAGAGAGGTAAGAAAGTTGCTGTGGGTGGGCCTTTTCCGACAGCGCTACCGAATGAAATGACATCCGCTGGGGCAGATTATTTGATATTAGACGAAGGGGAAATTACCCTACCCTTATTTGTAGCAGCGATCGCCCGCGGCGATCGCACAGGTATCTTTCGCTCTGGCGGTGAAAAACCAGATGTCACCAACACTCCAACTCCTCGCTTTGATTTGCTAGAGTTTGAAGCTTATGCAGAGATGTCGGTGCAATTTTCCCGTGGATGCCCCTTTCAATGTGAATTTTGCGACATTATTGTGCTATATGGTCGCAAACCCCGCACCAAAAACCCAGAGCAACTCTTAGCAGAACTTGATTGTCTCTACAAACTGGGTTGGCGGCGCAGTATTTTTATGGTGGATGACAACTTCATCGGCAATAAGCGGAACGTCAAATTATTTCTGAAGTCCCTTCTACCCTGGATGGTGGAACATAACTATCCCTTTTCCTTTGCCACAGAGGCTTCAGTTGATTTAGCCCAAGATCAAGAACTGATGGATTTGATGGTAGTGTGTAATTTCGGAGCCGTTTTTCTGGGAATTGAAACCCCCGACGAAGAAAGTCTTACTTTCACGCAGAAATATCAGAATACCAGAGACTCACTCAGCGAGGCGGTGAATAAAATTACCCGCTCCGGGCTGCGAGTCATGGCAGGGTTTATCATTGGGTTTGATGGCGAGAAAGTAGGAGCCGGCGCCCGAATTGTCAAGTTTGTCGAGCAAACAGCAATTCCCACAGCCTTATTTAGTATGTTGCAAGCCCTGCCAGATACAGCTCTTTGGCATAGATTAGAAAAGGAAGGACGACTCCGCAATAAATCAGCCAACATCAACCAAACCACGTTGATGAACTTTGTCCCAACTCGACCTTTAGAAGACATCGCTCGTGAATATGTGCAGGCTTTCTGTGATTTGTATGAGCCAGAGCGGTTTTTGGAGCGTACATACAAACACTTCCGGCTTTTGGGCGAAGCAACCTACCCGAAAAAGGGCAAAGCTGCCAAGAAACCATTGAACTGGAAAGTACTCCGAGCATTTTTGATTATTTGCTGGCGTCAAGGTGTACGTCGTCAGACGCGCTGGCAATTCTGGCGCAATTTATGGAACATGTATCAGCATAATCCGGGTGGGGTGAGTAGCTACTTAGCTGTTTGTGCCCAAATTGAGCATTTCTTGGAATATCGCCAAATTGTTCGGGATGAAATTGAGGCGCAAGTGGCTGAATTTCTGGAAGCAGAAGCTAGGGTAAAACCGGAAGCAGAAGTGATGGAAGTATTAACTCATAGTAGTTAGAGCAAAGGTTTAAGACCTCCACTGAATGCCTCTTTCAACAACAGATGCGATCGCTTTCCCAATCATACCAGGAGATAATCATTATCTCTTGGTGTAGATTGAACGATCAAACTACAACACCTCTCGTTATCATATCCAGAGGAATGAGACTGAGGTTAAAGCATCATGTACATCTCAAATGCTTTTCGAGAAGATGACATTGAGAAACTTGTCGCCTTCATGCGTGCAAACAGTTTTGCCACGTTGGTGTCTATTCTTAATGATGTTCCTGTTGCCTCACATATTCCGCTGGTTGTCACAGTGCAAAATAATGTGGTTAAGCTATCGGGTCATCTTGCCAAACCAAATCCTCAATGGCAGGTGTTTGGGGGAGGCGAGGCACTTGCTGTCTTCACGGGGCCCCATGCTTATATCTCGCCATCTTTGTATGAGAAGCAAGAGAGTGTACCGACGTGGAACTACATCGCTGTACACGCCTATGGTATACCTCAAGTTATTACCCTTGGTGATTCGCCGGAATTGATGGATAAGATGATTGAGCAGATGATTGACACATATAGCTCTGAGTATAAATCTCAATGGCATAGCTTATCCGATAACTTTCGCGAGGGAATGATGAACGGCATTATCGGTTTTGAGATGACCATCACGCGACTGGAAGGGAAATACAAACTTAGCCAAAATCGCAGTCATTTTGACCAGAGTAATGTTGCACACACGTTGCTACAAAGTACAGAGCCAACTGTTCATGCCATCGGTGCTGCTATGAAAGAAAATCTTGAAACCAGCGAACAATTGCCAGATTAAAAATCCGTAGTTTCTAGCCTTGGGGATAGGTCAAGCGAACCTAGAGTCTCGTCTAACAAGCTTTGGGCATCATACATAACTATATACTCCGCAAACGAATAGTTTGCAATACTTAATATTCGATAGACTAATAATTAGTATTTCATGATATTGTGATTGCCAACACATCTTTTTTTGTATCGATCGTGTAGGCTCATATCTGCTGGGTAAAATTACTAGATAAATTTATGGTAATTCGAGCGCCAAGCAGCAGCATCCTTAATTCTGCTGTGCTATTAAACTTGCTTACAATTCGGTTATTTGATTTTTGAGCAATTATTAGGTAACTGAACGGTAATCTTGATTGCTAGAGAGCATTCCATGATTACATTCAGTGTGTAGCAACAGGTGAATGCCTGAGTGGCTGACAGGAATACCTCAAAGTTTTATGGGGAAAAGATTTTGTCGATATGCTATCCGAGTATTTTTTGGACTTATATCAGCGGTTGAAACCCTAATGCTGTCGTCTTTTCATCAGTCATTTGCCACGTAGGCATCTGGATTTGACCAATATGTGTCAGGCATTTGAGCAATTAGGAATTAGCCAACCTATCGTAGCAGCAGTCAAATAATAACTGACGTAGCTATATACAAATCAGCGATACCAACCTTAGAGCTAATGCTAAGGCCAATTTTAAGAAAAGAAAAAAGCATGAGTACAACACGCAAAATTCGTTTAGGTGCATTCATTCAAGCTACCGGACACCATGTCTCTGCTTGGCGACACCCCGATTCACAAGCAGATGCTGGACTGAATTTCGAGCATTATAAAGAAATAACCCAGACTGCCGAACGCGGCTTATTCGATGCAGTTTTCTTAGCAGACAGTCCAGGAGTCTGGGGCGGCGCTCCAGAAACTCAGCATCGCAATGGTAAAATTGCCCATTTTGAGCCTGTCACCCTCTTCTCGGCCTTATCCTCTGTAACCCAAAACATCGGCTTCATTTCCACCGCCTCGACCACTTATGAAGAACCCTATACCCTGGCACGTAAGTTTGCCTCGTTGGACTATTTGAGTAAGGGCCGGGCGGGGTGGAATGTAGTTACTACAGGCAATGAGAATGCTGCACGTAACTTCGGACTTGAGCATCACCCAGAACACAGCCAGCGTTATGAACGCGCTGAAGAGTTTGTGGAAGTGGTGAAAGGTCTATGGGATAGTTGGGAAGACGATGCTTTCATCCGTGACAAAGAGTCTGGTGTCTATTTCGACCCTGATAAACTGCATACATTGAACCATAAGGGCAAATATTTTTCTGTAAAAGGCCCTTTAAACGTTGGTCGTCCGCCCCAAGGTTATCCGGTGATTGTTCAGGCTGGAGCCTCCGAATCGGGACGGGACTTAGCTGCACGCACTGCCGAGGCTATTTTCACCGCCAATCAAACCCTAGCCGATGCCCAGGAATTTTATGCTGATATCAAAGGCAGGCTAGCACAATATGGGCGATCGCCAGAGGATCTCAAAATTATGCCTGGTGCTTTCCCAATCATTGGCCGTACCGAATCAGAAGCTCAAGAGAAGTACGAATTTCTGCAATCGTTAATCCATCCCGATGTCGCTTGGGGGATTTTAAAGAACTATTACAAGGGTGTGGATTTGTCGAAATATTCTTTAGATGATGTAGCTCCCGAACTACCCAGCGACACCAACACTAACAAAAGTCGTCTCAAACTAGTCAAAGATTTAGCTACTCGTGGCAGTCTTACGCTGCGTCAGTTGTATCTCTCTCTTGCTACTGCACGAGGTCATCGCACCATACTTGGTACTCCCGAAACCATTGCCGACCAGCTAGAAGAATGGTTCAACAACGGTGCAGCCGATGGCTTTAATATCATGCCGCCAATCCTTCCCACAGGATTGGATGAATTCGTTAACCTAGTCGTTCCCGTTCTACAGAAACGGGGACTGTTCCGTACTGAATACGAAGGCAGTACTTTGCGCGAAAATCTGGGATTGCGTCGTCCGGCCAATCGTTTTGCTGCTAAACAACTAGATGAAAGATTGGTGTTGGTGTAAATGACTTTTCATATCTGCACTGTGTTTATAGTGCTGTAGCATAAATGAATTTTTCACGGATGCTTAAGCCATACCTTTTAAACTGTACCTTCTGTAGATCGCCGCCTTACAGAAAATCGTAGGGAGACGCGATTGTGGAGAGACGCGATAAATCGCCGTCTCTACAAGAAATGTATTTGTCAATAGCAGCATTGGATGCTGAAAAACTCTGTAATTTTTGTGCCGTAGGCAAGGAAAAAAATATGACTGAATATAGCCGATTGAAGACCTCACGCTCTGCTGCAATCAGAGCAACCCTTGATTATCCGGTAATTGACACCGACGTTCACACTAATGATTTCACGCCAGCTTTTGAGGATTACATCGCTAAATACGGCGGTGTGAAACTTGTAGATGAGTTACGCAAGACTGAAGCCTCGCGCCTCAACTCCAAGAGCAACGGTAAAGACTGGTATCAACAAACTCCTGAAGAACGTCAATACAATCGGACAATCCGATCGCCTTGGTGGGCTAGAGTTACCAAAAACACATTGGATCTCGCAACTTACACTCTCCCCGGACTGCTCTATGAGCGTCAGGCGGAGCAAGGATCGGATTATTCGGTGCTGTTTCCCAACAATGTTTTAGCACCGGCTGGAGCGAGTCCAGAGAATCGTCAGGCGCTGCAACGCGCAGTCAATCACTATCATGCTGATATTTACCGGAAATATAGCGATCGCCTGACACCGGTTGCTGGCATCCCATTAACTACTCCCCAAGAAGGCATTGAGGAGCTAGAGTTTGCTGTGAAAACACTGGGCTTAAAGGTAATTAATATCACTGGTGGTGTGAAACGACCAATCAAAGCGATCGCTGATAAATATCCAGCCGATAAATTCCCCGAAATCGCCAAGTATGCTTCTTATATCGACTTCTACGGATTAGATAGTGAATACGACTACGATCCTTTCTGGGCAAAGGTCGTGGAACTTGGCGTACCCGTTACTACCCATTACGGCAGTCAAGGCTGGACTGGTCGCTCCTCCATCAGTAACTACATGAACAACCATATCGGTCACTTCGCCGATGGTTCGGAAGCATTTGCGAAGGCGCTGTTCTTCGGCGGTGTTACCAAGCGTTTTCCCCAGTTGCGTGTAGCGATGCTGGAAGGTGGTGCAGATTGGGGTGCGCGTGTCTACATTCATTTGGTAGATCGTTTCTCCAAGCGCAATATCAAGGCACTGGAAAACTACAATCCAGCATTGACGAATGCCGATGAGTTGTTTGAGATATTTGAGCGCTACGGTGCAGAAGTTACTCAAGGACATTTCCTCGATAAGGACGAATTGACCAAGACTGTACTGGGAGCTTCATTTAGCCGTCATAGCCGTGCGCCCATTGGTAGCGAATTGGATGATTTTGCAGCAGCAGGTATTGAAACAATTGAAGACATCCGCGATCGCTGGGTGAATAGTTTCTTCTTTGGTTCCGAGTCCGACGATCGCACGATCGCTACGGCATTCAACGACAAAGCCAATCCCTTGGGAGTCAAAATCAACGCCATCTATTCCTCCGATGTTGGTCACTGGGATGTGCCAGACTTAACTTCCCCCTTGGCTGAAAGCTGGGATCTCGTACAAGAAGGCGTTATTTCTGAAGCCGACTTCAAGTCTTATGTATTCGCTAATCCCTACAAGTTTTACACCCAAGCTAACCCCGATTTCTTTAAGGGTACAGCGATCGAATCCAAGGTAGGTAACACCGAATTTAAACAAGTGGACAAGAGTTTAGTGGTGGCGTAAAAGGCGAGGTGAATAAGCAAGGGAGTCAGGGAGCAGAAGGGGAAAGAGGTAAATTAATTACTCATTCTCCCCCTTGCACCCTGTACCCTGCCCCTTTGCCTCTTGTACCCAATCCCCAAATCAAATTAGGAGTCACAACAATGCCTGTTGAACAACGCTCTCACGACACCAACAATGGTTCCTTGCCTTATCTGTTCTCGCCTGTTTCTGACAATGCCAACAAACCTGCACCCTTAGTACTTTTTCTACACGGAGGACGCGATCGCGGCACAGATTTGAATGTGCTACTGAAATGGGGTTTACCTCGTTTTGTAGATTTATCTGACTCCTTACCTTATGTCTTTGCTGCACCCCAAATTCCGGCTGAACAGACTTGGGCAGATCGAGCAGATGATGTGCTTGCTTTGCTTGATGAACTGATCGTTTCCCAACCCGTCGATCCAGCACGGGTGATATTGGCTGGGTTCAGCTTAGGCTCGGCGGGTATCTGGCATATCGCTGCTTTACATCCCGATCGCTTCGCAGGTTTAGTACCTGTGTCTGGACGTGTACCAAAAACATTAGCAGAAAGCGAACTAGCTGCACTCAAAAATATTCCCGTTCAGATATTCCAAGGTGGACAGGACAAAAATCTGCCGATTGAGGATACAGAGAATTTTGTTGAGCGCTTACGCAAAGTCGGGGGAAAAGTCGATTTTACAGTGCTACCGGAAGGCGATCATTTTATTGCAGATGAGGTATACGGCGATCCGAAGTTACAACAGTGGCTAATTTCCCAGAACCGCCGTGAAATTTCTGTAGTTGCTTGAGGTGAAATGTTCAAAAACTAACTTGCAATATTCAGTGGAGTAGGCAGCGTTCTGCCTGCCTAACATAACAATATATTAATATCTTCTAGAATCATGAACATAATGCTTCTCAAGTCAAAACCGAACTTTTTCGGCAAAATTTAGTTGAATTATGTCAGATTCTCGCAAAGAAATCAGAATTTGTTTTATTGGTGAATCCTTTGTCAATGGCACAGGCGATCCAGAGTTTCTGGGTTGGACAGGTAGAGTGTGCCGCAATGCTGAGTCAAGAGGATACGCTATCACCCATTACAACTTGGGGGTGCGGGCAGAGACGAGTCGGTATCTCAAACAACGTTGGTACTCAGAAGTTTCCTATCGTCTCCCAAGAGAATCCGATGGTCGAGTAGTGTTTTCTTTTGGGGCAAACGATTCAGGATGGGCGGGTAAACAGCAAGGAATCGAACTTTCAGAGTCGATCGCAAATGCTCGCAGTATCTTAAGCCAAGCAAAGCAACTCTATCCAATCTTGATGGTTAGTCTGCCACCCTGTGGTGATAATCAAATTCTTGCCAATCTCTCAGAGGAATTCGCATTGGTTTGCGATCAACTAGATGTTCCGTATCTCGATATGTTTTCTCGTTTGGTGAAGTCACCAATTTGGCTAGCAGAAGCAAAAGCCAATGACGGCGCTCATCCAAAAGCTGATGGTTATGCAGAATTTGCTGCGATCGTCCAAAACTGGGAAGGTTGGTTAAATTGGTTCACACCTTAAAAATACCGACATCATTATCTTATTGGCTAATTATGGCTGATGTTTATATATCGCATAAGCTTTTAGTTTTGCGTTAGCGAAGCGCACGTCGCATTCTATTTAAAAATTTCCACACTTTCTCAATTAACAACATCTTTATGACTTTACCAACTACTAATCTCGGTAAAACTGGATTGACTGTTTCGCGTCTTTGTCTCGGCACTATGACCTTTGGTTTACAGACCGACGAAGAAACTTCCAGGCACATCCTCGATACCGCTGCCGATGGCGGAATCAACTTTTTAGATACAGCCGACGTTTATCCCCTTGGCGGCGGGCTTGCTACTGCGGGACGCACTGAAGAAATCGTTGGGCGCTGGCTGAAAGGCAAACGCGAACATTTTATTTTAGCTACTAAGTGCGTCGGTCGAGTTGGCCCTGCACCTTGGGATCAGGGAGCTTCCCGGAAACATATTTTGGATGCGATCGATGCTTCTCTACGGCGGCTGGGAACCGATTATATCGACCTGTATCAATTGCACTCCGACGATGCCTCAACCCCTCTCGATGAAACTCTGGAAGCTCTGGACGCGGTAGTTCGTGCTGGTAAGGTGCGTTACATCGGGGTTTCCAACTTCTTAGCTTACCGACTCGCCCGCGCCTTGGGTCGTGCCGAAACACGCAATTTAACTAAGTTCATTTCAATTCAGCCCCGCTACAACCTATTGTTTCGCGAAATTGAGCGAGAACTATTGCCCTTGGCCAAAGAAGAAGGACTGGGTGTAATTTCTTACAATCCCTTGGCGGGTGGTCTGCTAACTGGCAAACACATTCTTGCTCAAGGCCCCACATCAGGTACGCGTTTCACGCTAGGTGCTGCCGCAGAACGTTATCAAGATCGTTACTGGCACGATCGCGAGTTCAATACTGTCGAAGATTTACGCACAGTCGCGGATCTTGCGGGATTTTCCCTCACTACTCTAGCGGTGGCTTGGGTTTTATCTAATCCTATTATCACTGCTCCCATCATTGGCGCTAGCCGTCCAGAACAACTTACTGACAACTTAAAGGCAGTAGAACTAAAACTTGACGATAGTTTGAAACAAAAGTTAGACGATCTAACCGCCGAATACCGGAGGGGAGATTCTCTTCGTTAGTTTCTATTAATAAAAAATGATTTTCATAATTACGAATTACGTTAGCGCAGCACTAGCGATGTAGGAGCGTCATTACGAATTGGTATTAGACGTGTTTGCAAACCGGAACTTTCATGACGAAAAAGACCAGACAATCCAAATCCTTTCAACGTGCTCCTGATGCACCAGATTTGCCATCAACTCCATTCAGGTTCATTTGCTATTTCGTTAACCAATTCCGCTGGTGGTATGTGTTAATGGTGATCCTGGAGGTAATACACGCAACTTGTGGCATTATGTTGCCTTATGCTATTGGCGAGATCATTCGGGGCGTAACGCGATCGACGGGCGACAGCAAGCCGATTTTTGATGCCATGAAACAACCCCTGATGCTGTTCATCGGCTTGAGTGTGGGTGAAGTGGTATTTGGGCGCTCGGCTGGACTCTTGCAAACCATCCTCCATCCCATCCACCGACAGCATATTGTGCGATCGCTATATGCCTACTTACAGTACCATTCGCATCGCTACTTAAGCAGCAGTTTTTCTGGGGCATTGGCACATCGGATTAGCGAAACCTCTCTGGGTGTTACCCAGACGATGCAAATGATGATTACTGAATTTATGCCAGTAATCGTTGTGTATACTGTTGCCACGTCGATACTGTATCGCGCCTATCCTCCGCTGGCTGCACTCGTGGGGATATGGGCAGTTTTCTTCATCAGTATTTCGTTCTGGCTGGCAACTCGCTGCCGATTTTACTCCCGAAAAGCCGCAGCCGCCAGAAGTGAGACAACTGGCATCATTGTAGATACAGTCACAAATCTCACTAGTAGCCGACTATTTGCTCGCTTTGGTTTTGAACGACGTTATTTGAATGAGCAATTAAGACACGAACTCAAACACGTGAGAGAATCTAACTGGTACTCGGAGCGCATTCGCTGGTTTCAGTTCATCTCAGCAGCCATTCTGAAAATCAGCACCCTGTATTACTCACTCTCTCTCTGGAGTCAAGGAAAGATCGCTACTGCTGACTTTGTTGTAGCAACTAGCTTATCACTGTTGATCATCAGTGAAGCCCGCAATTTGAGCCGCCGCTTTCTGGAATTTTTTGAACATGTTGGGAATGTCGCCAATGGTGTCTTCACCATCGTTCAACCGCACGAGTTGGTCGATCGCGAGAAAGCGATCGCACACTCAATCACTCAAGGTAAGATTGAGTTTCGCCGCGTGAATTTCAACTACACAGATGAGAAGAAAGTTTTCAACAACCTTTCTGTCACCATCCAACCGGGACAGCGTGTCGGACTGGTGGGTTTGTCCGGCTCTGGAAAATCGACCTTTGTCAATCTGATTCTGCGTTTATTCGACCCACAATCTGGACAGATTATCATTGATGGGGTCGATATTCGAGACATGACTCAGGATGCCTTACACGCTCAGATCAGCTTAATTCCCCAAGATCCGTCTCTGTTTCATCGCACTTTGCTAGAAAATATTCGTTACGGACGTTTGGATGCAACCGATGAGGAAGTGATGGAGGCTTCGCGAAAAGCTCATGCTCACGATTTCATCATCCAAAGTCAGGACGGTTACGATTCTCTGGTAGGCGAACGTGGTGTCAAGTTGTCTGGAGGGCAGAGACAGCGCATTGTAATCGCACGGGTAATCCTCAAAGATGCGCCGATTCTGATTTTAGATGAAGCCACCTCTAGCCTCGATTCAATCACCGAAAAAGCAATCCAAGATACCCTCGACTTAGCAATGAATGGGAAAACGGTCATCGTGGTAGCTCATCGATTATCTACCATCGTCCATCTAGACCGGATTTTGGTATTCGACAAAGGTCGCATTATCGAAGATGGTTCCCATGCTAAACTGCTGGCACTCGGCGGCGCTTACTACAGGTTATGGAAAATGCAAGCAGGTGGATTTCTACCAGAAAATCTCGACGAGGTTCGCACTGGCACAGATAACGTCGAAAAGGGAATGATCGCTTGATAAGTTTTGAAGGTTTGTAGTAGGCACTTTAGTGCTTAAAAAATAAGGACTAAAGTCCTTACTACGAACTTGCTTACCTATTAATTTAAACTTGACTTGATTAGTTAAGTTAATTAACTTGCAACTGCAACCGACTTTTTGCGAGTGGGACGCTTGCGGTTGGATTTTTTCTTCAGTCCAACAGCTTGGGCTTGATCGCTATCTGAGCCATATTGTCCGCGCACAACTTCTTTCATGGCTAATACAGCATTGTGAAATTCCCATTCTGCCAATCGAGCAGCATCGACAGCAGCACGGTATAAAGCTAGTTTCTCAGTTTCAGCCTGTTGCTGTGCCAACATCGCCTGATAAGCTTGCTGAATGTTTGCAACAGAGGCATTAGAACGGCTTGTATCGTAAGTGCTGACGGTTTGCAAACCGTGGAATGAGGTAATATCTTGACTAATGACTTGAAACCGCAACCGACGTGTTGTATCTTGGTTAGGCATATATGTATACGTGCTAAATTCTATATTTAATGTGCCCAATAGAACGTAAAAAATAACAGTAGGGTGAAGTTTTTAGATAAAATGTAAGGTTTTTAATTTTCCCTTTTGAATAAATACGGGAACAGAGAGAGGATTTGAAAATTTTCTCAAAATTTAAAAAAATGCAAATTGATTGTAAATGTAACAGTTTAAAACAAAGTTAGAAAAAGAGTAAGTTAACTTATGCAAGCCGATGCATTAACAAAGCGGCCGCCGCATTCACAATGCAAGCTGACGCATTAACAAAGCGGCCGTCGCATTCACAATGCAAGCTGACGCATTAACAAGGCGGTTGCCGTATTCACTTAACTTTGTAGTGTGATCGCAGTTTGTCTTCAAGTTCGTGCAGAACTTGGTTTACCATTGCGTAGTCTTATCCGTACTGCTGGACTTACAGTTAATGAATTTATTGCCGCTATCTAATCGCGCGATCAGCTACTTCAGATAAATCAACAAATTCAATCCCGGAATTGTACGCGAAAGTGTCCACAAAACCAACGTGATGTAAATTAAACCCAAACTCCATTGATACCAAGCAAGTGCAGAGATAATACCTGGTAAATGTTCGTCTCGCAAACGAATATCGTTAAATCCTAATTTAACTAGGTTGTTGAGACTAAAATCATAGTAGTTGAGCCAGTTCCAATGGCGATCGCCCAACAAGGGCATATATCGTTCCCGAAATGTCTGATTCCTTGGTATCACTGGCAAACGTCCAATCAATAATCGTAATTGGCGAAATGTGCCGTCTTCTGTGAAATAAGAAACGTCCATTAAGTCATGATAACGACCTTGTTGGTAAAGTCGGATCAATAAAGCCATTGGCACGGGGACAATAATTATAAAAAGACACCCCAATGTCAGCCAAGGTTGTGCAGTATTACGAAAGATCGCTAGTAAGCTGAAGAATTCTAAAACGCTAAAACTGACTAATATCGAAATGGTTTCGTAAGATGTGGGAATAATTGGTACGGGATGCAGGCGACGATAGCGATCCACTAGCCAAAATAGTAAGCCGAAATAAGCGATCGCTAATCCTCCCACGCCAAAGACTAACCAAAAATTTGTCCCATAGCCACTCAACAACAGCAGTACACTCAACGCCAACCAACTCCAAGCTTGCAGTAACCATCCACCAATAGAAAGGGTTTCCCCAACAATTAAGCGATCGCTTAGTTGGGTATATTTTTTTAAATCGATGTCTGCTATGGTGAGTAACTCACTACTGTTGCGAAAGGATTTTAGCAGACGACGCTGGGCGATCGCTTGGGCTTGAGTTGCAGAAAAACCCAGATTCATCAAACTGGCAACAGTTGCACTATTAATATTTGTAGCCGTCAAACGATGCCCAAACTCGATTAATCGCAGTCGTTGTTTTGTGTATTCCAGTTCATTAGCATCGGCTACTTGCTGTTGCTGACGAAAATTTTGCCCCAAATTCCGCAAGACGTTTTGATTACCTTGCAATGTTGGGATGCAGAACATCTGACCAATCTGACCGGGATTACCTAAAATTTTCGCTTGATTGGAGTTAAAAGTTAAACCAGGTACGCTTAAACAAGCCTCTTTAGCAAACCTGGCATCACTAAAATCTGCTTGGTTCAGAATGTTCGCACCTTGCAAATTTACTAATTGGTTAAACTCCGCTTCTCGAAAGCTTACAGATTGCTCAAAAGTTGCTTCTGTTAAAAGGAGGAACTGATTAAAATCGGCTTTAGTAAACTGGGCTTGATTGGCAAAATACACTTCAGAAAAATCAGCATTCCCTTGCCATTGGACACTATTGAATTTAGCCAACTGTTTAAAAGTTGCTTGGTTAAAGTTGGCAGTATTCTCAAAGATACTACCTTGAAAATCAGCGAGTTCCCGAAATTTAATTTTTTTAAAGTTAGCTTTTTCAAAAAATATACTGCCCTGAAAATTGCTTGGTTGTTGGAAGTTAACACTGGTAAAACTAACAGGACGAGCAAATCTGGTTTCAGTCCAGTTAGTGGGTTGGAGAAAAGTTGCACCTTGGGCATCCACAGACTGAAGGAAAAATGTATTGGAGAACTTAACCTCGCCGTTAAAGCGAGTTTGCACCAGTGTTAAGACACCACGAAAGACGGCGATTTCACTGGCTGGGGTTGACTCTGTTCCCAGAAGCGATCGACAATCTTTAGAGTTGGGTAAAGCGATTGCGAGTGACTCTAGACAAACAAAGCGCAAACGTTCTAGTTTTTCTTGTTCGGTAGGGGTGAAAATGGGTGCGATCGCTTTTGCATACAGTGGTGTTCTTAAACTCAAATCACTGCCGACAAAATCCCCCAGAATCAAAGCATAGCTGAGGTCTAAACCTAGAGGTTTTGTACCTAGTTCTTTTCGCAGCAGTTGGTAAAAAGCATCACGAAAGCTAGCGTTTTCTGGGCGCAAATCGATCGCCATCTTTTGCAAATCTACGGTTAAATTGCCTTCGCGGAGTGTCGGTGTGCGTAGTCGTTCTTGCAATAATTCCAGAGTTAAGGGTGTGCGTTCTGGTTGTGTTTGTCCTGCCCAAGCAGGTAGGGGGAGGAGGAGGAGAAGTAAAACGCAAAGGAACGCTAAGGGAAGCGCAGAGGTACGCAGAGAAACTCCTCTGTGTACCTTTGCGTTTAACCTCTGCGTGCCTACCCTGCGGGAAGGCGTACCCCTACGGGGAAGCAAGCTACGCGTAGCGTCTCGTAGAGAAGCGCCTATGCGTTTAAAAGATAAATTATGCAAATTGTTCGATCATTCGTCACTAATTAGCAGAACAATTTTACCTGCCACAGTACCGTTTTCAATCAGTTGGTGGGCTTTAGCTGCTTCTTTCAAAGGAAACTTGTGACTAACATGGATTTTTAATTTGCCTTCATCGATCCAGGTGGCAGATTGTTCGAGAATTTCTGCATGATGGTGGAGAATTTCTTCCAATCCTAGCAAGGCTGGTGCCAACATGAATTCTAAACCGATGCGGAGATTGCGAGTTCTAGCAGTTTTCCAAACGGTATTGGCATCTGGTTCGAGAATCGTCACAATATCGCCATAGACTCGCACTGCGGGGAAGGTTTTGTGAAAGGTTTCGCCCCCTACAGTATCAAAAGCCAAGTCTACGCCTTCGCCACCAGTCCAATCTAATACCGCTTGCACAAAGTCTGTTTGTTTGTAAAAAATTACATGATCAGCACCAAGTTCTTTGACAAAATTAGCTTTTTCCTCAGAACCCACTGTGGTGGAAACAGTAGCACCTTTGAGTTTGGCCAATTGAATTGCTACATGGCCGACACCACCAGCACCCGCATGAATCAAAACCCGTTCCCCAGGTTCTAATCGTCCCCGTTCATATAAAGCTTCCCAGGCGGTGATTAATACTAAAGGCGCTGCTGCTGCTTCGGCAAAGGAGATAGACGCGGGTTTACGTGCCACAAACCGCTCATCTACAACGGTATATTCAGCGTAATTTCCTTGATGTGCGCCCAAGCCACCATAGCAAAAATATACTTCATCACCTGGGCGAAAACGCTGAACACCAGCACCCACAGCTTCCACGACACCTGCACCATCACATCCTAAAATTGTCGGCATGCGATCGGGATAGAAAGTGCCTCGACTCCGAAGTTTAGTGTCGATGGGGTTAATACCAGCCGCCACTAAACGCACTAAAAGTTCAGTATTCCCTACAGGAACAGCAGGGTTTGGTACATCCTGTACTTGCAGAACTTCGGGACTGCCAGCCGCTGTCATCAAGACTGCTTTCACAACTCTTTCCTCCTGGCTTTAGATGCACGTTCATTTGCAACTTTAGCGCAAGAGGGTGAATACAGAGCTACATCTGAGGAAAAACTGCAATATCTGGCGACAAGGTGCGAGAGGCCTACGCATCTTCAAAGGTATATATGGAAAAAATCAACTTAATAATTATCTATTATTTGAAATAAAACTAAATATTCCGAAATATAGCTATAATAAAAATATACAGCGACAACGCTACTCGTTGCGAGGCAACCAATATGGATGCCAATGAAGTTTTAGACCAATATGCTCAGGCAGATTTGAAAAGAATCAGCCTAATGACTAATCTAATAGGGGCAAAAATGCCTGATGGCAAAATTCACAAAGATCGCTTAAATTCTGCCAAGTAATTTAGTTAACAGATGACAATCATTCCCTTGTCGAATCAATAAAACAATAGAGAGAAGATCATGAAAACCGATTTTGATTATCCCAACAAAAATTTGCTTGGGGCAGTAGTTTTTAGACCTAGTTTTAACGACTTTGAAAAAATTAATGCCAATCAAGCTTGGTCATTATTTTTCACCGCTGGTCAAGAAGACAAGGTATTAGGACAACAACCTGAATTAGGCAAATTTTTTACATACCTCTTAATCGCTCTTGGAGTAACTGGAACTCTTTGGGCAACCTATTTCAATAACTCTGTGTAAACAGGTTGGCTATTAACTAAAAGCCGGACACGGTGATTAGAGAGGCCTAATCTGGATTCTGGGAGTTTAAACATATCAAACACGCTAGTATCGAGCTTCTAATTTTCGTCCCTAATTAATGCAGGAGCCAAGAATGAATCAGCCCATAGAATTATCATTAGAACAAGAATTTAGCATCCGTTGTTTTGCCGACAAAGTGCAACAAATGTCCCATGAACAAGCTCAAGAGTTTTTGCTTGTGCTGTATGAACAGATGATGATTCGGGAAACGACTTTCCAGCAATTGCTCAAACATGAGTGGAGACTAGATTTAGGCACAGTCTCTGGATAAACAGAGAAGTAATAAAAGTATGTGTGGTAGATTCGTGTTAGCAGAGCAATGTTTGAATTCAACTGTTGTCTGCATATCTACGCCCATACATCATTTCTGAAAAAAAAACCGTGAAACACTATGTTTCACGGTTTTCTGTGTGATGTGAGGAGCTTAACTCTATATCATGATAAAGTAACCGCCCAAGCACAAGGCACTGGTAACAATTTTGGTAACAGAATTTTTTGGCGATGATCCTCTCATATCAAGTCCGGTTAATTATTTATGATTACCGCATCCGTGCAAAAATCAGGAAAACCTCTTTTTCCCTGCTCCCTGCCCCCTGCACCCCTGCGGTCTAAATGATAAGTTTTTACCCGAACATGATATCAGGTGTGAGGTGCAATCAGATTACGACTTGCTAAACTAAACAATATTGACCAATAAAAATGCATAGCGCATGGATATTTCAGACAAGCCCATATCACAACGGGCAAGCTAAATGTGTGGGGTAATAATTATGAATTATTTTGACTTTTAGTCATACAAGGTTCAAGGTTGCCCAATAAAGATTACATTTGCCAAAACTTGTACTTTTGTTAACTCGCGCACGAGACGTTGAGCTTGATGTTTATAAAGTGGTATTGGCAACACTCTAGGCAAATTATTCATCCATTGCCTAGCGGTAGGGGAACTACATCCCGTAATCAAAACTATCTCTTCAGCACCATATATAATAGCATTTGTAGTTAGAGCCTTTTCAATTTGCACCTGCCAAAGGCGAGGCAGCATTTCACCCCATTCAATTCGCTGTAAACTACTGCTTGTGGCTAAAACAATCAAGCGATCGCCAGCATTAAGCTTAACATCATACCAGGGCATCAAGGAGTAATTATCTCGCCGATATTTCTGGTAGAGAATCGGCACAACACTGTAGCCATAAGCTATTTCAGATAGAAGCAACCCATTGAGAGTATCGCCCTCTTCCACCTTGTATTCCGTCACCATAACTATTTGCTCATTCAAGTGAAACAAGCTCAGAACGTTTTCTCCAAAGGCAGCACAAGCAAAGACTTCCGCCGATAAAGCCGCGCCACACAGAACTTGAGCATAGGGAAACAGAGGAGCTATATTATCACTAAATTGACGGTCTTGAGAGCGGATAATCAAGGTAGTGGCGGGGTTGATTGCATGAGCCATCAAACCGATTTCCAGATTTTCCATGTTGTCGTCCCCAACTAAAACGATGCTTTTGGCATGGGAGAGATTCACCTTAGTGAGTGCTTCGGTAGCATTGCCAACGATAAGGGGTATATCGGGTAAAGTATCTTGGTCGAGAGTGGTAGGATGAATTCCTACTAACGGCTGGTTGAGTTCTTGCAAAAGAGCAGCCACTCTCTGTCCCAAGCGATTTAAGCCAATAATCACCACATGGTTGCGTTGTGGTATGGGAGGACGAGAATTGAAAAAATGGAATCTTGAAGTAACAAGAGCATCAGTCAGCAGTGCATATAATACTCCTACGAAAGCTTGACCTGTTAATGTGAGTCCCAAGCTAAACAACCGCAACCACCAAGGGATATGATCTGAGGGTTGTGATTGTGATGAAAACTCAACACCGCCAAATAAATCTCCGTATCCTCCCAACAGCAAGACTGCTGTTGCATAGAAAGCTTCTTGGAGGGAAATGTCAGGATAATATAAGCGATAAAGAACTATTCCAAGGAACCAGAGAATAAGTACAGTAATCGCATATATTGTCGCAATCCGCCGGATTTGATTTTGGCTTTGGTAGTAAGATTGCCAAAATTGTGCTATTTCCTCCTTGAGATTTTTCGCTGTGATGCCTTGGATAAACTGTTGCCACTGCCACCTTTGACTATGAAATTTTCGGTGTTGCTTAGATAAAGCCAGTTCGTATGCAACATCAATGTAAACTAGCATGTCTCCTACCTGCACTTCTGCCTCTGGGTTCCAGCCAAACAATTCTTTGAGGGGGTTAGATGAAACAGGTCTGTGACTCAAGATGCGGCGAGTTGTAAGATTGAGTCTATGTACTGGCTTGCCATTACACCAGCTATCCTTCGCTTCTACCTGGTGCTTTATCACTTGCAATAGTTGCCCTTCTAAGGTGAAATATCCAATAGCTTCAGAGCCGAGGGCTGTCAGAGCGAAGGCATGAGCTGAAAGATGAGTAGGCTCAAAGGCAACAAAATTACCGAGATTTTCCCATAAGAGTTTGTTGAAATTTTGTTTGTCAGAACGGACAATCAGGCGAACGTGAGGATTAAGACGCCGGGCTGCAAAGGCAGCTTCTATATTTATCCGCTCATTTCTAGTCACTAAAAGTATTGAACGACACTGGCTTATACCTGCCTGCTCTAGAACACTTGGCTGGCGGCAGTCTCCTATGATTAACTTTTCTAGTAAACTAGGTACTTCTGGGACTTCCCAATGTTCGGACTGCACATCGTTAATGGCAATGACTTTAACATCGTACTCTTTTAGGACTGCAACGCAATGTTGCCCTAAACTTTGGAGTCCGCATACTAAGAAAAGGTCTTGGGGTTTTTTTTGATTGCCAGTAGGAGGGGGATGCACTTTCTGTTGATGGCAACATTCGATACTGCTAACAGTATGTGTTTACTAGGATTATATCTCACTGTTCTTGTAATCCTTGGAATTGGGCATTAGGCCATAGTTATTCTCCTCTTCTCCCCTACTTCTTTCCTCAGATGTATTAAACAAAATATTATTAAGAATTATAAATTTAATTGATGTATACTGATGCTTGCACTGAGATATATGTAATAATCCTGAAAAACTGTTAAAAATAAACTTCAGTAAGTTTGCCCTAACCTGCAAATGTATTTTCGCCTTCAAAAAGCAGGATTTGTTAAGCTGACTCCTATTAGCTTTCCTAGATTTCTGACCAGAAGTAAAGAAAGATCCAAATTTCGATGAGCAACAGCTGACAATACTTTGCTATAGGCGCTAAAGTGCATCTACTACAAGCGTAACGACAAGAGAGCGCCTAGAAGAGTCAGTAATACCAGACAGGGACTCTCGCATGAATATAAATCCAGTGGAATCAACTATGGAGTTGACAAAATTATCGCCACCTCAAATTCTTTTCGGCACAGAAGTAGATGAAAAAAGCAGTAGCGAGCAGTTTCTACTGAGCATGTACGATTCTGTGCAGGCATCAATATTTGTAGTTGATGTTCTGGAGGACGGAGATTTTCGATATGTAGCACTTAATCCCACTCATGAGCGGTGGATAGGCATTCGCTCAGACGATCTCCGGGGCAAAAAACCAGAGGATATTCTCTCTCCCATTGATGCTGCTAGGGTGCGTCAGCACTATACTGACTGCGTACACTTTGGCACAACTATTTCTTACGAACAATGTTTACAATTCCAGGGAATTCCCACTTGGTGGAGTACGACTCTCACCCCACTAAAGGATACTAACTCCAGGATTTATCGACTGATTGGTACTAGTAGCAATACCACTCCTGTAAAGCAAGCAGAACAAGCGATCAGATTCCAGGCGGAACGGGAGCAACTACTAGAAGCGATCGCTGGACGGATTCACCAATATGTAGAGTTAGAGACTATTCTGCATCAGACAACAATTGAACTGCGGCAGTTTTTGAATTGCGATCGCGTGCTAATTTATCGTTTCGAGGCTGATGGCAGTGGAGTAATCATTGCTGAATCATGTGTGGCTGCTATTGATCCACTTTTGGGAAAAAACATCACCGATCCCTGCTTGGGTGGCAAACATGCAGAACACTACGGACGAGGTTGCATTCAAGTTGTCGAAGATATTTATGCAGCCAGGTTGCATCCTTGTCATATAGATTTACTGGCATCTTTGCAGATCAGAGCCAATCTAGTCGTGCCGATTTTCCAAGAGCAAGATATGTGGGGACTGTTGATTGCCCAGCATTGTCACCAAACGCGTCAATGGCAGCAAACGGAAACTGACTTGCTCAAGCAGTTGGCAACTCAAATCGGCATTGCTGTTCAACAGGCAGAACTTCATCAGCAGATCAAGGATCTTAAAGTCAAGATGGAGTTGCAAAAACAGAAGCACACCAATCAGTTGCAGCAGGTGCGAAACTTTGAAGCCTTGGTGCGACGGATGACAGAACAAATCCGCGACAGTCTTGATGAAACTCAGGTGTTGCAGACACTCACCCAGGAATTAGTACAGTTACTGAACCTTGAGCGTTGCCAAATCGAACTCTATAGCACCTGCCAAACTCTAGTTACTATTACTTACGAATACAGCATTAACTTACCTCAGTGTCAAGGATTGACCAGACAGATTGCAGACCGTCTGGAAGTTTATCAGTCGCTATTACAAAAACAACCATTGCAATTTTTAGAAATTGTGCCGGGATGGCAACCAAAGTTGCTAGTTATGTCCCAGATGGCTTGTCCAATTTTCGATACTCAAGGGATTTTGGGAAATATTTGGTTAACAAGACCATCACAAGAGGCTTTTGATGAATTTGAAATTGAGCTAGTGCAGCAGGTAGCAAATGAATGTGC
Source organism: Nostoc sp. JL34 (assembly GCF_017114945.1). Lineage (GTDB taxonomy): Bacteria > Cyanobacteriota > Cyanobacteriia > Cyanobacteriales > Nostocaceae > Nostoc. The sequence goes on from NZ_JABXKQ010000013.1 coordinate 45,176, forward strand.
GATCGCCATTCGTCAAGCCCAGCTTTACAAGCAAACCCAGGCACAGGTAAAAGAACTAGAAAAATGCGATCGGCTCAAAAACCAATTTCTCAGAACTCTATCCCAGGAACTGCGGACACCAATAACTAGCATCAGTCTTGCAGTCCAAACTCTTGAAAGTGTCCTCACACCAGCAGAAATATCAGATATAGAAATAATTCCACAACTCTTGCAGATTCTGCATAACGAGTGTGGGAGAGAAAGCAAGTTAATTAACGACCTACTCACACTCACATATCTAGAAGCGGAACCCGATCCCCCAACTTTGATTGCCATTGACTTTCAAAGCTGGCTTCACCCCATTATCGAGTCTTTTCGAGACCTCACCAACTGTCAAAGACAGCAGTTAAACCTGAGAGTTGATCATGCGCTGCCGCTTTTAGAGACAGATATCACTGATTTGGAGCGGATTGTCACCGAACTGCTTAACCATACCTGTAAATACACCCCAGCGGGCGAATCCATCACAGTCTATGCTCACCTGATAGGGGATGCAGTAGAGCTTAGTATTACAAATTCTGGAATAGAGCTTACCAGCAATGAACTGTCACGGATATTTGAGCCTTTCTATCACCTTTCCAAACATGATCCCTGGAAACATAGTGGCACAGGACTGGAACTGGCATTAGTGCAGAAAATGGTCAGACATTTAGGCGGCTCAATTCATGTAAATAGTGCAGCAGGTCAAACCACTTTCACCGTCAGATTCCCCTTTTAACTGGTTTTTTGGGGCGGCACTGGCTAAATGTCAGATGTTGTGCTACTATTGTTATTTGTGTGGGTGACTAGCTCAACGGTAGCCTCCATTACACGAATAACCCCTAAAATAAGGGTTATCTCTAATATCTCTCAATGGTTTCATCCATTATTGAGAGATAAATGAGAGACGAGTCTTCAGACAATTTAATTGGCTTTGAACGCTTACTAGCCTTATTTAAGGATGTTCAAAAGCAGACCCCTTCAGGAGTTGGACTGAAAAGAGAAACTAAGCCTTATGGCACCTACATACTAATCCAGTTTAAACTAGGAACTAAGCGGGTAGCTAAAGCTTGTGGGTGTACTTTCACTCAACTGGGAATAGTTGAAGCCCTCCAAAAAGCTAAAAAGGTGGCTGAGGCTCTAAATAGCTTTTCCACTGAAACAGAGTTCTGGAGTTGGTATGATCAAACCATTCTCACTAAAAATACAATCCAAAATAACCTAATTACCTTTAAGCAGGCTATTGAGATAGCAGAGGGTCATTTTTGGAATAGTGTGAGGAAAAATACGGTAAGGGATAAGAGTAATCCTTCTCATCAATCATGCTGGTATGATGCTTATGCGAGGTTCTATAAAAGTCTTCCCTTAAGTAGGTGGGCATAAAAAAACCAGACTATGTAAAGATAAGTAAATACAGAGAATGCATCGACATGAGGTGACTTATATATGGGCGCTCGTTTAAGAGTATTTCTAACTCGTGAGCAAGATCAAACTCTGT
>NZ_JABXKQ010000040.1 GCF_017114945.1 Nostoc sp. JL34
ATTGCTATATCAGGCAAGTCCTATTGTCAATAGGCTTTGAGACGCGCTAACCCTGTATCACTTAGTCTTTATTTAAGTTTTTCGTGAGCAGCCAAAATAATTTTTTCGGTTTCTTCCCAACCAATACATTTATCAGTTACAGAAATACCATATTTTAATTCTTCTCTACCAGTAATTGGCTGACTACCTTCGTGCAAATGTGATTCCAGCATCATGCCAACTATTGATGTATTACCATCCACTATTTGCTGAATAATATTTTCTAAGACAGCACCTTGTAATTTGTAATCTTTATTAGTATTGCCGTGGCTACAGTCGATAACAATTCTGGGTGGTAAATTTGCCTGTTTTAATTTCTCTTCTACCAGTTTGACATTTGCTAGATCAAAATTGGGTTGACTACCACCCCTTAAAATTACGTGACCGTAACCATTACCTTTAGTTTTAAATACGCTGACCTGTCCATTTTGATTAATTCCCAGAAAATTATGCGGGTTTCCAGCTGATTGGAGAGCATTCAAAGCTACTTGAATATTGCCGTCAGTACCATTTTTAAAACCCACAGGCATCGAAAGTCCACTTGCCATTTCGCGGTGAGTTTGTGATTCGGTTGTGCGCGCTCCAATGGCAGACCATGTAATCAGTTCACTAATGTATTGAGGGATGATTGGATCTAGTGCTTCTGTACCAGCAGGTAATCCCAACTCTGTAATTTTTAATAATAGATCCCGTGCAATTAATAACCCATTCTCTACATGAAAAGAATCATCCATATCTGGATCGTTAATTAACCCTTTCCAGCCTACGGTTGTCCTTGGTTTTTCAAAGTACACTCGCATAATTAGTAGCAAGTTATCCTGGACTCGCTCGGCCAATATTTTCAATCTCTCAGAATATTCGAGCGCTGCTTTTGGGTCGTGGATTGAGCATGGGCCAACTACTATAAATTTTCTGCGATCTTGAAAATCCAGGATATGTTCTATTTCTTGCCTATATGCTAAAACTCTTTGTTCCGCTAATTGTGTTAAAGGTAATTTTGATTTGACTTCATTGGGAGTTAATAAAATGCGATCGTTCTCAATGTTAGCGTTGTCGATATTACTATTAAATAATGTGTTGTGCATGGGATGGTCTGACAATTTTCTATACGCACTTCAACTCAAAAGTGTAACACAAACCCATGAGATTTTAAAATAGCTTATTTTTTACTTGACAAATTTCTAATGAAACTGTACATGAGTAAGATAATAACTGAAAAAGGGGAAATATCTTCCCCCTTTTCTTTGCTATTGGACTACTGAATGAGTCGTAGTGTATATGATTACTGCCATACAAACACTTTGGCTTCGTATGGCCCCAAGTCAGTTATAATGCCATCCTCACCAGCTTCGACATCATAATTGCCTGTCCACTCGTGCCATGTACCAGCGCTAGGAAAGTTAGGAACATGATATTCAGCTAGGAAGTTTTCTGAGAAATTTGCAATTACGACTACACGAGAACCTTCATCATTCCAACGAGTATAAGCTAATACTTTTGCCTCTGCATTTTCGTGGATAAAATCAATATTTTCTGTATAGAGGGCATGATTGCTTTTACGCAGGTTGGTTAAGCCTTTGTATGAATCAAATAAACTACGATTTAAATCATTCCCTAACAGCGTCCAATCGATTTTGGATGATTCAGGTTGTTTAGGCTTATACTCGCCAAATTCTTCTCCCATCCAAATCAAAGGTACGCCAACAGCAGTCATTAGGATGGCTACTCCTAATTTGGCCCGCCTAAAGGCTTCTTCATCAAAAATCTCACGGTTCCCCAATTCAACCATGACATGGTTATGGTCGTGGTTAGTGAGGTAATTTACCACATTGGTTGCACCCATAAAGCCTTGGCGCTTGCAGTCAATCACATCTTTGAGACGCTCTAAATCAAATGTATCACCACAGATATGTTCTAAAATGCAGTGATAAAAACTGTCATGCCAGCAACCATCCATTGGCCCATCTACATTGGTAATACTAGTAGTTTCAGGAATGTGTTCTGCAACATTATAAAAAGGCTTCATGCTAGCAGTTTTTTTAGCTTCCTGAACAATCCAATGCATGAAATCGTAGTTGGCAATTTGCCGCGCTGCATCATAGCGAATACCGTCAAGGTGATATTCCCCAATCCAAAAACGAATTGCCTCACTAATAAATTTCCACGCTGGCTTAATATCTAATTTTTCGTCATAATGTTCGTAATTAAATTCAGGCCCCCAGTTATTATCAGGGTCACGAGGTTCGTGATGATACCAATAATCGTGGTCAATTTGTGTTAAGGGAGCGGATGCTTCTGAGTGGTTATAAATACCATCAAGAATTACGCGAATCCCTTTAGCATGACACTCATCAATCAAATTTTTCAACTCAGTAGTCGAACCATAACTTGATTCTGTTGCAAAGAAGTGGCGGGGATTATAACCCCAGCTATAATCACCAGGATATTCTTTAAGTGGCATCAACTCAATAGCATTGATTCCTAGTTCACACAAATAGTCTAACTTTTCAATGACGTGTTTGTACTTACCTCGTGCATAAGGATCGTCCTCACCACCAGAAAAGTCACCAACGTGCAATTCATAAATTACTAATTCGTGGTCAGCAGGTAAAGGTTTATCATCATGTTGCCAAACATAAGTATCGGTAATCTTTTTCCCATCTTTGACTCGGATAATACCATCATCTTTTCCACTTTGTTCATCTATGTCAGTTGCATAAGGATCTGTAACATCAACCCATTGTTCTGGTTCAAAAAACCATGAATTTGACTGAACGCGGAATTTATATTTATAAACGCCATCTTCTAGTTCAACACTTGTGCGGAAATAACCATCATCACCTCTTTCCATTGGAATTTCTTGCCAATCAGAAAAAGAACCAATTAATGCGGCTCCTTTGTTGTAAGGTGCAAATAAATTAAATTCAATTGGCTTTGCCATAGAAGTTTTTGTAATATTATAGGTTGATAGAGATATTCTCTAATGCTCAATTGAATTTGCAAATAGCTCTAGAGAAATAATTAGATCGTGAATGCTTCTATCTTCAGGAATAATTGATAAACATTTTATTAATTAAAACTATAATTTTTTGAGTATTAGCTTTTTATAGCATTTGTTAACTGACGAAAATACAGATTAAATGTAATGCAAAACATCAGAATAAATTTAATGATTTCAAAAAAAATCTGCATATAGCTACAAAAGTCAAGAAGAGAAGCAAATAGTTTTTTATTAACTTTAATACAGCAGATATTCAGCAAAAAACATCCGGCTTTTGCTGAATATCTGCTAATAGGATTACTCAAGCTTGCCGTTACTTTGTTGCAGATAACTTAATAACCAATTTGCTGCTGTTGCCCTACGAGTTTGTCGAGGCCCAAATTCCCCAATTTTATAACCTTTGAAACCTAATTTTTCTTTTAACATTTGTTTATTTTCAGTAGGAATGGAACGAGTCAACTTAACTGTCGCAGGGCGAGATTCAATGAAATCTGGTGGTTGTGGGTACTCATTCTGCCATTCTGGTGCAACTTGGTTAGTGTCCCATTGTGCAGTTGAAGAGTCATAGCGATAGCCTAAATAATGCCATAGCAACTGATTAACTGTAGCATCATCAAATTTATCTTCAAGAATTGCCCAAATTGTTTCTGTATTGAGTGGTGGCAGGTTAGACATAAACACTTCAAAATTACAAATTGAAAAACTGACTACTGATTAATTAAATTCACAACAATTAGTAGGGAGTAAAAAATACTTTATCACTACCTTGCTACACTCCCAAAGATAGGAATGATTTTATTTTTATCTACACCTGCAATCTGCGGTATCTGCTACAAGCATTAGACAAACTACTAAAGTAGCCCTGGATAAAAAGATTCGCCAACTCAGCAGGAAAATTATGGCAATAGGGGATCTGTTCAGAAATATAGTCGGTGGCAAGCAGAAATTACGTGATGAAGAGTGAGATAATCGCGATCGCTACTATAGACCTCGCAATCATGAAGACCACAATTAATTTCACGAGTTGGAGTTAAAAACAGATTGTGTATACACAAACTAGGTAAACTGGAAATCGTAAAGATTAGACCAGTCTATGCAGAATTCCACAGCACTGCCAAAGATCATCCGCGCCCATGTATTCATTTCTGGCCGAGTCCAAGGAGTGGGTTATCGCTATTCGACTGTGGACACAGCTAGTCAGTTGGGATTAAGCGGTTGGGTGCGGAATCTCCCCGATAATCGAGTAGAAGCAGTCTTTGAAGGGGCGCGAGAGGTTGTAGATAACATGGTTCGCTGGTGTCACTCTGGGCCACCTGCTGCTGTGGTGAAAGATGTTGTGGTTGAGTATGAAGAACCAGAAGGGTTGCGGGGATTTGAAGTTAAGCGGGTTAAGTAAGTTGAACTGAGTGAAACCCAACCTATACATTTTTATTTTTTGGGTTTAACCAAACCTGATATTAAGCTGATATCAGAATCTAGGGTTTGTTTATTTATTTTATATTTACTTTGCGATCGCTAGTACTGAGTATCCTAAATTACCCTAAAAGAAAACTGATGACTTTTATCAGCTAACCGTAGTTTAGCGCCTGTGAAAAATTTTGATTACAATGCAGATGTCCACTAGGCGGCGTGCTGTCTATCCACGTAAATCCAGAAGATATTTGATGAGTAATCAACTACAAGACTACAATCCCAGCGGCATAGGTGAAGTAAATGGCAACCTCTTAGGTTTACCCTGCAATTACGAGTCTGCAAACCTGATTGTCTTTGGTGTACCGTGGGAAGTCACTGTTTCTTATGGTGCTGGCACTGCTAACGGCCCACAGCGAATTCTAGAAGCTTCGACTCAACTGGATTTGTTCGATTTTGATAACCCTAATGGCTGGAAGCAGGGAATTTTCATGGTGGAAATTTCCCAGGATATTTTAGAAAAGAACACATATTACCGCACTTTGGCAGCAAAAATTATTGAGCGATTAGCCCAAGGTAAACAACTCTCAGATACACCAGATTTAACACCTGTTTTGACAGAAATTAATCAGGCTGGTCAACAGATTAATCAATGGTTGTTTGAAAATTGTCAAGAAGCAATTAATAATGGTAAGCGAGTTGCAGTTATTGGTGGAGATCATAGTTCGCCTTTAGGTTATTTCCAAGCATTAGCGGCTAACTACGCAAATTATGGCATTTTGCACATTGATGCCCACGCAGATTTACGCGATGCCTATGAGGGATTTGAGTTTTCCCATGCGTCTATTATGTTTAATGCGATGAAAATACCGCAAATTTCCAAACTAGTGCAGGTAGGTTTGCGTGATATTAGTCATGATGAAGTGCAAATGATTGACCAATCTGATAGTCGCATTATTGCTTATTACGACCCAACCATTAAGCAAAAGCTTTACTCTGGAACAACTTGGATTGATTTATGCCGAGAAATTATCAGTCATTTACCTGAGTATGTTTACATTAGCTTTGATGTAGATGGTCTAGATCCCAAACTCTGTCCGAGTACAGGTACTCCTGTTCCAGGTGGGTTGGAATTAGAGCAAACTTTTTGTCTGTTCCGGGAATTGGTGAATAGTGGGAGAAAAATTATTGGCTTTGATATCTGCGAAGTTGGTGATGCAGAGTGGGATGGTAATGTTGGGGCACGGGTTGTTTACAAGCTGGCAAATTTGATGGATTTATCTCGGCAAAAAATATAAACGATAAAATTTTGCCAGAGTGGCAATGAGACTAAACTCAAGACGATGATAACAGCAACGCCTTCGTCTCTTACCCTCGAATAATTCCTCAAACTGCCGGAAACCAAGGTTGCCAGTAAGTTTATTGCCGTCAAATTTACCAAATAGTTATACCTGAGATCAAATAGTAATATTGAGGTGTGAGAACTTACTTATTCTTTATAGTTATAAAACTTAAATGAACGTTGAGGGTATTCGTCTAAAAAATATCAAAGTGCAACAAAATGCTCTGTTGTATAAAATTTTTAATTTAGCTTCAAATCCTAATTCTGATTCAACTCAAATACAACAACTAAATAAAATTTTAATAACAACAGCAACAACAGTTGAAAAAATATGTTCTAAGCAGCAAGGAACGCCAGCAAATCTAACTCATCTATCCCGTAGAATCTACTCATGGATAAAGTTTCTGACAGATGAACACTATTTACAAATCCACTTGAAAACTACTGGCTATCTATTAGAAAGTGCTAAACAAATCCTGAGTATACGTGGTCAACAGCCACTCCAACTAATGATGGAAATAACTAATTTAGCTGGGCTATATCGGGGTGAAAGGTCTAATAGCGCAGCCAAAATTGTAATTAGTGAAGGATTTATAAATGCACCCAAAGCAGTATTAGAAGCTTTAGTGGAATCTGCTATTTTTGGTAAAAGTCAAAATAATACACGACTTATCAGGACATTTGCAAGTACAGAAGAATACAGCAATGTATTGCTAGAACTGGATTTGATTGCCGAGGTAGTGGCAGAAAATCCACAAGGCAAGTTTTATAACTTGGATGAGTTATTTGATAAAGTTAACCATGAATATTTTGCGGGAAGTCTAGCTAAACCACGCCTAGCATGGAGTCGAATTAACACTTACCGCAAATTGGGACACTACGAGTCAGCTAGAGATAGAGTAGTGATGAGTTTAACCCTTGATCGTGCTAATATACCTGGCTTTGTAGTTGAGTTTGTGTTGTATCACGAATTGCTGCACAAGTACTATGGTGCGAAGTGGGTTCGGGGCAGAAAAATGGTTCACACTAAAGAGTTTCGTGTCAGTGAAAGTCAGTTCAAATCGTACAACGAAGCATCAAAATGGCTAGATAAGTTGGTACTTTTTGTGCATTGAATTAACTTCTTGCACCGAATGAGATAGTTACTTGGTTAGGCAGTTTAATACCTGATTAGTGCAAATGTGATGTTATCGATATTCCATAAAGCAATAATCGAAGTAGAAAGCTGAAACTATTACCCAATCAAGAATTGATATCATGTCTGGATAATTAGTTACGATTAATCTCAGGTTCGGTTAAATACTTATAATATCTGTAGGTTAATTTGAGGAACAAAACCCAACATTTAATTCTTGTTTATGTTGGGTTTCACTGTCGTTCAACCCAACCTACGTTGAGAGATTTTATTACAAGTAATCACTCGAACTCTATATTAAACCAGGAAATAGATATTTTTAATTTCACTACAAAGCGAAATTTTCTTCTCACATTATTGTCAGAACATTGCCGCTGTTACTACATCTGTATCACTTAATTATTAGGATATTCTTAATATTTTATTTATGACAACTGGGCTATGAATTTTTTTTAATAGTCCTGAATTATCATCTTTTTTTTAATTTTATATCTTGATAGATAAGCTATATTTTGGCAATTTACTAATAATTATAGTATTTACTGATTAATTTACTATCAAGCAATTTTGATTATTGATTGCTACTGATTGAGGATACCTTTTGGTGGCTTTTACTTTATAAAATGTCTTGATCCCGTGATTTTATGTATGTTTTTATTCATGAAGTTAAATAAGTTACTTAACGAGCCACAAGTTAGAGATTTTATTAACAAGTAGTATCAAGGGCGAATAGTACCTGTATTTTAAAGATGGCGAAAGAATGAAGGATGACAATTTTGTTATGTTACTTCATCTTTCCTAAGTTAGCAGCTACCAAACTGAAATTGTGACATTACTGGAGAATAAAGCAATGTTTTTTGGACAAGTTGAAAAAGAATTATTTTGTGGAGAAATTTGGTCTATTTGGCAAACAACGAAATTACCAGATCATCTACAGTTATTAGTGGAACAAGAACTAGGAAAACGTGATATTTGGGAATTGCAGACCCAAAAGCCTGATGATAAGCCTATTCATCTAAATCTTGATCGGGAGTCCAGTCATTCAACAAGTATTTAATTAAGAGAGGCAGTTCTTGCGTAGGGCAGTAATCCCTCCTGCCCTACGCAAGAACTGCCGCGATGCCTACTGCGGTAAACTATGCGCTTAGAGTAAGGGTTTAAGTCTTCTATCAAAATCTTCTCTGTGAGACGCTGCGCGAACGATTTAGTGGCTTGGAATTAGATGGGGTTGAGAGCAACAGTTTAATTGAGCATCAATCACCCAAACCCTTTGCTGCTTTGCGGTAGGGATTGTGGGTTGACGAAGGCAGGAGGCAGATCGCGCTTTTAGCGTCTTCCCTTGGGAGAAGGCAGAAGGTTCCGCTCAGATGGGGATTCAACCCCACCGAAGCGGGGGCCACGTAAAGTTAGTTGTGAGCGATTCAAACCCTTGCTCCGTCTGGTGGCGGCAGGAGGCTGTATTCCTCCTGCCTTTCCTGTTGATTTGTAAGAATTGTGGGTATTCGACCAGACATGGTATGATATGTAGTCTAGTAATGGGTCAGTTATTTTTTGATCTAATAGTAAGCACACAAACTTTCTGTATTACTAACATTAAGCATTGCTAACGCTCTCGCAGGGCTGGTGATATGCAAGTCTGCTGAAACTTCATCAAAAAAATTAGTAACAAAGGATGAAGACTTTTGATCTCTAGTGGTTCCTGTCATTAGTTTTGATGGGTTGTGAAAGTCCGTAGTCAGGACTTTTTAGTTGAAATTGAGCGATAAATTGCTCATTACGAACCACTAGTTACATATTTTCAAGTGAAGTCTATTTTGACAAAACAGGGCTGCAACAATTTTCAAACAGGGAAATACTCATGCTACCAAGTAATAGAGAGAACTTCCAAAAAGATAAACTAAAGTTTGTTTATTTTGAACTCCCATCTGCGCTTAAATCTCTAAATTTTTCTTGTTTTGTTATCGGAGAAAGCTTATCTTTCTTTGGGTCTTGGATGACTCAAATTGCTTTGGTTTGGCTAGTTTATCAATTAACTAATTCGGCTGTATTGGTAGGTGTCGCTGGATTTACAAATCAAGCTACGGGCTTGATTATTACTCCTTTGGTAGGAGTCTTACTGGATCGGTGGAACTTACGATATGTCTTATTAACTACTCAGCTAGTATCTATTCTGCTATCATCTACCCTAACTTTTCTAACTCTTAGCGATAACATCAATGTTGCATGGATTATTGCCATTGGTACGATTCAGGGGACGGTGAAAGCTTTCGATTTGCCAGCACGTCAGGTAATTATTCCCAGACTTCTGGATAAGAAGTCAGATACTTATAGTGCGATTGCTTCCCATTCATTCTTGATTAATACAGCGAAGTTTGTTAGTCCTATGATTGGGGGTTTACTGATTGCTAGGTCTGGTGCTGCTTCCTGCTTTTTAGTAGATAGTATGAGTTATCTACCATTTATATCTGCAATCTTAACTGTGAAAGTAAACCCAGTTATAAATAATTCATCCACTCAAAAATCTCAAATTTGGAACAATCTCAAAGAAGGATTTGTTTATGCATACGAATTCTTGCCAATTAAATATTTATTGTTATTACAAATAATTATCTGTTTTATGGGAATGACTCACGTAAATCTAGTGCCCATTTTTGCCCAAGAGGTTTTGAAAGGTAATGCAGAAACTATGGGATTTTTAATGACAGCTTCGGCTCTTGGTTCGATTGTTTCAGGTATTTATCTCATTTCCAGAAAAAATGTCATAGGACTGGGGAAGATAATAGCAAGCTCTGCTGCAACTTTAGGTTTAGGTTTAATAGTTTTTTCCCAGTCAACCAATCTAGAGATTTGTTTAGTATTCATGTTTATCATAGGGATGAATAATACTCTGACTCTGGCTTCAATTAATAACTTTATGCAATCGATTCTTCTTGAGGAAGATAAAAGAGGTAGAGTAACTAGTATATTTACAACTGGTTTCTTAGGAATACTGCCTTTCGGTAATTTATTTTTTGGAGCATTGGCAGGTTACTTTGGTGTTACCAGTGCTTTACTATTTGGTGGTATTTGTTGCATATTAGGAGCATATTTCTTTAGTAGACAACTGCCCCGAATCGGAAAGATAGTACATCCAATTTATGCCCAGTTGGGCTTACTTTCACAGTCAAATAAAGGCTAAAGGATCAAGGATCTATCAAATGTGGTGTGTAGCTTTTATTTTATGTTGTCTAGAAGCGATCGCCTAATTCTCTCAACTCGATCTTTCACCAAAACCCACTGTGTAGCGTTTCATCGTCGGTAGCACAGAATACGCGCTGTGTACCTCTGACTCCGGGGCTTTCGCACTCTTGCTAAGTTTATTGTAAAAACCTCTTGATTTTCATCACCGTTTGTGGGAAAGTCTGATTTAACATCTAAAATACGGTAAATCGATAAACTTACAGGTCTTTAACGGTCTAACTGGAAGAAAGTACAGCTAATATAGCGACACTTGAATCCTGGCAACAAGCTATCGGACTAATTAAGACTACGGAAGTGTAATTAGCCATGCGAGCAAAGCTTGAATATTAGCATTAAATACCTACATAACTGTCAGGAGAATAATCTCCAGTGCAAGTTACCTTTTACTAGAAAAACCCCAGATTTTATCATAAATTCAGTGAGATTGCCTTCTTTCTTTGGAGGTGGGTATTCCGTGTGTGGCTCAAAGTGATTCTAGCTTTTAGCTACTCATGTATTTACTCATGCCTGGATTTTTGAATTATTTTTTGCCAGTGGAGAACAACTTAAAATGCAAGCAGATCCCAACCAATACCAAGATTCTGAAAAAAATGCTCAGGCTGATAGTGAAATAAGAAAAACTAAGCAATTTCAAACTAACACAGGTAGTAGAAGATTATTCCTCGGTCGTGCCAGCAGACGCTCATTTCTCGGTCGCGCCGGCTTATTTAGTGCAGCTAGTGTTGTTGCAGGGGTTTTTAGCTCATCCTTTTCCTTGAAGAAAGGAGAAAATATTGTCCAGGCCCAGGAAGCTGCTGTCAAGCCAAACTATAGCGACTTACGTGAGAAAGCCTTTCAAGTCCGTACAACAGCAGCCAAGGTTAATCGGGAAATTCCCATTCCTCCCCATCCCACCAACGGAGATGAGGCGAAGTATGCCAACAAAATTGCCACGGATACACGAGGATTGCCCCATAATCAACTGGGCGAAGTCGATCTGAAGGCTTATCAATCTTTTATTAATGCGCTGAAATCTGGCGATCCCAACGAGTATGAAAAGATCATCCTGGGCGGCAAACGGAAGCTGGTACAACCGCTCACCCCATTAGCAATTAGCTTGAGTGGGGTGAATACTTGCCAATTGGCGATTCCAGTACCACCCACCCTGGATAGTGCAGAACAGGGGGCTGAATTCCTGGAAATTGCTTGGCAACAACTCTTGCAGGATGTACCTTTTAGCGAATTCCGCAATGATACAACTAACCCGCTGATTTTGGCGGCTGTTAAGGATCTGAATCGGTTATCAGCATTTAAAGGGCCTAAACAAAACGGCCGGGTTACACCCGAACTGCTGTTTCGAGGCACTGCGATTTACGTTGATGCCTCTGGTCGAACGATCTACCACACATTACCAGGGGTAGATGTGGGCCCTTATGTCTCCCAGTTTTTACTGCGTCCAATACCCGCAGGAACACATAGTTATGCTCAACTTAACCGTGTTCCTCTAGCTATTCCCGAAAACAGTTTCCAAACTAACTATGACGAGTGGTTGCTAGTACAAAATGGTGGCGATCCTGGTCGAACGATTAAGTTTGACTCAACCCGTCGCTACTTTATCAACGGGCGCGACCAGTCAGAGATTGCCCACACACCACCGCCAGTCTATGGAAATGCAGCTCTAATTCTACTCGCCAAGCCAGTCAGTGATAATCCCCTAGCTGGCGGTGTTGGTTCACCTTACAATGCCGGTAATCCTTACAACAAGTCAAAGACACAATCTGGTGGTTCTGGAACATTTGGCCCAGGATATTCACAATCTCTGATCGGTTGGGTTAGTCCACATGCAATTAGAGCGGCTTATTGGCAAAAGTATTACGTACATCGTCGTCTGCGAGCCGAGGCTTATGGTGGATTAGTTCACAACAACAAGGTGAATAAAACCAACTATCCGATTCACTCTGAAGTTTTCAAGTCAGAAGCACTCGATCGCTTCTTCAGCAAAAATAAATCCTATTTGCTACCACAAGCCTTCCCCGAAGGGGCACCGTTACACTCTTCTTATCCAGGGGGCGCTTCGGTGTCAGCAGGTGCTAGTGTCACAATCTTGAAGGCGCTATTTGATGAGAATTATGTGATTCCGAATCCGGTAGTGCCCGATCCCAAAGATCCGAGCAAGTTGATTCCATATCAAGGGCCACCACTGACAGTTGGCGGCGAATTGAACAAACTGGCGGCGAATATTGGCTTAGGTCGTGATAGTGCGGGGATTCACTGGCGCACGGATGCAGCAGCTTCGTTGGCTCTGGGCGAAGCGATCGCTATTGGTATTCTCAAAGACGAGAAGCTAACGTTCCGCGAAAACTTTGAAGGTTTCACATTCACCAAATTTGATGGTACAAAAGTCACAATTTAAAGCTTTCACTGTTTAGAAAGGCAGACTTAGAGATGCGTTAAGAGCGAAAGTGCTATTTCGTGTCTCTACAACTTGTTTGCATCCTATTGAGTTGAAGAATTACCCAATGCCTACTTTTGAGAAATTTTACTCGCGATGCCTGCGGCGGGCTGCGCCTACGCGGTTATTGAGCATAGTAGTCGCGATCGCCCTCTTGATCTCTACAACACAAGTATTCAACGCCAAGAATACAGCATCAGCACAAGACGCATCGCCGGACATAGTACTAGCTAAGAAAATCGCCAAAGAAATCATGGCGGCTTGTCCCGTTGTCTCTGATGCTAAAAATTTAGCTGCCTTCAACTCATGCGCTGACAAACTCGCGAAGTTAACAATCCTCCGCGACACGATGAACGTACCCTTCTTGTGGGGCGCTCAAAATAAAGTTGGTAACTATAATCTCAAAGATCATCAAAAAACTGAATTTGATCCCTTGGTCTGGCGACGCACTTACCTTTCTACCTTTATGTTTAAAGGTGAACCCAAGGTTGAACAGATAAACAATCTGATTGTCATCCACCTGCCGACTCAGTTTCGGAATCAGCTTGATATTGGAGATTTTCCTTATCCGTTCTGGCATTCATCGAAAAAGTGGGATTCTTATCAGCAAACTACTGAATTACTTTTCTTTCTAGAACAAAAGAAGCTCATCGGTTCGCTACGTTCAGCTGTAGTTGATCCAAAGCGTCCAAAAATAAATCATGCATGGGATGGTAAATGGGTTTGGAATGACGCTAGGGGTAAGAAGCAGCCTTATGTGACACTATATACACATTTATTTTCTTCATCGAACCCACACGTTGCTAAAGTTGATGCTGCTTATCGAGCATTGGAGGTCAAGCTAAGGGAAAATTCTTGTGTTGTTTGCCACAGTCCAGACAACGCAGCCAAGCAGAATCCTATATTAATACTGAATTATCCGAATCAGGCTCTCACCTTACGACATGAAACGGTGCGCCAAATCAAAGAAAAACGGATGCCTCCTCCGGCTGGTATTGCTAACGAGCAAGAGCGACAACAGCTAATTGAACTCGCCCAGACATTTGCCCAAGCAGGCGATCTGGCTCTGGCTTACGAAGGTGAAAAAATAACTTCTGGAAAAAACTAATATCAATCATTGTTAAGCTCCGGCAACACGATTAAGATACAGTAGTTTATAGCCTAGCTTTTGCAAAGTAATGCTTGTAGCAGTGCAATGCTCTGGGAAAATCAATGGTAAAAGATTTATCTGGACTCGAAATTACTACCGATTCATCAGCTGCGGTAGATGCTATCAATAGCTTTGTCGATCAATTATTGGGTGTTGGTAACGATGCCCAAGTTATTCTTAAAGCAGTTGAGGCAGATCCAGCGTGTGCGATCGCCAACGCTCAAACTGCCGCCTTTTATCTGTTTGCTGGTGGCTCTGTTGCCTTAACCGAGGCGAAATCTTATCTTAATGTGGCGAAAGCAAACTTAAAAAGAGCGAGCGATCGCGAAAAACTTTACGTTGCGGCAATTGAAGCATGGGCAAACCGAGACATTGCTCAAGCGATCGCTTCATGGTGAGCGATCGCCATTACCTTTCCCTGCGATTTAGCTTCGGTACATCTGGCCCAATACCACTATCGAAATTCCGGTAACAGTCAGGGAATGCTACTGATTGCCGAAAAAGTTTTCGCCGCCAATGGTGACAACCCTTATATGTATGGGATGCTGGCCTTTGGGCTAGAAGAGTGCCATCGAATAGCCGAAGCAGAAGAATATGGGCGACAAGCGATCGCTCTGAAACGAGATAACCGTTGGGCACACCACGCCGTTGCTCATGTATTAGAAACTCAAGGACGCCTAGAAGAAGGAATTAGCTTAATGGAGAGTCTTAGCGATACTTGGGAATATGGTAGCTCGGCTTTTTATGGACACCTTTGGTGGCATACATCCCTTTACTACCTGGATATTGAAAATTTTGCCAAAGTACTAGAAATATATGACACGCGCATTTGGGGACGTGCCAAAAAAGACAATGGACGCGAACAGATTAATGCGATCGCCTTGTTGCTACGGCTGGAGTTACGCGGTGTAGATATCGGTTCGCGCTGGCAGGAAATTGCTGCTTACCTGCAACCACGAATACACGAACATACCCTCGCCTTTTTGGATTTGCAATATATCTATGCATTGGTACGGGGCGGTAAAGATGACTGGGCGGCAGAGATGTTAGAGAGTATGCAAACTCATGGAGAGAACGTCTTACCCTATGCGCGGCCAACTTGGGTAGAGGTAGGAGTACCAGCGGCTAGAGGGATGATTGCTCATGCTCGTGGGGATTGGAAAAGTGCGATCGCGGAACTAGAGCCAGTATTACCCGATTTACACTCCACAGGTGGATCTCATGCTCAACGAGATTTATTTGAGCAAATTTATCTTGATGCACTGATTCGCGATCGGCAGTATCACAAAACCTTGAATGTCCTGGAAAAGCGCAATGCATCTCGGAGCAACATTCCCGTGATTCAGCGGGAATTGGCTAATACCTACAGCCAGCTAGGACGCAGCGATGAAGCACATCAAGCCTCTCAACTTGCATTGGAACTATCACAACGTTATTAAAAAAAGTAGAGCAAACAGGATGACGACATACGTAAATCTCGGAAAAAGTGGATTAAAAGTATCACGCTTGGCTCTGGGTACTATGACCTATGGTTCTCGGAAATGGCGAGAATGGGTACTAGAAGAAGAAGAAAGTCGCCCGTTTATTAAATTGGCTTTAGAGTTGGGGATAAACTTCTTTGATACCGCCGATGTTTACTCCTTAGGTGTCAGTGAAGAAATTCTGGGACGGGCACTCAAGGATTTTGCCAAAAGAGATCAAGTTGTCATTGCTACCAAAGTCTTCAATAAAATCGGTGATGGCCCCAATGATCGGGGGCTGTCTCGTAAGCATATTTTTGATGGCATTGATGCCTCATTACGGCGTTTACAAACAGATTACGTCGATTTGTATCAAATTCACCGCTGGGACTACGAGACACCAATTGAGGAAACCCTAGAGGCGCTACATGATGTAGTCAAATCAGGTAAGGTTCGTTACTTAGGAATCTCAAGTGTTTATGCGTGGCAGTTCGCCAAAGCCCTTTACACGGCTGACAAACACGGCTGGACTCGCTTTATATCTATTCAAAATCACTACAACTTGGTTTATCGAGAAGAAGAGAGAGAGGTGATACCTTTATCTCTAGATCAAGGGATTGGGATCATTCCTTGGAGTCCCCTAGCGCGTGGTTTCCTGGCTGGAAATCGCAGCAAACAAGACTATGGTGAAAGCGTGCGAGCAAAAACCGACGAATTCGCTCACAATCTCTACTATCAAGATTCAGATTTCCAAATAGTCGATCGCGTCGTCGAATTAGCTCAAAAACGCGGCGTGAAACCAACACAAATTGCCTTAGCTTGGTTATTGCATCAACCGGGCGTAACGGCTCCGATAGTTGGTGCTAGCAAGATAGAGCATCTCAAAGAAGCAGTTGAGGCTTTGGATTTGAAGCTTTCTGATGATGAGCGTAAATTCCTGGAAGAACCTTATACACCTCATCCCATTTTAGGACATTAGTATCTAGGGTAGAAGGGACTGGGGACTGGGGACTGGGGACTGGAGACTGGTTTTCTCCAGCAAGAACTGCCTTCCTCGATAAAATCCCCTCTCCCCATTTCCCCCTAAAAGGGGAGAACCGGGTTAGAGGGGATAACTCAGGGTAATGTTAGCTTTCGGAAGTTTCCTGGGAGAACTTCTTATGGATAGTTCTTGTGGATTCCCCATCAGCAGCTACCGTTATGAGATAGTCCATTAAACCATCTGAAAAAGGAAGACGTAAGTGGAAAGTACCATCGGGTTTGATTTTGATGGTATGACCACCAATATTTACGTTTGTATTTGGTTCGGTTGCTCCGTGAATAATCAACTCAGCATCTGCCACAAACCAAAAATCTCCGTGGGGACGACTGAAGACCCGAACGTTAGGGGAACGGGCTATGAGTAACCAGGGTAGTTTACCGCCGTAGGCATGACTATCAGCGATATAGCCAATTTCAACTATGTAGTCGCGATCGCTCACGGGAATAGCCACAAAGCGATCGCGTGCTACCTCTTCACATTCATATTGCTGTACAAGCTGCGGACTTTGATAACTCAAGTCAATGCCAGTTACATCGTAGAGTCGCACTACCAGTTGTGAAGCACCCTGTTGTTGCAGCGCTTCGGACTGAGTTTTGGAAATGTGCCAAGAGACATAAGCCCATTTGGGAGTGCGGGGTGTGAGGACAATACTGCTCTCTTCTTCAGGGATCTCTTCTTCAGGGATTTCTGCTTCTACATTTGCCCAGCCAATAGCTGTTTCGCTTGTTAAGGCGACATTTTCAACTGGAGAAACTGTAGAATCTGTTGTGGGATCTGGATTAACAGGACTGAAGACACGAACGATCGCCGAATGGGCGATGAATAACCAGTGATCGCCATCAGCGACATAGCCAATTTCTGCTATGTAGTCGCGATCGCTGATGGGAATTTCCACAAAGCGATCGTGTGCTGTCTCTTCACATTCGTACTGCTGGACAAACTGAGGACTTTGATAACTCAGGTCTATGCCAGTCACATCGTATAGCCGCACTACCAATTGAGAGCCGCCCTGTTGTTGCAGTTCTGCTTTCTTGGTTTCGGAAATCTCCCAAGAGACTTCAGCCCATTGCCAAGTGCGGGGTGTGAGCAAAATACTGCTCTCTTCTTCACCGATCTCTTTTTGGGCATCTACCAAGTCAATATCTGTTTCATCCGCGTTCGCCACAGGATCAACTATGGGATCTGGATTAACAGGACTGAAGACACGAACAATCCCTGAACGGGCAATAAATAACCAGCGGTCGCCATCAGCAGCATAGCCAATTTCAGCTATGTAGTCGCGATCGGTGACGGGAATATCCACCAGCCCATCGTCTGCTGTCTCTTCACATTCATACTGCTTTAGAAGGTGAGGAATTTGATAACTCAGGTCAATGCCAGTCACATCGTAGAGCCGCACTACCAATTGATAGCCGCCCTGTTGCCGCAGTGCTGCTTTCTTGGCTTCGGAAATCTCCCAAGAGACATGAGCCGATGTATAAGTATGTGGTGTAAGCACAATACTGCTCTGTTCATCTACATCTACCAAACCAATAGCTGTTTCGGCTGCGATTGGCTCATGATCAACTGTAGTATCAGTTTCTCTTTGGGGATTTGATGCCCAAGTGCTAGCCCAGGCTCCCATCCCTGCACCTGCTGCTAAAGCCCCAATGGCGGCAAAATCTGTAGAGTCAGTTTCAGCAACACCTTCCCCAATAGTCGGCTCTGCTGGAGATTCTTCCTCTAGCAAATTGACAGGGGGTTCGGCTGCATCTGCTACCACGTTCAACAAATCGTCTGGCAATTCTGGCAAATCGAGCAGTGAAGATGTTTGTGCCGTTGATGGTTCCACATCGGCTGCCACTTCTTCAGACTCTGGTAAGGGCAATTCATCTACTGAGTCTGTATCTTCAGTTGAGGTAATACTATCTAGCCAGTTCAATTCTGCCTGAAGTTCCTCATCCATCTGATCTTCATCAATTGCTGTGTCCCAATATCCAAAATCAGATGTGACTTCTGGCACATCTGGTAATTCTGGGAGTGGGGCTGTCACGTCAGATGAAGGCAGTTGCACATCAGATGCCTCTTCTGGAATATTATTAGCCAGGTGAGGGTATGAAGTATTGACTACAGCTGCTGGGGCTTCTATATCCCATGCAACTTCATCAGACTCAGGATGATTTGTCTCTGGATAATTATTTAGCTCAATTGTCTCATCAATGGCGTCTGTTTCTGTTTCCTTGTTGGTAAAGGCAGACCAGGTAGCCGCGCCGATGCCCGTTGCTAGAGCCGCACCACCGGTTAAAGCGGCGGCTCCCAAGTTGTTATTTTCTGACGATCCATTAGCTACGCTCGATGTGCCTTCATAGAGGTTAGAGGTACCATTAGTTGTCTCTTTTACTAAATTTGATGTTCCCTGAGTAGCATTCTGGGTCAGGTCAGATTGTGTTTGAGCATAGATGTTGAAAGGAGTGCGATCGGGGTTTTCTTGCTCTTGGAAGTGCGATACTGCCTGCTCCTCAGGCATCGCTCCATTCAGGGAGGAAACTGTGCTGGCATCTAGCACCGTCGTTTCTGTATCTTCTGTGCTGGGTGGATGAGGATTTGATTCTGGTAAGTTGTCTGTTTTCTCAGTAGATAATGGGCGTTTTCCTAGAGTCCACCATAGTAACCCTCCAGCTACAGCCAGAAAAAATACTGGTAGCAGCAACCAAATTGGTGTTTCTTTGTTTACAATGGGGCTATTTTGTGCAGGAGCAGCCACAAAGGGCTGTTCGCCAAATGCAGAAGTAGTCGCATTAGGGGAAGGCGTAGCAACTGGTGTCGTCTGGGCACTGGGAGAAGGCGTAACAGCAGGTTGTAATACGCTGGTTGCGATCGCTTCTGCTTCAGCAGTTCTACCTTGTTCTATAGCCCGCTGTCCTGGAGGTGCTAGGGTATAGCCGAGAAAATCAACTATGGTTAAGCTGGGATTTTTTTTGTAAACGTAAACTAAAGGTTGCGAGAAGGGATATCTAGCATCATCTGGCAAAGCTTGATGTAATTGCAGAACTCGCACACCTTTCAACTTGGATACCTGATTAGCTAGCACGTAGCTGATACCGTCTTTGCCCAGTTGTTTGATGATTTCTGCGGTATTATCCTCAGTTACTTGGGTCGCATTAGACCCTGTAGCAAAGTCAGCAGTTTTGAAGGCTGGATAAGTACGAAAAGTATCGCGAGTTTCACTCGTGTTAGGGTGATCGATTAACCGAATCTTCCCTGAAGTCCCTCCCAATTGTGACCAATTTGTAATTTGTCCCCGGAAAATCCGGGCAAATTGCTTACTGGTCAAACTTCCTTTGAAAGGACTATCTGCACCAACCACGATCGCAATCTTCTCACGGCGCAAGCGAACTTGCTCTAGTCCTTGGGCTTTTTCTGCTGGCGTTAACCCACGCCCCATTGCTACGATGTCGACTTTGCCATCTAGCAAATCTTTCAGTGCCGTATTAGTGCCGTTAGCAGCAACTTCAACCTTTGTGCCGGCAAACTGTTTTTCAAAACTTTCTTTCAGGCTTTGGTTAATTGCACCCAAGCTACTGGAACCGTCAATCCGCACTGTTGATCCATTCTGCACTGTTTGTGGCAGTGGAAAAGTGGTAGCTTCAGGTGTAGATTGTGCCAGCATCGGTGCTGATACCACCAGAGTTGCTGCCATCGGGGTTGTAGCTAAAGCAACCCATAATACCAGCCTGAGTATCGAAGTATCTTTTTTTTCTTGTTGCCACATATGCCCCTTAATTAAAGTAAAAAATAGAAAGCCTGCCAGTCCTAAATCGCGATCTTTTTTAGAGATTATGGAGGAGACGGGCTAATTATACATCTGAGTTATCTTTAGTTCTAATTACTTCCAAGCACTTATACTTATTTATACTTCGCTGTAGCTTGTATAGCATGATAATTTATACTCTAATTGCCAAAGTCTGTTTACTATAAATTCTTCTAAGTTATATTGCAACTTATACCAAGTTGGTAGCTTATGGCCACAATTATGAATTATTGAATTACTAAAACTGGTAAAGTGTAGCAAATTCAATATTATTTAACAATATTATTTTCAGTAGTGCTGAGTTTGAGTGCTGAGTTATGAGTGCTGAGTGCTGAGTAAAAATTCCAGTTTCTAGAACATTTTCATACAAGGCTTTTGAAACTCGTTTCATTAAGACTGGCTTAAGTGAATACTTATTTGAGATAACAATGACAATCTGGCTTATCAATCAGTGACTCCACCAAGGCATTTAGAGCAGTTGCAGCTAAAGCACCACCTCCCAAAGTCCCTTCAACTGTAATATAAGGTATCCCTTGTTGCATCAGTTGTCGCTTGGCTGCGGGAGCATGGCTAAAGCCAATGGGCATTCCAATTACTAATGCAGGCTGAATTTTCTGGTTGCTAACCGCTTCACAAGCTTCCAGAAGTACTGAGGGAGCATAACCAACTACCAGCACACAACCATTACTTACTTGCTGCAATTTTGATCGCCATTCTCGATGTTGCCAAAAGGCCAGTTCTGCTTCTGTGGCGGTGGTAATATGGGGGTTATCAATCAAGGTTTCGGTGCGGCATCCCAAGTGCAGTAATCGGGTTTGATCTAAAGCAGCAGCAACCGTTTGGGTATCGACAACAATTTGACAGCTTGAAGATAGGGCTTCTCGACTAGCTGCGATCGCATCTCGACTCAATTTGATAAAGGACACCAAACTGACATCGCCACAAGCCAAAACCAATTGAGAAATTAAATGCTGTTCAATTTCCGAACGCTGAGACAAATCAGGTAGTAAGCGTTGTAGCGATTCGGTAAAAGCTTCTGAATGAGTATGAATTTCAGCATCCAAGCCACTCCAGAGATTTTCCAATCCTCCCAATCCAGCTTGAGTTTCGACATCGAGTAACTTCAGTTGTGCCAAAACTTCCGCTTGGATAATTTGACAATGGCGATCGCGCCCCAATAATCCTTCTAATGCTGATGCAGTTTGCCGCAGTTGAGAAATTTGTTGCATCACCGCGCGATATTGCTGCTGGAGTTGTCCCATGAGGTTAACGGTTGTATCGGCTTCTGGTTCCACTTCCAAAATATTACGGATATGGTTTAGCTGAAAACCTTGCTGCTTGAGTGCGACAATCCGTTGCAACCGGAGGACATCTTTTTTGGTATAGAGACGGTAATTGCTGCGCGATCGCACTGGTTGCGGTAACAGTCCCAATTGATGGTAATGGCGCACCATTCGCGGAGTCAAACCGCCGCCAACTGCATCGGTGAGTTCTTTGATAGTTAAGCAACCAGCGTTCATGATTTACTCCAACAACGGCAAAATTCTTTTTTCTTGAGAGCGTAACCGCACTTTTCACCCATCTAAGCAGACCAGTTTGGAGGGGACAAGTCCACTTTTTTACATAGTTATGGACAGTATTCGTATAAATACTGCGTAGGTTTTGCCTAAAAAAGCACTCCGGGGTAGGTTGGGTTGAGGAACGAAACCCAACATTTTGCGGGGTTGTTGGGTAACGCATTGCCTCAATCCAACCTACGAATATTCAAAACCTACGCAGTATTGGCATTCGTATGGCCTCTCTATTCGCTAGTTACCATCGCGAATATTTTCCCCTTCCTTTTATCTTCTCGCCAAATAGTGATGCTCTCCTGTGTAAGTAACTTGTACAGAACTTTGTCTGTAGATTTATGGTCTTACACAAAAACTCAAAAACTCAAAATATATTAACTAAATGATCAATATTTTATATAAAACATCTTCCTTTGGTATGATATTTGTGTGATTTTATTAGGTATTTGACATCGTGAAAACATTAGTAAGAAAAGTAGGAAAAGTAGGAAAAGTAAGAAAAGTGGGTTAAGTAGTAAAAGTAGGAAAAGTGGGATCTTTTGTATAAACTGTTGACAAGCTTTTAGATAAATTGATATTTATAAGTACATCCAAGGCACAAATGCCTACGTACTTTCCGGAGAAAATTATGACTAACGTTAATGGTTTGACACAACTCACCAATCAAGAAGCTATTTTGGAAGAAATTAACGAGGAAGAATTAGAGGGAGTAGTGGGAGGAGCAGGATTGCTTTCAAGTTTAGTCTTCCCACTGCTTAATTTCGTTGCCACTACGGTCGTAGCTGTCGAGGATTTATTAGTTCCACCAGCTGCCTAGTAATTGAACTGCTCAATTCGACGAAGTAAAGTGTAAGAAGTGTAATTTCTAAGATATTAGGTGAATTTGAGCCAACCAATATCATAATCTTAAGGTGATTATTGAGAGCTAAATAAAGGTAGGGAACCAGCTATCATAAAAAGATTAGCCCGTAAAGGCTGTAATTTTTATGAAAGTTTGTTGATTGAAGAGAGTACTACAAATTCATCTTCGTTTTTGTTCAACCAATACCTAGTATAACTCCAATTATACACTCCTGATTGTTTAGTAAAATAGCCAGAAGTCAGAATATTCTGACTTCTGAATTTTCTCATGCCACTTCTGTATTCACAAAGAACCTATTTGTACCAGAAGTTTTAATTGAGATTGAAGATTTGAGATTTTAGTGGTTCAGTGCCGTAATAAAGATGCGTGATACTGCAAACATCAACAGGCGTTTGGCAAGTATCGAATGAATATTTTCACCACAGCCTTTATTGAGAGTTTACTTTCGTCGGATGGCAAAGACTAGCCGACAATCTTTTCTCATTAAAATTGTAGTTTTAAGTTTGTATATCGAACAAACATTAATAATGCAACTATAGAAATTTAGAGAAGTAAAAACTAAAAAATTATAAAAATAAGTTATTTGTAAAAAGTAAGAGATTCTTTATAATCTGTTGACAAATTATTAAATAAACTGTTATTTGTAAATACATCTTAGACACAAAATGTCTGCATACTTCTGGAGGAATTTATGGCTAATGTCAATCAAGTGAGTTTTAAATCTACCTGTAATCACAAAGTTATTGTAGAGGAATTGATAGACAGTGAATTAAAAGAAATAGTAGGAGGAACTATTGTTGTGGATTCTTCATCACAGATAACTGTAAGTTCAACTGATGGAAATGATGCTATTATTCAAGACTCCAGTCAGGAAGTTGTAAATTTGAAGAATAAGCAAAGAACACGCAGAAAAAGAATATTTACGCTTGTAAATGGAGTGAGAGAAATAATAGATTCAACAGTGACTTCAGCTATTTAGCATTCACAATAACACAAATTAAACTCACGATTTATGTACCCAATTGAAGGTACGTATCCCCAACTTCTAAAGAAGTTGGGGATATTATTTATGAATAATTTGATATGTTACCTGTTGCCTATTTCGCAAGGATTTGTAATACCTATAGTAACTTTTAAAAAACTTGATTTTTAGATATAGCTTATACTTATCCTAGCTTTATTGATTTGAATTAATGCCAATATTTGATAATTCTTAAAAGACTAATCTTTGAAAACATTTTTATGAACTTTATCATTTCTTTATATAAATTTCTTTCAAGAACCTGTATTATTTAAACATGGTGAAATTGCAAAACAAACCAAAAACAAATGTAGTTATGCACATTAGATTAGTGTGTTTTAACAGCAAGTTTGATAATAAAAATCATCAGATGTTTATTATTTAAAGCATCTAACTATTTTTATTATTTGGTTAAGTAGAACAAAGATTTCACTGTTCCAAAACCATTTTGTACAAAGAAGGAAAATTTATGTCAGTTGTAACACTTGAACAACAAACAGTCGCAGTTATGACCGAGTTAGCTGATGAAGAAATCAGTGGAATTGTTGGAGGAGGATACAAATCAATTTTCAAGCCCGAAACTAAGATCAAGTCTGAAGCCGAAGGTAAAAATGTAATATCAACCATTCAAGTTGGTAACGCATATGCAACTGGTGGTGGAGATGCTGTTGTTAAGCAAGATTCATACAGCGAGATTAATAACAGCAAAAACAAAGTGAGAATTTTTGGCTATTAATAAGTTATCTCTCTAGTCCGCTCTGCTTTGACTTATCACATTAACAAAGGAAGGAAAATTTATGTCAGTTGTAACACTTGAACAACAAACAGTCGCAGTTATGACCGAGTTAGCTGATGAAGAAATCAGTGGAATTGTTGGAGGAGGATACAAATCAATTTTCAAGCCCGAAACTAAGATCAAGTCTGAAGCCGAAGGTAAAAACGTAATCTCAACCATTCAAGTTGGTAACGCATATGCAACTGGTGGAGGAAATGCCATTGTTAAGCAAAGTTCGTATGGCGAGATTAATAACAGCAAAAACGATGTGAAAATTTGGGGTGGTTACTAGGTTATCTCTCTAGTACGCTCTACCTTGAGTTATAACCTCAACAAAGGAAGGAAAATTTATGTCAGTTGTAACACTTGAACAACAAACACTCGTAGTTATGACCGAATTAGCTGATGAAGAAATCAGTGAAATCGTTGGAGGAACCTACGAAAGTCTAGCTTTCAAGAGCAGGACTAAGGTTGATGTTAAAGTCAAAGGTGGAAACGTAATAACATCGGTTCAAGTTGGTAACGCACTTGCAACTGGTGGAGGAAAGGCTGTTGTTGAGCAAAACTCATATAACGAGATTAATAACAGCAAAAACAATGTGAAAACTTGGGGTGGTTACTAGGTTATCTCTCTAGTACACTCTGCCTTGAGTTATCACCTCAACAAAAGTCACTTTAACAGTTTGTATTGCCAAAAAATTTTCCATCATGATTTGTATTATCACTACAAATCAAAACATCACTAAGCTATTAAGTATGCAAGTTACACATTATTTCGTTAAGTCATTTATAAATCAGTAGTCCTTCGCCAATTGCTACGAACAACTGACAAAGGACTACAGATGACCTTTACGAATAAGTGTACAGACATCTTATAACGTAGTGGTCTGACTATTTCTGGCATTACAACTTACGACAACATTACACAAACATTGGCGGGTGTAAGCCGGATAATGTGAAAGGCCAAAGATAAGCGACCAATCATTATTATTCCCTACTTCTTACCTACCCGTCAATGTTTTCGTATCAAGATTACAGAATCGTTACTTTAACGGAAGTTACTGTAATTTTTGGTTAAGTGACTGAAAAAATTTTGCTAGACCATACTCGTTTTGTAGACGGAAGGATTTGTTATGTCTAACATCACTCTTGAACAAGAAGAGCTTGCAGTTATTACAGAGTTGGATGACGAAAAAACGGTTGCCCTCGTAGGAGGAATTTCTTGGAAACCACCACTAAAATGGCCGAAACCACCAAGACCTGAGCAACCGGAATCTTACCCACCTAAAGGCTATGGTGCTTTGATAAACCTAAAGATTGATCTTGATGTTGATCTTGATCTTAATCTTGGCAAGCTTCTTGGTGGCCTGTTGTAAATTGCACATTTTTCGTTAAGGCTATCATTAATTCAGTGTTTAGATGTCAGTTAATATCTGACATCTGAACAAAGGATAGAAAGCGACGCTTACGGCTAAGTAGACTTTTCACGAGTTCTGTAAACTCTGTTTGATACTAGGGTGTAAAGGTGTACAAGGGATTGATTATTTACGTTTAAGTAAAAGTGTTTTCCCTAAACCTTTACACCCTTTTTTAAATGCTGTAAAAAGTTGGCTGGATTTCTACTGAATTTATAAGTAAAGGCTTCTTCGCTGAGAATTAAATTCATGTATGAAAGATCAAAGATTTAACAATGTTTAATTTTTAATTTTCCGACTTCTCATAAGATGATATGATAGTTTAACTTCTATTTCTGAGCATTAATACTGTCAAATAAGCAAACAATTGTATTGCTTATTTGATATTTAGGCTTGCAACTGCCAGTGATTGCAGCAGCAGTATTGTACTCACTCAAAACTGTTTTTTGTTTTCATTCCCATAGAGATTGGGACGGTGTTCGGTGATTAATCAAAAAAACGACCTGTTCCGCAAAGAAGCTTTAGAGCGTGCTTCTTCGCCTGAAGAACTAGATCAAATTATGCAGGTAGTCAGCCCGAAAAAGTGGCTACCTCTAGTTGCTGTTGGTTCGTTGGTGGCAACGGGGCTGACTTGGAGTTTTTTAGGTCGAATCCCAATTACGGTGACGGGTACTGGAATCATAGTCTATCCCAGTACAATTACCTCATTCCAGTCACCGATCGCAGGTAAATTGCGAACAATCAACGTCCGAGTTGGCGACTATGTAAATAGAGGAGATGTGCTGGCGACGCTAGACCAAAGCGAACTGATGAAACAGCTACAACTAGTCCGCTCTAAATTAGGGCAACTACAAACAGAAGATCGTGCTGTGAGCTTAGTCCAAGTACAACGGCAAAATGCAGACAAAGAAGCGATTAAACAACAACGCCAATCTTTGCAGCAAAACCTCCAGGCGGTACAGAAACTCACCCCAATTTTAAGAGAGAAAGGGCTAAATTCGATTCAACGCGATCGCGCCAACCAAACCCAAAGCTTACAAGCACTGCGGGATCTCTTACCTACCTTCAAACAGAGATTGACCAACCGCCAGCAGCTATTGCAGGAGGGAGCAATTTCTGGCGATACAGTTTTACAGTCACAGCAAGACTACTTAAATGCTGTGACACAAATTAATGAAGCCGAATCACAAATCAAACAACTCGATGTCAAAGAAGCAGATGCCCAACGACAATACTTAGAGAATTTGAACTCAATTAAAGATTTGCAAGCGCAGTTAAAGCAACTAGATAGTAAAGAAGCGACAGCCGCGCAACAAGACTTAGAAACTGTAACCAACCGCAAAAAAGAAATTCAGGAAGTCCAGCGGAATATTGTGCAATTAGCACTGCAACTATCGAGCAACAGCTTAGTCAAGAGCAGTTACTCTGGACGAATTTTAGAAATCTCCGCAAGTCCTGGACAGGTTGTTTTACAGGGTACACCCATAGGAGCGATCGCTGCACAAAAGCGATCGGCTCAACCTGTGAGTGTGGCATTTTTTCCCGTTGGTGATGGTAAGCAAATTCAGCCAGGGATGAAGTTACAAGTTACACCTAGTACAGTGCAACGCGAACGCTTTGGTGGCATCATCGGTGCTGTCACAGATGTGTCAGCTTTTCCCGTGACTAAAGAAGGTGCATTAAGTGTAGTAGGCAATTCCGAATTTGTGGAAGCTTTGATGTCACAAGGGCCACAGATGCTAATTACTGCGCGACTGCAACCAGACAATTCGACCTTTAGCAATTACAAATGGTCTTCTTCCCAAGGGCCACAGATGAAAGTCACTTCTGGAACGACTACCTCAGTCCAAGTCACTGTGGAAGAACGCGCCCCGATTACTTTTGTTCTACCGATTCTAAGATCCTGGAGTGGCATTTCGTGATATTGGCAATGAGAGGAATGAGGAAGAAATTATTAAAAATTTTACCCATCGAATCAATCTTGACGCTGTACTAGAGTGCGGAAATTACTTAAATAAGAATGCATTTTGGCGTACTGAGAAAACAATGTATCTAATTATCTGCGGAAAACACTAAAATGAATACGCGATCTACTGAAATGAGAAGGCATTCAGGCATTTTGCTTGCGGAAAACACCAAAATGAATAAACGATCTCTTGAAATGAGAAAGCAATATGTCTTTTTGCTTGCTGAATCTACTGAAATGAGTCCGCGATTTACTGAAATGAGAAAGCATTTAGGCAAAATGAGAAAGCAATATGCCTTTTTGCTTGCTGAATCTACTGAAATGAGAAAGCATTTAAGCAAAATGAGAAAGCAATATACCTTTTTGCTTATTAATTTGGCTTACAGCTATTTTCAGGTAAATAGACCACGTGGTAGGGGCACAGCATTGCTGTGCCCTTACGACAGATGTGGTTCAAATACATAAAAACTGCTGTAATCAATACAATCAAGACTTCCGAAGGGAACAGTAGTGTAATACAGCAATTTTAGTCATGTTGAAAAATAGCTAAAAATTTATGTTTAAACGCTTAAATTAAGCCAAAGTCCAAGTTTTAAAAAATATTTTTATGTTCTGGCGAAATCTGCAAAATATATTAGGGCGCTTGCGTAAAAACAAGCGGTGTCATACTCCTACTCTGCTGCAAATGGAGGTAGTAGAATGCGGCGCTGCTGCTTTGGGAATTATTCTCGGTTATTACAATCGCATTGTCCCATTGACAGAACTAAGACAAGCGTGTGGTGTCTCGCGGGATGGAGTTAGTGCCTTAAATATCTTGAAGGCTGCCAGAAATTATCGACTCAGCGCTAAAAGCTTTAAAACCAACTTAGCTGGCTTATTGCAGTTAAAATTTCCCTACATTGTATTTTGGAACTTTAACCATTTTTTAGTAGTAGAAGGAATCGGCAAACAGCGAGTTTATCTCAATGACCCTGCTACTGGACGGCGCATCGTCTCCTTAGAAGAATTCAGCGGCGCATACACGGGTGTGGTGCTAGTTTTAGAGCCTAGTTCCGAGTTCCAGCAAGGAGGACGCAAGCCCAGCACAATCTTAGCTTTGTGGTCGCGGTTGCGAGGCTCCATTGGCGCATTACTTTACTGCGTGCTGGCAGGATTTTTGTTAGTAATTCCGGGACTGGCGCTACCTGCATTCTCCCAGGTATTTGTAGACAACGTATTGATTGAGCATCGGTATGAGTGGTTGCGTCCCCTAATTTTAGGCATGATCTTTACAGCCGGACTCAGTGGATTTTTGACGCTGCTACAGTTGCAGTTTTTGCGTCAAATGAAAATTAAATTGTCCGTGGGCATGGAGAGTAAATTTCTCTGGCACATTTTACGCCTACCCATGAGTTTTTACGATCAGCGGTATGCTGGGGAAATCAGTAGCCGTATGCAACTCAACGACAGCATCGCTAATATGCTTTCTGGTGAATTAGCGACTACAGCGATCGCAACAGTATCAGTATTTATATATGTAGTGGTGATGCTGCAATATGATGTTGTACTAACTTTAATTGCGATCGCCTTTGTCATTATCAACCTTGCCGCTTTACAGTGGGTAAGAGGGCGGCGCATAGATGCCAATATCAAACTCATCCAAGAAGAGGGAAAAGTTCGCGGCGTAGAAATTTCTGGTCTTCAGAGTATGGAGACGCTAAAAGCATCTGGATTAGAGTCAGATTTCTTCTCCCGTTGGGCGGGTCACTATGCCAAAGCCATTAACACCCAGCAGGAATTAGAGGAAACAAACCAGACAATAGGTATTTTACCATCTTTTCTGTCAGCGATCGCTTCGATGCTGCTTTTAGCTGTAGGCGGTTTGCGAGTCATGGATGGAGCCTTGAGCATCGGCATGTTAATAGCCTTTCTCGGCATGATGCAAAGGTTTTTTGCCCCAGTAAGTAATCTCATCAGCCTGGGGAGCCAACTCCAAGAGATGGAAGGTAATCTGACTCGCCTTGATGATGTCTTATGTAACCCTATTGACCGGCAGTTGCAGCAGGGAGGCAGGGAGGCAGGGGAGCAGGGGAGCAGGGGAGCAGGGAAGAAAGAGGACAATTGCAATCTTTCCCCTCTGCCCCTCTGCCCCTCTGCCCCCTTGCCCAAACTCCAGGGGTATGTTGAATTACGCAATGTGACATTTGGCTATAGCCAAATTGCCCCGCCGTTAATTGAAAATTTTAATCTTTTGCTCAAGCCAGGGCAGCGAGTTGCCTTGGTGGGTGGGAGTGGTTCTGGTAAGTCTACTGTTGCCAAACTTTTATGTGGACTTTACGAACCGTGGCAGGGAGAAATTCGATTCGACGGCAAATCTAGAGAGCAAATTTCTCGCCAGGTACTAGCCAATTCTATTTCTGTTGTAGAGCAAGAGATTTTGTTATTTGCTGGCAGCGTCAGAGACAACTTGACGCTTTGGGATACTACCATACCTGACAGTCATCTTGTCCGAGCTTGTCAAGACGCAGCGCTTCACGATGTAATCCTTTCACTGCCTGGAGGCTATCATGCTGACCTTTTGGAAGGTGCTACTAATTTGAGTGGTGGTCAGCGACAGCGGCTAGAAATTGCCCGTGCTTTGGTGAATAATCCCAGTATCCTAATCATGGATGAGGCCACCAGCGCCCTGGATGCCGAAACAGAAAAGACCGTCAGTCGTAATCTGCGGTTGCGCGGTTGCACTTGCATCATCGTGGCGCATCGACTCTCAACTATCCGAGATTGTGATGAAATTATTGTCCTCGATCGCGGCAAGATAGTCCAACGGGGAAGCCATGAAGAATTGCAGCAAGTTGAAGGGCCGTATTTACAATTAATTCGCAGTGAGGGAGCAGGGGAGCAGGGGAGCAGGGGAGCAGGGGAGGCAGGGGAGGCAGGGGAGGCAGGGGAAGAAAATACTTCCTTGTCTTTGTCTTCCTTGTTTCTCTCATCTCCCTCATCCCTCTTGTCCTTCGCAAATCTCAAAGGACAACACTATCGTTTTCAATGCAATGAATCGCTACTGCTAAATGACCCAGAGACAATTTGGCTGGTAAAATCTGGTTATTTGGCGCTATTTGCGATCGCAGTCAATGATGGCATTCCAGAAGGCACTCGTCGCTATTTATTTAGTAGCACAGCCGGACAGGCGATGTTTGCGATTGCACCAAGTTTAGCGGGTAAGCAGCAAGAGGTTTTAGCAGTGTCGCTGGAGGAGACAGAAATTCTCAAAGTATCCAGAGCAGACTTTAACCAGTTGTTTGCTGACGCTAATAAAGAAGTAGTGTTTTTGATAGAACGCTGGATTGATCAATTAAGTTTGGTAATTGCTGGTATCACTACGCCAACGACACCAACATCGCTGCCAAAAATCCGCCAGTTCTCCTTAGTCGAAGACCAAATCTTCCAGCCACATCAAATATCGTGGGTGCAAATTCTCCAAGGACGTGCTAAATGGATGGGGTTTGCAGAATTGCCGTTAACTCCTGCCTCTGGAATATTGCCTTTAGCTGCAAATATGTGGTTACAAGCAAATAACACTGTGGAGTTGAAAAGTGTTAACACCGCAGAAATCGCAGATATCAATTCCCTGTTAGGTGGTTTGTCCCAACTACAAACCTACTTCCTCCACTGCATTAATCTCCTACAACGCCAGGAGATGGATGCAGAATTACTAAGATTTCAAGCCAGAGAACGTCTTGAAAGCCAAGTGATGCAAGAGACGTTAGCAGAATTAGCATCTGTATTGCCACAGCCAAAGTCAGACGGGCTAAATAATAGTTTAGGATTCAGTAGTAATCTTGATGCAACTGACCCAAATCAAGCCTTACTAATTGCTGCTGGTGCTGTGGGACGAGCATTAGGAATTAAAATTTGTCCGCCAGCTGCCTCAGAAGATTCTAATCGAGTCCAAGATCCTGTAGAAGCGATCGCTCGTGCTTCGCGTATCCGCGTGCGGCGGATTCAGTTGCGGGACAATTGGTGGCAAAAGGATTGCGGGGCGATGTTGGCATTTACGCTTGCCGATAAACAACCAGTGGCACTATTACCAGTGTCTGATACACGTTACAAACTCTACGTTCCTGGGGAACAAAGGACTATCTCTGTCGATGCACGCATAGCAGCAGTCCTAGCTAAGACTGCCTACGCATTCTATCGACCTTTACCTGATAAAAAGCTGAAAACTTTTGATTTACTTCAGTTTGCTCTCCAAGGACATTACAAGGAACTAATTATAGTTTTAGTAATGGGAATTACCATCAGTCTGTTAGGAATGCTAACACCTCAAGCTACGGCTATCCTGATCGATAAAGCGATCCCAGATGCTAATCGAGGCTTGTTGAGCCAAATTGCTGTTGGTTTAGTGGCTGCTGCCTTTGGTGGAACGCTGTTTCAATTAGCCCTTGGGTTTGCCACAATTAGGCTGGAAACTTTTGCCGATTCCTCCACCCAAGCCGCAGTGTGGGATCGATTATTAAACTTGAAGGTTTCCTTTTTTCGCTCTTTCTCAGTTGGTGACTTGGATTCTAGAGTCACGGCTATTACTCAAATTCGCCAGCGACTGGGTAACACAGTCTTAAAAACAATTTTCTCCAGTTTGTTCTCACTACTAAATTTGGGATTGTTATTTTACTACAATGTTTCCTTAGCTCTCATAGCTTGTGCAGTGGCACTGGTAAATATTGCCGTCACTATCATCTCTGGTACTCTGATTGTCCGTAAAGTTCGCCCATTACTAGAGTTACAAGGACAAATTTTTGGCGTGATGGTGCAGTTAATTAATGGAGTTGCCAAACTCCGAGTCGCCAAAGCTGAAGCCCGCGCTTTTGCCTACTGGGGTAAACAGTATACACATCAACTGAAATTAATGCTGAGTACCCAAGGCATTGAAGACAGCCTCGCGGTGATCAATCAAGTATTACCTGTGTTAACCACTGCTGCTCTCTTCTGGTTTGCTACTAGCTTAATTGGGCAATCCCAAACTCCTGGAGGAGGTGGTTTATCCACTGGCACTTTCTTAGCATTCAACGTTGCTTTTGGCACGTTTATTAATGGAGCCACTAGCTTAAGCAGCACAGTTGTGGAAGTTTTGCAAGTCTTACCCTTGTGGCAACGGGCCCAACCAATTTTGCAAGCTGAACCAGAAATTAGTTCTGCTCAAGCAGATCCGGGTAGGCTATCGGGTAAATTAGTTGTAGACCGGGTAACTTTCCGCTATCGCGATGATGGCCCCTTGACGTTGGATAATGTCAACATTCGGGCTGAACCAGGAGAATTTATTGCCATTGTTGGGCCTTCTGGCAGCGGTAAATCAACTTTATTAAGGTTACTTTTGGGGTTTGAATTCCCGAAATCTGGCACGATTTACTACGACGGACAAGACTTAGCTTCTTTGGATGTCCATGCTGTACGCCGTCAATTGGGTGTGGTACTGCAAAATAGTCGGTTGATGTCAGCCTCTATTTTCGAGAATATTGCCAGTGGTGCTTTGGTGACGATGGACGAAGCTTGGTCAGCAGCCCAGATGGCAGGTTTTGCAGATGATGTTGCAGCAATGCCCATGCAGATGCATACAATCGTCAGTGAGGGAGGTAGTAATCTTTCTGGTGGACAACGACAACGGCTGTTGATTGCTAGAGCGTTGGTGTTGAAACCCCGGATTTTGCTATTCGATGAGGCGACTAGCGCTTTAGATAACAGAACCCAGGCAATTGTTAGTGAAAGTTTACAACAGCTAAAGGTAACTAGGGTTGCGATCGCTCATCGCCTCAGTACTATTCAAAACGCTGATCGAATTTACGTACTTGCAAATGGCAAAGTAGTGCAGCAGGGTAGTTTCGTTGAACTAGGAAATCAATCAGGGCTATTTGCACAACTCATGATGCAACAGTTGCTTTAACTGAGTATTGGGAAAATTTCTTCAGATTAAAAAGTGATAAAAACCAATCAATCTGGAGAAATCGTTCTATTTACCCACATTCCGCTTTTAAAAAACCCTCCAATAATACATTTAGACCGCAGGGGGCAGGGGGAGGCAGGGGAGGCAGGGGAGCAGGGGAGCAGGGGAGGCAGGGGAGTAGGGGAGGCGGGGAGAAAGAGGTTTTCCTGACTTTTGCACGGATGCGGTAATCATAAGTAATTAACCGGACTTGATATCACACAGATAAAAATTTAACTCTGCGTACCTCTGCTTTTCAAAATCATTATAAACCTTGACATTAACATTAATGTCAAGGTTTAGCGTGAGAGAGTCCTTGTAAATTCACCTCTCATGCTCTACCCCCAACGTTTGGGCCAATTCACCAGAGAACACGCAGATACCGTAGCTGCACTTTTGTGTGGATTCCTATTATTTCTCGGATGGTTCGCCTTGCATCTCGGTTGGTTGGGGTTGGCATTCCTGCTGCTACCTGCTGCTTATATAATTGGTGGTTACGAAAGTGCGCGGGAGGGATTGACTACCCTCTTCAAAGAAAAGGAACTTGATGTAGATTTGCTGATGATTGTCGCTGCCATTGGTGCTGCTAGCCTCGGCTTATGGCGAAGAGAATATCATCTAATTATTGATGGGGCAATTTTGATTCTGATCTTTGCCATCAGTGGCGCATTAGAAGGCTATGCAATGGCGCGAACTGAGCGGAGTATCCGCAGTTTAATGAGCTTGACGCCAGATACAGCAAGGGTTTTACATCAGGGAAGGGAAGAGGAAATTCCTATCAATCAGCTAAAAGTGGGTGATGAGATTGTCGTCAAACCTGGAGAGCTAATTCCCACTGATGGGATAATTTTATCTGGTTACAGCACCCTCAATCAAGCTGCAATTACAGGCGAGTCTTTACCTGTAGAGAAAACAGTGGGCGCAGAAGTATTTGCTGGTACACTCAACGGCTATGGTGCATTGCAAATTAAAGTACACAAACCAGCCCAAAGTAGTTTAATCCAGCGGGTGATTCGTTTGGTAGAACAGGCGCAGACAGAAGCACCACCTTCGCAAGAATTTATCGATCGCTTTGAGAAAGGATATGCCAAAGTTATTGTAGTCGCTGGGATATTACTGGCAACTTTACCGCCATTCCTCTGGGGTTGGGATTGGGAAACAACGATTTATCGCGCTCTTACCTTCCTTGTGGTGGCTTCTCCCTGTGCGCTGATGGCTGCAATTATGCCCACCCTGCTGTCGGGAATTGCCAATGGTGCAAGACAGGGGATTTTGTTTAAGAATGGGGCGCAGTTGGAGAAGATTGGCAAAGTCCGAGCGATCGCATTTGATAAAACTGGTACTCTCACAACCGGACAGGTGCAGGTATTCCAAATAATTTCCGTTAGTGAATACACTACAGATGATGTATTAAAAACTGCTGCTAGTGTAGAATCATCTTCCGAACATCCCATCGGGAAGGCAATTGTACAGGCGGCTAGGGATTTAAATTGGGTTGGTGCAATCGAAGTGCAAGCCTTACCTGGACAGGGAATTGTTGGAATTGCTCAAGAACAACAGGTAATTGTTGGGAATGCCATTTTTGTGCAGCAGTATGTGACAAATTTACCTGAAGAATTGCAAGAACTAGTTAAATCTTGGGAGCAAGAGGGTAAAACTGTGGTTTGGGTAGCACGGGGAGCAGAGGTGATGGGTGTAATTGCGATCGCAGATGAAGTAAGATCGCAAGCAGCCGCAACCATTAACCGGTTAAAGAAACTGGGAGTTGAACAAATTGTCATGTTAACCGGGGATAATCAGGAAACTGCTCACAGTGTCGCCAAAGCAGTCGGAATTGATCGGGTTTATGCTCAACTTCTACCAGAAGATAAGCTAGATGTTATCCGCCGTCTACAGCAACAATATCAAATGGTTGCAATGGTGGGTGATGGAATTAATGATGCACCAGCCTTAGCCCAAGCATCTGTAGGTATAGCGATGGGAGTGTCTGGTAGTGATGTGGCATTGGAAACCGCAGATATAGTACTGATGGCAGACAGGTTAGAAAAAATTGCTGTAGCGATACATTTGGGCAGGCGATCGCAACTCATCGTAAAGCAAAATATAGTCGTAGCGTTGGGTTTCATTATATTGCTTATACTAGGCAACTTTTTGGGAAATATTAACTTACCCATCGGCGTTATTGGCCATGAAGGTTCTACAGTGTTAGTTACCCTCAGTGGACTAAGATTACTGAAATAAGACAGGACGAAAATAGTAGAGCAGGGTAATAACCGCATAATTCTTAATTACGAATTACGAATTATCACAAGAGCTTTAGTGCTGGAAAGCGTCAAAGAATCTGGTAATGTGATGGATATGGCTTTTGCTGACTGATAAGTGCGATCGCGATCTTCAACCAATCAATGT
This sequence comes from Nostoc sp. JL34, assembly GCF_017114945.1. Lineage (GTDB taxonomy): Bacteria > Cyanobacteriota > Cyanobacteriia > Cyanobacteriales > Nostocaceae > Nostoc. Next base: position 36,016 of record NZ_JABXKQ010000040.1, read on the forward strand.
AAGTCTGTTCTCTTCGGATCACCAACTCCAGCACGAGCCTTTGCATTACCTGCTCACGGTTAGCAGATTCATCACCCAGTGATGGCAAATCGATGGTTTCACATTCAGTAAGCTTTTTGCTTCGAGCCGCCAATTGTTGCTCCAGTAGGTGAATGATGGTTTCATTCGACAACTGATCTGCAAAATGTAACTGGACTAGCATTGGTTCTCGTACAGTCGGTAAAGGCTGATGAATCCCCAGCCATCGGGCGAATTCGGCTTTTCCTGGCTCCGTCACACTGTAGACTTTGCGGTTGGGGCGATCGTGCTGAATCTCAATCGTGCAGTTAATCCAGCCTTGCTCAACTAGCTTATCGAGAGTTCTGTAAATTTGTGCCTGGTCTGCTGGCCACAAATGGGCAATGCATTGATCAAAGCAGCTGGTTTTGAGGTCGTAACCAGTCATTTCTTGCTGCTGAAGAAGACCTAGAATTACATTGGCTAGCGACATGAAGACGGTTTTCCCATAATTGATATTTTCTCGATTGGTTCTACACTATGTACTTCTTATAAGTTTATGCTAATATATGATTAATCCAATATAAGATATAACAGTTAAAAAAACATGTTGATTATAATGCTTCTTAGCAAGGAAACCAAATACATAAAAAACTTCACTCACAAGAGCATCGGGCATGGAGAACAATTACCAATGCCCAATGCTTAGAAATTATTTAAGCGATTGAAGACTATTATTTGTAACGAGAGGATGGGTAACATTGACTTCTAACACACTTACACTCAGAATACGTCAACATCAATATCTGCGTGATTTACGAAACAAATTACTCGACCTTCACAAGATGTTGCTGGAGACAGAACGCATTGCCTACGAGCAGGTTAGTGGAAGAGTATCAAGCGGAGAACTTCTTCAACTCGTCATTGCTCATGAACAATTTGCTTGGCTACATCGCATTTCTGAAGTAGTTGTGCAAGTTGATGAAATGCTCGAAGCAGATGAACCAATATTGCTAGACAATTTCCAAAAGTTGATTGCTGATGTCCGCACGCTGATTGTACCCTTAGAAACCGGCAATACCTTCGAGAGAAAGTATTACAACGCTCTCCAGAACGAACCTGGTGCTGTGTTGGCACATGCGGAGATATCCAGATTTCTCACGTCTAAGGTTTAAGGGTAAAGAATTTCCATCAAAGCTACCATTATTTACCCAAGGAGTGTTGAGTAAAAGAGTAAGAATCATACTCAGCCAACAAAATGAAACCCAACAAAATCAAGGATTAAAGGTAGGTTGGGGAGCCACTGCGTTGGGCGGCTATGCCGACTTGTAGCACGTGGCGTTTGAGGAACAAAACCCAACCTACCTTTAACGACTAATGCAATGACTAATGACTAATGACCCATTTGCGCCAGTTGTAGCACAACAGCAAGCCATAGAATTACTTACTCAGGCTGTCAGACAAAACCGGGTTCCTCCAGCCTACCTATTTGTGGGGCCAGATGGTGTAGGCAGGAGTTTAGCAGCCAGGTGTTTTGTGGAATTGCTATTTTCTAGTGGGATGGGAGTTACTGCGTCTTTACAAAACCGTCTGCGTCAAGGCAATCATCCAGCCTTATTGTGGGTGCAACCAACGTACCAACACCAAGGACAACGATTAACAGCAGCAGAAGCAGTCGAGAAAGGACTGAAGCGTAAAGCACCACCTGTAATTCGACTAGAGCAAATTCGAGAAATTACCGAGTTTCTAAGTCGTCCACCCTTGGAAGCGCCGAGGAATGTGGTGGTGCTGGAGGAAGCCCAAACAATGGCTGAAGCCGCAGCCAATGCTTTACTTAAAACCTTGGAAGAACCGGGACAGGCGACGTTAATTTTAATTGTACCTACACCTGAGTCTGTATTGCCGACTTTGGTATCACGCTGTCAACGCATTCCTTTTTATCGCTTAGATACACAGTCTTTGGCTATTGTACTTACACAAACAGGTCATCAAGAAATTTTGCAAAGTCAGGCAGTTTTGAGCATAGCAGCTGGTAGTGCGGGAAGTGCGATCGCATCTTATGAGCAATTACAAGCTATTCCTGATGAATTACTTGAAGACTTGAAAAAAGCGCCTAAATCCTACCGTAACGCCTTGGAGTTAGCCAAAAAAATTGATAAAGATTTAGATACAGAAGCACAATTGTGGTTAGTTGATTATCTTCAGCAATTTTACTGGCAGCAGTGGCATCAACCTAGTATAATTAACCAACTAGAACAATCTCGAAAATACTTGCTTTCTTATGCTCAACCCCGGCTAGTTTGGGAATGTCTGCTTATATCTGTGTATCAAAAATCAAATTCTATTTATCCTACTCATCGCTGAGTGCGATTGTATTTCTATAGTTCCTCATAAAAGTCTCAGTACAATATTTAATTAATTCGTAGCGAAATAAATTAAGTAAAACTCTGCGTTCCTACCCTGCGGCAAGGCATTCGCGTAGCGTCTCGTAGAGAAGCGCCTATGCATTTACTTTGCGTCCCTCTGCGTTTCAAAATCTTACAATGTCTTGTTCATCCTCTATCGTCAAGTTTATAGCGAGTGAAGGTATTGTAATAAAAGCGATTCCTGGATAAAACAAAAAATTTATATGACCTCAGTTTCTCCTCACAAAAAAGCCAGAGCCTTAAAACCTACCAGCCGCCGCCCTGCGAAAGAACTGTGTAGCGAGTGTGGACTATGCGATACATACTATATTCATTATGTCAAGGAAGCCTGCGCTTTTATTAATCAGCAAATAGGCGAACTTGAAGAAGAAACCCATACGCGATCGCGCCATCTGGAAAACCCTGATGAACTTTACTTTGGTGTTCATCAAGACATGATAGCGGCACGAAAACAACAACCCATCGAAGGCGCACAATGGTCGGGTATTGTTAGCAGCATTGCTATTGAAATGCTCAATCGTGGCTTAGTTGAAGGTGTCGTCTGCGTGCAAAACACCAAAGAAGACCGCTTTCAACCCATGCCCATCATCGCCCGGACTCCAGAAGAAATACTAGCAGCGCGGGTAAATAAACCAACACTTTCCCCGAACCTTTCTGTGTTGGAACAGGTGGAAAAATCGGGGATGAAGCGACTGTTGGTAATTGGTGTTGGTTGCCAAATTCAGGCATTACGAGCCGTAGAAAAACAACTTGGTTTAGAAAAACTGTATGTTTTGGGTACGCCCTGCGTAGATAATGTTAACCGCGCCGGACTGCAAAAATTCTTAGAAACCACCAGCAGATCCCCTGAGACAGTTGTGCATTATGAATTCATGCAAGACTTTCGGGTTCACTTCAAACATGAAGATGGCTCATCAGAAACAGTGCCTTTCTTTGGCTTGAAGACCAACCAACTCAAAGATGTCTTTGCCCCATCTTGTATGAGTTGCTTTGATTACGTCAACTCCCTAGCCGATTTAGTCGTTGGCTACATGGGCGCACCCTTCGGCTGGCAGTGGATTGTAGTTAGAAATGACACTGGTAAGGAAATGCTGGATTTGGTAAAAGACCAGTTAGATACTCAACCAGTGATGTCTAAAGGCAACCGCAAAGAAGCCGTACAGCAAAGTATTCCCGCTTACGATAAAGGCGTTACCCTGCCAATGTGGGCAGCAAAACTGATGGGTGTGGTGATCGAAAAAATCGGCCCCAAGGGTTTAGAATATGCGCGATTTTCCATTGATTCTCACTTTACTCGGAATTATTTGTATGTGAAGCGAAATCATCCAGAGAAATTAGAAGCGCACGTTCCAGAGTTTGCCAAGCGTATTGTGGGGCAATATAAGTTACCAGAATAGAGGGCATTGGGCATTGGGCATTGGTTATTCTTCTTGTCTTCCGATTCCCGATTCCCAATTTCAGTAAACCAAAAAGTTTTTTAGGATTCTTACCTAGACATTTCAGCTAAATTCAAGGCTCAACAAAACTCACAAAACAACGTTTTGTTGAGCCTTGAACATCATTATTCATGTTCCTAGATTACATCTTTTGCTTACTTTTTGCTTAAGTTGACACCAATGGGCACTGCCGTGCCCCTACAACTCGCGATATAATTTTGTACGGCATCTGAATGGGAACCGCTATATTCTCTGCAACATATATACATATATTCTTAGTTCGTGTTTATCTGCATTTTAAATCTTCCCTACGGCAATTTATAGCTACCAATACGCAGATTTAACTGACCTTGGCGCGGGTTTTTGCTAAATATAAATGCCCCTTCTTCACTTTCCCCACTAGATAAAAAGTCGATCTGTTGCTCTCCTGTTTCTGTAACTTTGCCGTCAATCAGTAACTCAGCCATAATCTGAACCGACTCAGCTGTATCTCCTCCACTATTCACAACTTCAAAAGGAACATAAAATTGGCCATCAATTTCCCGAATTTTTTCTTTTTTAGTAACAGAAAGAATGGGAGGTTGATTTTTTTCGTTTAGCCAAGTGTAGCCCACTAGACTTACAATAATTGCTAGGATTAGTGAGGCGACGCTGAATGTTACCCACTCAGCTATTGAACGCTTTGGTTGTTGTTCTGTTTGATTCATATTGCTAACCTTCCGGCTGCACCGCCAATAGTTGCAGGTAACCCCAGTATTAAAGTGTGATCTAACCACATTGTCCAGGGGTCACTAAAACTTAACTTTTGAAAGAACCACAGCATAAAAGCGCCTGCTAGCAGTGATACTAGGTAGGACACAAGAGTTTCGCTTGATGGTCGTTGGAAAATTCCCTTTTGCTCTTTGCGCTTTTGCTGGTCAGAAAAGCCTGCCTGAAATACAATGCCATAAGAAATCAGCAAAGATGTGGCGATCATTGCTAACTGCCAAGGTGGCGAGGCGGCGGCTGCAAGCATGGGAATTTCATCTGTCGGAGCAATGTTAAATGCAATTACAGTTGCACCAATTAGAGTTGCACCCAAATCGGCGAAGGTGGCGTGTAACTCATCCCCTTTGTTCTTGGTTGTGCTGTTTACCCCATCGGTAGTTTGTCCTTCTGCATTGCTGTTTTCAGTATCTCCCAAAAGCTGGTTGGCTAATGCTACACCGAGAGCGAAGGGTACACTTTCAAAGATGATTTTACCTAAAGATTCCTTGAGGGAAGTTTCTGGTGTCAATTCTCGCAATAGTAACAGCACAAAGGTAGAGCAAGCTAGTCCGATGGCGATCGCTTCTACAGTATCCATTAAAGTTTGATAAGCTAGCCAGCTATATCTGCGTTTGCGAAAGCCTTCTATCTGATTGAGCAAGTAAACCACAACAAACATCAATGCGATCGCCATCATCATCAGTTGTGGTTTTGCCAGCGATCCAATCCACCAAACCTCCATTGTGTACAGCAAGGGTATGCCAAATAAAAAACCTCCACAAGCACCGCGAATGATGTCATTAATCTCACTCATCCAGACATTTTTTTGACGTTTTGTTGGCACTCCTTTACTTTCCTTTTATTTAAAATTTGCTTTGACTTATACTAATTCTCTATGAAGATGCATATAGCTGTCCTTAATCATTCGTGAAAAGTTAAATCCCCAACTTCTCAAAGAAGTCGGGGATCTGGACACCACAAATTTACTCTTATCTTCATATTTTTTAAGTTAGTGTTACGTTGCACCCCGGATCTATCTTAAGATATATATTTTAACAAATTATTCTATCGGTTGATGGATGTAAAAAACAATATACTGTTGTTAGTTTATGTAGTATATGAATCAACTACAAGCTGGAAATAAAAACATGAGTGCCGAAAAAAGAGTAGAAGCTACTGCAAAAAATATTGAAGGAAAAATTCAAGAGGTAGTGGGTGAAATAACTGGGAATCCACAAGATAAAGCTGAAGGACAAGCAAAGCAAGCTGAAGCCCAAGTTGCTCACACTGTAGAAAACATTAAAGACGAAATTAAGAAAGCTGTAGACTAATTGAGTTTTCCCAGTGCAAATAGCATTACTAGCGATGATTCATTACTAATAGTCTTACATTAATTACTCCACTAACTTTTAGAAAGTGGAGTTTTTGTTGTATTGGTGCAAAATCGGAAATGGTTAATTACTAACAACTTGGCTCTCAACATGATTCTTCTACAATTCAATTCAATTCAACTAATAACTGGTACGCCCAGCCAATAAGTTCCATAAAAAGATAGCAATTATTGCGCCAATGATAGCAACAATTACACCAGGGATACTGAGGGTTGCAGCAGCTAATTGAAATCTTCCTGTTTCTAAAAGAGTAACTAAAATTCCCCCGATTACAGCACCTACGATACCTAAAACCATAGTTGAAGCAATTCCACCACCTTGACGACCAGGATAAATAGCTTTCGCTATAGCTCCAGCAATCAAACCCAGGATTATCCAAGCAATAATGTTCAGCATAATTTCATCCATCAGAAAACTTCATAACTAGCTTAGAAATTACAATATTGTTTTCCTTCTACCCGAAGATATAGGTATTAAACTTCAATAAAATTTAACAACAGTTACAAATCTTTGAGATGTAGGCTGGTAAATGCTTTTGCTGTTTGTTAGGCTGCTATGAGTGCCTAACAAAGGCTTGATTTGTATAAATTACAAATTCGGGACGCGGATTAACTGCTAATTATTGAATTTTTAAATCGATTCGTTCTCTAATATCAGTTGAGAGTTTTTTAAGTTGTTTTGAAAAACCCTGAGTCAATTCAATTTGATAGGTCACAATTTAAATTCTTGCTTTTATTGCTCCCAAGATACTGAAAATATCAAATCCCATGACTTTTACCAATTACCCAATTACGCCGGAAAAACCGGGCTAAAGCTGATTCTTCTAAGGATAGATAAATTGGGCGTCCGTGGGGACAGGTGCGGGGGTTGCGAGTGCGTTGCCAATTGTCTAAAAGTATCTGCATTTCTTGTTGATTCATTGGTGTACCATTACGAATGGCACTACGACAGGCAACAGCTACTTGGGCTGTTTGTAAATCGCCTCCCCAACTAAGTTCTAAAATTGCTTCTGCACAGTCGTCTCGCTGCTGCAAGGGTGCGGGGATGTTACGGACTGCCCAAAGTTGTTCGCCAAAGGGTTCTATTTCTAAACCGATGCGTTGCAGTTGAGATATTTGTGCTGACGATAATTGATAAAGAATTATTGGTGGTTCGATAGGGACAAGTTGCCAATCATCGCATAATTGCTCATACAAAACTCGCTCATGGGCAATGTGCTGTTCTACTAACCACATTCCCCCAGGATGTTCTGCCACAATATAGGTATTGCTAACTTGAGCGACAGCTTTTAAGGAGTTAGGAGAGACGCGATTAATCGCATCTGTACAAGGGTTAGAATCTTTGTGATTTTCGTTGGAATTTTGAGGATTGAAATTATAGCCACCTTTAGCTTCTGCGGCTTTGAGTAATTTACTAACTCGTGTTGTGTGAACCGCTTCTTTGAGATTGGTAGAAGAGATGCTGAGTGCTTGGTTAATTGCCAGGGTAATTTGCTCTTGCCAATAAATGATTTCGTTAAGGTAAATTTCTGTTTTTGCTGGATTGCGATTCCAGTTAATTTGATCGGGGGAAATGGCAAGATGTAAGAAACAAATTGGATAGCGATCGCGTGGTAATGTTCTATGAAATGCTGATAATATCGTTTGCTCTAGTTCCGGTGTCTTCACCATCCTGCCGTTAATGGCGACACGTACCCAATCTGGACGATGACGATGACAGCGATCGGGTAATCCTACCACTAAATTTAGTGCTGAATGGGGAGAGACGCGATGAATCGCGTCTTCTGTATAGGAGTTTAGTGGGTTGGGTATTTCGAGTTTTACTTCTTGCAAGTCACCTTGTCGTACTTGCGGTAAAATCTGCGGTAGCAACTGCCCAGTTGTAGCAGCAGGACAGATGGTGAACCATTGACGATCATTTTGCCAAATTTGCCAGGTGACGTGGGGATGACAGAGGGCGATTTGGTGAATTGTGGCTTGCACGGCTTTCATTTGCTGTGCTGTTGTGGGTAATCCCTGACGACGAGATGAGCAATTACCGAAAAGATGAGAAACTGTAACTACTGTACCAGGTGCGATCGCAGTTACTTCAACTTGTACAACTTTCCCGCCATCGCCATAAATCATCCGCCATCCTAATTTTCCACCCACAGGACGACTCAAAATTTCTAAATCTGCCAGAGTCGTCAAACTGTGCAACGCCTCACCACGAAACCCCAAACTGTTAATTTTCCATAAATCGGCACTAGAGCGAATTTTACTAGTGCTGTGGGCTGTAGCTGCTTGTTGCAAATCATCTAGGTTCATTCCACAACCATTATCTGCCACACGAATTCGCCATTGCTGGGGCCACAGAGAAACCACAATTCGCGTTGCACCTGCGTCTAGGGAATTTTCTACCAATTCCCGCACGACAGAAGCTAAAGAGTCGATTACCTCTCCAGCTGTAATGAGATATACAACTTCTGTTGGTAGAGCTTGAATAGTAGATGCCATAAATTATAGTTTATAGCTTCTGGAGTCCCCTCTCGAAGAGCGGGCAGGGGATTGGGAGTGGAGTTCTTGTCTCACAAGGGCCGAAAACCGCTATATCACTTTACCTTGCTTTTGACCTTAACCGAAAAGTCTTGACTTGAGTTCTATCTATCTCAATTATCGCTCTGGCGTAGACGCTAGAGATCGCCTTTAGCTGCCAAACTTTCAAACGGCTGACTTGACACTATTTCCGGCAATTACTGAATGAGCGGCAGGGACATCCAAAGAAAGACTTAATCAGTGATTTAATTGCGTAGCGAAGTACACCCGTAGGGGCACGGCACTGCCCATTGGTGTCAACTTAAGCTAGAAATAGCGTACTGATTGGATGTTGTTCACCCGCTAGGGAATATAATTCCCTGACTAATTGCTCAAGTCTACTGAAGTAGACTGAAAATTTTCGCGCTATTTAGTCCTCTTCAGAGGACTTTAGTTATGAGACAGGGATTTACAATCCCTGGCGGACGTGCGGTTTCACGTTAAGTTGATACCAATGGGCACTGCCGCCCCTACAACTCGCGATATAGAATGAGAACCACAATACATTGTTGGCTGACTAATTATCTACACCAATAACCCTTAACCCAAGCGTATTGCTATATAAGACTTAAGTAAAAATCCTTTCTCAGCAAAGAAGGAACCACAAATGTACGCCGATAATTTATCTGTGTACATCTGTGGTTTAATTTCTAAAACATTAATTTTTGCAAGATATCTATTGTGCATTAAAACTTTTTCTGATGCTGTAGAAAAAGTTAGTAATTGCAACATTAATTAACATTAAATTACCTGACTTTATGAATATCTTTAGGCAATTCGTTAATTAGTATCTCTCATGGACAAAATTTTAGATGGTTCAGGTTTCAGTAAACCGTTCAACAGTGATGCTGGAGGTTGACTGTAAGGCCAAGCAAAAGCATGACGGAAAGCTGCATCTTGACAAGCTTGTAGTTGTGCAAAATTAATAATGTCGTAAGTCAAGAGATTCTCATACTCAAACGGTAGACGCACATTGTGCAATCCGGCATTATCAGTACAGATAGCGATATCAACCCCAGCATCAAGACAACGGTCAAAAACTAATTTGAGTTGACGTATATCTTGCAAAGTTCCAGTTTTCAGGTAAGTTGTCGGACAAACCTCCAAACATTGTCCGCGTTTAGCCACATCATTAAGTAACTCTGGATATAGTAGGGGAATTTGAATGCCGTGACCAATCCGCATCAAATATGGTAATAGTTCTGGGTAACAACCGGCGGTGGTTTCATATAGATGTCCGGTGGTGTTAACGCCCAGCGATCGCGCATAATCATATAAGCTAATCCATTCTTCTAAGCGATCGGCGTAATAACTATCACCCCCTGCTACATCTACTGCACAGACATACTGCTTATTTTGCGCCGCCAAATCAACAATCGCCTTGTTCACCTCATAAGGTAGGCGCGTGTGCATACAGAGAATTTGGCTAGTAACAATCGGATATTCTGGCTGGTGGCTGGCAAGTCCTACTACTTGCACAATTTCTGCCATCTTGTCAATTCTTTCGGATTGACTCAGATGTTCAGGTGTCCGTAAATAGGGAGTGTAGCGCAGTTCCAGATAAGCCAAATTTTCAAAAATGTAAGCACCCCGCACCAAGCGATAGATAAAGTAAGGCAAAGTGTCCACAGTTTGTACACTTTCTACCAGGGTGTGTAATTCTAGATACTCATCTAGGGTGTTGCGTGGACGGGTATAAAAATCTTCAAATTCTGAATAGTCAGCAAAGCGGGAAATTAACTCCGAAGAATGTCGCTCGAAATATCGCCATAAAACTCGTGGTACCACCGAGCCGCCTAAATGTCTATGTAATTCAGCGTATAAAGCCATAGTGGTATTTTTAGGTAAAAATTTCAATAATTGTAACAAAAACATAGAAAGAAAAAATCTGTACTCGAAAAAATTTAGCTCCAGAGAAGTTGAAGCAGAGGTTTCCCACCATCTGGATTTTCCAATAGAGGCTCCGACCTAGAGGCTGCGCGAAGGTTGAGATTTTATCCTTGTTTTCCGAAAATCCAGCGTTTACGTTTATAGAACCCATTTGACATCTAAGAAGGTGCAGCAAGCCTCTTAACCATCAACCG
>NZ_JABXKQ010000059.1 GCF_017114945.1 Nostoc sp. JL34
TTGAATACCCCATTTTCAACCCTAAACTGTTTCAATGCACCTAATTTCTGTTGATTCTACTTGCTCGTCTAAAAGATATCAAATGGGTTCTATAGAGGGTTCGGTTTCTAACCAACGAATCGCTTCTAAAAGGCGATCGCGGCGACCTACATCATTCCAGTGTTCCTGAAAGTTTTGTAATAACCAGCCTGACCCTTCAATCGCTAAAATCTTTTCAAAATGTAAACCCGCTTCTTCAACCTCTGCTCTGAGTTCTTCTGGATGATGAAAGAAGGTTTTTGTAAAGTAGCGAGGATGGTTGTTTGGGTTGCGGTGTTGACCATCAATCAAATCTTGTTTAACAATCTCTACAAACTCTGGATCATCTAAATGTCCCCGAAATAATCCATCTAAGGTTGAAGCAAAGCGAGAAACTCCCACCGCGAAAGCAAAACCTCCAGTTTTTAAGAGCCGATGAGTTTCACGCAAAGCAATAATCCGATCTGTGCGTTCAGTCAGATGATAGAGAGGCCCAAGTAAGAGAACAGCATCAACACTATTATCCGCCCGATTCAGTTGCCGAGCATCTCCAACAGCCAAACTAGCTAGAGGATATTCTGGTTGAGCTTGAGACAAATGTCGGGCTTGCTCTATGTGCAAAGGAACTGTATCAATGAGATGGACTTCATAGCCCTGTTGAGCAAGCCAAAAAGAATAGACCCCAGCGCCACCGCCAACATCGAAAATCACTGCGGGAGAAGGCGGTAGATAGCGGCTAATAAGTTCTTGGCTTCGGGCTAATTCCAGCAAACCTGCACCTTTTGATAACCGCTCTTGCTCCCGACCACTGGCGTAATGGATTAACGCTTCATCTGCAAGCAGATTGTTTAATTCAGATAAATCTGACATCGTGAATCTCAACTTCAATCAAATCATTATCTTTAAGGTTATATACCTCCCGAAGTTTCACATCGCAAGCTATCTCAATAATTGTTTTCGGATGATCTCCACTTTCAGTATTGTTTTTGTCTGTTCTTAAGATAAAAGCATCTCTGCTAAATATCTTACAGGGAACAATGCTTACAGAAACAGTCCCTCCATATTCTTCCTTTTCCAGACGGATAACATTTTTTGGGAGATAGTAAGGTTGATCTAACTGAATATTTAAAGTTCCAGGAAAGAATTTCATTCCCGTTTTTCTCAAGTAATATTCTTGGAGTTTATCAATCCAGTAAGAAAAGTTTCCTAAACCAATAACAACCTTACCTTTCAAGATTTTCATATATCTTTATTTTGGGAAATAGGCTGGTATTTACATAGATTTAACTTAATAGATCGTCAACTCCCAATCACTGCTGTTGCCATAAATTGTCTAATTTGGCTCATGCCTTACAGCTGCATTGACAACTTAGAGGGGAGTGGCACTGATACCGCGCACAAAAATATCTACGCAGGTTTCGATATAGTCTTCACAGCTATAGCTACCTTGATTGAATTTTACACTGCGGCATAGCATTCCAGCTAACAGCATTCCTGTAAACATATCGACAGCCGGAAATGGATCGAGTTCTGCTCTGACGGTGCCTCGTTTCTGACTCGATTGCAGGTAAGCTACCAGTTTTTCCGCTAAAGGCTTGGCAGCTTCTTGAATCACTTGTTTAGCTGCCTCTGGATGACGTTTGGCTTCTCCAATGAAGGTACGAATTAAGTCCTCCTGTGTCTCTAGCATAGTATTATAAAGATGGGCATAGTGTTTTAAATCAATTTTTAGATCCTGCGTCCATGCTTCGGGGTGTGCAAGAGCTTCTGTCTGGAGTGCCAAAGCATTTTTCATTACTGCTCCCAGAAGTTGTTCTTTGCTAGCAAAGTGGCGAAATAAAGTCACCTCATTCACACCAGCAACACGAGCTATTTCTCTGGTAGTTGCTCCTTGAACACCTAAACTGGCAAATACCTGCAAGGCGGCTTCTATCAAACGTGTACGGGTGAGAGTTGATGAACGAATGGTTTTATGCATTTATGCTGGCAAGTACTTACTTACATCATAAGATTATGTAGAAAAAGTGGTTGTAATTTGGGGAAAATAATCTTGATGCCAGTATTTTTAAAGTTATTGAAAATATTTACCTTCTCAAATTGATTTCGGTGCGATAACTAATGATTTACTCATTTTAGTAACTGGAACAACTATCCCACTTCTTAAATAATGAGGTGCTTTTTGGATGGCAGTAAATCCTAGTCGTAAATAAAACCCTTCAGCATAAAGGCTAGCAGTTGTAATTACCTTATCTATACCTTGCTCAGTTGCTTCGTCACAAAAATGTTGAACTAAAGCACGGCCAATTCCTTTACCTTGATATTTAGGATGGACATACAGCCCGATCAGTTCATCAACAATGAAACTAGCAAAACCTATAACAACATCTCCCTCGATCGCAACCCAAAAAGATTCTGCTTTCATACTCTTCAAGATATTTGAACCATCAGGTTTGTCGCGGTAATTACGCCAAGCTAAAAGTTCTTTTTGGGTGTAGAAAGTTGCAGGCAGAGCTTTGATAGCAGCAATATGAATTGCACTCAGTGCCCAAGCATCTATTTCCTGGGCAGGTCGAAGAGATATTTCGTTAGCGTTCATAGGCTCAGGGCTGGCATTCAGATTATACCATTTTGGATTGTGTACTACTGAAGCAAGCTACGCACAGCGTCTCTTGCTTCGAGTGTTTCCGCCAGCATATATAATAATTGCGCCTTTGGTAATTTGACAAAGACTTCGTAGGGTTCCGTAAAATCTAACTGCGTCACATTTGGGAACAATACTATTCCAATGGATAGAGAAGAGATTTGTTCTGTAACAGTCATTATTTATACCCTTGTCCTCGAAAATCTTGAGCAAATTGTTCCCCCAACTTGCTCAATAGTATAACTCCTGAAATATAATCTCCGGTAATTTTATCGACAGAAAGTATAATAAACTTTAATCTCCGGTAAGTTTATCGATAAACCGTATATTATGGATAAAGCAATCAAATAACCTACCTCAAAAGACATATTTTGAAGTAATCAAGCAATATCTTGTGATATTTAGCTAATTTTGCCGTTTTTATTTGAATATCTTCTCAAAGCTTGCTTCCTTAGGGTATTTACCAAGCTGGAAGACATTAGAAAGTCAAAAGGAGTGAATGTGATCAACGCCATACAAATTAACGAAAACTTGACAACCACAGGACAAATTATACCGAAACAGCTTGAGCAAGCTATTCAAGAAGGTTTTAAGTCCGTTCTCAATCTGCGATCGCCTGATGAACTAGGATTTTCCAAAGATGAGCAAAAAGTAGCAGAAGCATTGGGGCTGTATTATCAAAATGTTCCACTCAAGGTGGATCTGAAAAATTTGAATGAAGAGGTGATTACCAAAATCCTCACGACACTCGAACAAATCCCAAAACCAGCAGTTGTCCATTGTGCCGCCGGTATGCGCTCGACTGGAATTGCGCTGCTGAGTATCGCTATCCAGGAAGGATTAACACCAGAGGAAACCTTAACAAAAGCTAGAAATCTGGGCTTTGGATTCTTTGAACACGCTGGCGTTAGTCCCCGATTGAAGCAATTATTTGTGGACTACGTTAACAAACACGCGAAGGTAGCTGTACCTGCTAGCTGCTCTTAGGTGTTAGTCATTTCTAATTGTTATGTCCGAATAGAGTAGACGGCTACTATACAAATCATTAAATTAAAAACTGCTCTTGCTAAAAGTAGACAAGAGCAGTTTTTAATAGCAAAGCCAAAATAAAAATTTAGGCATCTTCAAGTTCAAATTGAGCCACCGTAACGGCGTTAAAAGCGAAAGCTAAAACTAATGGCATCGGCGACTGAAACCAAAAGGTAAAAAGAACAGCTAGGATTGTGCCAGTTACTGCGGACATTGACCACAATCGTTCTTCAAAAGTCAGCCCTTTTTCGGCTTTAATCACTCTAAGAACATGAACTGGAATTGGTTCTGGCATTACCCCACCCGGAGGGAAAGCCCAGAAGTTGTTACGTCGCTCAACAAATAAATCTGTCCAGCCATTTTCTTGGCACCATGCCTCAATCCATTGAAGTGAGTAATGATTCATCATCGGGTTTGGGAGTTCGGTTTGTGGAAATTGTGTACTTGGTGAATGTAAACTCTTGGAGATTCCTGAAGAACTAACTAATCGCTATAAAATTAACGCTAATTATCGAACTTTTAAGCTTTGTTAAGCAATTGAGACGCATATAATTTCGCTCAAACCTTGCTTTCATTAATTAAAAGACTAACAGTTGATTGGATCTGTTGAATTTAAAAGACAACAAACTTTACTTGAAAAATGGAAAGTCAAGAATTGTAAATAACTCAGTGAGTATTACTGCTCAAGAAAACTCTTTATATCTTGAAATTCAAATCTAAAAATGAAGAATTGTGAACAAATCAATGATTGTGGGCGTAGCTCGTTATAGACATTGCTGTAACTCCTACTTAGTCATTTGCATCAGCATTTGGTAATAATTTTCCTGATATATAACTTTAGTGCGATCGCTCTTAAACTACCGCTCTCGATCGCAGGTTGTTCAGTCACACCCTTTTTGCGTTACAAAATATTAAGCAAGGAAAATATACATCTTCCAAGTCCAGTAGCAAGATTGTGAGTCTCAATTAGGATGATCCAGTCTTGCTAATATTCAAATGCGGTAAGCTTAAATGCAGCGATTAGACACCAAATTGACTCTCGATATGTTTTGGCGGCAAGGGTTGGCGTTCCTTCTGGGAATGATTATATGGTGTGTGGCTGATCCCGCACTGGCAGTAGACTGGACTCATCCATTGTCATTTAGCAATGCAGAGTTATCAAGACGTGATTTTTCTGGTGAAAGTTTGCAAGCTGCGGAGTTTTCTAACGCCAATATGGAAATGGCTAATTTTACAAACGCTGACTTGCGGGGAGCAGTCATGAGTGCTTCGGTGATGACAAAAGCAAATCTCCACGGAGCGGATTTAACTAATGCAATGGTTGATCAGGTAAACTTGACTAAGGCAGATTTGAGCGATGCAGTTTTCAAAGAAGCTCTTTTGCTCCGTGCCATCTTTAATGATGTGAATATAGACGGTGCAGATTTTACAGATGCAATTTTGGATAGGGCACAAATCAAAGAACTGTGCGAAAAAGCCAGTGGTGTAAATTCCAAAACAGGCGTGCAAACTCGTGATTCTCTAGGATGTCAATGAAGCGTGTTGGTGTAATTGGTGGCGGACAACTTGCCTGGATGATGGCGGATGCAGCACAGAAGCTAGGAGTAGAATTAGTAGTACAAACTCCAAGCGTTCACGATCCGGCCGTGTCTATTGCTCAGGAAATCGTTTTCGCCCCGGTAGATGATGCCAGTGCTACAGAAATATTAGCTCAAAAATGCGATGTCATTACCTTTGAAAACGAATTTGTTAACCTGCAAGCTTTATCTTTTTTAGCACAGCAAGGCGTTTGTTTTCGTCCCAAATTAGAAGCTTTAGCTCCTCTTTTAGATAAATATCATCAACGTTGCTATTTACGCGAATTGGGCTTACCAGTTCCTCAATTTTTCGCCCTTGACGAGGGAGAAAATCTTAAATCAAAAATAGAATATCTAGGTTTTCCAGCAGTCCTCAAATCCAGACGCCACGGTTATGACGGTCAAGGTACTTTCATAATTCAGGATTTTGCTACTTTAGAGCAAAAGCTAAGTTATGAAACCAAAACACAAACTTTAAATCAATCACTTTTCTTGTTAGAAGAATTTGTCCCTTTTGAACGGGAACTAGCAATAATTGCAGCTCGTTCTGTAGAGGGAGAAATTGTCACTTACCCAGTGGTAGAAACTCAACAAGAACAACAAGTATGTCGGCGGGTGATTGCGCCAGCCGAGATTACGCCCAATCAAGTAGCAGAAATCCAAGCGATCGCACATACTCTATTAAATAGCTTAGAAGTAGTGGGAATTTTTGGAATTGAACTGTTTCTCAGTGCTGATGGCAAAATTCTGGTAAATGAAATTGCACCGCGTACCCATAATTCTGGGCATTTTTCTCTTGACGCTTGCGAAACTTCCCAGTTTGAGCAACACCTCAGAGCCGTTTGTGGTTTACCTTTAGGAAATCCAGCTTTGCAGTGCGCTGGTGCTGTAATGGTCAACCTACTAGGGTATGAAAATTCTCACAGCGACTACCAAAGCCAGCGTCTAAAAATAGCAGAAATTCCCCAAGCGCACGTTCACTGGTATGGAAAGACAGAATCACGTCCTGGGCGAAAGTTGGGACATGTCACTGTTTTGCTGGATAATCAGAATCAAGAATCGGCGGACTCCATCGCCCACACCATAGAATCTATCTGGTATCCCAGATAAATAGATCGGAAAGTTTCGATATTGAACACACAACATCTTTTGAAAAGCTATAATGAGTGAGTTGCACTACGACGTTGGTGACTGCCATCAAGTTTTTTGATCTATGCCTTTAATGACAAGGGAGTCAACTGTTCTCGTGGCAGTATACCGGGCATGTACCCGGAAACTTTAAACGAGGAATTTAGGTTCCCACCTGGATAAACCCAGGTCATAAACTTAGGTAAAACGGCGTCGCGGTGAACTTAAAATTATTAGCTCCCAAAGTTAGTTAGAACTTGGGAGCTTTAGTTGTTAAAATCAGTATTACTTATAAGACCAATCAGAAATTCAAAACTAAAAATCTGAAACTACGCAGATTAAGCATTTTAGCTGTATTAATCAAACAAATTTGAGCTTTATTGTAGAGACATTGCAATATAACCTCTGACTAAAAACAAAATCTGTATACCTTGATTCTAAATTAGGTATCGTTCAGAGTTAAGATGACAAAATTGCGTTAAATTGTGGTTAAAGCTACAAAAAATTGTTAAAACAACTGACTAATACCGTATTTCCAGCCTCGGTCTTCCGACTAGAGAGTGGTTTAACTTTTATTCATCAAGAAATTCCCACTACCCCTGTAGTTGTAGCGGATGTTTGGGTGCGTGCTGGAGCCAGCCTAGAGCCAGAACCGTGGTTCGGTATGGCGCACTTTTTAGAACACATGATTTTTAAAGGTACGGCGACACTACCCCCTGGAATGTTCGATTACAAAGTTGAAAATCGGGGTGGTGTAAGTAATGCGGCGACAAGCTATGATTATGCTCATTATTCACTCACCACAGCAGCCCCTTATTTAAAAGATACTCTGCCCTACTTGGGAGAACTACTGCTCAATGCGGCAATTCCAGAAGATGAATTTAGCCGCGAACGGGACGTGGTGCTAGAGGAAATTCGCTCTTGTCAGGACGATTCCGACTGGATAGGATTCCAAACTCTGATTCAAAGCATCTATCCGCATCACCCTTACGGACGTTCGGTGCTGGGTACTGAGCAAGAATTGATGCAGCAGTCACCAGAGGCAATGCGTTGTTTTCACCGCACTCACTATCAGCCGGAAAACATGACGGTGGTGATTGCAGGAGGTATAGCCCAGCAACCAGCTTGGGAAATGGTAAATGATTCATTTGCTGATTTTGCCGAACGCTCAAATTGTCCACAGTTTGAGAAAGTGGCAAAGCCAGTGATAACAGGAATTCACCGTCAAGAACTGTGTTTACCACGCATAGAGCAAGCGCGATTGTTGATGGCGTGGCTTGTACCAGGAGTAGAAGAAATCCGCACTGGCTATGGTTTAGATTTGTTATCAGTGTTATTGGCAGAAGGGCGGACTTCGCGTTTAGTGCGTGATTTGCGAGAAGATTTGCAATTGGTACAGGGAATTTGCAGTAGTTTTTCTCTACAACGGGAATCAAGTTTATTTACAATAACTGCCTGGTTGGAACCAGAAAATCTGGAGGAAGTTGAGTCCTTGATTTGCGCTCATTTGGATGATTTGCAAACTAGAGGAATTAGTGAACAGGAACTTGCCCGCACACGCAGGCTGCTATGTAATGAGTATGCGTTTTCTACCGAAACGCCAAATCAGTTGACGGGGCTTTATGGGTATTACAGTACCATCGCCCAAGCTGAATTAGCTGTGACATATCCCCAGCAGATTCTGTCTTTTGATGCCCAAGAACTGCAAAAATTAGCTAAACAGTATCTCTCGCCGGAGAATTACGCGATTACTGTACTTAAACCGTGTTAATCATTAGTCATTAGTCATTAGTCATTAGCAAAAGACAAATGATAACTGACAAAGGACAAATGACAAAGGACAAATGACAAAGGACAAATGATAAATGACAACCTTGCTGCAAAAATCGCCTATTCATCGCACCGTATTGAACAATGGCATTGTCGTGCTGGTGGCAGAAAATCCTGCTGCGGACATTATTGCAGCGCGAATCTTTGTGCGTGCTGGTAGTTGTAACGAAAACCGGGAGCAAGCAGGGTTGGCACATTTGCTATCGGCAGTAATGACAAAGGGATGTGATGGACTTTCTAGCTTGGAAATTGCAGAAATTGTCGAGTCTGTAGGAGCGAGTTTGAGTGCGGATGCTGGCACTGATTATTTTTTGCTATCTTTCAAGACGGTAACATCCGATTTTGCAGAAATTTTAGCATTGGCAGGGCGGATTTTGCGATCGCCTACTTTTCCCGAAACTCAAGTGGAACTAGAACGCCGTCTAGCACTCCAAGATATTCGTTCGCAAAAAGAGCAACCGTTCACCGTCGCTTTTGAACAAATGCGGCAGGTAATGTACCAAAATCATCCATACTCGATGTCAGTGCTAGGCGATGAATCCACCATGAGCCGCTTAACTCGTGAGGATTTAGTAGATTATCACCAAACTTATTTCCGTCCAGATAATGTAGTAATTAGTATTGCTGGTAGAGTCACATCTACAGATGCAGTGGCATTGGTGGAAGAAGTTTTTGGTGATTGGCAAGCCACAGCCCAAGCACTGCCAATACTGAATTTACCTGAAATTAAGATAGAACCGCAGGTAAGGCTGAAGCCAGTACAGACGCAACAATCAATCGTGATGCTCGGTTATTTGGGAACATCGGTGAGTTCTGTTGACTACGCCCCATTGAAGTTGCTGTGTACCTACTTGGGAAATGGGCTTTCTAGCCGCTTGTTTGTCGAATTACGGGAAAAACGAGGTTTAGCTTACGAAGTATCTGCATTTTACTCTACAAGGCTATTCCCAGCGTCGTTTGTAGTTTACATCGGTACAGCGCCAGAGAATACCAGCATTGCCCTAGAAGGACTGCGTACAGAAGTAGATTTACTATGTACTACCGAAATATCTGAAAACGCACTCCAAGCTGCTAAAAACAAGATCCTGGGGCAGTACGCCTTGGGTAAACAAACGAACGGGCAAATTGCTCAAATATACGGTTGGTATGAAATTTTGGGCTTAGGAATTGATTTTGACACCAAGTTCCAAGAATTGATTGCGGCGGTGAGTGCCAAGGATGCGATCGCTTCAGCTTGTAAGTATTTAAAAGAGCCTTACTTATCTTTAGTTGGTCAAGAAGAAGCAATTAATCGAGCGATCGCATAGGCAGGCTTATTCTAATTCCCTGCTTTTTGAGAAGGGTTAAAAAGCAAGCGGATTGAATTATGTGCCGCAGCTACGCCCGTCGAAGACATCGTAAATGGATCAGCTGTTTTTTAGACCAAGCGGCTGTACCATTAGCATGAGAATCTTCTGGGAGTAAATTCCGTGCAAAGCAGCCTGACAGCAAGTATTTTGAGTTACTTAAAATTACTAGACCCAACTGTAAACCGCTGTAGAATGGAAAAACGGCAAAAGGGTTGGTGGCCAAAGAGGTCTAAATCTTTATCAGCCATTGAAATACTCTTGTTCTCCACTACGCCTCTCTTGATTGCCTCAACGGCTGTAGTATCAATAGCAGCACCACAAAAAATTGCTCAAGTAAATCCTGGAGATAGCATCAATCGCCCTACCCTCAAAGTTGGTAGTCAAGGCGAACGCGTGGCTGAACTTCAAGCAGCTCTGAAACTTTTGGGTTTTTACTCTGGTGCTGTAGATGGTACATATAGTGAGAATACAGCCAGTGCTGTTACCCGATTTAAACAAGCAGCTGGTTTGAATCCAGATGGCATTGTTGATGCCAGCACTTGGCAACGACTTTTCCCAAAAGAACCTGTGGTAGCATCAACAGTCCCTTCATCCCAGCCAAGATTTAACTCAGCTACAAATTTTCCTGTTCCAACTCAGGCTAGCAACCTCACCAACGTTGCAAATCCTAACCCCAACCCTCCAAGAAAAGCTGTAACACAAGTTGCGACGAATCCTGAAGCAAGACCAAGACCTACTACCCCAAAAAAAGCTGTAACACAAGCTGCGACTAACCCTGAGCCAAGACCTGCTACCCCAAAAAAACCTACAACTTCCAGCACACAAAAAACGCCGAATCGTACTACATCAACTACTCGAACTCAGCCAAACACAACTACTAAGCGAACCCCTGGTATTCAATACACCTCAGAAGGATTGCCAATTTTGCGTGTAGGATTACGTGGTTCTGAAGTTGTTAAGTTGCAACAACAACTGAAAAAGCTTGGTTTTTTAAAAGGCGATGCCGATGGAGACTTTGGCGCGACAACCGAAGCAGCTGTGAAAGCTGCACAAACGCGCTATGGTTTAGAACCTGACGGTGTAGTTGGTGGCTCTACCTGGGAGGTTCTTTTGCGGCGTTAGCCGTACTAGGGAGCATAGCCAGCTTCTCCCTTTGGGAGAGGCTAGTGCCAAGAAAGAAGACTGCAACCTCCTTACCGCAGAAGCGTCTACAGACTTGTCTCCACTCTAGAAAACTGGATAACTTATTTCTTGCAAATCCCCAAGATAAGTAGTCAGACAGAATTAATTACACAATGTCATTGCGAATGGGATTGCTTCATTCCGCTTCGCTCGCAATGACTGTAAATATTTTTGTCCGACTACTTACAGAGGTTTTTCAATTTCGAGAAACCTCCGTAAGGGTTTTGCGCTTCACACCACTTTTTAGGAATTCACTGCGGTACATCCTGCAATACGATAAAGATACGCCGATTAGAAGTATCTCTCTATGCCAGCACTGAAAAATTACATTGCTTTTGGGCTGATAAGAGAGTGTAACAACTTTAGGAGCTAGATACAACTACGCCTGATAGTGTTACAGATCACAGATGGCAATAGTGAAATTAATTAAACTTACTGCTAATTCCTCTAAAAAAACTTATGCAACACTTTTTATTAACTTGGCTCGGTACTGCGATCGCGTTATTCATTACTGCTAATATCGTTCCGGGATTCTTTATCAAGAATTTTGTCACTGCCTTAATTGCTGCCCTTGTTATTGGTCTAGTTAATGCATTTATTAGACCAATTTTGCAGATTTTGACGTTTCCGATTACCTTACTCACCTTTGGTTTATTTACATTGGTGATTAACGCCTTAGCCCTTTGGCTGGCAAGTGTCCTAACTCCTGGTTCTGGCTTTGAAATTCAGGGCTTTTTACCTGCTTTGTTAGGTTCAATTGTGCTAGCAATTGTTTCTAGTGTAATTAACTATTTTTTGAGAGTTGTTGACTAGAAAAATTAGTCAATTGTAATACTAATATTTGAAGCTTGAGCAACAGCTAGTGTTACCGCTCCTGGTTGGCCTTGTAGCTGGAAATTTTTCTTAGTAACTAAGAGTCTCACCTGTAATTTCTCCATATTTGGAAAGGGGAAAACAGTCAACGATGTGAGTTGAGAAGCTGCAAGAATAGCAGCGGCCTCTGCTACGCTAGGTGTACCTACTTTATGGTCAGTAATTGTGGCAGGGTTAGGGACACAGACAGAGCTAAGGATTTTTGCCGAAAAGGTTTTTAGAGGCCAATTGCGGAGATTGCAAAGTTCTACTAAGCCGACTTCTGAGGCTTTAGTGTCAATGGTAGCAATACCTGCGATCGCACTTGGAAAAAGTTGATTTTCTCGAAACACTTGCTCAATTGCCCAATCAATCAACTGCCATGATGTTCCTCGCTTACAACCTATTCCTACCCATAAAACCTGTTGCACTCGGCCTATTTCCTTATTCAATTCGTCAGAATTTGGTTTACTCCAACAGCCAACCAAATAAATCTCCCACCGTCAGCCTCAACTCACTTGCAAAATCTGGTACAGCAAGTAAAGCATCTAGTTCATCTAACATGATTGGTTGTTGATTTCGGATGTACACAAATATTGTTTGTTCTTCTGGATCGATCAGCCAACCCATTTGTGTCTCATGATTCAGGCAATGTAAAATATTTTTTGTAACTTTCGTTTGTCTTTGGTCAGGAGAAAGGATCTCGATAGTCCAATCGGGAGCAGCTTGGAATAAGTTAGCAACTTGACCATTCTGATCACGGGGAATTCTTTGCCAAGTAAAAACAGAAATATCTGGCACTATTGACCTTCCGCCAAAAGTACACCGCAGTTCTGGAAAAGCACGAGCAATTCGCTTGGGCTTGACTGTTAAGTTGACAGTGCTAACCATTTCACCTTGAATTATACTGTGCTTTCCCTGTGGCATAGGTTTTTGAATGATTTGACTATCAATGTATTCACTAGCAGGCTTTGTTTCTGGTAGCATCATAAACTCTGCTAAAGTTATGTTTTTTGATGGTGTCCGTACCATTTGCGATCGCCTCCAATAATAGACCTGTCGGGAAATAGCGAGAAAAATCGCTGAAAACCTTGTGACACAGGAACTATAGCTATTTATAGTAAAGTTGATTGGAAGGCTTGCTCTATAAAGCTTTCAAAGATTTCTTGCTTTATTTCCCGACAACTCTAATATATCCTCTTCAAAGTCGAGCAATTCTAATTAATCTACAATTAAGCAGCCTTTATTCTTTGCAAACCAGTGTAAACATTGAACCGTTCTCCGCGCAGGAATCCAATTAAAGTAATCCCGAATTCCTTGGCGACAGACACCGCCAAACTACTGGGAGCGGAAACAGAACAGACGATGGGAACTCCAGCAGTTGTAGACTTTTGCAAAATCTCAAAACTAGAGCGTCCGCTAACTAGGACAATACAATTATTTAAAGGCAACTCGTCACTGAGCAAAGCTGTACCAATCAATTTATCCAAAGCATTGTGTCGTCCAACATCCTCCCACAGGTTTAACAGTTGTCCTTGAGCATCGAAGGTAGCCGCAGCGTGCAAACCCCCTGTAGCAGTGAAGATACCTTGAGCAGCCCGGAGCTTGTCTGGTAGGCTATAGATGATCTCAGGTGTTACCGTCGGGCCAGAGGGAATTACTGGACATCCCCGCAGACGCAAAGCCTCTAGGCTAGCTTTACCACACACTCCACAGGCGCTACTAGTGTAGAAATGACGCTCCAAAGGCTGTAGGTCTGGAATCAACCCATCCCGCAGTTCTACATTTACGATGTTATGGCGCTGCTCACCATCTACTAATTCATCTACGCAGTAGCTGATCCGTCGGATATCTTCTCTACAGCTAACGACTCCTTCACTGTAGAGAAAACCAGCAGCTAGTTCAAAATCTGCCCCTGGTGTTCGCATTGTTACAGCTACCGTCTTCTGGAAAGGAACAAGACGAATTTCCAAAGGTTCCTCAGTAGTGAGATGATCTAAACGAGGCCGTACTTGACCTTTTTCCACTACCCAGACAGTGGCTTTGGTCTTGCTTTTAGTTGGCATTCTCATATTTGTGAAAGTTGGGAAATTTAAATTTTGATACTAATCTGGAAACAGAGTAATGCTATTTGTATATCAGATGTCAAAGTAATTCATAGTTACAATCAGTAGGGTCTTGTATCCTCTTAATTAAGAATTATGAATTAGTAATTATTTGGTCAGATTGATGCTCACCAACTACTTTGTGCCGTTGAGCTAGATCGACTAGGTTTCTGTTTAGGAAGTAAAATGAACCTAAAATTTTTGGTTTTCAGGAAAATTATATTTGCAATAGTCTTTGTGATTTCCCTTGGTTTTACAGGATACTTAGTGGGTGATAACATTAGTCAGAGAGTAATTGAAAAATCTCTTGCTAAACAAGTCATATCTACCTCCACTGTAGGAAAAAGTTCTCAACTACAGAAACTTTTAAATGAGATAGTTATAGAACAGCGAATTCCCGGTGCAGTAATGTATATTACTACACCGAAAGGTTCTTGGCTGGGAGCATCTGGAGTGAATAACTTATCAACTAAAACCCGGATGAAACCCACGGATGGCTTTGCCATTGCCAGTATGAGTAAAACTTTTATGGCAGTGGTTGTGCTGAAATTAGTGGAGCAAGGGAAGATAGGATTAGATCGGGCGATCGCAACCTACTTACCAAGAGACATCACTCCTCATATTGTCAACAGCGACAAAATTACAGTTCGTCAACTGCTCAACCATACCAGTGGTGTTGCTGAATACCTAGAAACAAAAGAGTTTATTCAAGCTACTGCCAAAAGAAGTCGCTCACAGCCTTGGACAGCCAGAGAAGCTATTCAGTATATGTATAAAGAGCAACCGCAGGCAAATCCTGGAGAAAAATTTATTTATACTGATTGCAACTACATTCTTTTGGAACTGATTGTTGAAAATATCACTAGAGGAACTCTCGCCCAAGCAATCCGCAGTCAGATTTTAAAACCATTAGGATTAAAACATACCTTCACGGAATTGCGCGAACCGACAATTGGAGAAGTCGCTACAGGTTATGGCGATCGCAATAAGGATGGTAAGCTAGATAGCTACGCCAAAGTCAATGATGGTAATGGTTTGGGAGATGGTGGATTAGTTTCAACAGCAGAGGATTTAGCCAAGTTCGCCAAAGCGTTATTTGTCAAAAAAACCTTACTTTCCTCGAAGATGATGAAACAAATGCTGAAATTTAAAGATAATGGCGTAGGCTACAGCTATGGGTTGGGTGTAGAACGATTTTCATCTCCTTTAGCAAAAGCAATTGGGCATAGTGGTACAGCTTATGGCTTCGTAACATTGCTTGCATATATCCCCAATCAAAATACCACTATAGTAGTGCTGCTAAACAATCAAAATGTTGATATTAAATCAGTAGCTAAGACAGGTCTAGAGGTTGTAGAGAATCATTGATAGTAATTTGTAATTACTGACGTTTCGCTCATTTGCAGAGAAGCTTCTCAACTTTGGGTAATGTCTGGATATGAGCAAAACCTTTACAGTCACAAATATTAGTTAAAGTTTTAACTTTTATCTTTGCTTTCCTATATATTTAGGATATAGGCTTTAAGGCTTTGCTGAATTCAGCTATTGTAGAAAGTAGTGATAATTTTTGGAAAAGTATCAACGGGTCGCAGCGAAGAGTCTCCCACCAACGAGTACGGATAGTGAGGGAGGAACACCGCTCCGGGATTGGCTACTGGGGATTGAGAAAACATTCCAAAAGATGTTCGGGGTTAGAGCCAATTTCATAATTTTTGGTTTGAAATACGACTACCCCAATGCCTAATGCTTAATCCCCAATCCCTTTTACATACTTTCCTTATACAGTAAGGTTAGCTTTGCAGATAGTTTGGCTGCCACAAAATGTATTGGAAATGGGGCTTTAGACTATTAATAGGATTCTTGGGGCTGTGGCTACTGTTGGATCTGGGTTCGCGCCTGGGAGCAGATATTTTTTGGTTTCAGGAAGTTGGCTATCTCCAAGTATTTCTGTTGAGGGTGCTGACTCGTGGTGTTTTGTGGGTAGTGGTGGCTGGGATAACTGCTACCTATCTACTGCTAAATCTGGCTCTAGCACAACGGCTAAAATATCCCCAGTCTCTGAAAATTGAGTCAGCAGAACAAAGCCGTGAATTAACAAATTTTCTCAGTCCTGATTATCGAAAACGCAACGAAACCCGGATACTGACGCCGCAACGCTTTCAACCATTAAAATTGCGCTGGTTATTACCTCTAACTCTGGTACTGAGCTTGTTGATCGGGTTGATAGTGGTTCACTATGGTCAAATTGCTCTTTTTTACTGGCATTCTCCAGTTAATCAGGGTATTCTCCCCATTCCTGCCCTATTTCGACCAGAGACAATCTGGCAACTCTTGAGGCAGATTGTCTCTCATGTCTGGTATCTCGGTTTAATTGGGGGATTAGCGATCGCAATTTTAATCTATCCCCAATTTTTATTAACTGCGATCGCAGTTTTGTTCTGCCCCATTTTTGCGTTCATCCTATTCCAGCACTGGCCAAAGGTACTGCAATATTTCCACCCCACTGTTTTCAACAGCACTGAGCCTTTATTTGGTCGAGATATCAGCTTTTATGTATTTTCCTTACCGTTTTGGGAACTGCTAGAACTTTGGCTGATGGGATTATGTTTGTATGGCTTCGTCGCCGTTACTCTCACTTATCTTTTGTCAGGGGACAGTTTGAGTCAGGGAATTTTCCCTGGTTTTTCGCCCCAGCAGCAGCGTCATTTATATGGTATGGGTGGCTTATTGATGCTGGTAGTGGCTCTGAGTTATTGGCTGAGTCGCTATGAACTCGTGTATTCTACCCGTGGAGTAAGTTATGGTGCCAGCTATACGGATGTAACAGCCCAAATGCCAGCTTATACCGTCTTGTGTATCCTGGCAGTAGCGATCGCCTATTACCTACTTTGGCGAACATTTTTCTGGAAACCCAAATCTCAGTATCGCCGCTTGGTGTTTTACAGCTTAGGGGTTTATCTAATATTAGTTGCAGCAACTGATGTTGTTCTACCTGCTGTAGTGCAATATTTAATTGTCCAACCTAATGAGTTGCAACGAGAGCAACCCTACATTCAGCGGACTATCGCCTTGACTCGTCAAGCATTTGATCTAGAGGCGATCGATGCCAAAACTTTCAACCCACAAGGAACATTAACTGAAGCTGATATTCAAAAGAATGCCTTGACAATTCGCAATATTCGCCTGTGGGATGAGCGACCACTGTTAGAAACTAACCGACAACTGCAACAAATTCGACCGTATTATCAGTTTCCCGATGCCGATATAGATAGATATACTCTAGTAACAGATGAAACTTCACGCCGACCATCTGCTTTGCCAAAACCGCCAGAATCTAAGCAGAAACCAGTTGAACCAACAGAACGGCGGCAGGTATTGATTGCCGCACGAGAACTAGACTACAGTGCTGTACCACAGGAAGCTCAAACATGGGTTAACCGCCATTTAATTTATACCCACGGTTTTGGGTTTACTGTTAGCCCAGTTAATACAGTTGGGCCGGGTGGGCTACCAGAATATTTTGTCAAAGATATTAGCGGTGATAGTAGCGCCCTGACAACTTCTAGTGAAGCGATTCGTCAAAGTATTCCCATTGGGCAACCCCGGATTTATTACGGTGAGATTACTAATACTTATGTGATGACTGGCACAAGAGTTAGAGAGCTAGACTACCCTAGTGGTAGCGACAATGTTTATAACTATTACGATGGTCTGGGTGGTGTTGAAATTGGTTCAGCATGGCGGCGCTGGCTATTTGCAATGTATTTGAAAGATTGGCAGATGGTGCTGACGCGGGATTTTTTGCCAGAGACAAAAGTGCTACTGCGACGAAATGTCAAGCAAAGAATTCAAGCGATCGCACCTTTTTTGAAATTTGACAGCGATCCCTATTTAGTAGCTGCTGCTGCTAATCAAGATTTCCCCAGTAATGCCAGTTATCTTTACTGGATTGTTGATGCTTACACAACGAGCGATCGCTATCCTTACTCAGACACTGGTAGCGATGGGATTAACTACATTCGCAATTCTATCAAAGTAGTGATTGATGCTTACAACGGCACTGTGAACTTTTATATTGCCGATCCAAGCGATCCGATCATTACCACTTGGTCAAAGATATTTCCTAAAATGTTCAAACCGCTCAGTACAATGCCAGTTAATCTCCGCAGTCATACCCGATATCCGGTGGACTTTTTCAAAATTCAATCTGAGCGGTTGATGACCTACCACATGACCGACCCCCAGGTATTTTACAACCGAGAAGACCAATGGCAAATTCCTAACGAAATCTATGGCAGTGAACCCCGTCCAGTAGAGCCGTACTATTTGATTACTAGTTTACCCACTGTAAACTTTGAAGAATTTATCCTGCTTCTGCCCTACACTCCCAAACAACGAACTAATTTAATCGCTTGGTTAGCGGCGCGATCTGATGGCAAGAACTACGGTAGACTAGTGCTATATGTCTTTCCTAAAGAACGCTTGGTCTACGGGCCAGAGCAAATCGAGGCACGGATTAACCAAGACCCAGTAATTTCCCAGCAAATTTCTCTGTGGAATCGTCAGGGTTCGAGAGCCATTCAAGGCAATTTACTAGTAATTCCCATTGAGCAATCGCTGCTGTATGTTGAGCCAATCTATCTAGAAGCCACACAGAATAGTCTGCCAACTTTGGTGCGGGTAGTCGTGGCTTACGAAAACCGGATTGTCATGGCACAAACCTTAGAACAGGCATTGCAGGGAATTTTTAAACCAGAAGTTACACCTGCTCCTCCGATTATCCGTCCTTTTGAAGAAGCAGCCCCGCCAGGTTAAGCGATTTTAAGACTAAATAATTATATTGCAGGCGACA
Source organism: Nostoc sp. JL34 (assembly GCF_017114945.1). GTDB lineage: Bacteria > Cyanobacteriota > Cyanobacteriia > Cyanobacteriales > Nostocaceae > Nostoc. The sequence goes on from NZ_JABXKQ010000059.1 coordinate 18,564, forward strand.
GTGAGCGATAGCCATTAACAAAATTTATTGCAACAGACATAGTTTAATGGTTCAACATATTTAATAGACACTAAAAGTTAATGAACATGGTACAAAGTAACCAACTAGAGATTCGCCACATTAATCCTAAAGTGAGGCAGTTGATTAAAATGTACGCCGATGTTAATAACTGTACGCAATCTGAGATGTTGGAGCGCATTGTTTTGGAGTGGAATGCCCAACAAAGCGAGAGCGAGCGACCGCCAGGAGACGAAGATGAATAGCTTTTTGCTACAATTGTTAATCGGCTTCTAGCGATAGATTTTTATTAATTTGACTCTCTAATTCAAGAAAAATTTTCCAGAGATTGGGTCTTTTTTGAGGGATTGAATAAAATCCCTTAGAGTCATCATGCTACCCGTTAAGGTGAATTTGGGAGTACCATTTTGAGCCACGATTCTCACCTCACCGTCTTGGATCTGAATTTTATTTTTAATGCTATCCCATAGAGTATCAAAGCTCTCATCATCCTTGCAACCATTGGCTTCAAGGAATCTTTGGCGGACTTCTATTTTTAGTGCTAGTGCTTCTGCTGCTTGAGTCCGCGCCTCAAAGTGCTTAACGACATCTTCATAAGCACTCTCTCTGAGAGTTTTGTTTTCAGCCTGAACTTGCTCTAACTGAGTTTTTATGGCTTGGAGTTGGGACGCTAAAGCGGCTGATTTGTGGTATTCAACTTTTAAGGCTTGCTTTGCATTGGCTAACAAAGTTTTATAATCTAGCTGATCTTGACTTTTTTCGGATTGCATTTTTATCTCTCGATCAACAGATTTTTGGTAAGAAACTCTCGTCAGTTATATGACAAAACTGGCGAGAGTTTAGTAAATATTATGTGGGTTATCTAAGTATTAGTTATTTCACCAATAATGGTGTTTCAGAGGTAGGATTTTCCTGGATACTACTTAAACAAGAACTAATATGTAAGCGGATAGCTCGCTCATAAACTCCAGTCTGCTGAGTGCGTACCCCTACAGCCTGATATATTAAGTTAATTTCTGGAAATTCAGACCAATACATCAAAAAAATGTCTTTAGCTGGAGTAATAATTTCATAATTATTCTCTTGTCTTTTCTTTCTAAGTTTACAATTATTTAGTTGTAATTTTTGTCTGAATAGTTTTTCAAATTCTGGAATTAAATCTGAAGTAGTTTTCATGTGTTATCCACGTTAAAACGTGTTAATTATGCAAAGACTATCTGGTGATATTACTAAGTATGACACTTCAGATACCTCTTACAATATAGTGTATCAGTTATCGAGTCTTTGAGAATTTGAGGTTGCTTTTCCCTTTTCACAATGAAAGAAGAGGGCTAATTCCTGCTCAAGTGGGGACTGGGGACTGGAAAAATAGTTAGCAGAGACACCCTGATAATTACACTGCTAAATAATCTTCGGGCTAGAAGCCCTGGGGGGCATTCAGTACCTACAGGCTACAGCCTGGGACTTCAAGACCCTCTGCAAAGCTGATTAATTCCAAGTGATCTGGATTTTCCAGCAACTTTTTGGCTGCTAGCAATCCGGCAATGCTCCAAGTTTGATAAATTCTGGCTTCTTTGCCAATCAAACGACCATTGTTGCCATCGTAGTATTCCGGGAATTTATCCTTAAATAAACGCCTTTCGGCAATGGCGATCGCAGCTTGAGCAAGTTCTGTTCGACCTGCTTTCAGTGCCGCAGCAGTAAATAACCACAGTAAAACGGGCCAGTTACCGCCGTTGTGATAAGACCAAGCCCTGTTCTTAGAGTCACATCCTGTAACAATTCTCCACTCTAAACCTTCCATTGCTGGAAAGCAAATTTTAACAGGCATATAGCCGATCAAGTCTTGCCAACGTTGGGCGAATAAATTCATAATGCTTTGAGATTCTTTTTCGCCGGCTAAGGAAGTTAAGATTGCCATCAGATTTCCCAGAGCAAAAAAGCGAAAATCTATCCGTCCCGGCCCCAAATTTCCGGCTAAATACCCTCCAGTTTCGGGCAACCACTCGGTCAACCAACTGGGGATTGATTCTGAGTTGATGTTGAATTTATTAACAATTTCTTTACCAAATTCGTTGTCTTTGTAACGATAGATTTCCCCCAATCGCTTCAAGTCTAGCCAGTAATAGTTACGGATATGATACTTCAAAGATCCCAATCGCCTATTGACTTTGCCCAGATAACTATCGCCATCTCCATCTGGTAAAAGCAATTCACTAGCAGCCCTGAGGGACGCATAGAATAACACCTGAATTTCTAGAGGATGTTCGTAGACTCCCATCCGACGGTCAATCATAAACGCGCCATCAGGAACTAACATTGTTGGGTACATGGAAAAGCGATGTACCAGGCAAAGATCCAAAATTAACTTGATTCCGGCTTGAAAATCTGGCTGACGCGCTAGGGACAAATCGCCTGTAGCTTTTTCATAAGCCCGTAGCAGGAGAATCCACCACATACAAGAATCAATTGGGGGAACACGAGCGATCGCCAGTTCACCAAAATCAGCGACCAAAAATTCCTCATTCCCCTTGGAATGTACTTTGAAACTTGCAGGCATTAATCCCGCTCCCGGTTCAAAGCAGTCTATCTGCTTTTCATGACTTTGTAATTTCAGTGTTTCTACTAAGAAGTTACGCACAATCTCTGCTTTGCCGTACATGAGAAACACCAAGGCAGAAGGGACAAAATCGCGGAGGAAGCACTGGTCATAATTGAGTGCATCTGACTCCGGATCGTGAGCAGCTACAGTACCAATGGGTTTTCCCTGGTAATAGATTACGGACTCTTCCAACAATTCCCAGGCTTCTGTTTCCAGTAGGCTGTTCTTATCGATGGCGCTAGTCATAGGCGTTTAATTCTACTAATGGTATGTGTCGGCTCAATTGTGGAAAGTACGCCAGCCCTACCTCAAGCTGACCAAGTTTCTCGAAAGTCAGCATATAGAGTCAATCCACCATCTACAAATAGCATTTGTCCGGTGATGTAGGCGGCTTCATCCGAAGCTTAAAAAGCTACTGCGACTGCCATCTCCTCAGAGGAGCCAGTACCCCGGATGTGACTTTCCACGTAGGCGTAGCCCGTTGTAGACATCGCCTTTTCTCTCTTCATCTATCCAGTCTTGATTCATTGGCGTGAGCGTTGCTTCGGAGCCAATGGCGTTGATACGAAATACCTTGGCTAGCATATTCCAAAGCTAAAGTTTTGGTCAGGTTTTCCATACCGCCTTTGCTAATAGAATAACTGACATACATCAGTCGCCCAATAATTTCGTGAACGCTGGAAATATTAATCATCACCCCCGGACGATGAAGAGACAGGAGGTGTTTAATAGTTTCAAGGACGCAGAGATAAGCACCCCAAAGATTGACTGCAATTACCCGATCAAAGTCTGCTGTGGTAACTTCGTGGGATGAACTTTCTGTATTGATACCAGCATTGTTAACTAGAATATCTAAACTGCCAAATTCCTTTACTACGGTGTTGACCATCTCAAACAATGTCAGATTTTTGAGAGACATCTCCCAGAACCAGCAGCGACTTCACACCATAATTTTTGATATTTCCGCGGGCTTTTTGCAATGCCATCTCTTCCGTGTCCGCCGCAGTTTCAGGGTATGAGCGGTAATTGATGGCGATGTTGCACCCTTGTTGAGCAAGTCTGATAGCGATCGCCTAACTGATTCCTGACGTTGCACCTGTAATTAAGACATTCTTCCCTTTAAACCCTATCATATTTCCTTCCTCAGCTGCTATTTGCACTTAGTCAAACAATTTTGGATTTTAGATTATTCCTTCAATTCAAAATCTCAAGTTGCTGCTGTCAACCCTCTAAGGAGGGAATTCAAAATTCAAAAATAGGTCTTTCATGATTTTGAATTTCTGATAGCATTTGCCGAAATTCCTGCTATTGATGTGTAGGGGCCTACAGTTGTACACCCCTACAGCTGATTTACTTGTTGCAAAGATTGTTGAAAATGGTATTAGTCCTAGCGCAAATTCGCTGGCACCTGTTCAGGAACTACCCAATAGTAAATAGTTTTGCCCTGTACGTTCAGCGTTTGCTGTGGTTTCCAATTGCCCATATCGAAGGCGTGGGAGACAATGCGAGTCCCAGGTTTAAGTTCTTTCAACAGCTTAGGACGAAGTTTGGCGTTGACTTCAGGCAGTAAGTAAAGTGTAACTACTGTTGCTTCACTAAAATCAGTGGTGAATAAGTCTTGTTGGACAAACTTCACGCGCTCGGTTACTCCTGCCTTCTTGGCATTCTCATTAGCTTCTTTGATGCGTTCGGGGTTAATATCTATACCGATACCGCGCGTACCATATTTTTGTGCAGCAGTATTTACAATTCGCCCATCACCACTACCTAGGTCATAAAGCACATCATTCTTACCCACTTTTGCCACTTGCAACATTGCATCCACCACTGGCTGTGGTGTAGGCACATAAGGAACATCGCCAGGACGTTCTTGGGCTTGAGTTGTAGGTGTAGGAGTTGCGGTTTCAGTCTGAGCCGTTAAATCTGTCGAAGGCTCTGTCCCGGCTTCCAAATCTTGCTGTGTCGGCGTACACCCAGCAATTCCCAAGCTGCTGATACTAACCCCTGTAACCAGTAAAAACAGAATTTTTTTGAAGTTCATAAATTATTCTCCTTGATTCAGTAGTTTGTGGTCAGTAGTTAGAAAAACAACTGATAGTCATAGAATTTTGAATTGCTTATAGTATGAGGTTTAGGTTGCACAATCCAAAATCCAAAACTGTATTAAGTCCTACGTTGACGGTAGTTATTCCAAAACAAGAGAGGGATACCTGCTGCAACAACTAAAACACCTGCAACTGCTCCCACACCCGTATAAACCAAGCTGGAGTAGAGCAAGTAACCGCAGACGGCGCAAAAGAGTAATGGTGTGAAAGGATAAAATGGCACACGGAATGGGCGCACTATGTGGGGTTCGCGGATTCGTAATACCAACAGTGATATGCCGGAAAGCAAGAAGAAAAACCAAAATATCGGGGCGGTGTAATCCACCATTGTTTCAAAGCCTTTGCGAGTGAGCGTGCCTAAAAAAACCAGTGCTAAAGCGATCGCTGCTTGCAATAATAAGGCATGGGTAGGACTGCTAGGACGTTGCTGCCAGCGTCCTATAAAACCAAACAGCGAAAAATCCTGTCCCAGAGCATAATTAGTACGCGCTCCGGTAAAAATTGTGGCGTTGGTTGCTCCCAAAGTAGCGATCGCAATCAGTACACTGATGAACAAGGCTCCCGGTTCGCCCCAAAGAGAGCGCATTAAATCTGCGGCTACTGCTTCTGACTGTGCCATGTTTGCTAATCCCAGTCCCCGCAGGTAAGCCAGATTGATTAGCAGATAAATGGCAGTAATGATGCTAATACTCCAGATTAGCGATCGCACAATATTACGTTGTCCATCTTGAATTTCTGCGGATATGTAAGCCGCCTCATTCCAACCACCGTAAGACAGCAGCACAAATACCATCGCCAGTCCCCAGGTTCCCGATGATGCAGATTCTACAGGGGCGGCAGAATTAGGAATGGCGGTAAGCCCAAGAATTACTACCAGTAACAAACCTAGAACTTTCGCAGCACTGAGCAGGTTTTGTGTCCATTTACCCTGTTGTAAACCGACGATGTTCAAAGCAGTTAAAAGTGCGATCGCTATGGCTGCATAAAGAGAAGACGAAAACGTACCTAGCCACCATATCTGAGAAACATAATCGCCAAAAACAAATGCCAAAAGAGCAATGGAACCAGTTTGAATCACTGTCATCCGCGCCCAGGCAAATAAAAAGGCGACTCCCCGTCCGAATGCACGTTTTAAATAATAGTAGGCACCACCAACATCGGGATAGACAGTTGCCAGTTCTGCATAGCACAGCCCTCCTAATAGAGATACCACACCACCAGTTAGCCAAAAAAGCAGTACAGCAATATCGCTACCTGCTTGACTTGCCACTAGAGCCGGCGTTTCAAAAATCCCCGCCCCGATGACAATACCAACAATCAGAGCCACTGCATCTGGTAATGTCAGGGATGGCTTGGGTACTGCTACTTCAGTTGATGTTGTCTGCTCAAGCAAACTGTAGTCTTTAGGTCTACTCACATTACTTCCTTATTAGTGTTGATTTGGGACTTTTGGCTTTGTTTCATAGTCTTTGTTCAACAGAGGAATTATCTATGTACTCCAGATTTGGGAACTCACGATTCAATCAAACCTTTGAGGTTGGGGATACCAGCCCAAAATTTCACCCTTGAGAAGGTACCTATACTTTTATGATTAACAATAAATATGACCAGAAAGTGACAGTCACCAGTCATATGTCTTCAAACTGTAATATCCATCTATCCACATTCAGATTAACCTCTGTGCGATCGCTGCAAGTTCTCCTGCTAGACAACATTATTTTGCAAATAGGGTAGAAAATCTGAATTGGTAAAACGTCTTCCACGAGTGAGATTTATATTAATCTAGAGAATGATTGACTAATGAGGGGTAATCGTGCCTTATTTGATTAAAAAGCTAGTACTGCTACGCGTAATTCCTATATCGTAAACGTCTCATTGATTTAAAATGGATGCTTTATTTACACCCTGCTCTACTAGAGACAGCGATCGCTCAATAGTTCAGACTAAGTAGGGATGCACATTTGTGCGCTCCTAATTAATAAAATATATCTAGACTTTTTATCCCTAATTCTTTAGTATCTGCTACTGGGAAAAAGCAAAATATCTATTACTTCACCTACTATCAAACCCAAGACTGCTAGGACAGTTATAACCCAAAATGAATCTAGTTTATTGCAGCCGGAAAAGCGCATTTCCAAATCAGCTAAAAGCGTAGTGGCTAAGGGGATAATAAAGAGACTTAATAATATTGACCAAGTTGCTACTAAAGCAATTGATATACTTAAAAATAAGATGACAACTAAAGTTTTAGAGCCAAATTTAACTAAACGCTCTAACCAAGAAATACTTCTTCGCACGACAGCTATAACCATAGCAGCGACAAAAGCTCCCACCAACCAAATAATATGATTAGCAGCAAGATACCATCCCAGAAGAATATAAGCTAATAAAAGTAATACTAAAGGCATCAAAGGAATCCTGTCAAAAAATTCCACATTCATACTGCCAAGGCTTGTAAAAATACCAAGTTAATTTCTTAATTTTAATCAAAATTGTTACTATTCAAACTTGAAAATATACCAGCTTTGCTCAGGATATTTCTCTATCTACAGAGCCAATTTAAAGACATACCCTCTCGTTGTCACAACATATACCTCTACTTAACTATTTATGCACAGAACTATACATAAGTCGGGAATCTGAGCCTTGGACACTTACAAGCTCTATGGTAACCAACAACTAGCTAAATCGGAAATTTTATACTTAGTAATTTGATTTAACTTTGTCTGATGCATAGGCGTAGCCCGTCGTAGACATCGCTCGGTAGCATAACTAGTAACTTGGGTTAGCTCGGAGTATCTTGCTTATACGTATTTAACTCGTAATCACGTCATATTTAAGACATAGATTTCTTAGTTAAAGAACAATATCATTAGGTTCTCAAATACTAGTGATGTGTAAATAGATTGACTTTGCCTCTCTCCTATTTGCCATGAAATTTAATGAAGAGGTAGTTATAATTCACCGTGTACAACTTTGATAACTGTCCACAATACTGTTGCATGTCTCAAGCTCATGGTAATATTATTTTACTGTCAGGAGATATTATTTTATACATCAAATTGTAACCATGCTGAAACAGCTAGTTAGGTGTGCTACCTCCAAAAAACAAAAAACTATTCAACCCACCCAGGAAATCAACAAAAGCGCCAACTTGCAAAGCACATAGCTTTTGAAGGTCTGCTTATATAAGGTACTAAAGAGCTAACAAAGCCCTTTTTTAGGAATCATGACAGCCAGCTAATAAGGCGTAAAACCCTCTTAACAATGGCAAAAAATTAGACAAGAGTAAATAGAAAAGTTTTGACAAGATGTCAATTGTTTTTTGTGTATGTAAAAATATCAAAAAGCCTAATTTGTATTGTCAATAAGACATTAATATTGTGTGTTTTATTTAGATATTGATTCTCTTTGTGCTTAGTTACATATATAAAAGTCCTATTTGATTGGTGAAAATTTCAGCTACCCTCAACCAAATTAGTTAGGCAAACTCTTAAATTTAGCAAATGATTTAAGACTGCTAGATCAATCTCGATTTAGTGAAAGCTCGATTATTGACAACTTAAGCAAAAGTAACAGGAAAAACATGAATATCATTATTCGTCTGTTTGGAGCGATCGTTCTCCAAGTATCTGTGTTGGCTGCGATGTCTAGCATGGCAATGTCTGATGACAAGCCCTTCCGCATCAATACCCAGCAGACTCCTGCTGTTTCTCAACGGAAAACAACACAGAGGATTTGCTCTTTAGATCCCATTGAAGATTTATTACCTCCACCACAAACTAAGGCAAGTAATTCTTTGCTTTCTTACCTTGCTGAACAGGGTTTTACACAAAATAAAGAGGGTTCCTGGGTCTGTTATGCTAACGATCCTAAAAAAGAAGGGCGTTACTTTACTTTATTTAAGGTCAAACAAGTTAATAGCAGGCTCATAGCCAGTTCTTTTCTAGATGAAGGCAGTCTAATTCAAGGTCAGGAAAATCGTAGCTTGGACTTCTTTATGATGCTGATTGAGCATCATACGAATACTACTAAAGAGAACCGTCAAGGTATACGTAGATATCTACAGGCCTTCGTTTCCTTGGTCAAGGAAGGGAAGATAAAACCTACACGTCGTGGGTATCTTTTTGACCAACCAAACCGGGCTATGGTCTTATATCACCCACTCTCATCAGGAAACCTTAAAGGTACCGGGATCACGATCAATATTTATTTACCTAAGAGTTGAATTGGGGACTGGGGAAGAAGCAAGGGAGCAGAGAGCAGGGAGGAAAAGAGAAGAATTTTCCCCTCTGCCTCTTTTCAATGCCCAATGTCCAATGCCCAATTAAATTGCTGTCGTTTAGTGGAGGTGCATCTTGTCTAAATCAATTGTTCAAAGAATTGCGATGCCGAAGGTAGTTCGCTTTGTTGCGATCGCATTTTCATCTGTTGCAGTAGTACTTACTACGTGTCAGTCTGCTTTTGCACAGCTAAATGTTGGACGCTATGGCATCCAACAAGGACTGGAGTCTGAGTATCTCCAGTACCAAATTAAGAACCAGAATTTGAGCCAGATGCGAGTCATTCCTGCATGTGATGTGGGATTTGGTCTGACCTGCAATAAGACTGGATCGGTAATCCAACAATTAGTGGAGTTAAACAATGGGACTAGTTATCAAAACCTTCTAATCCGAGCAGCCGGTGGGGAGAAAAACTTCCAGAATTTCGCTAGCTTCTACGGCAATAATCCCAATCTCTCTGCGGTGCCTTACGCCTCATTTTGGAGAAATGCATCCCCCACAATCATGGATGGATCTCAATACCTTCTTGGACAACCTTTTGGTCGCAATCCAGTAGAAGGACTCGGACTTGTAACCAAACAGTTCTACTGGGCACCATACTCAGGAGTCAATGACTCTGTGAGCCTCCGTAATGGATTACTAGACCTGAAATTGTCATACGGACGACTGCTGTTTGAAGAGGCCTCAAAAATTTCTAACATTCAAGAGCAGATTCAGTCTCTAGGTCTGTCGCCAGAGATGACAAATTTCTATTTAAATAAAATCTCTACAGGCTTGGATGCATTGAATTCTGGAGATCAGAACCAACTCCAACAGAAGATTTTTGAAGTCCTATCCTTTCCATACTCCGAAGATGGTGGGGAACTCGGACGCCCCAATAATGCAATTCCAGCGGAATTTAATCAGCTCTTAGGAGAAGATATCGCAGGAGATACTTTGCTGAGTGACAATCCACTAGCCTTGGATGGAGAAACAATAGCTTTTGATGCTTTCCCTGGCTCTGCGGGAGATGTCTTGATACCAGACAGTTCTAGTTCCTTTCCACTTTGGCCAATAATCGGAGCTGGGGGTATTGCTTTACTTCTGCTTCTACTACTGGGTGGTGATAGTTCTTCAGCTCAACCACCTGTTTCTTCAGGTCAACCACCTGCACCTATTTCTCCAGGAAATGCACCTGTTTCTCCAGGAAATGCACCTTTGTCTCTCACCAACAAAGGCGAATGCGATCTGACTCCTAGTGGTAATGGTTCCAATCACACACAGGTCATTGAAATTCCGTGTAATGTTACTCCTCAAACGCCTACGGAAGTGAAGAGGGTAGTGGAGCCATCAATGATCAAAGCGCTTGTATTGCTAATTGTTCTACTATGGATAGTCCGTAACAAACACCGAACTTTAAAAATCCTTAATTCGTAATGATGTTACATAAGGAGATTTAGCGAAAAGTTAGAGCGTTAGCTTTCAGCGATGTCTACGAACATCAGGCTTAGAAAGAAATAATTAACCACGTAGGGTAGCATAGTTAGCTGTGCTACCCTACCCGTGTAACTCATTCAAATGAGAATCACTATTATTACAATTTTGTAATTCAGACAAAGGGAAAGCTGTCATCTTGGGCTGGTGTAATTAAAACTATCAACTCTTTCCAATCTCAGCAAAACAAGATTGATTGTTATGATTATTCGTCAATTTCTAGCTTTGGCAGCCATTTCCCTCACGCTTGCAGCCTGTGGTCAAGCAGGCAGTAACCCGAATCTGAACGCCCAAAACTCCCCTCAAGCGGGTGAGCAACCATCGCAAGGGAGGCGATCGCACCGTCAGATAGATTTTACAGCCGCAGCTCAAAAACTCGGTGTTACCGAAGCCAAGTTAAAAGAAGCTTTGGCAGTACCTACTAATCCAACCAATTCACCAGATGGAGAGCGTCGCCGTCCCGATTTGAAAGCAGTAGCTACAAAACTTGGTGTTACAGAAGAGAAATTGCGGGAAGCGTTGGGGATTCCGGCACGTCCTCCGAGCAATTAATCAATTGCTGGTAGGAGTCGATCGCAATGACTCAATTGTTGTTTACAACCAAGGTGCATTCATAACCTATGACACTTAATTCTCCCCAACAAATTACACTCAAACCTTTTAAAGAAGGCTTGATAAAAGGCAAACTGACGAAATGGCTGATGGGTTTATTGATATTCAGTTCACTCACAGGTGGTGGATATCTCTTTTACCGACAGACGGTGATTTCCTCCACTCAAGAAGCCAGAAGCAAAATGCAGACGATTCCAGTCGAGCGAGAAACCTTACCGATTACCATCTCAGCCAATGGTACTGTTGAAGCTAAACAATCGACCAACGTCAGTCCCAAAAGTTCTGGACAGCTAAAGAAATTGCTAGTGGATGAAGGTGACTCTGTGAAAGCGGGGCAAATCCTGGCATACATGGATGACTCAAATCTGCAAGGGCAACTAATTCAAGCACAGGGTTCTCTGGCTGCTGCTCAAGCAAATTTGCAAAAAGCGATCGCTGGTAATCGTCCCCAAGATATTGCTGCTTCACAGGCACAATTAGAACAAGCCCAAGCGACTTTAGAAAAAGCAGAAGCAGGTAATCGCTCTCAAGATATTGCTCAGGCTGATGCACGTTTAAAAATAGCTCTAGCAAGTTTAACAAAAGCCGAAGATGATTTGAGCCGCAATCAGCAACTATATAATGCTGGTGCTATTTCCCTTCAGACTTTAAACCAAAAACGCGCCGATCGCGATAGCGCTAAAGCTTCCGTAAATGAAACGCAGCAAGCGCTGGCATTGCAAAAAGCTGGGTCACGCAAAGAAGATATCGAGCAACTCAAGGCAGCAGTTAAGGAAAAACAGCAAGCTTTAGCATTACTCAAAGCCGGAAATCGTCAGGAAGATATTGACGCCGCACGCGCTCAAGTGGTTGAGCAACAGGGTAGCCTAAAAACGATTCAAACACAAATTCAAGACACAGCAATTCGCGCCCCATTTAGTGGTATTGTGACTTCCAAGTATTCCGATCCAGGTGATTTTGTTACACCGACAACATCTGGAAGTTCGGTTTCGGGATCGACCTCTTCTTCGATTCTGTCCCTGGCATCAACTTATCAGGTTGTGGCAAATATTGCCGAAACCGATATTAGCAAAATTAAGGTAGGGCAGTCGGTAAGCATTGCAGCCGACGCGTATCCTGACAAAACCTTTAAGGGAAAAGTTGCCCAGGTTGCGGCTCAGGCAACTGTGGCAACCAATGTTACCAGCGTTAAAGTCAAAGTAGATTTCACTGACCCTGAGACTCTCCTGCTTCCAAGCATGAATGTTGATGCGAAATTCGATGCAGGCGAATTAAACAATGTGCTTGTTGTCCCAACAGTGGCGATCGCTCGTCAGAGTAATGGCACTGGAGTGCAGGTGCTTACAGAAAACGGCAGCACTAGATTTGTGCCAATTAAAACTGGAGCGACGGTAAATAACAAAACCGTTGTGCAATCCGGTTTAGAAGGAAATGAAAATATTTTGGTGAGTGCGCCATCGAATTCTAAGAAAAATAGTAATACTAACAGGGGTGTTTCTCCTGGCGGTATGGGTGGCCCTCCTCCTGGTGGCCCTTAGTACAGTTTTGCCTAGAAGCGTAGCATTCTTAATACAGGAGAACACATTCACAATGCAAGTTGATGCATTCACAATGCAAGTTGATGCATTCACAATGCAAGTCAATACATTCGCAATGCAAGTCGATGCATTAACGATGCAAGCCGATACATTCGCAATGCAAGTCGATGCATTCACAATGCAAGTCGATGCATTCGCAATGCGACCGATAAATGGCATTGCAGAGTATGACCAAATTTAATTAGCTACGACGAATTAATAAAATGCTGTACTTAGATTTAATGTCATAAGCAAAGTTTAGCAATGATCAAATCACGCAATCGCAAACCACTAGTTAAACAGGCATCTACTCTGATCCGCAGTTCTTCGGTATCAGCCGTGGAAATCTTGACAATGGCGCTAGAGACATTGTGGAGTAACAAACTCCGCACTGCGCTAACAATGCTGGGTATTATCATTGGCATTATGGCAGTGATTGCTGTCACCGCCATTGGTCAAGGCACTCAAAAAGCAACCGAGCAACAACTACAATCACTCGGAACCGACATTTTGCAAGTGCAAGCGGGTGCATCTAGAAGTGGTGCGGTGCAACAGGGCGCTGGAAGTGCTACGACATTAACTTTAGAAGATGCTGAAGCGATCGCGCAACAGGTTTTAGGGGTTGACCGAGTGTCGGCGATTCTGCAACAGTCTGCCCAAGTCGTCTATGGCGAAAACAACGACTCGATGACCATAATTGGAACTGATATCAATTATCCAGATGTACGCAACACCCATCCTCAAACAGGCAGATTTTTTACTGAGGAGGAAGTCAAGGCGGCGAAACCTCTGGCGGTTTTAGGCCCCACCGCCCGCGATGAACTGCTGGGATCGGGAAGTATTGCAGAAGGCGCACAAATCCGTATCTCTGGACAAACCTATGATGTCATTGGCGTTATGGAGACGAAGGGAGCGCAAGGGCCACAAAACCCGGATGAACAAATTTATATCCCGCTCACTAATATGTCTGCTCGGCTAGTAGGAAATAATGCCGTTAAGGGAATTGCCATTCGAGGAATTTATGTCAAAGTCAAAAGCCAGGAACAGCTAGACGCTGCTCAATATCAAACTACGAATCTCTTGCGGGTAAGACATGGCATTTATCCAGAAAAAGGAGATAAAGATGATTTTCGGACTGTCAATTCGGCTGATATCATCAACACGCTGACCAGTACATCTAAGCTTTTTACCGTAATGATAGTGGCGGTTGCGGTAATTTCTTTAATTGTTGGCGGTATTGGTATTGCCAATATCATGCTTGTGTCAGTGGTGGAACGAACGCGGGAAATCGGGATTCGGAAAGCGATTGGAGCGACTAGCACTGCGATTTTGAGCCAGTTTTTAGCCGAGGCAGTTGTGATTGCGGTAATTGGAGGGGTAATTGGTATCGGATTGGGAATTGCGATCGCCTTTGCCGCCTCAAATCTATTTAAATTTCCCTTCGTGATTTCGCTCTGGTCAATATTATTCGGCTTTGGTTTAACCTTTGTAATTGGGTTGCTGGCTGGTGTAATTCCGGCTCGTAATGCTGCCAGTCTTGACCCCATCACGGCGCTCAGAAGTGATTAAAACATTCTTGAAGTAGAAAATTACTAATATGGCAACGATGATTTGGATGGAAGAAATTCAGAAAACATATCGTCTTGGAGAAGTCGAGGTTCCGATACTCAAGGGTATTGACTTGTCTATTGAAGAAGGCGAATACGTTTCAATTATGGGGATGTCTGGTTCGGGAAAGTCTACGCTGATGAACATCATCGGTTGCCTCGATCGCCCTACATCTGGACATTATGTTTTAGAAGGCAGAAACCTAACTACGCTAACCGATGATGAGTTGGCATATATCCGCAATCGCCGGATCGGTTTTGTGTTTCAGCAGTTTAATTTGCTGGCTCGTTCTACGGCTTTAGAAAACGTGATGCTACCAATGGTCTATGCAGGTGTTCCCAAATCGGAACGTAGAAAACGCGCAGAGTCAGCTTTAACTCGTGTTGGCTTGGCAGAGCGAATGTTAAACCGTCCTAACCAGATGTCTGGTGGACAGCAACAGCGAGTAGCGATCGCTCGCGCCCTCGTTAATCGCCCTGCACTGGTTCTAGCAGATGAACCCACTGGAGCGTTAGACAGTGAAACCTCTCAGGAAGTGATGGATTTGTTGACTGAGTTAAACAGTCAAGGCATCACGATTGTCATTGTTACCCATGAACCAGATGTAGCCGATCAAACTAACCGAATCATTCATGTTAAAGATGGTTTAGCTGAAGGGGTAACAAAAAAGCTACAAACTAGACTAGATAATGTGCATAGCAAAACCTGATGAAAATCGGGTAGTTTACCAGCCCTTTGCGTAGTGTTCAGTTCGGGGAGCGTCCCGGAGAGAAGGATAGGTATCGCCTGTTAATCTGCGGCCAATTCACCACATTCCACCAATTATCCAAATACTCAGCCCGACGGTTGCGATATTTCAGGTAATAGGCGTGTTCCCATAGATCGTTACCCATAATCGGATATGAACCCTCCATAATCGGGTTATCCTGATTTGCTGTGCTGACAATCTGGAGTTGATTTTGAGGGTTACGTACTAACCAAACCCAACCACTACCGAAACGAGCTGCACCTGCTGCGTTAAACTGTTTTTTAAAGGCATCAAAACTGCCAAAAGTTTGGTTAATTTCTTGAGCGATCGCTCCCGATGGTTGTCCACCACCTTCAGGACTCATCAGTTGCCAAAAAATCGTGTGGTTAAGATGCCCACCAGCGTTATTACGTACCTTTGTCCGAATATCTTCAGGTACGCTGTTCAAATCTACTAATAAAGCTTCAACACTTCTTTTTTGCAAATCTGGATACTGCTTCAATGCATCATTTAAGTTCTTGACGTAACTAGCATGGTGTGCATCATGATGCAATTTCATCGTTTCAGCATCAATAGCTTTTCCTAATGCCCCATAAGCATAAGGCAATGGTGGTAGCTGTGCGGGAGAAGCACTTAGTGACCTATTAGGATAAGCTACAGAGGAAAACGACCTAGCAGCCGTTGGTGTTAGTGTTGGTGTAGAAGATTGTGCCTCAGCTATGAGTACTAGTTCATGAGAAATTAGCAGAATTGTCAATAAAATTGTTGCGAAGAAAAAAACTATTGTCTTTCGCCAAAACCTTATCATAAATTGTCGCCTCAAAATCAATATTATTTGACTTGTAATCTGATCGTAGACTGTTGTTTTGCAGCCCAATCAAGCCAAATACTATATATAATACCTTAGTTGTCAGGTAATTTGAGCAAAATTACTCAAGAGAATATGATTAATCACTGCCAACCTAATAGAGATACTTAAAGTACTTCAAAAGCCCCATATTAAGCGAAAATCCTCTATGAAATAAGCTACGAATACAAAAATAATTGCATTCAAAATAAAGAAGAACAAACCCAGAGCTAACAGAAAAATTGCATTCAAAATACTGAAAACATATTGAAATTGATATTTATGCTTGATTCAAAGGATTAATTTCAATATTTCCAGATAGTTTATAAATAATTAAAAACCTGATCGTGATAACTATTCGAGTGAGGATAATATCAAATATCATAATTCATCTTATTGATATAAATCCATAAGTTAACTATTGATTTAGTTTTAGTAAAAGATGTGACTCAAAAGTGACATCTTTTTAATGTCTAGAAAAACTTTGAGCATATAGCTTTAAGTATTGTAGCATAAAAATATCTACTTAAGAGTCTATTACTTAATCTCTTCCCTTGGGTATATAACTATAAATAACAAGCAAAACTCTTGACAGATATAGCTGAAGTTTTATTTTGCTAAACCTATAATTAAAACCTTGTAACCTTTCTCATTTGAGATACTGATAACTGTATGGTGATTGTTAGTTAATTAAAATACACCTGAATAAATCTAATCCATCAACATCCTTATTACCCGACCTACTTTGATATCGACATCTCTAATATGGATGATTTTTAATTTTGTGGTGAGTTACGTAAAATCCAGTACTTTTTTCTAGGTATTTGCTGAATTGACTCCTCAAGAAATGTTGATAGATTCCAAGTTAAAGCGTGTTATCAACCTAATACTAATTAAACAGTAATAGGTCATGTTTTTCACGAGTTGCGAGTTAGTTAACCGACTATCAAAAATCAAGGGAATAAAGAAGTATAGCAAAAGGTAAATAATATGCATCATAATCAAATCTTGCAAAAGACTGTAGCAGTCAATAGTAATTTAGATCAAGTAATTCAAGGTGAAGTCAAAAATGAGCAAACACAAACGCATGAATTAACTATCCCTAATATAGCGATATATTTATCTCCTATTGGCTTTATAATTGGTTGGATAGGTTTTTTTCTGATTTTGCGAAAAATTCAAGTATTTTTAGATGAGAAGATGGTTTTTCCCATCAAAGATTTACACAAAGTTCCCTGTAAAAACTGCCGTTTTTATTCCAATAATCATTATTTAAAATGTGCAGTAAATCCTTCTATTGTTCTCACTAAAGAAGCAATGAGTTGCTCTGAGTACTCACCCAGCAAAAAAAAATTCTCTTCTAAAAATCCCTTTAGCCAAGAATCATAATAAGCAATTTTATGCCCTAATCTTTGTATTGAAATTTTGCATTTTTACAAACAATTTAGGGCAAATTTGCTATGACTCAGCTTAGTTTTTTATTTTTAATGTGTCTATATATAGCTGCAATATTGCGGGCATCATCAATGCCACGATGGTGTGTACCTTTTAATTCTATCCCCAACTCATTGAGAGCCTGTGCCATACCAAACTTTTTAGATACGCCAAGATATTCTGAAAATTCTTCTTTGATATTTATGTGTTCTGAAGTAAAAGGATAAGATAAATTATGAAACGCACAATCTTGAATAAATTGCTTTTTATCGTAATTCCCCCACGAACAAAAAATATAGTTGGGAAACAAATTTATCCATTCTTGAAAGCGAGAGATTGCCTCTAGAAATTTTGGTGCTTCGTCAACATCTTGCTGCCGAATACTAGTCAACTCAGTGCAAAAAGATGTTAATAGCGGATGTCTCACAGGTTGGATGAATTGCTGAAACTCTGAATCAATTTCCCACGTTGCTCGATTGAGCATCACGGCACCGATTTCAATGATTTCCATTTGGTGACGGGGAATAGTCTTACTATCACAGCATGTAGCTTCTAAATCGACTATCAAATAATAGTGAGATATTTGAGTTTTCATATTAGGTAATAGAGATTGTTAATTAGTATCAGTAATTATTTATAGTCATTTTCTGCACTTCACTAAACAAGAACTTAAGGAAAGGGAATTTAGATTGATGAAAAAGGTTTAACCCAACGGAGTTGAATAGCGATATCAAGAGCGATCGCAGCCAGCACAAACCATAACAAACTTTCTGTCGCCAACACCAAAAAAGGCCAAATTGTGCTATCAGAATTCCACCCAAGTTCTATCTGAGTTAATCCACGCACCAAGCCAAAGGCTAACACGCCACCAGCTTTGAGTTGAGGATTTTGATCGGAGCGGATGATATAGCGGTAGGTGACACCAAATAGGAAACCAGTAAAAGTTGCGATCGCACCACTCACCAACAAGTGCCAGTTAACATCACTGTGCAGACTTGCGAGTGTCTGAAAATACTTCGCCAGTACTAAAGTATTTAAAAGATTAGCGATCGCAAAAGCGAAACACACAGATAATCCCCCAATTATTCCAGCCTTGAGGGATTCTATGCGTTCTGCTATTAATTGAGGATCTAAAGTTGAGTTCACTCTATATATAAATTAGGGATTGGGTATTAGGAAAATTTTTCTTTCCTCTCCAGTATGATAAATGCTTGAGCAGCTTTGTCATTAATTAAATACCGCTCTCAAGTGGGAATTTTGATTATAAATTCGGTTCCCATGCCAGGTTGAGAATTCACTTCTAATACACCTTTGTGTTTCTCTACAACTATTTGATATGCAATAGACAAGCCAAGTCCAGTGCCTTTTCCAACAGTTTTTGTGGTAAACAACGGCTCAAACAAACGTTTTTTAAGCCGTTCAGGAATACCAATCCCATTGTCAGCAATCCGAATTATAACCAATTTTTCAGAATCTATTTCTGTGGCAATTTTAATCTGAGGAATTAGATTGCTCATTTTATCTTCCATTATAGCTTCATCAAGGGCATCAACTGCATTTGCCAGAATGTTCATAAATACTTGATTCATTTCCCCTAGATAGCATCTGACCTGTGGTAATACTCCATAACTTTTAATAACTTCAATACGGGGACGATCGCTATTAGCATGGAGGCGATGTTGCAAAATCATTAGTGTACTATCTAGTCCTTGGTGCAAATCAGCAGATATTTTGGCATCCCTGTCTGAGCGACAGAAGTTGCGGAGTGAATTAGAAAGGTTCTTAATTCGTTCACTTCCTAGCTGGAGTGAGTTTAAAATTTTTGTCATATCTTCGAGAACAAAGTTCAGATCCAAGTCCTCAATTGCATTGGTAATTTTGGCTGTTGGGTTTGGATACTCTTGTTCATACAGTAGGAACAACTTGGTTACTCCTGCAATGTGTTCTTGCAAGGGTGGAATATTGCTGGAAATAAAGTTGATAGGGTTATTGATTTCATGGCCAACACCAGCAATTAACTCTCCGAGTGTTGATAGTTTCTCTTGCTGCACTAGTTGGACTTGGGCTTGGTGCAAAGCCTTGGTGCGATCGCTAACTTGTTGTTCCAAAGATTCAGTCAATTGTTTGAGTTGTAAATGTACGCGCACTCTAGCAATAACTTCCTCTTGTGCAAACGGTTTAGGGATATAGTCTACTGCACCAAGGGAAAATCCTTTGGTTTTGCTGTCCGTATCTGCTAACGCAGTGGTGAAAATAATCGGAATATTTTGGGTAGCAGGATTGGCTTTGAGGCGACGACAAGTTTCAAATCCGTCAATACCTGGCATTTGTACATCCAGCAAAATCAACTCTGGTTGATTGCGTTCGACTTGAGCGATCGCACTTTCTCCATCGACTGCAACACGGAAACGAAAACCCTCACTATTGAGCGCTTCACACAAGAGAGATAAATTTGTTGGATTATCATCTACAATCAAAATAAATCCGTTATTTTGAGTTTTGCTCATGATGAATTATAAATTAAAAATTTACTCAATTAATTGATATATTGTTGAATAAAATTTTCCAAACGTTTGAGTTGGAAATTACTAGCAAGCTGGACGAGTTGCTGGGCAAAAATGCTTAACTGCTGATCAGATGCAGAAAGTTCCTCAGCCAGTTCCAATATTTTTTGAATATCGCCGTCTTCTGTCAGTTCTAGTAACTCTTGTAAAACCTCTTTGGCAGGATAAATAATCTCATTTTGGTGATCTAAATCGTCTGTATAAGGTTTTTTAATTGCGTCTATCTTCGCGTCAAAAATCCATTCCAGGTGCAAAAATTGTCGTAGCATTTCCAGCAGCGTTTCAGCTTCTACAGGCTTTGGTAGAAATGCATCTGCACCGACATCAATACTCTTGTGCTGGTCGATTGCAAACACGCTGGCTGAGGAAGCGATGACAGCAATCTCTTTAAATTGCTCAGACTGACGCAAACGTTCGATCAACTCAAATCCATTTAAGACAGGCATCACCAGGTCAGTGATAATCATGTCTGGTTTGTGAGCTAGAGCCTTTTCCCATCCTTCCTGACCCTGACTAGCTTCTACAACAGTAAACCCAACAGGCTCTAATAAATTTACAATTACTGAGCGGTTTTCCCATTTGTCATCTGCAATCAAAATGGTGCGCCTTTGTCCTTGATAAGCAATAATGGTTCCCTGTTCAACCACTCTAGAAACTTTTGCCCAGTCTTTAGATTCTGAAAATTTTGCCTCAAACCAGAAAGTGCTACCTTTGCCAAATACACTTTGCACCTGAATTTGCCCACCCATTAATAAAACAATGTTTTGGCTGATTGTTAATCCCAAGCCTGTACCTTCAGATTGTCGTTTCTGATTTCCCACTTGCTCAAAGGGCTGGAAGATTTTCTCGGCTTGTTCAGGGATTATACCCGTGCCAGTATCTATTACTTGAAAGCGAATTTTGTAGTTAGTCTGTCCATTGGCATTTGATTCTTGAGCAATGACCTGAACTTTAAAGGTGACACTACCTTGATGAGTAAATTTAATAGCATTACTAAGCAAGTTAATCAGTACTTGTCGCAAGCGTTTTTCATCAGCATGAACACCCGTTGGCAAATCAGGATCGAGTTGGATGTGAAATGCGATAACCTTTTGTTCTGCCCGGATGCGGCAAATCTCAGTCACACTATCAATAAAGGCAGGCAAGTAGAAATCAACAGGATGCAATTCTAGTTTTCGAGCTTCTATCTTGGAGAGATCCAGAACATCATTAATCAGGGTTAAAAGATGAGAACCACATTGATAAATGATGCTGACTCCTTTGCGTCCTTTCTCGCTCAAAGATTCTGTGCGTTGGAGAATTTGTGTATAGCCCAAGATGCCGTTGAGAGGTGTGCGTAGTTCATGACTCATATTGGCAAGAAATTCACTCTTGGCTTGGCTGGAGTTTTGAGCGACTTCTTCTGCAAGGCGTAGTTCTTGCTCGATGCGTTTACGCTCTACAATTTCAGTTGAAAGGACTCGATTGATAGCTTCTAACTGGGCTGGGCTGGGTAGCGTCAGAGCTTGAGGCATGAGATAAAATAACGCAAATGCCGTATATATTGAAATAATGGCAGTTAGAGCTTTTAAACTACCTGCAATCCAATAGTCTGGATGCCAAAGCGTCCAAATATCCATCAAGTGTCCAGTACCGCAAGCAACGATAAAAGCACCAAATAACAAAAAGACTCCATTGAAAGGAACGTCTTTGCGCTTGGAAATAAAGTAAATTAGTAGGAAGGGAATGGAATAATAGGCAAGAGCGATCGTGGCATCAGAAATAATGTGCAGCCAAACTAATCCAGTTTGCCAGAGATAACAATGTCCGTGGGGAATAAAACCGTTAGAGTGGAAAGGATAGTTGAAGAATGTCGGCATAATACTAGGGGTTGTTGGATTTAAAATATTGACCCATAACCGTAGTATTCCCAAAACATTAAGTGGAAAAGCGCGATCGCTACTTTTTTACATTCGTGTTTATCGTTGCTTAAAGTACTAACGCATCAAAAAAAGTTGGTGTCTTTTTTGCGTAGGCGTAGCCCGTCGTAGACATCGCACGCCAAACTTACAATCTTATTGATAAAAAAAATTCAGCCTGCCCAATCCTTGTATGATAAGTATTAGAAACCTTTTGTAATTATTTGAAAAGCGGGACTATGGAGATTTTGACACTAGGTTGGGTATCACTTTTAGTTGTGTTCACTTGGTCAATCGCAATGGTAGTGTGGGGACGTAACGGACTGTAGAGGCATGGTGGAAAGTCCATTCTTGAGTATTTTGGCTTTATTTGCTGTAGTGCTGCTCGTAGTAGTCACTGGTGGTATTGGTTATTTGACCCTGGCAGATTGGCGCGATCGCCGTCGTCGAGATGAAGAGAAACGCACCACCCGCAGCGCCACTCCTAAGCGGCGGTAATTTTATCGTATTTGAAAAATTGTTTTTGTAGGGATACGATACTATCGTGTCCCTACACTGTTTTTTCTGGCATTTAAAGGAAAAAACTGTTACCTTTGCGATCGCAACGGGAATCATGAGATAGAAGACTTTCAATATTTAAAGTCCCACTGGGAATGGAAAACTCCTCTACTACTCAACCCATACAACCAAATTCAGAACGGCAAGATTCTCATTCAGATGTAACATTCTCCTTGCATCAGCATGAGCAACAAAAAGCCTTATCTGGGGTCATTGCCCGGATTCGGGAGTCTCTAGACATAGAAACTATCTTCAAAATTACAGTCACTGAAGTCCGCCAACTTCTGAAAAGCGATCGAGTTGGCGTGTTTCGTTTTTATCCTGATTTGGCATGGGAAGGGGAATTTATCTATGAAGATGTGGCAACAGAATGGGATTCTGCACTAGCAGCCAAACTGCGTGACCACTGTTTTAGTGAGGAGTTTGCAGGACTATATCAGCAAGGTCGGATTAAAGCAATAGCTGATATTTATCAAGTTAATGCCAGTGATTGCTACATCCAGATTCTGGAAAAATTTCAAGTCCGTGCCAATATAACTGCCCCTTTGACGAAAGGTAAAGATTTATGGGGATTGTTGTGTATTCATCAGTGTGGTAGTCCTCGACAATGGAAAGCATCAGAAATTGAGTTTGTGCAATTAATCGCCGAACATCTAGGAGTTGCTTTACAACAAGCAGATTACCTGGAACAAGTAAAACTACAATCAGCAGAACTAGCACAAGCAAAAGCCAGAGAAAAAGCAGCCCAATGGCAGAAAACCATAGCCATCACCATTGAGAAAATTCGTCAGTCCCTAGATTTGGCAAGCATTTTCCACACAACTACCGCAGAACTTAGGCAACTGCTAAATGCTGACCGTGTGGCAATTTATCGCTTCAATCCCGATTGGAGTGGTGAGTTCGTGTTTGAATCAGTCGCAGAGGGTTGGATATCCCTCATGCATCAGCAGTCGCAACGGCCGGAATTGAAAGAAAACGTCAGCGAATGTAGCGCCAAAGATTTAGCTAAACCCCCAGTTGCTGATACCTACTTACAAGATACAGAGGGTGGTAGCTTCAGTCGGTGTGAAGTGTACCGGATTTGTAATGATATTTACAATTCAGGCTTTAGCGACTGTTACATTAAAATTTTAGAGATATATCAAGCAAGAGCTTATGCAATCATTGCCATTTATCACGGTCAGAAGCTCTGGGGCTTGCTAGCAGCGTACCAAAATGCTGAAACCCGTGATTGGCAAAAAGATGAGGTTTACTTACTTACCCAAGTTGGCACCCAACTAGGTGTGGCTTTGCAGCAAGCCGAATTTATCCAACAAATGCAGATTCAAGCAGCAGATATCAGTAAAGCTGCTGAAAGGCAAAGGGCATTGGCGCACACGGTAGAAAAAATTCGTCAGTCACTTGAAATTGAAGCCATCTTTAAAACCACTACTCAAGAAGTCCGTCGGTTATTAGAAGTGGAACGAGTCGCAATTTATCGCTTCTATCCTGATTGGAGTGGCGAATTTGTGGCTGATTCCATCGTTGATGGCTGGACACCAATGGTTAAGCCACAGCCTGTAACAGAAGGCCATCTTGTACAAGGAAAGCAAGCGGGTAAGTATGCACGTAATGAAGTTTTTGTGCCAATTTCTCAGGGTGAAAAGCTGTGGGGATTGCTAGTAGCTTATCAAAACTCCCAGCCCCGTTATTGGCAAGATGAGGAAATCAACTTATTAGCACAAGTTGGTGTCCAATTGGGAGTAGCATTACAGCAAGCTGAGTCCTTGAAACAGATGGAGGTGCAAGCCCAACAACTAGCTAAAGCCGCCGAACGAGAACGGAAAGCAGCCGAAAGGGAGAAGGCTTTAGCCACAACGGTGGAGAAAATTCGCCAGTCTCTTGATATTGACACCATCTTTGCCACCAGTACAGAAGAAGTCCGACGGCTATTGGAAGTTGATAGAGTCACAATCTATCGATTCGGGCCTGATTGGAGTGGTGAATTTGTTGCTGAATCTTTAGTCCGAGGTTGGAAACCAGTAAAGGAAATTGTACCTGCGATGTCTACGACGGGCGTAGCTGCCTCAGGTAATTACTTGCAAAAAAACCAAGTAGGAAACTTTGCTAATGCTAAAACTCTTGTCATTAAGGATATTTACAGCATCGATTATTCTATTCCTTATATTGCCCTAATCGAGCTAATGGAGGCTAGGGCATATATGATTGTGCCGATTTTTCAGGGTGAGAAACTTTGGGGATTACTAGCAGCTTATCAAAATATAAAACCTCGTGATTGGCAAGAAGATGAGGTAGATTTGCTGATGCAGATTGGTACTCAGTTAGGGGTAGGACTTCAGCAAGCGGAATTACTCGAACAGACTCAACGTCAAAAAGAAGAAATCACCCAGACTCTTAAAGAATTGCAAGACACTCAAAGCCAGTTAATTCAAAGTGAAAAAATGGCAGGCTTAGGGCAGTTAGTTGCTGGTGTAGCACATGAAATTAATAACCCGATTAGTTTCATTTATGGGAATATTACTTATGTTACTGAATATACGGAAAATTTATTTAAATTACTGCGCGTTTATCAGAAACAGTATCCTAAGACAACAGAGGAAATTAAAAAGCAAGTAGCAGCACTAGATTTAGATTTCATTAATGATGACTTGCCCAAAATTCTTGCTTCAATGAAGATGGGGGCAGAGCGGATCTCTCAATTAGTCTTGTCGTTACGAAGTTTTTCTCGACTTGACGAAACAGGAATGAAGCCCGTTGATTTGCATGAAGGTATCGACAGTACTTTACTAATTTTACAACATCGACTGCAACCAGAAAATAATTCTTTTGCGATTGAGGTAGTTAAACAATATGGTGAGTTGCCTCCAATAGTCTGCTATGCAGCCCAGATGAATCAGGTATTTATGAATATTCTCAATAATGCGATCGATGCACTAGAAAACTCAGCAGCTAGTGGAAAAATAATTGACCATCCTCAAATTTTGATTCGTACAGAAGTTATAGAAGAGAATACTATTTTGATTTGGATTGCTGACAATGGTTGTGGGATTCCAGAGGTTACGCGATCGCACATTTTTGAACCTTTCTTTACCACCAAACAACCTGGACAAGGTACTGGTTTGGGGTTATCTATTAGTTACCAAATTATTGTAGAAAAACACGGCGGTACAATCAAATGTGTTTCTGAACCTCCTAACGGCTGTGAGTTCTGGATACAAATTCCGATGAAACGGACAATTAGTTAGGAAAAAATAGGCGATGTATTCTCTACGAGAGGCTACGTCAGAGGACACAGAGGAAAGAAGAAAAAGGCGATTGTACTGTGGAGATTTTTGCAGGCGATCGCCTAGCTTATAAATTCACGGTTAGGCTATACAAAAGAAGCGAGTCACTTTGTCAACGCACTACCCATTTAAACCACCTTACAAACGGTCGGTTTTGGAAGTGCTTCCCCGCTTCATAAGCCATTATCAGTGACTCCAATGCTTCAGCACCATTTGCAACAGCTTCCTCATCAGTGTCGCCATGCGTCCAAGAAGGCTGTCCAGGGAAATCGGGAAATCCGACTAAAAAGCAGTTGTCTTCATCAGACCATTGGATTAGCATTTGATATTTAAGTTTGCTAATTTTCATTATTCTTTCGCTGTTTTTAACGAACCACAGAGGCGCAGAAAACACAGAGTCAGAAGGGAAGAGGCGATGCTTTTTTATAATTTAGTAACATAAATATGTAATGCTAAGAGAAAATTTAATTTATTTAAATAAGATATTCTGCCAATGGAGAAAATAGATGAAGGTGAATTTGCTATATACATTGATGATTCTGGAAGTCCAAAGCCTGATCCCAAAGATCAATATCCCTTCTTTGCTATGGGTGGCGTTTTAATCAAAAGGAACGATGAGCAAATAATTAAACAATTAAGTAGGTGGGCGGAAAAATTTACAGCTATGTAACGAAAAGTTAAGTAGTAGAA
>NZ_JABXKQ010000181.1 GCF_017114945.1 Nostoc sp. JL34
AACTTTTGCGCTCACTTTACTTCAACACAGTAAAAGATGTCAAATGGGTTCTATACAACGGCGATTTTTGCAGCTTATCCTGCCTTCCGTAGCAGAATAAAGTTTTGCACCTATAGCGCTTCTCTCTTGAGTGCAATACAGACCTAACCCCCAGCCCCTTCCCTTCTAGCGTTGGGGAGTAAGATTCCATTCCTCTCTCCTTTTAGGAAAGGAATGGAAGTGAGGTCAAAGTGTATTGCTTCCATTTGAAAACCGCTATAACTCAATCCGCGCTCCTGAGTCGATAATTATGCAATCATTTTGCAGTAGAATTAATCGTCAAGATAGAGGAGGGCTTTGAGATGACTCGTGTCATCATTGTGCGCCACGGTCAAAGCGGTTATAACACCGAGCGGCGTATCCAAGGACGCACTGATGCGTCAACATTAACCGAAAAAGGTCGTAACGATGCCAGTAAAGTAGGCAAAGCCCTCAGCAATATTTTATTTAATGCGATTTATAGCAGTCCCCTGCAACGAGCGAAACACACAGCAGATATTATCCATAGTCAGTTAGCTACTGATGCTAAACAATCTGCTGTACTTCAAGTTTCCGATTTGCTGCTAGAAATCGACCTGCCTTTATGGGAAGCACTGCTGACTGCTGAAGTTAAGCAGAAATTTGCCGAAGACTACCGCACTTGGCACCAACGCCCTGACGAACTGCGGATGCTGCTTAATGATGCACAAGGGACAAGAGAACATTTTCCCGTTCTTGCTTTATACGAACAAGCACGGCAGTTTTGGCAAGAAACTTTGTCTCACCATCAAGGCGAAACTATTCTCATTGTGGGACATAACGGAATTAATCGCGCCTTAATTAGCACAGCATTGGGAATCCCTGCAAGTCGCTACCATTCAATACAGCAATCTAACTGTGGCATCACCGTATTAAATTTTGCTGGAGGATTAGGCGAACCAGTCCAGCTAGAATCCTTAAATCAGACGCAACACACTGGAGAATCTCTACCCTCATTGCGACCGGATCATCAAGGAGTAAGATTGTTGCTGGTACGTCACGGTGAAACTGACTGGAATCGCCAAACCAGGTTTCAAGGGCAAATTGATGTTCCCCTCAACGACAACGGTAGACAACAGTCGCAAAAAGCAGGTGACTTTCTCCAAGAGGTAGCGATTGATAATGCTTGCAGTAGCACAATGTTGCGTCCTAAAGAAACAGCAGAGATTATCTTAAAACAACATCCAAATGTAAAGTTAGACTTGCAAGATGGTTTAAGAGAAATCAGTCATGGACTCTGGGAAGGAAAATTAGAAATAGAGATAGAGCAAGAGTTTCCCGGAGAATTGCAGCGCTGGCGGTTAGTACCCGCTCAAGTGCAAATGCCTGAAGGAGAAAATTTGCAAGAGGTGTGGGAACGCAGCGTTGCAGCTTGGCAATCAATTGTGCAAGCTGCATTAAATAATCAATTCAAAACTGTATTAGTAGTAGCTCATGACGCTACTAATAAAACCTTACTTTGTCACATTCTGGGTTTATCGCTGGAAAATTTCTGGAATTTTCGCCAGGGGAATGGCGCAGTCAGTGTTATCGACTACCCTTCTGGAATCGATGGTTTACCAGTATTGCAAGCAATGAACATTACGACTCACTTAGGTGGAGGCGTACTAGATAAAACAGCAGCAGGAGCATTGTGATAGATTGCACAGACGCGATTGTCTGTACAAAAGCAAGGAATAGAGACGCGATTTATCGTGTCTGTGAGGAATAAAGTTAGAAGCGAGGAATTAGAAGTGAGGAATAAAGTTAGAAGCAATTACTGAGGAAAAAATAACTCATAACTCCTAACTTTTAACTCATAACTAAAAACTTTTATGATTGAACTGCTGCAAAAAGTACGGGTGATTGACCCAGTTTCGGAAATTGACGAACTCTTTGATGTGTTGATTGCTGATGGTTATATCCAAGCAGTGGCTTCGCACATTTCTGATATTCATTCCGATACTAAAATCAGAGATTGTCAGGGATTAGTTCTCGGCCCTGGGTTAGTGGATTTATACAGCCACTCTGGTGAACCTGGCTTTGAAGAACGGGAAACTCTTTTGTCTTTCTTACAAGCTGCTGCTGCTGGCGGCTTTACCAGAGTTAGCATTTTACCGGATACATCCCCCGTTATTGATAACCCCGCACTTGTGGCACAGTTGCAGCAGAAGAGACGCGGGGATATCAGAGAGAGGGAAAAAATTAATTTGGCTCCCCCTGCTACCCCTGTTTCTCCTCTCCCCCTGCTTCATATCTGGGGCGCTATCACCCTAGATGTTGCTGGAAAGCAAATGACAGAATTGGCAGATTTAGCGGCGGCTGGAGTTGTTGGTTTTACCGATGGTAAGCCCTTAGAAAATTTAGCGCTGGTGCGGGGAGTGTTAGAGTATCTCCAGCCGTTGGCTAAACCAGTAGCATTTTGGCCTAGCGATCGCCAGTTAGCAGCAAATGGTGTAATGAGAGAAGGGCCAGATGCTCTCCGTTTTGGTTTACCCCCCATACCTGCCAGTGCTGAAACTACTGCGATCGCAGCAATGCTTGAATTAGTTGCAGCCATCGGTACACCAGTTCATATCATGCGTGTCTCTACAGCTCGCAGCGTGGAATTAATCGCCTCAGCCAAGGCTGCTGGTTTACCCATCACCGCCAGCACTACCTGGATGCATCTTTTACTTGATACAAAAGCAGTTAAGAGTTATCACACCAGCTTGCATTTAGACCCGCCTTTAGGTAATCCTCGTGATGTAGTGGCGTTGCGTGCAGGGGTGCGTGCAGGTGTGATAGATGCGATCGCTATTGATCACACACCCTACAGCTACGAAGAAAAAGTCCAAGCTTTTGCCGAAGCACCAGCCGGGGCAATTGGTTTAGAGTTAGCATTACCTTTGCTGTGGCAATATCTCGTTGAAACTGAAGAATTGACAGCTTTAGAATTATGGCGGGCATTGAGTACTAGTCCAGCAGAGTGTTTGGGGCAGAAGGTCAGTGCGATTCTACCTCATCAACCAGCAGAACTTACTTTATTTGATCCTCAGCAAAGCTGGAAAGTTGAACGGAAAAGTCTTTATACACTTTCACAGAATACACCTTGGTTAGGACAACAGTTGAAGGGTCATGTTCTGCAAACCTGGTGTTGAAAAATGTCAAACACTTTGCATTTCTCAAACCAATTATCTGAATTTAATTATCTCTCAGCGTTTTTGGGACTGGATTTCGTGCTTAAATTCATCTTGGTGAGACTCAACATTTTATTTTAGTTCGATTAATTGTCAAATATTTGACTTTAGCAAGCTCTAGGAATTTAGTTATTTCTACAAATCATCCAGAGTTTCTATAAATAAATTGTGTAATGCTGGCGGCTAAAAATTTTGATCATCATTGTTTTAAACTTAAGATATATTGCCCTTACTGCCTGAGTCGCTAGATTAAGAATTGATGTCAAGCAGAAAAGGTTGATAGAAAATTGAAGTCTGTAGCTGTGAAGAAAAAGATTAACCTAGCTGCGATCGCTATATTAGCAGCAGGAGTTATAGTCGGATGTTCTAGAGCAGAACAACCCCAAGCGGCACAACCGAATCTAGCCCCCGTTCCCAATACACCTCTACAAACAAATCAGCAAAATCCAGAGAGT
This sequence comes from Nostoc sp. JL34, assembly GCF_017114945.1. Lineage (GTDB taxonomy): Bacteria > Cyanobacteriota > Cyanobacteriia > Cyanobacteriales > Nostocaceae > Nostoc. The sequence continues at coordinate 3,671 of NZ_JABXKQ010000181.1, forward strand.
CTTCCAACTCCTTCGACTCTTGTAACTGCCAGAAGCGAATCAGTTCAACAGCTTCTATCCACCAGAAAATGTCAAGGTTGTAACCTCCGGGGCGCTGACCTAGATAAAATCGACCTCAACGGAGTAGATTTGAGTAATGCCATCCTGATTGACGCTGATCTGGATGAAACTAATCTCAGTAATGCTAACCTCAGTGGGGCTGATTTAACCGATGCAGATTTAGGAAAGGCAAATTTAACGGGAGCAAATCTTAGCAGAGCTAATTTTACGAAAGCCGATCTAGAAGATGCAAATCTAAGTAATGCTAATGTAACTGGTACAACTTTTACAGGAGCAGACTTAGAACGGGTAATTGGGTTGCGTCACTAAAGCGATCGCTACTGATTAGTTATCCTAACTACAGTCTTTACCATACTCAGTACCTTGCCTTAGAGTCCCTCGGTAAGCGAGTTAATTAAGAAGTACAGCTGACTGATGTACGTAAGTTTAGCCCCGCCCCTTGTGGGCAGAATCTTTTGCTCAGGAGAAGGTTGATACCCCACTCCTTGTGGGTGATGAACTTAGCACTGTTCATCTGCAACGCTGACCATGAGTGTCAAGTATGGCAAACGCAAATCATCCATTTCCAATCAATGAAACCTTTGCAGTATAGGAATTATGAATTCCGAATTCCGCACAGCGTTACTAGTATGTCAAAATGAAAATACCCGATACCTCAAGGTGAGCGATCGCTCCCAAAGCTAGATTAAAGGATTGACCTGAGCAATGGCAGACGAAACCAATCACAATCAAGCGGGAGAAGTAGCTCCCAGCACTGTTGACAAACAAGCTCCCAGTGTGGCTGAAGAACACGCTCCTAGTACAGACTCACCCGAAGCCACAGACATTCCTACTGCCAACACGCCAGATCCTAAAGCCGCAAACCCCGAAGATAATCCCAATGCTGCTAAACCAGCTGCTGTACCACCCAAGCGAGAAAAACCCGCCGCAGCTAAAGCCGCAACAGCAGAAAAAGCCGCCGACGCAACAGCAGAAAAACCTGCCGCCGCAGCTAAAGCCGCCAAAAAGGAAAAAGCCCCATCTGTTGAAGATAAGCCATTTGTAGAGTTCATTGAGCAAGACTACTTGCCAGCTTTACAAAAAGCGATCGCTCAACAAGGTGTGCAAGATTTACAGGTGTCTTTTGCCAAGCAAAAAGTACCAATTACTGGCTTTGAATCCGCCGAAGAATGCTGGCAAATTATCGGTAGTTGGTCAGAAATTGGTAAGCGTCAGTTTAACCTGTATTTCCCCGAAGAAGATATTCAAGGGAAAAAGGGATTTTCCTGCAATGAAGGTAAAAATCCCAGCACTCTTGAGTCATTCTTAATCGATGAGCGCAAAATTACCCTGGATTTGTTGGTATATGGCTTAGTTCAACGTTTGGGCGGTCAAAAGTGGTTAGGTAGAAATTAGTCATTAGTCATTGGTCATTAGTTTTTAACAAAGCACAAATGACAAAGGACTAATAACAATTAAAGATCGTGGAAATGGTAGGTAACGGCTCCAGTATTGGGGTCGTTATCGATTTTCACATAACCTGATTTGTACATTTCCTTGAGAGTAGCTTCCACTTCAGCAAAGCTGGCTCCTGTAAACTTCACCCCTTGAGTGACAGTTAAAATACCACCCTTGCTTTCTGCCGCTTCAATCAGTTTAATCATGAGTTGGTTACCTGTTGGGCGGTGGATTTGAGAGGCAACCACTGCTTGATTTAACGGCACACCAAAAGGAGATACACCCGCTTTTAATCTCAGGTTGTGTTCGTACTCGTCAACCATATTGGGCATGAGGAACAAATCAACAAACTGGCCTATACCAAATACACCACCTGTCAACAGCCACAACAAACCAGTCCCGATCTTGCCATTATAGAAACGGTGCAGTCCTCCTAATCCGAAAAATATCCCTGCACACAAAATGTAAGAGACAAGAAGTCGGTCTTTATGCTGATTGTTTTCAAGATTCATCTTGTTTTCAACTCTTTGGATTTGCTCTTGTTGTCTAAGATCGGTTTTTAACAATTTTTGAACTAAGTACGATAGCTGGACTTACATCTTGCACCAGTTGCTTTCTGGCAATTTTTTTAGGTGGGTACTGCTGTTCGCTGCAACTCTAATTTGACCTTGATAGGTAGTATCAAACCTACAGTTATTGATCGGGGTGCAAGATATCACTAAAATACTTAGACTTGTTCAGTAATTATGCTAGTCATAGATTGTTTTGATCAAACCGTATAAACTTATTGTAGTAACAACCATAAAAAATTACTGAGATAGCAGTGCTTTGAAAATACAAGAGTTGCGTGTTACTCCAGTTGCTCAAAACAATGCTGATCGCTGAACTACGTTTATTTGACTACCAATCCGTGATTCTTGATTCCGCAAACATTGAATCATTGTTGCAACTCTTAATGTTTTGCTTACTAGTTTCTAACCCGCACCTTGGTAGACTGAATTTTATACAATTGGATTATTGTGGGCTGTTACGGCTTGCCAAAGCATTACCCTTGGCTTTCTGGTCAAGCAGTCCAGTCTTCGGGGTTTCCCTCATAAGAAACTACCGTTAGTGTAGCGGTGAGCCAGTGCGGTCTTCTCTGTTGCGCTAGCCCTCTCCCTTTAAGATAAGGGGAGCTGCCAAAGGCGTTAGCAAGTCCGTGAGCGTCTGGGGGTTTCCCCCATAAGCGACTAGCGAACCCGAAGGGTAGGGATGTAGGAGCGTCACCCGAAGAGTCTACTTAAGATAATAAAGACGAAAGAGCAATCAAGACATGGTAGATTCCCTCAAAAAACCAGGCTTTGAAGAAATCCGGCCAGGGATTAAAGTCCCGGCAAAAGAAACCCTGTTAACACCTCGGTTTTATACTACCGATTTTGATGAGATGGCACGGATGGATATATCCGTCAACGAAGACGAGTTACAAGCCATTCTCGAAGAGTTCCGCACTGACTACAACCGCCACCACTTTGTTCGGGACGCTGAGTTTGAACAATCCTGGGATCATATTGATGGGGAAACTCGTCAGTTGTTCGTTGAATTTCTAGAACGTTCCTGCACGGCAGAGTTTTCTGGCTTTTTGCTGTATAAAGAACTCGGTCGTCGCTTAAAAGGCAAAAGCCCCGTCTTAGCAGAGTGTTTTAACCTCATGTCACGGGACGAAGCACGTCACGCTGGCTTTTTGAACAAAGCTATGTCGGACTTTAATCTGTCCCTAGATTTAGGGTTTTTGACTAAGAGCCGCAATTATACCTTCTTTAAGCCAAAATTCATCTTTTACGCCACTTATCTTTCTGAGAAAATTGGTTATTGGCGTTATATCACCATCTTTCGCCATTTAGAAGCACATCCCGAAGACCGGATTTATCCAATCTTCCGGTTCTTTGAAAACTGGTGTCAAGATGAAAACCGTCACGGCGATTTCTTTGATGCGATCATGAAATCTCAGCCGCAAATGTTGAATGATTGGAAAGCACGGCTGTGGAGTCGGTTCTTCCTGTTGTCAGTGTTTGCAACAATGTATCTCAATGACATCCAACGCAAGGACTTTTATGCCACCCTGGGACTGGATGCGCGAGAATACGACATCCATGTAATTAAGAAGACCAATGAAAACGCGGGTAGAGTGTTTCCACTAATGCTGGATGTAGAAAATCCAGATTTCTATCAGCGCTTGGATACTTGTATAAGCAATAATGAGAAGCTGGGTGCGATCGCTAATTCCAAGACTCCCAAATTCCTCCAATTCTTCCAAAAACTGCCGCTTTACATCTCCAACGGCTGGCAGTTATTGCGGCTGTACCTGATGAAACCGATTGATACTGTTTCCGCTCAAGGGGCAGTTCGTTAAGTTATAACAGGTTTGCGAAAGCTTTAGTGGCTCTGCAATCAGCAGAGCCACTTTTTTTTGTCTTTGCCAGCGAGATAATTTTTCAAGCCAATGATTACCAATATGTCAACCAATTAGTAGTGCGATCGCTAATTTGTTATCAGGGAAAAATCGGATGTGAACCATAACGTGAAAAATTAGGTGGTTTTGAACAAGTAATAATTAAATTCGTACAAGTATCTTAGGCATTATGTGGCACTTGGTTGCAGTCTCACTAATTTTTGGTTAGTTAAGTTTCGTAAAACAGGACGAAACAACAATAATTTTCAATGTATGAGTATAGAGGAACAGGAAATGTTAAAACAACAGTTATCAACAAAGATCGGCAATAACTTGCCATGAAATTTTTGATCGGCAAGGTAATCTTTTGCATCTAACTTTGTCAGAGACACGCTTTTATCTAAAGAGTTTAATTGTAGAGCATAACAACATGAAATAATCTTGTACGGAAATTATCCGAGCTAAGTTTATTCATAAGAATTGAAATAATTAATTTAGGACATTTTAATGAAAAACAATAAACTACAAAAAGGTATAACTTACACTAGGCTAACAGCTACAACAGTCAGTCTACTATTAACACTTACTACTTATACAAGTACAGCGGCTGCTCAATCCCTCGATCAGAATAAGCCAGCACCCTTACATCCTGGACTAAATTCTAGTGTAGCTGACAGTTTTATTGGTTCACATTTCTATTACTTTGTGGCTGGGCCAGGAGACGTAAAAGTTACTGTTAATTTTTCATCTATGGGGCTACTTGGTAACCCTACTAAAGCAAAGATTGGAGTCTATCTTTATGATGAAAAAGGGAATGTACTAGTTCATAAAGATGTCACTTCTAATGGTGCATCTGAACAGTTAATCTTACCAGGAAACCTAGAACGTAAAATCAAACTGACTCTACGTATCCAACCACCACCACAAGGTTTGCTCCGATCTGGAGGAAACTACGATGTACAAGTTACTGGTGCTGTCCAGTATGACACCAATGCTCCATCTGAAAAACAAGATCCTATAGTTAAAACTTACCAACTTATGGTTGGTGTCACAGATTTATTTGAGGGTGGTGCTGCTAGGTTTTCCAGTAATGGAACTTTGAAACTTGCTGACGGTAATACTGGCACTTGGGAACTTTTTGACCCAGAAGCTAAAATTTACGTGGTGAAAATTAAGGGTTATATTTATAACCTGAAACTTAGACCAGGAATAGGGTTAGTTGATACAAGCGATGTTAACTCTATTATTTTCAAGGAAGTACGTTGATGGAATATATTACAGCAATCCTATTGAGGTCATGAACATAGATTTTCTCACACACAGCCAACGAAATAATGGGGTTTTTAAACCTCTCTTTTCGTGAGAGAGAGAAAAATCTCAGCCATTGAACTCACATTAACTTGTTGTTGCTGCTTTTTTTCCATTCTGGTTGCCATTTGTGCTGCCGTCGCCATTCACACTGGCAATGAATGACGGTTGCTGTAAATTAGAAACTGGTGACTCGCCTCGCAGTCCCTTGCGGCGCTGGTTTTTAGGAACACCTCCCGCCGTACTGTACTCCCCACTACTTTTAGCATATTGAGTAGCAACTCCTAACATTAGTAAATTCGACTTCCACAAGACACGATGCTGGATTCCTTTACATAACCACTTCCCCTGACGGGGATAAAAGTAAACTAACGAACTTTAGCGATCGCATTACTTTGAAGTTTAGTTCTCATAAGGAAAACTTGTATTTAATATTCTGATTAAATAGTTCGAGGCTGGTTTACCTCTCTCATCTGAAACTGTACATGAAACTTTCGCTTCACACAGTTACTCATGTTTTGCTGTTTTGAAATGGAAATCTTTGCTCTTTCTCTTCTGCCAGCCGCGCAATGGGCAGACCAATTTAATGCTGAGTCAATGAATTTTACTTTTTACTCAGCAGTGTTGCGGTGAGAAAGGTTTTCGTGAGTTTCTACGGTTATAACAGAAGCCGACATTAGGATACACTGGCTTTTGAATACACCGGAAATTCATTAGCGACTTAGTTTGTCGCTTCTGGTGACTTCCTCCCTAGTATCCTATCGCTTTTAGCTGTATGAAACTTACTCCAATCTCCGGTAAGTCTCCCTCAAGAAGGTTTCTTAGCATCTAAAACGACTCCCACTGTTTTGAAGCTATAGCCTTAGAATATTTACAAGCTTTACTTACAAATTAGCTCTCTCTAGAATAAAGTACCGTTTTTGCTGTGTAAGCTGACATTCTACCTGTTTCTATCCAGATTTGTGTAGCTTATTAACAAATCAGCGGATTCATTAATATTAAGCCTGCTTTACTATTTAGTTTCTTACCCCGACCTATTAGACAGCTAGAGTATTAATTTCATTTTGTTCAATAGCTTTTAGCCCTTATCGCTCCCATGCTGACCCATCACCGCAAGCCCGTGTGCTTATCACTTATTTCCACTGACCTACCCATCTGGTCTGTTGTCGAAACTGCCGGAACATTGTATCAAAAAGATACTGATAGATTCCATTTGCTGCTGACCGCACCGCCCCTAATTGGCTGCGATGTAGAAAGTGTCGTAAGTCCAGAAGACACACTTCCACAAACTAAGAGCAAAGCTTACGCCCCTAACAGTCCCAGAATTTTATGGCTGGAGATTTCCCCTTACCGAGTCATCATGACTATGCAAGGTAATGCTCAAGTGAGTTACCGTCACTTTTGGGAACAGGGCGTTTATGGCATTAGCCGCTATTGGCTGCCAACTGAGTCATTGCAACCTAACGATCCGATTCGTTTACGAAATTTTACTAGTAGCCTAATTCTCAACGGACATCCCTTGCCAGAGCATTTGCGGCTGGAATATGAATTGTGGGCAGAAAAAGTCCAATTAGGATGCTACATACTGAATTTGGAAATTAAACACTGATAGGCGTGGGGAGTAGGGAGAAATCAATTCAAAATTCAAAATTAAAAAACTTCTGCCTCTTTTTTCCCAATGCCCCATGCCCAATCCCCAATACCTTTTAACCAAAATAACTGGGTTGGTTTCCAGGTTTCCATTTAATATTGCAACCAACACTCGGCTTTTGCTCGCTTGTAACAGGTTTACCTGCTAACACTGCTTCAATGGCTGCGCGTAAATCTGCACCTGTTACGGGTTTATCATTACTGGGGCGGCTATCATCTAATTGTCCCCGATAAACAAGTTGGCGTTGATCGTCAAATACAAAAAAATCTGGTGTGCAAGCTGCTGTGTAAGCCTTCGCCGTTTCCTGGCTCTCGTCGTAGCATAAGGTAAAATTTAACCCTTGTTCTGTGGAAAATGCTTGTAACGACTCTGGCGCATCATCTGGGTAATTTTTTGCATCGTTAGCACTAATAGCAACGATCGCTAAATCACTTGTAAAATAATCTCTTCCTAACTGCACTAATTCTTGTTGGACGTGTTTTACAAATGGGCAATGCCGACAAATAAACATTACCAACAGCGCTTTTTTATCTGCAAATGTAGAAAGTGAAGTTGCTTTTCCAGATACTACTTCCGGTAGATTAAAATCTGGCGCTTTAGTGCCTAGCGGCAACATAGTTGAAGCAGTTAAAGCCATAGTTCACCTAATATTTTTACGCTGATAACTAACGGTTTTTGTCATCAGTATATTTTCACTCTAGCACTAAGTTTTCCATAAATTAAGAGACGGTAAATTTACCGTCTCTTACATTTGTTGAGAGTTATGTTTCAGAAATTAGTTTTTACAGATTTGCCAAAACACCAACAATACCGTGTCCTGTGAATACTTCTAATGCTATTAGAGAAACAAAACCAATCATTGCTAAACGACCGTTGAGCATTTCTGCATAGGGAGTGAAACCAGTGCGATCGCCTTGCTCGTCTACATAAACTTTTGGCTCGATCGCAAAGTTGTTCAGTTTGCCTTGGTCGTCAATTATAGCAGTGTTTGTACGCATGGATTTTTCCCTGTCTTCTCTTTATGTAAACAACTGTAACAAAGTTATTAATATTTGTAAAGTATCTTAATCCAATTAAGCAGAAGTCCAAGCCAGAGATATGATGATGGATCGAGTTCAAAGCTATGTCTAACAAACAGGCTCCATTCCTTGTGCGTAAGCACTTTCAGTCATCAATCCATTTCCCAAAAACTAATGCATCGATTTCGAGTAGAGGTTATTGCCAAAACACCAAACCCGCAGCAGGTGATTTATGCCGCGATGCACCAGGACTATACTGATGGGTTTGTGTTTGATGAGCGCGACTCCTGGCCCTCGGAGTCACAAAGCGGCGAAGTTATTGTTAAGCGGCTTTTAGCGGGTGAAAGGGGGCACTATGGGCCTTTAGAGCATCCTCAGATTGTTTTTAACTGTGGCTACTTTCCCCACAGTGTGATGCAGCAGGCCCGGACTCATCGTGTTTCCGTATCATTTGATGTACAATCTTTTAGGTACACAGGCAACCAATTTATTGATGTAGTAGAAGGCAAGAAAGACATAGAAGATGTTTTTTACCTACGTCCCGTTGGTTATTACACTGATAGACAAGGCAAAAAATACCACTATTCACCAGAGCAACGAACAGCAGATTTGGAGTGGTGTTTAGAAGCAGCTAAACGATATAAAGCTGATTTTGAGGGTGGAATGTCTGAAGAACACGCCAGAGGTAAAGTACCTTTTGATTACCGCCAGCATTTTGTAGTTAGTTTCAATTTAAGGTCTTTTTTGCATTTTTGTGACCTGAGAAATAAGAAAGATGCTCAACTTGAAATTCAAAAGTTGTGTGAAATGATGTGGCCTCATTTTGAAGATTGGGCACCTGCGATCGCACAATGGTATGAAAAGCAGCGTTTAGGTAAAGCCAGGTTAGCACCTTAAATAATGGCTTATCCTGCTCTCTATACGAGAGTTGACATAATTTGCGGTAGGATAATGCGACGCGGCTATCCTCGGATTTATTGGGTTTGATTTAGAGCGATCGCATCTATTTTTTTGATGAACAAAGCTGTCGATATTAGCACTAAAAAATTAATCAGCCTTGCACCAAATAATTGGGCAAAATGGGTAACAGGAATTCCCGACATTGTTACAGGCGAAATCTTAAATACAGAATTCCAATGGATTAGCCGACAAAGCGATGTTGTAATTCCGGCTGAAAGTCCCCAATACGGGAAATTTCTCATCCTCAATGAGTTACAGTTACGCTACACATCAGAAATGCCGCGTCGGATGCGTGCTTATGCTGCTCTTGCGGAAGAAAAATATAAACTACAAACGTACCCTGTACCAGGGGAAACGCATCTAAATTACTCTTGATCACAACGAAGGTTAAGAAGCAACGAAAAAATCAGGATTTCGCGTTTGATTATTTTTTAAGCCCCAAAGCGATCGCCTAATTATTCGCAATAAGTAAAGGTTAATGACATTATTTTTTAGCTCTATTGAGAATAGACTTTGCTTATTGACATGATGCGGCCGCCCTATACCCTGTACTGATTAACATTCTCAAAATCAGCAACAGCGAAATACCTACAAGTTTTGCATCTAATTTTATCGGGTTAAGGGCAATTCAAGATTACCGCGTAATCAATCTCTGGGAGGTTGACGTAAATATTGCTTTTGAGACGCCGTTACCGTCGCTGCTTCCCTTTGTACCAATTCTCAAAGGCGGAGAAAACGAGTCTACAATTAGGGAAGCATTGCGAATGCTGCGTGCTGATGAGCAATTAAATCAACTTGAGACAGTTCTGGCATTTTTTGCAACCTTTGTATTAGAAAGTACTTTAGTTCAGGAAATCATGAGGTGGGATATGACAGTCTTAAGAGAGTCACCTTGGTATCAAGAAATTTTACGTGAGGGACAAGCACGAGGAGAAGCAGAAGGAGAAGCACGAGGAGAAGTACGTGGAATAATCTCTAGCATTGAAACAAGTTTAGAGGCGAAATTTGGTAGCGATGGTTTGGAGTTGATGTCGCAAATTTCGCAAATTTCTGACTTAGAGCAATTGAAAGAGATTTTACGCAGAATTGTTGTAGCAAATACAATTCAAGAGTTACGGAATGTTTTGTAGGATAAAGCGATCGCTCCAAATCCTGCTTTAGGGCTAGAATGAGATGAAGGTTTTGACTATCTCATATAGACTTTTGTAGGACGATGGATATTCAAAAAGTTCTACGTGATCGACGAATTATTTCCTCCGATCCAGATATTATGAGTGGAACTCCTGTGTTTGTTGGAACACGGGTTCCATTGCAGACTTTTTTCGACTATCTAAAAGGTGAATCAGGTTTAACCGAATTCTTAGAAGATTTTCCACATTTGCAAACTCAGGTGTTGCAAATTTTGGAGGTGATTGCAAAAGCAATGCTGAATCAGGAGCAAATTATTTATGCTGATTCTGCTGGATGAAAATCTCCTGAGTAAGAAGTTGAAGAAGCCGTTTATAGATGCAGGACATTCAGTGCAAAATGTAGAAGATATGGGTTGGCGTGGTGTCAAAGATAAGGAACTTTTGGCTTTAGCAGATAGACATCCTTTTGATGTGTTTGTTACCTCAGACAAGAACTTACCATATCAGCAAAATTTTCGAGTTATTACACTCCGAGTTTTAGTGTTGGATACACTCAGTACGCGTCCAGACTATTTGGTGCCGTTGATAATTCAAGTTAGTGGATTACTGGAATCTTTAGCACCTAGTTCTGTAACGTTAATAAACGATGAGGGAGAAGTACAACCCTTCAATCTTGATAGTGGCAAGTGATAGTGCATTGAACTTATAGGAATTCTCATCAGACAAAAAGGTTGCTTTTTTCCTGCGATCGCACTCCGATTTTTGGGTATGATTTAGAGCGATCGCACAATAGTAAGCAAAGCCGGATCTAAGTAAGGCAAGATTAGTTCCTTGTTACTTAGACTTTAGCTAGAGTTACAATCTCTAGCTGATCCTGATATTTACCTTGTCTTGCTTCATAACTAATAGCGCAGGGTTCGCCTTCTAAAAATAGCAATTGCACCACTCCTTCCCCCGCGTAAATGCGACAGTCTGCGCTGGAAGAATTGGAAAATTCTAAAGTTAAATGACCTCGCCATGCAGCCTCAGCAGGCGTTAGATTTGCAATTATGCCACAACGTGCATACGTAGATTTTCCAATACAAATTACAGTAATATTCTCAGGAACCTCCAGTTTTTCTAGAGCAACCCCAAGTCCATAGGAATGAGCAGGTAAAATAAAATAACTGCCATTAGCATCGGTATGCAGTGCTGTTGGCTCCAGATTTTGAGGATTAAAGTTTTTGGGATCGACTACAGTTCCGGGAATGTGGCGAAAAATACGAAACTCAGCCGATGAAAGGCGTATATCGTAGCCATAAGAAGATAAACCGTAGCTGATTACATGTTTAACTGCTACTGATTCATCTTTTTGCACTTTTCGGATTAAACTTGGCTCAAAGGGTGAAATTAGACCCTGTTGAGCCATTTCAGTAATCCAGATATCGTTTTTAATCACAACTTCACAGTTAATTCAAACGGAATTACTAGGATATCCTGAATTGAGTATTTTGTTTAGGGTCGATAACTTCGGCGGATTTCTGTAATTTGATCTGCTACATCCAAGAGAGATTTCGGCATCTCTGGCCCTGTGAGAATGATATCGACGTGGGGAGGGCGTTTTGCCAAAAACGCTAAAACTTCCGTTTCAGGAATTAAACCAAAGCTAATCGCTAAACTTAACTCATCTAACACTACGAGAGAATACTTACTCGTACACACTACCTGCTGTGTATACTGCCACAGCTTTTGTAATGCTTGGTTTTCTGTATCATCTAAATGTGGTGTATCGATACAACGAGGCAAATCACAGCGAATCCAATCTAAATTTTGTCCTAATTGGATGGGTCGTTCCTGTCCTTGGCGAATACCTCCTTTGAGAAACTGTACTATTAATACAGCCGTTCCTTGTCCAGCTATTCTCAGTGATTGAGCCATCACGCTCGTAAAAAAGTTGCGATGGGAGCTAGTGAAAACTTGCACTAGTCCTTCAACTGGATATGGTAGGGTTAGGGTTGAATTGATACTTTGAGCTTCTAGCTGGGCAACCATAAAGTTAAGTTCAAAAAATACAATAGATTAAGGGTTATTACTGTCGGTAATTCTGACAAATTTGCCTGTATAATCAATCTGTTTTTACAGGTGTGGTGGATTTGGCAAATTGCATTCTTAGTCAAACACTACGTTTGTATTGAAGTCAAGAGTGATTTTGATGTAAATTTTCGTCTTTTCTCGGAAATGAGTTGTAAAAATGAAAACATAAGAGTTACAGTTCCAATTATTTAAAAAAGCTAGGCAGAACATCTAAAAATCGCTAAATGTTAGATTTGCTGGTTATTTGGGCAAAAGAGATTTAGCTAATGGTGAATTTGACAGGATGAGGAGTAAATTGTTGTGAGATTGGTGATTCTGGGAGGTTCAGGATCGGGGAAAAGCACTCAAGCACAAAGGCTTTGCAGATACTTTGATATTCCTCTGATTTCTACAGGTGAGATTTTACGGTCAGCAATATCTGGCGATCAGACCCTGCCGGAATTTCGATGGTCAGAAGCCGATCCTCGAACTTCTCTTTCGGTTTACGCTAGCCTGAGTGAACTAGGCTACCACGCACGGCCCTATATACAAAAAGGGGAGTTAGTTCCAGACGAAATGATCGTTGAATTGATCCGAATTCGCCTCAGACAACCAGATATTAACTGCGATTGGGTGTTAGAGGGCTATCCCCGTACTGCCTTCCAAGCTGAAGAATTAGATTTTTTATTGGATGATTTAGGGCAAAAGCTAGATTGGGCAATTTATCTCCAAGTTCCAGAAGCCGTGATGGTTAGCCGATCCTTGGGGCGATCGCTACCAGATGACCAACCAGAAATCGTGCAGCGCCGTGTAGAACTATTCTACGATCGCACCATTCCCATACTAGAATATTACGACCGTTGTCGCTGTTTATTGACCATCAACGGTGACCAGTCACCAGAAATGGTGCAGCAAAATATTTTGACTCTGCTTTCAGTTCCTTGAAGAGTGCTGAGTGGGAGAGTTAGGAAAAATTCTTCACAATCCCCAGTCCCCAATCCCCAATCCCCAGTAGATTTACAACACTAAGGTAATCTTAAGGCAGTATTGTAAAACTTGAGGCAACTCCAATGGCTTGGCAGCGTCCTGACGGTCGGATTCCCTACGAACTACGTCCGATTAGCTTTCACCCCAATTTCACCCGCTTTGCCCCCGGTTCTGTTCTCGCAAGATGCGGTGATACTCAGGTACTTTGTACTGTTAGCGTTAACAAGGGAGTTCCGAAGTTTCTTGAAGGAACTGGTAAAGGCTGGTTAACTGCTGAGTACCGAATGTTACCATCTGCTACCCAAAAACGCCAAGAAAGGGAATTATTGAAATTATCTGGACGGACGCAAGAAATTCAACGTCTAATTGGACGTAGCTTACGCGCAGCAGTGGATTTTGAGGCACTGGGAGAACGCACGCTGACTGTGGATGCCGATGTGTTGCAAGCAGATGCCGGAACTCGGACAACAGCCATTACAGGCTCGTTTGTGGCGTTGGCTCATGCAGTTTCTAAATTGTTGCAAGAGGGCGTGTTGGAGCGATCGCCTTTGTGTGGACAGGTAGCAGCAGTTTCCGTAGGATTACTGGAGGGAGAGCCATTTTTGGATCTGAATTATATCGAAGATGTGGGTGCAACAGTAGATTTTAATGTGGTGATGAATCAACACCTGGGAATCATCGAAGTTCAAGGAACAGCCGAAGAAGGCAGCTTTAGTCGCATTCAGTTGGATCAATTGCTAGATGTCGCCCAAAAAGGAATTCAGGAATTGTTAATCGCCCAACGTGAAGCGATCGCAGACTGGGAAGCATTGTTTGTGATTAATTAGTTTTATTAATTTTTCATAATAATTAATAAATGTATCCTTTGTGGCGTTAATCAACAAAGTATCAAGTAACTGGATGTAAATAAAAATAATCATGAGAGTAGTTAGTAGTTAGTACGACTGACTACTGACAACTTAGCGTTAAAGGTGATAATGAGCATCTACATTTTCCAGCCTACCTAATCCACGATGTTAAATGTTTCAAAAGTTAAAAAGGAGGATTGTAATAAGTTCGGTATTGTATTGCTGGAAGCCAGCAATATGATGATGAAGCCATGAACAAAACCGTTGAAGTTCTACCGGATCAGCCGACACTGGTTGCACGAGCGCTAGAATTAATTCTGTCCAAGTTAGAAACTGCCATTGAGCAGCGGGGGCGGTTTACCATCGCATTATCTGGCGGCAGTACACCTAAACCGTTATACGAAGCGATTGCTACTCAAAAACTGCCTTGGAATAAAATTCATATATTCTGGGGAGATGAGCGTTACGTACCACCAGATCACCCCGATAGCAATGAACTGATGACGCGTCGTGCGTGGCTAGATCGCGTTGATATCCCAGCGGCTAACATTCACCCCGTACCAACTTTAGAAGCCAATCCAGAACTGGCTGCTGCCAAGTATGAACAACAGCTCAAAGAATTTTTCAATTCTTCTGGGGTCGAGTTTCCCGCCTTAGATGTAGTATTACTAGGAATGGGTGATGATGCACACACCGCATCTTTGTTTCCCCACACAGAGGCTCTCAAAGTACGCGATCGCCTAGTTACCGTGGGTAACAAAGACGGAAACCCCAGGATAAGTTTCACATACCCCTTCATCAACTCTGCTCGTAGCGTGATTTTTCTGGTTGCTGGTGCTAATAAACGACCAGCTTTAGCGCAAGTCTTTGCACCTGTAGCTGATGACTTCACTTACCCATCCCGCTTAATTAAGCCCCAAGGAGAACTTTGGTGGCTGCTGGATGCGGCAGCAGGTTTGGAACTTCAACATTGAACAATGGGGAATTGGACATTGGGCATGGGGCATTGGTTATATCTCCTTGTCCCCCTTGTCCCCCTCATCTTTCCCTGCTCCCTTTCCTCGTCTAAAAAGCGTCTAATTGAATCGTTCCATTAGCAGTAATTGCTAGAATCTAAAGCTAGGGCCGCCCTCTGCTTGCCAGTCCTAACTATATTTATGATGATCTTGAACAAAGGTTAAATATCGATGATCGTCTGCCCTAATTGCAATCATCCCAACCCTGATGGCGCTGTCCAGTGTGAAGCTTGCTATACACCGTTACCCGCAACTACTAATTGTCCCAGTTGTGGGGCAACTGTGCAGGCAGATGCTGCATTCTGCGGTCAGTGTGGCTATAATCTTCACTCCGCAGGAGTTCCACACGTTCATCCTGCAACAGTAGCTACAACAGTTACTCCCAATATTCCTGTAGAAGTGCCGCCGTTAGTTCCACCAGATCCACTGTTAGAACTTTTACAACCAGATGCCTTGGGAATGGGCGAATCTACTAATTCCCATCCCCCCGAATCATCTTTACCACCAACAGAGTTGGCAGTTCCCCCAGAACCAGCGCCACAGATACCTGTTACACCAAGTAGACCCCCAGAACCAGCGCCAATTGCAGTTCAACCTGTAGTCTCTGTACAAAGTATTCCGACTCCACCACCTTTGGAACCAGCGCCAGTCTCTGAAGCCGAAGTAAAAGAGCCACCAGCACCAGCACCAATTGCAACTGCTGCCAGAACGCAATTGCAGCAGGTTACAGCGCGGTTAATCCACGTTCAAACCGATCTGCTAATTGAATTGCCGCAAAATCTCTCTGTGATTCATATCGGTAAGCCCAATGATCGGATTCCCCCAGATATAGATGTTTCAGGATTTCCCAATTCAGAAATTGTCTCGCGGATTCATGCAGATATTCGCGTCGAGGGAGATGCCCATTATGTAGAGGATGTGGGAAGTTCTAATGGCACTTACATTAATAATTTGCCACTTTTACCGGGGAACCGTCATCGCTTGCGACCAGGCGATCGTATCAGCTTGGGTAAAGGAGACTTAATGACATTCCTCTTTCAACTTGCTTAACTGATTCTCCATCAATTGTGACATCAGTTTAAGTATTTTCTCCCCATCCTCTGGCATTCATTCTGGAGGAGAAACAAATTAACCGTATCAGACAAGCGACGGATGGCTATGTTGTTTTTGATAGCGCCATAGTTTACAGCCGTCGCTTTATGGTGCGAATTGTTGCATTGCCTAGCAACCCTAATCCCTCAATAATTACATTAGGATAGATGAAAATACACTGTCAATTTTAGATTTTGAGTTTTTCAAAAAATCTAAAATCTTACATCTTAAATCTTAAATTGAGTGACCTATGAGGGAACCAAGTAAAAATTTTGAAACCTTGCTCACCAAAGAAGCACCGCCAGTTGTTGAACGGATGGGGCTAACCTGGTTAGTTGCAGCAGCGATCGCAACTGCTTTATTGTGGCAAGTACCAGGAGGGGATTATATCTTATACCCATTTACAATTCTGGCAACTTGGTTTCATGAAATGGGTCACGGCTTAATGGCACTCCTATTAGGGGGACAGTTCCAGAAGTTACAAATTTTTAGCAATGGTTCCGGTGTCGCAACTTATGGCATCCGGTCGTCATTGGGGCCAATTGGGCCGGCAATAATCGCCGCAGCAGGGCCAATGGGGCCACCTCTTGCCGGTGCAGCTTTGATTCTGGCTTCCCGCAGTTTTACAGCAGCAACCCTCTGTTTGAAAATTTTAGGAAGTTTTTTGCTGTTTTCCACATTAATTTGGGTACGTTCCTGGTTTGGATTGGTGGCAATTCCCTTGCTGGGCTTAATAATCTTGGGTATTGCCTTGAAAGCCCCTCGTTGGGCACAAGGGTTTGTCATTCAATTTCTGGGTGTACAAGCTTGTATAAGTACGTACCATCAACTTGATTATCTATTTAGCAGTTCTGCTGGCCCCCTTGGAATTTCTGATACAGCGCAAATGCAGCGATATTTGCTTTTACCTTACTGGTTTTGGGGCGGGTTAATGGCGATCGCATCTCTGGTGATTTTAATCCAAAGTCTCCGCCTTGCCTATCGTTCTAAGTAATCAGTAAGAGTGAGTAAGAGGCAGCATTAAAGCGATTTCAGAACTAAAGTAAAAATTGATCGGTATAATAGCCTGGATATTGTTAAAAAATTCGCCGCTAATAACTCTTGCCTTCGCGGTTCGATACCCTAAACATGTCCACCCAACCCATAATTCAAAGCATATACACCGATGGTGCTTGCACCGGTAATCCTGGCCCTGGCGGTTGGGGTGTTGTCGTCTACTTCAGCGACGGCTCAATCCACGAAATGGGCGATGCATCTCCTCATACCACTAATAATAAAATGGAGATGCAAGCTGCGATCGCTGCCCTGGAATTCTTGCAAACATCTCAACAAGCCCAAGCCATCACCCTTCATACCGATA
The DNA here is from genome assembly GCF_017114945.1 of Nostoc sp. JL34. GTDB lineage: Bacteria > Cyanobacteriota > Cyanobacteriia > Cyanobacteriales > Nostocaceae > Nostoc. The sequence goes on from NZ_JABXKQ010000181.1 coordinate 21,019, forward strand.
GCGAATACCTGATTAACTGCGTTACCAAGTGGGTGAAAGGCTGGAAAAAGAAAGGCTGGAAAAAGTCAGATGGTAAACCCGTTCAAAACCAAGACCTTTTAGAAATCTTGGATGAACTCAATACCCAACAAGTAAAATGGCAACACGTTCGAGGACATTCTGGTAACATAGGTAACGAACGTTGTGATGCGATCGCTCGCACATACGCCAGTGGCAAAACCCCTTCCCTACAACAATTATCTCCCAGAGATTTTTATAAATCTTTACCTTCTACAAATGAATTAAATGTAGCAAAAGTAGCTGATTATGAAAAAAACTCTAGAATAACTAACCAAAGTCCGCAAGAAATCAGTACTTCTGCACCAGAAATAACCGTTATGGAACCATCAACTGGGCCAACTGCGGCCGTAACCGATGAAAAACCGCCAGAAATGAGGGTTTCCCAACTCCGCAGCTTGGTCGAAACTCTGCGTATAGCTGACGAAATTTCTGAAAAAGGCTACTTAATCACCAGTTCTGAGTTAGCAGACTTGATGGATGTCCACGCCAGCGCTGTTACCAGTCGGGGAGATCAATGGCGCTGGCGAAACTGGATAGTGTCACGGGTACGCCGTGAAGGAAATCAAATTCTTTGGGAATTGGAACGCGGGGATCAAGTAGGAGGTGAAGAGGATTAAGGAGTGCTGAGTGCTGAATTTTGAATTTTTAACTCCTCACTACTGACTCTAAACTCCCTACTCAGCACTATACTTGCGTCCTCGCCACTCGCGTGGGGTGCGAAACGCAGATAAGAAGATTCGCAGCACAGCTAAAGGATCAGCTAAAGGGGAAAGCCAGAACAACCAGCTGCCTTTAGCACTTGTGCGATCGTAAGAAGGAGCGATCGCTATTAGCATAGCAAAGCGAATCACCAGCAGGAATAAATTTAGTCCCAGCAGGAGGAGTAGCGGAGGGGGCGAGTGAGAGAGTGAGGGAGAAATCAACAAAAAAGTCATGACAATTAAAAGGGGTAGACCTTGAACAGATGTGAGTAGCCATAAATCTCCCCACAACTGAGAGCGAGAAGTTGCATCCTTGAGGTCGAGACTCCGCCCCCATTCCTTCCACGTCTCCATCGCCCCTTCATACATCCGTACCTTCAACACCTTTGCGCCATCTAAAAAGCCGACCTTATACCCTTGGGTAGCAATATTCCGTGCCAACGTGACATCATCACAAAAAGAACTCCTCGCACTGCTATAACCACCCACAGTAGCTAAAACAGAGCGACGACACAAAAAACACTGCCCATTTGCCATTACCCGTTCTGGTTGCTCTGTATTGATCCCCGCAGGGTCAAATCGGTAAAGCAGAGTCATCAGCAAAGCCGGTTGTAGCCAGCACTCTCCAGGATATTTGAGGATGAACTGGGGTGAAAGGGAAACGAGGTCATAGCCTTGTGTTTCGGCCGTCTTCACCAAACCAGCAACTAAACCAGGATGTGGTTGGATATCAGCATCCAGCCCAAGAAACCACTGACTAGCCTCTGAGCTATATAGAAAACCATTATGCAACGCCCAAGGACGCCCCACCCAACCAGAAGGTAAGGGATCATCTGTCATCAGGCGAAAGCGTGGGTCTTTCTGCTGTGAGGCTTTTACCAAGTCGCGGGTGCCATCACTGGACTTGCTGTCTACAACCATAATTTCCCGAACTTCATAGCTTTGCTGACTTAAACCAGCCAACAGAGGGCTAATGCGAAGTGCCTCGTTCAGTGTGGGAACAACGACACTAACCATACCCAAAAGCTCTGGTGTTGGCTGTAGGGGTTCTATTGGAGGATGGCGTCTTGGCCCCTTTAACAGACGTGAAAATAGAATCGCCGTTGCTGGTACTTGGATAAGTAGCAATAAAAGAGCAATGGCACTTTCTACTATCAAAGCGTTGTCTACTGTTGTCAAAATACTTAACAATTAAAATCGCGACTATACAAAATAAATGGACATGGGCATGGGGTATTGGGTATTGAGTATGGGTTATTGCCTTTGATCTCCCTTATCCCCAGTCCCCAGTCCCCAGTCCCAAAATAGGCTTATTTCAAGGCAACTTCAACCTTTGCTACTGATACTTCTTTGCTTACTGATTCAACAGTAACTTGAGCGGGTATGGTTGAACTCCTTAACCACAACGCCACAGCAGGTATCACACCTAGCAATAAGCCGAGTAACACAGGGATGGAGAACCCAGATGCCAAGCTTAGTCCGGCGGCAAAGGCAAAGTTAGTTAAATAAACAACTAAGGGCAGATTGAGTTGCGATCGCTCTAATTTAATCGAGGTATTTCTCCACAATAATCCTGCCACACTCATAAACAGGGCGCTAGTACCAAACCAACCTGCATAGTTCTGGTAAGGTGTCCCAAAGAACGCTCCTGGTTGTTCCCAATACCAGAAGGGCAGAGAAGATTGACTCATAGCTGGCTCAAGAGCAAAGTCCCAGCAAGTGAAGAGTAAAGCACCAACGGCTATCGCAGCAATATGGCGTCCCCAACTGGGTTTTTGAGCCACTTTCAAACCAGTTCTCGCAATTAAGTAAGACGACAGCCCAACATAAAACCAAGACAAGGGAATTGTGAAAGGAACTAGCCCCCCAATCTTATAACCCAAGCCACTCAAGTAACTATAATCACCAAATGGAAATCCTGTACTAGTTCCTAATAGTTCACTCCCCAAAGAGATAAACATAGCCGGCAGCATAAATGCTAGCCAAGTTCCTAATCCTAATGTCCGGTAAGCATAAATAGAGACAGCTACTGTCCCCAAGATGATATCAACTACACCGCCGCCAGCCATACTTAACTGTATGGCAGTTTCTCCAACCTGCGATAAGTTTAAAATTATTTCCGAATTAGGTACGACCAGTAGCATCCCTACTAGTCCAAAGGCTTTTGACACGATATGACCAATGAGGCATACGCGTTCAGCAATAACAAGTTGTCTCATGATAATTCCTTAACAAGATGTGACACGCGGCTACTCGGCTGCTAACAGTTTACAAATGTTTAACAACATATTTAACTACTTTGTACCGCAATTCTCTACAAACTTGTTTGGCTTTCTTGGGAAGAGCATAACAGCCTATTGATTGAAGCTATAAGAAATATGATGATAGACTTACCAGTTTAAGCTATATAGTCAAAATCTACATAATTTCATCTGCAAGAACTTATGGTTTCCTGTCTCACTGATACCCATATCGGGGGAAATTTTTTTTTTATACTGGGATATCGTTGAGGAAGACACCACCAGAAACTGAGCAAGCCTCAAGCAAAATAAAGTCTTTAGTTACTACACTTAGTTATGGAATAAGACCTTGACCCTGTACTAGGAATATCAACCCATGTCAATTTTGAAAAGAGTTCCTTGGGTATCCCTGGCGCTAGTACTGCTTAGTTACAGTACTCTGGGCTGGGTAATATCTGAAACACATGCTCCTCTGTTTGTGTGGGTGGCAACTGTAATTGCTATCCTGGTTTTGATAGTAACGTTGACCGCTCCTTGGCCGAAGATGACATACTACTATACTATTTTACTTAAATCAAATGCCAGGTCTTTCGGCGTTGCCGTCTTAGCAGCTTTCTTATTCTTTATCATGATTGCCTGGTTTCGGGTATTTCTTGATACCTTACTCATAATTTCAGCGACTATATTAGTCAGGATAGACTTTCAAAGAGCGGGTCTTAGGGAAGGGCTAGCCTTTTCAACTGCGTCTATCTTTTCATTGGGAGGTTTAGCTTTGGGTGCGCTAATCTACAAGTTCATATATTCTCAAATTCCGCTAACGTGATCAAGTATACCCGAAAAAGTTGGCGATGCCTGCGGCGGGCTTCTTTACGAGAGGCTATGTCAACACCAACGCTTCAGAACCAATATTACTTACTCACAACTTCCTTTTTGACTTAGATTCCCAATTTCTTAAAAAAGTCGGGAATCTTGTTATTCAATATTTGGGTTCAAAATGCAGGCTGTTCAAATAGCAGTAGAGAGAGGAAAAAATCCATAATAAAAATTGACACCCAACTAGTGACAACTGCTTTTGTTGCCGATTCTCCTACTTCCTTTGCTCCTCCTCTAGTAGTTAAACCCCAACTACAGCCAATGACAGCAACCAGTACTCCAAAAACAAACCCTTTTAGCAAAATAATAAACAAATCTGACGGTTGTAAAAAATTTCTGACTGATTCTAAAAATGTTTCGGGAATAATTTGGTAAAATTTTGATGCGGCAAAAACTCCGCCGATGATGCCCGTAACTAAAGCCAAAATCGTCATCAAAGGCACCATCAAACAACAAGCAATTACTCTAGGAAGTACTAGATAATCAATTGGATCAGTTTTGAGCATATAAAGGGCATCAATTTGCTCGGTGACTCGCATTGCACCTATTTCTGCCGCAAAAGCAGAACCTACTTGTCCCGCCATAATACTAGCGGTCAAAATTGGAGCCAATTCTCTACAAAAAGCTAAGGCAAAAGCACCTCCTACTGCATCGACAGCCCCAAATCGCACTAATTCCCTCGCTGTTTGAATAGTAAAAATCATTCCTGCAAAACCGCTGACAAGGAGAACTGGAGAGATAGAACCTGGCCCAGCGGTAACAAGATGTTGCAAAATCTTGCGATAGTAAGTTTTTCCTTGGAGTAAATGTAGCCACACTTGACCAAAGAGCAGTATTGCTGCAAAACAGCGTGTAATCCCAGATTGCTCAAAATTTGTTTTTGGTTGCAATTTTATCGTCCTTACGACTGACTTTTTTTGCACATTTGTTGTTATATCAATTCTCCAAAATAAGACTACAGATACAAGTGCTGGAAACCCAGCCAGATGTAATCTGACTTTCTCAATTAAATAGACGCACTAAGTGCGGCTTCCCACGGGATATTACGAATTGGTATTAGGGTATGGTACATGAACAGACGCACTAGATGTTTACCCTCAAAATAGAGGAGGTGTTTGGGCATGGTTCAATTTAGCTTAGTAAACTTTAGCGGAAAATAGCTACATAAAGCATTGTGAGCTTTTTTGTTGCTGCTCTCATGCTTTGTGTGCTAGGGAGTTGCAATCTCTGGTCTGTCAAACTAGGAAAAGTAATTGGCTCAACTCAAAGGGTTTAAAAATTTAATAATATTTCCAAATAATGTTAAATAATTTTTTATGAACAGGATTAAATACATAATATTTGTGTTGCTATTCATACTACCTTTCTGCGTGGTAAATCCGGCTTTTGCATCTGTATGCCGCAATTACGATGTCTACGACGGGCTACGCCACCAAATTTGCATTCTCAGTATTAGCCGAAGTGCCAAAAATTATTGGGAATACAGGGCAACTGTTAGCGTAGATGGAGTAAAAAGACTTACCGAGGTTTACAATTGTCGTAAACGAGTCAAGGTTCAAGAAGGTGGGACTGTTTTGCCTTTTGAGCAAAAAGGCCCTGGTGAGATGATATGCAGCTTTTTTAATTCTTCTCGGCGGTAAACACTCGCCAGATAATGAAGACGGTGAAACTTAGATAGGTGAATACTGTTAGCCATTCTTGCCAGCTACCAAATGCATTGTTCATCAGTAAAAGCCGGAAAATTAATATTTATCAATACTACACGCTGATGCTACCAGTAGGTTGCTGTATTTTGGGAGATAAAGGAAGTCTAGTTAAAATTTCTTAGCTAATTTTCCGGAATTGGTAACAACAGCGTGGTAGTACATATCAGAGCATCGATATTATACTGAACTTCTATAACTCACCTTCGGGGAATATATCCCCATTGTTTTCCCTCAAAAACCCGGTCATGAAAAACCGGGTTTTTGGTGTTTATGACAAGTTACAGTCGAGAAAGTAAGTGACAGAGGGATGCCTACGCCAACGCAACACTTCTTTAAACTGTCCGCGTATCAAATAAAACTATTGTCTAGAAACTTTTAAGAGATTTTATTGGTCTGGTTCTCCAAATTCTGCAAAAATTAACCAATGTCATCTTCTGCTCAAGGTATTCCCGGATTACCAGATTTGACGCATCCGATTGAGCTAGTCAAATTTGGGACTCAGGCGCTCAAAGCTTCACTGTTATTAGTATTTTTGGTCGTAGCTTTGGGAGTTGCGATCGCACTGATCAGTTTTTCTCTCCGTCGCAGCCAGCCAGAACAATTTATCTTCATTGGTGAATGGGCTGTTCATTATTCCCAACTGTTGCGGGGATTACAGCATTTAACTCTAGTATTAGTTTTGTTAATACCGGGATTTTTTCTCTGTTCAACTTTGAGCAATCGCTATCACTACTGGGAACAAATAAGGGTGGCCCAAGTGGTTGAAAGTGTCGCAGGTGAAAAGCTCGAACAATCTGCCCCGCAAGTCCGCTACACTACCCAGGAGCCATACTCTTATACCACGCAAGCCAATGGCAAAATAGTCAAAGTCAATGATACGCGAGAGATTAGCCGCTTCTTAACGCTGGGTGGTTCGCAAATTCAAGTCAAGTTAGACCAAAGCGTAGATGTTCCAGGTCGCAGTTCAATTTATCGCGTGGAATACACTGCTGATTATAAAGTAGTTAACCAACTCAAGGATATTAATAATTTCTTTTTTGAAGCACCACCGCCTAACGGCTACACACTGCTTGCTGGCTACAAAGTAGAGCGTAACGGTACTAGGCTACAACAAACCAATCCGGGAGACTATGGCTTCCCCTTCCAGCTACAACCAGGGGAAGAAACCACCTTTCGAGTCACCTATCAGGCTCAAGGAGGGCCTCGCTGGGTTTATAGTGCCGCAGGACAGTTGCTTTCTAATTTTCGCCTCACAGCAATTGCCAACTTTGCTCCGGCTGATTTTGCTAGTGGTGTTGTACCGAATGAGATTAAAGTTAATGGACGTAGTACTCAATTTACTTGGAAATTTGACGATAATGTTTCAGTCAAAAATCCATTTGGAGTTTTTACTAACACCGACCCCATTCGTCATACTGGCATCATTCCCCGGCTTTTATTACTAGCACCAGCAATATTTTTGTGGTGGATATTATTGTTATATTTGTCACTGCCAATGAGTTTTAGAAATATTGCGATCGCTGGTAGTATTTTCTTTGCTTGTCTGTTGACTTTGACCTATCTAGCTCGCGTTATCAATGCTCAGTTGGCTTGGACTTTAATTTCTATCATTTTACTAATTTTAACATGGGGATTGGGAGCTAGCCGCAGTGCTTCCCTAGCTGTGATCGTTGCTACAATTGCTGGAGCAGTGCTACCAATTTTTGGATTATTAGTACCGTTTAGCGGACTAACTCTTAGTTTAGCGGGTTTGCTTTCAGCGGTTTGGCTAGCAGTTCGTCACTGGTATGGCTGGTATTTGCACCCAGAAGATCAAAGATTGCAGACTCAAAAAAATGCTAAAGATTAGATGATTTCGCTATGATTAGCGAAGTTTTAGCAAAGAGCATTTATGGATAACGATTTACTCGCTTTCTTCGCGGCTGCTGGGTTACTCATTCTCTATCTTATCTTCTCAGCATTAACTGAAATGGGGACTAAATTGCCTTGGAAGAAATAAGCTGATGGGCTAAAAAGTTTACATCTCTAAACTCATTGGGCTTGGAAAAAAAGTAAACATCCTTTAGGCTTAGTTAATATATTTATTGTTCGAGAGAGTGCCAAATGCGCGATCCACAAAAAAACCACATTAAAATCGAGCCAGCAACCCTCGTTTTGATCGTGTCTCTCCTAATACTCTTGCCTCTGCTGTTTGTGGGTTTTTTCTCGCAGTGAACATTAGAGAGTTTAAAAATATCTATAGGAATCCTTCAAGAGATTGGGTTAAAAGTGATGAAACTCAAAATGTGTAGTTTGATATTTCCTAGTAGTAAAAAAAATGCCAGAAGAAAGTCAGATAGTTAACCTCAACAAGCAAGATAGTGAGAAAGACTCAACAGATATATTTCCCCGACCTTTATCACAAAAACAGAAGGAATCCCTCGATGAATGCGAACGCCTGATCCAGCATTTTAAAAAGGAAGCTTTTCAACATAAACGTTGGTTTCAGGGACTCAAATATTCAAGTATTTTTCTTGCTGCAACTGTAACTATTCTTTCTGCGATCGCTGCAAGTAAAAAGATTGAGCAATTAAATTGGGCTGTTCCGGTTATTAGTGGGCTTGCTACCCTCTCTACCACATTGTTAACTCAAACAGCCTCTCAGAAAGTCTGGGTACACTCACGAGGAGTAGAACAAAAACTACAAGTAGAAAAGTTTTTATATTTACAAGCTGCTGGTGTTTATTCACAAATAACAAATGAAGAGGAAAAAATTCGTCAATTTTCCAATCGAATCATGGAGATATGGTCACAAGGTCATCAGACTTGGAAGAACAATGTGGCTGATGGAATAAATAGAAAAAGCAATTAATAGCAAATACAACTATAGCGTATCAGCTTTTCTTCAATTCTTAAACAATGCCATAGCGCGATCGCCTTTTGTATCAGGTACGTTAAGCTACTGTTAACGCACCTGATTACACAAGAACTACTTAGGTAAAACCTGCTGTAGTGCTACTAAAAGTTGGTCAACGCTTTCCTTTCGACTATTAAAGCCCATCAATCCGACGCGCCAAACTTTACCAGCCAGTTCGCCAAGACCACCGCCAATTTCAATATTATGTTCATTGAGTAACTGGCGAGCGATCGCTTTACCATCTACTCCGGCTGGAATGCAGACAGTAGTAAGCGTTGGCAGTCTATACTCTTGCTCAACGTGCATACTCAGTCCTAAATTCTCTAAACCTTGCCAGAGATATTCTACGTTCTTTTGATGTCGCTGCCAGGAATTTGCTAACCCCTCTTCTGCAAGCAAACGTAGTGCTTCCCGCAATGCATAGTATAAATTAATGGGTGCTGTGTGGTGATAGGTGCGTTCAGCGCCCCAATACTTGCCCAGCAACAACATATCTAAATACCAGTTTGCAACTTTCGTTTGGCGCTGTTGCAATTTCTCAATTGCACGCGAACTCATGGTAAAGGGAGAAGCACCAGGTGGGCAACCTAACCCTTTTTGGCTACAACTATAAGCTAAGTCAACTCCCCAAGCATCCAAAAACAAGGGGACACCACCCAGGCTTGTCACCGTATCCACTAGTAACAAAGTGCCAAATTCACGACACAAATCAGCAACCCCCTCCAATGGTTGACGTGCGCCTGTGGAAGTTTCGGCATGAACTAGAGCTAAAATCGCTGGACGATGAGTTTTTAAGGCAGTTTGGAGTTCATCCAGGTTGAAGACTTGTCCCCAAGGTTTGGTAATGGTTCGCACATCAGCGCCATAACGTCCAGCCATATCCACGAGGCGATTACCAAAGTAACCAGCTACACCAATTAAAACCACATCGCCGGGTTCTACAGCATTGGCGATGGTGGCTTCCATTGCGGCTGTTCCCGTACCGCTGACTGCAATGGTAAGTGAGTTTTCTGTTTGCCATACGTAGCGTAGCAACGACTGAATTTCATCCATGAGTGCGAGAAAAGCTGGGTCAAGATGCCCAACAGGTGAGGTATTCATCGCCTGGAGAACTGTGGGATGGGTATTCGATGGGCCTGGCCCCAACAGCAGACGGGATGGGATTTCTAGCGGTGTGAGTTGCAAGCGCCCAGAGTCGTTAATTGAAATTGTTTGCGTCATAATCTGTCTTCGCCTAGACGATACTTACCGGATCATATAGGAATCCGATTTAATTCCTGAACTTACTTGCATAGGGAGAGAAGAGATGTGTACTGAGTTTTTTTATGAAAGGTTTCAGGTACTTTCTATGCCCAAAATTTCTAAATTACCAGGAATTAAATTAGTAATTTTACTGAGAGAAAGGATTTATTTTTTTCTTTCAGTAATTATCGATTATGACACTTCAGGGTGTGGAATCTGGGTTGCATATCTTGGGTAGCCGTCTCGCTCACCCCACAAGAAATGTATAATTTAAAATTATGCAAACTAGATTTGGTTTTGCTTAATATAGTTTGTAAGTTTTCTTAAGCAATTAGCTAAATTTCTCAGCAATCTTATCAAATTCTGTATTTAAAAATCCGCTATTTTGAAAATAAGCTAAATATTTCCTGATCAATTCAGTATCCATTGATGGACTGTAGATAGAAGTGTCAGCAATTGCCTCAAGTGTGTTGTGACAGTCTAAATCAGGAGTGTTTTGATATAGTTGCCATGCAGTCAGCCCTTGATAGACTTTTTCAGTTAACATGGGTATGAGAGGAAACAAAGAATTTTTCTGAGAGTATCGAGCTTGATTAATTAAATCGTTTGTCCATTGCTCATAAGACACTTTTTTAAGTTGGTATCCACAAGTCGATATCAGTTCAAATAATCTATTTAAATCAATATTTTGCGATGCCAAAGGAACTAAATGAAAGGCATTTCCTAAAGATTCTTTTCTTCTAGATATTTGAACAATAGCTTTACTGGCATAATCAACAGTAATTAAATCTTGTTTTTGATTGACTAAATCTGGAAAACTACCTAATTGAATACAACCTTTGATCAATCTAGATATGTAATCATCTGTATTAGTTACACCAGTATGCGGATGACCCATTAGAAATCCCGATCTAATAACTGTTATGGGGATACCTCTAGATTTCGCAATCCAAACAAGTTTTTCAGCTACCCATTTACTTTGTATATAGCCAATATCTTGATAAAGATAAGTTTCACTACGATCGATATCATCGTCCTCATAAAGGACATTCAACCCATTAAAACAAGCAATTGTGCTAAAAATGGCAATTGTTGAGATATAGTGTACTGGCTTGAGTTGAGCGTGACATGCCAATCTCAGAACTTCTTGAGTGCCAAGAACATTTGCCGCCTTAATTAGAGAATATGGTTTAGCAAAGCCGACTTCAGCACCACTGTGATAAATAACATCAATCTGCTCTGCTAGCCTCTCAAATTGCTCTAAAGAAAGTCCTAGACGAAACTGAGCTAAATTTCCTGGTATGGCAATAATTCTTGAGCTTTGGTTTGCATCCCATATTAAATATTTTTCTAGGTTTTTTTGCAATCTCTTCAAACCTTCACTTTCGTTATCAGCACGCACAAGGCAATATATTTTCGCCTCAGTTTGCTGCAACAATTCATGTAGTAAGAAAGCACCCAGAAAACCAGTAGCACCTGTTAAGAAAATATGTTTCTGCTGACTAATGTCTTTAGCAAGAACTCCTTGAGGATAGATGTTTGAATCGAGTATGGCTTCAGCTTTGAAACTAATAGCAGTATTGAGAGCAGCATTTCCTTGATGATGGAATTTCTCAACTATTTGGCACAGTCCTTCTATAGTTGGCTGCTCAAAAATACATCTTACAGGCATCTGCACTTGAAAAGTTTCTCGCACATATATCATTAACTGGGCTGCTAATAGGGAATTACCGCCAAGTTCAAAGAAATTATCTTGAATGCCCACATTATCAATGCCAAGTATCTTAATCCAGATACCAAGCATCTTCTCCTCAGTAGGAGTATGAGGTGTAATTAATGCTACCTCTAGAATGGGTCTGGATTGATCGGGAGCAGGTAATGCCCGACGATCTAACTTGCCACTGGGTGTTAGTGGTAACCTCTCTAAACACACAAAAGCTGTAGGGATCATATATTCTGGTAGCTTTTGTTTGAGAAAGTGGCGGAGTTCTAATGTAAGCTTACTGTCATTCTCATATTGTTGATTTTGCACCACATAAGCTACTAAACGCTTTTGTCCAGGTACATCTTCCCGATCTATAACAACACTTGTTTTGACAGAGGGATGTTGTGCTAGTAAAGCTTCAATTTCTCCTAGCTCGATTCGGAAGCCGCGAATTTTCACTTGATGATCGATACGATTGAGATATTCAATATTGCCATCGCTCAAGTAGCGAGCTAAGTCACCTGTTTTATAAAGGCGATCGCATTTTGAATTTTCAAAGGGGTTGGGAATGAACCGAGCATCTGTAAGATCCAAGCGATTGAGATAGCCACGTGCTATACCAATACCACCAATGTAGAGTTCTCCAGGCACACCTACAGGAACAGGTTGTAACTGAGAATCTAATAGATACATTTGACTGTTGGCAATCGGTCGTCCAATGGGTGGCAAAGCTGACCAATCTGTAGGTGAATTTGCAAGGGTAAAAGCAGTCACAACATGAGTTTCAGATGGGCCATACTGGTTGTGGAGAGTACAGTTAGGCAATTGGCGAAATAAATGTGCGATCGCATCTGTAATGCGTAACTGTTCCCCAGCCGTAATCACTTCGCGCAAACTACAGGGTACTATGCCTTCTATTCTTGCCATTTCGGCTATTTGTTGCAAAGCAACATACGGTAGGAACAAGCGCTCAATCCCTTCTCTATTCAGAAATTGCAGCAGTTGTGTGGGTTCACGCCGCATTGATTCCGAAATCAATACTAATGTCCCGCCTGTAGTTAAGGTGGCAAAGATTTCTTGGAAGGAAACATCAAAGCTAATCGGTGTATATTGCAGTGTTTTGCTGCCAAAGCCAACTGTGGAAGTTTGCGATTGCCAAGCAATTAAGTTGACTAAGGGACGGTGCGGCATCGCTACACCTTTTGGTTTGCCAGTAGAACCGGAGGTGTAGATAACATAAGTTAAATTGTCAGGATGGATATTAATATCCAGGTTATTTTGGGCTTGGGTAGCAATATCCTCCCAATCTCTATCCAGACAGACAATACTAGCTTGATGTTCGGGAAGCTGCTCCAATAAACTTTGTTGGGTTAATAGCACTGTTACTTGAGAGTCTGTCAGCATTAAGGATAAACGCTGCTGTGGATAGGCGGTATCTAGAGGTACATAAGCTGCACCAGCTTTGAGAATCGCTAATAGAGCTACGATCATCTCTAGCGATCGCTCTACACAAATCCCTACTAATACATCCGGCCCTACACCTAAAGTTTGTAGATGACGGGCTAATTGATTGGCTCTGGCATTCAAGTCGTGATAAGTTATTTGCTGTTCTGCAAAAATTGCTGCTACAGAATTAGGCTCACGCTGTACTTGCACTTCAAATAGTTGGTGAATGCAACTTTGTTCAGGGTAATCTGCTTGAGTTTGATTCCATTCCACTAATAATTGTTGACATTCATTAGCTGTTAATAGGGGTAAATCTGTAACTTTCTGGTCGGGATTAGCAACGATACCTGCAACTAAAGTCTGAAAATTTTCCCCGATGCGAGAGATGGTAGCAGCATCAAATAAATCCGTACTGTACTCAAACCAACCACTAATCCCATCTGGTGTCTCAAATAATTCTAAGAACAGATCGAACTTGGCTGTGCCATTGTGTTCTAAGCGATGGTTAATGGTCATACCAGAAAGTTCTATAGCTGGTATGGGTACATTTTGCAGAGCAAAGCCGATTTGGAACAGGGGATGACGGCTCAAATCTCTCTCTGGTTCTAGTTCCTCTACCAACTTCTCAAAGGGTAGGTCTTGATGAGCATAGGCTTCTAAAGTCACTTCTCGCACTTGCTTGAGCAACTGGCGAAAAGTAGGAGAGTCAGAAAAATCACTGCGTAGTATTAAAGTGTTAACAAAAAATCCAATTAAACTCTCAATTTCCTGATAGTGACGGTTGGCAATTACCGAACCTACTTGGATATCTGCGCTACTCGTATAACGGAATAACAATGTTTGGAACGCTGCTAAGAGCGTCATAAATAAAGTAACTCCCTCCTGCTGACTGAAGCGAGTTAGTGTCTCGCTGAGAGATTTGGAAAGTGCTAAAGGTTGACGCGTCCCGCGATAGGTTTGGATTGCTGGTCGGGGGCGATCGCTTGGTAACTGTAAAATGGGTAAATCTGCTAACTGCTGCTTCCAATAGTCTAGTTGCTCTGATAATACTTTTCCTTGCAACCATTGCCGTTGCCAAAGGGCAAAGTCTGCATACTGAATCGGAAGTTCAGCAAGGGGAGAAAGTTGACCATTGACGAAGGCTTGATATAGCAGTCTCAGTTCTCGGAAAAACGTACCAACAGACCAACCATCAAAAACAATATGGTGAATATTCAAAAGCAGTACATATTCTTCTGCACCTAACTGCAACAGGGTGGTTCGTACTAGTGGCCCGTGATTGAGGTTAAAGGGTCGTTGGCACTCCTCAATAGTTAATCGCTGGATTTCTATGTCTTTTTGCGAGCCAGACAGCGTTCTCAAATCTATTAGATGCAAAGGTACAGTTAGGGTAGGAGCAATAATTTGTACTGGCTGCCCATCTAAGAAAGCAAAAGTGGTGCGTAAAACTTCATGGCGGCGAATAATTTCGTTGACACTCTGTTCTAAGGCACTTAAATTTACTTGACCAACAAGGTGAAAAGTCTGCGGTAAATTATATAAGGGATTGCCAGGTAAGAACTGTTCCAGAAACCATAATCGCTGCTGGGCAAAGGAAAGAGGTAAGTTTTGGTTGCGCGTTACAGGTGCGATTGTTTGAGTGTGCCATTCCAGATTTTGCTTGAGTTCTATCTCGATACTTTCAGCCAAGCTGGCAACAGTAGGTGCATCAAATAAACGTCGCAATGGTAAATCTAATTGATAGGTATCTCGAATACGAGAGATTACCTGAGTCGCTAGCAGTGAGTGTCCGCCAATCTCAAAAAAGTTATCGTAGACACTAATCTGCTCCAATCGTAAAACTTCGACCCAAATTTTTGCTAGTACTTCCTCTATTGTGGTACTAGGTGAGACAAAATCTTGCTCCAGATTCCGTCCAGTGTGATCGGGGGCTGGCAAAGAACGACGATTTACTTTTCCGTTAGGTGTTAGTGGCAATACATTTAACATGACAAAACTGGAAGGCACCATATAATCTGGCAGCTTCTCTTTGAGAAACCTACGGAGATTGCCACTCACTGTGCGCTGCAAAATTTTCCATAGATGTTGGATTTCCAAAATATGCTCTATGCTTTGTTGAAACAGGGTTTTTTCCGTAGACGTTAGAGTCAAGTGAATACCAGCCCGCTGACCCTGACTCCAAGCAACGCTGCCATTTATCCATAGTTCTTCCGATGTCACTGGCAAGCGTAGGCAAAGACGGACGCGCTTACCTCTTGCCCAACTAAATGACACCCCTACCAAACAAACGCCATCATTGGAGATATCCTCTGTTTGTAGCTCTACTATCCGGTTATCATCAGTCTCTACTCGACAAATACTTTCATAAGGGACTCGCTCTGGAATCAAGTTGGAAACAATATAACCGACTAGGCGCTTGTTCCCAGGCATATCCTCACGCGCTATGACTGCGGCTTCGCGCACGTCAGGATGCTGCAACAGCATTGCTTCTATTTCCCCCAACTCAATGCGGAAACCGCGAATCTTCACCTGCTGGTCTATCCGACCCAGGTATTCAATATTCCCATCTGGTAAGTAGCAAGCTAAGTCACCTGTTTTATACAAGCGATGCGATTTTGCATAAGGATTGGGAATAAAGCGTTCCGTAGTGAGATCGGGTCGATTGAGGTAACCCCTAGCTAAACTATCGCCACCAATGTAAAGCTCTCCCGGAACACCTATAGGAACTGGCTTTAACTCTGCATTGAGGATGTAGATTTGGGTGTTAGCTATGGGACGACCTATAGAGGGATAAGTTGGCCAGAAATCAGGATTTTCATCTAATGTCAAAGCCGTTACCACATGGGTTTCTGATGGCCCGTAGTGATTATGAAATGAGCAGTGTGGCAGCGATTTGAATAATTTGACAATGGCTGGGGTGATTTGCAGTTGCTCACCTGTGGTAGTAACTTCTTTTAAACTAGTAAATAATTCCAAGTGAGATACAGCCATTTCTGCCATTTGTTGTAGTACGACAACAGGCAGGATAACTTTTTCAATCTCTTGGGTCTGAATAAAGCGAGCTAAAGCTGTAGTGTCCCGACGCAAGTTTTCTGAGATGAGAAACAAAGTTCCTCCCGAAGCCCAAGTAGCAAACATCTCATGAAAGCTGGCATCAAAGCTCAAAGATGCAAATTGCAAGGTACGTACACCTGTTAATAGTGAGTTTAAGTGCCATTGCAGTAAATTCACTAAAGGACGGTGAGCTAAACAGATGCCTTTCGGCCTGCCTGTAGAACCAGAAGTGTAGATGATATAGGCTAAATTCTCTGCTGTTACTTCGATAGAAGGATTTTCCTGACTGTATTGGCTTATCTTGTCCCAATCGGTATCTAAACAGATAATCTGTGCTTTGGTTTTGGGAAGCTCTGTTAATAGTTGTTGTTGAGTAAGTAATACTGATACTTGAGTATCCTCAAGCATAAAGGCTAGGCGTTCTTTAGGATACGCTGAATCCATTGGTACATAAGCCCCGCCAGTTTTGAGAACTGCCAAAACTGCGATCGCCATTTCCAGGGTTCTCTCTACACAGATTCCTATAGGCATATCTGGTTTCACGTCTAGCGATCGCAGGTAGTGTGCTAACTGGTTAGAGTGCTGATTTAGCTCTCGGTAAGTGAGTGAAGATTGTTCGTGCTTCTGTGCCTCTTTAGAGATTACTGCTACAGCATCTGGCGATCGCTCCACCTGCGCTTCAAACAGTTGATGAACGCATTTATCTAATGCGTAATCCCTACTAGTATCATTGCAAGTTTCTACTAATTCTTTCTGCTCACTTTCTAGCAATATATTCAGTTGATGAAAATACTCACATCCTTGACTAACTTGATTTGCTATAAAGAGCAATCTCTCTAAAGAATTTATATCTGCAAAATATTTGTGATTGTAAAATATTTCTATTTCTAAACTATCATTAAAATCGTTAATTACAAGATGAACCTCGTTTTCGGCAAAAGAATTATGGACAGTTAATCGAGAACAGTTTTCAGCAAAAGGAATATTCAGGATACTGAAGTTATAAAAATTATAGAAAAATTTTAATTGTTCATCTTTTAAATAGTTATTTTGTAAAAGAACTGAAATATTTTGGAGATTACCTAGGTTTCTACGATACTTATTAATGTATAAAATATAATCGATTATACTTGATTTATTTTCAATACTTTTTTGAGGTATAATAATAGGAACTATTTGGTAAATGCAACCTAAAACATTAAGATAATTTTCATCTCTTTTTCCAAAAATATCATAAAATAAAAAATCTGCTGGTGCTTGTAAATACTTACTTAAATAAATGCCATAAACAGCCCTAAAAAATATAGGAACGCTACATTTTTTTACTTGGCAATATTTCCTAATTTGTGCTAAATCATTTCCGACAATTTGTACTTTTCTTGATTTAGCCTTGTTTTCTGTTTCTATTTTGATATAAGAGATTATAGGAATAACCTTACTTAAAGTTTCTAGCCAATACTGCTGAATCTCTGGAGTATCAAATTGAGTCACATGATCGTTAATAAAATCATGAAAAGAATTTCCCTCAAAATTTTGATGATTATTACCTATTTTTAAACAGTGGTATACTTTTGCAACTCTTTCAAAAAAAACTTTCCCAGAATATCCATCAAAAAGAATATGAGGTGCACCTAAAATAGCTGTATAGTTACCCTGCTCATCTTTAAGTAAGACATTTTTAAATAAATCACTTTTTTGTAAATCGAGCTTATTTTTAATTTTTTCTTCGATAAATTGTTGTAAACTATTGAAATATCTAGGATTAATTACTAAATCAATAAATTCAAAATTAACATCAACATTGTTGTCTACAAACTGAAAAGGTTCTCCTTTATAAAAAATGAACCTGGTTTTAGTAATATCATCTTGTTGACATACTATTTTTATTGCTCGTTCCCAAATAAATCTGTCTATATTTTGTGATAATTTTACGGAAATGCCTAAACTAAAAATAGTACTATCTGGATGGAGCATATTATCCAGATATAAATCTCTCTGTGTAGTTGTTAATCGTGATATTTTCCCAATTCTTGAAGGTTCAAAAGGTTCATTTAATATAGTTCCTGTTACCAAAGCCATGAAGACTTCTGAAATTGAAATATTATAAATATTTTTATGTTGAGAATTGTTAATCATGATGATTTCTTTAGATTAAATTTATTACTTTGACTAATTTAGATTATTTTTGATGTACTGGAAGTTCAATTATGAACTCAGTTTCTTGTCCTGGTACTGACTGACAACTGATTTTACCTTCATGTTTCTCTACGATAATTGTGTAGCTAATAGATAATCCTAAACCAGTACCCTTTCCAATAGGTTTAGTAGTAAAGAAAGGATTGAAAATCTGAGAAAGTATATCCGGTGTCATACCATAACCATTATCAGCAATGCGAATAGCTAGGAGATTTTGCTCTAACAATTCAGTAGTTATTTTGATATAACCTGGATTAAGTTCAGCTTCCTTCAATGAATGCTGATAGTTATACTCTTCCAAAGCATCAATAGCATTAGCTAATAAATTCATAAATACTTGATTTAGCTGGCCTGGATAACAATCTACTAATGGTAAAGAAGCATAATTTTTAATAATTTTAATTTTAGAATTGACTGACTCCGTTTTGAGCCGATGTTGCAATATTAGTAAGGTGCTATCAATACCTTCATGAATATTAACTGCCTTCATTTCTGCTTCATCCAAACGGGAAAAGTTACGTAAGCTCAGAACTATCTGGCGGATGCGATCGGCTCCAACCTTCATTGAAGATAGCAATTTTGGTAAGTCTTCAAGCAAAAATTCCAAATCTATATCCTCTTGTTCTGCCAGAATTTGAGGATTCAAATTGGGTGATACTTTTTGATAAACTTTTATTAGATGTAACATATCCTTAATATATTCACTAGTATGAGAAATATTGCCGTATATAAAATTAATTGGGTTATTAATTTCATGAGCTATACCAGCAACTAATTGACCTAAGCCAGACATTTTCTCTTTTTGAATAATCTGTAACTGTGTTGTTTGTAGTTGCTTTAATGTCACCTCTAACTTTTCTGCTTGTTCTTCCAAATGCACATTTTTTTCATGTAATTCTTGTGTCCTTTCTTCAATTTTTATTTCCAGGTTTTTGCTATAATTATCTAATTGCTGGTTAGCTTGTTGCAGATTATCATTTAGTTTAGATAGATTAGTATACAGCTTGGCATTCTCAATAGAAATAGCAGCTTGAGAGGCCAGAATTTTTAAAACTTCTAAACGTTCAGTAGTGAATGCATTCGTTGTTAAGTTATTTTGCAGATATAGAATTCCGATAAGTTTACTTTGATGAATTATGGGTGTACATAAAACTGACTTACATTTATTCTGAATAATATAAGAATCGCTAGTAAATTTTCCTTCAAAGCTAGCATCACCAATAACTACACTTTCTTTAGTTCTCATCACATAATTGAGTATAGATATGGGTATATATAAACTATTTTCTAAAGAGATAGAGGTTCCCAAATGCATCTCACTTTTGTTAACTCCTACAAATGCTTCTATTACCATTTGACCATCTTTATCTAAAAGTAAACAGCTAGTTTGTGCTCCAGCGTTCTCCATAACAATTGTCATCAACTTAGATAGCAACCCATCTAGCATAATTTCACTAGAAATAGCTTGCGAAGCTTTAAAAACTGTAGATAAATCAAAAGATGCCAAATTATTTATCTTGCTTGAAGTAGTTCGTAAGCTAGTCTTTAAACTCGATGATTCCTGATTTGTTTTTAATGGGCAATAATCTGGGTATTTTGACTCTAAATCACTGACTTTTGCTATCGCTCCCCAACGTATATAAGTATGATAAGATTCTCTCAGGTAGAAGATAGCTTGCTGATCTCTACCACGGAAAAAGTAAAATTCTGCTGCTAACTCGTTGGCTAGTGCTTCTTCTTGAAGATATCCTTGTTCTTTGGCTCCTTGAATAGCTAGTTCATAATACTCCATAGCTACAAAAGTTTGCCCTAAAACTCGCGCTTTTTCCGCTTCCACTAAATCATATTTATGCTGATAGTTAGCAGGAGCGTGACCAGCCCATATCCGCATTTTTTCTTGATTGATATTAATCGCAGCCATATATTCTTGTTGAGTATTAGGTTCAACATTTGGATATAAGCTAATCAGAGCTAAAGAATAATAAAAGTTGTGTATACTAACTGTAATCATCCCCATAACACTACTTATATATTCTGAAGCTAATTTGGCATTATCAAGTGCTTGAGTATAATCTTTAAATAAATAAAAGAGAATCATTTTGGCAACATAAGCAGCAAATAAAGAAGTAACATTTTTAGTAAACTGTAGATATGGCAACATTGCTACTTCATTAAAACTATCACCAACCAAATAATATTTATCTTGTGACATTCCCTGCAAGTTTAATGTCAATTGATGCCAGATTCTAATGTAGTTTATCGGAAAATCTAGTTTAAATTTTTGTAGCAAATTTATATATGATGCTTGCTGCTGAACTACTGATTCTAGTTGTTCTCCTCTAAAAAATATATGACCGCAATAGTGGATAGAACAATAGCCAGCGTATTCTAAATCTCCAATTTCTAACGCGCTCTGAATTGCGTCTTGTAAAGGAGCAATACTTCCCCTAAGGTGTTCTTTCCAATGAAAAGTAAAACCATAAAATGGGGCGCATACTTTACTTTTGAGTTCCTTAGCTTGAAACTGCTCTAATATCTGCCAAGCTATTTGACCAGAGTGATATCCAGCATCAATATTTTCTAGATAGCTACACAACACCATGCCATAACAAGAATATCCAGCAGCAGCCAAAGCTGAATGACCGTGTTCAATACAGAGATTGACAACAGTCAAGATGATCTGGGGAAAAGTTGTCCCTGTTGTGTCAGTAATAAAAGCAGCACCACCAACAGTAACAAGGATTTTTAAAGCTGCTAATATGTAAGGATCTTTTACAACTGGAAAATTTTCTAAATCTTGAAGCTGAGGTAAATTTGCTATAGTACTTTGCTTATTTGGCGTCGCTGACAGAGAAATTCCCAACTTTGCGATCGCTTCTAGTCCAGTATCAATGGCTTTAAGCATCTGATTTTGAGCCATATAAAACTGGATTTGTAATTGATAAGCCTTGACTTGATCGAGCAGATTACTAGCTTTGTCTAGAATAATTTCTGTTAGAATAGCTGCGCGTGTAAAATTAGTATTTAAGTACTCTAATTCTACGCTTTCTAGATAAAGTGCTAGCATCAAATCGTAATTATTTTGCCAACTCGATAGTGTCAGTAATTCTAGTCCAACTGTTGAATAACTAAGAGCAGCTTCATAAGCTGATGATGCTTTTGCTTTTTGGCTAGCTATAAGATTTAATCTTGCTAACCGATCTCTGTGATATTGATCACAAATAAATTCAGTACCAAAATTTAAATGATTAACAATATTAAATATATTTTCTTCAATTTCTTCTGTTTGGTAAGATTCTAGTATTAATTGCCCAATTTTCAGGTGAGTTTGTTTTCTTTGCGATTCTGGAATCAAGGAATAAGCTGCTTGCTGGATTCGATCGTGGAAAAACTTATATGAAATTTTTAATTCTTGAGATTCTAAGGATGTAAATATATCTTTTTCAAAAAATAGTGGAGTTTTATAGTTATCGTTCAAGGGCAAAATTAGGCTTGCTTGAAGTGCTTCCCATAATTCAGAGGCGGTTTCTGACTGAGATTTTTCATTTACAATTGCTAGAATGTCTATGTTAAACCGATTGCCAATACAAGCAGCTAGTTTTAAGACCTGTTGTGTCTCTTGAGGCAATTTTTTAATATTTCTTACAATTAATTCTAGGGCATCGTAATCTGTAATACCAATGGTCTGAATTTGATTTATTTCCCACTGCCATGTTCCACTATTAAAGTCAAACTTTAATAGCTTTTCTTGGTACATAGTTTGGAACAACTGAGTCAAGAAAAAAGGATTTCCCTGAGTTTGATTAAAAAGAAGTTCAGCTAGTGTTTTTGTTTTTTCTGTTGTAGTATGAAGTGTATCTACTACTAATTCATGTACATCACTAAGACTTAAAGGCTTTAGTATAATACTATTTATAGTCGCTCCTGCTTTTTGGATTTCATTCAAGGTTTGATTCAAATAATGAGTTGGTATGACTTCGTTATCTCGATAAGCTCCAATCATCAAAAAATATTGGCTATCATCAAGCATCAACATCTGAATCAATTTTAGAGTAGCTAAATCTGCCCATTGTAAATCATCAAAAAATAGAACAAGTGGGTGTTCTTTTTGAGTAAATACTTGAATAAATTTTTGAAATGCTCGATTAAGGCGATTTTGCGATTCAATTGCTCCTAATTGTGGTATAGGTGGTTGTTGACCTATAATATTTTCAATTTCAGGAATAACATCAATAATAACTTGACCATTTTCACCCAATGCTTTTAAAAGTCGCTGTTTCAAAACAATTATTTTTTCAGAGCTTTCTGTTAATAACTGTTGGGTTAATTCTTGAAATGATTCAATTAGAGCCGTATAAGGGATATTTCGTTTAAATTGATCGAATTTACCAGAAATAAAATATCCCCGTCGTTGGAGAATAGGTTTATGAATTTCATTAACTAAGCAGGATTTACCAATCCCTGCATAACCTGAAACTAACATCATCTCACTTTTACCGATGCTTACTCGCTCAAAAGCTGATATAAGAGATGCTACTTCTTTCTCGCGTCCATAGAGTTTTTGAGGAATTGTAAATTGGCTAAATTTATCTAACTTGCCAGGAATAAAATTTTCGATTTTCCCACTATTTAATAACTGTTTAAAACAAATCTCTAAATCTGCTTTTAGCCCTAAGCCACTTTGATATCTTTCTTCAGCAGTTTTAAATAATAGTTTCATTACAATATTAGATACAGCCTCTGGTATTTGTGGGTTTATCTGATGAGGAGGTATCGGCTGTTTGGCAATATGAGAGTGAATCATTTCTAAAGGATCAGTGAAATTAAATGGCAAATTATCAGTCAGCATTTCATAAAAAGTTATGCCTAAAGAGTAAAAATCTGTGCGGTAATCAATCGTTCTATTCATGCGACCTGTTTGCTCTGGAGACATGTAAGCAAGTGTTCCTTTAAGCAAATTAGGATT
>NZ_JABXKQ010000124.1:0-30282 GCF_017114945.1 Nostoc sp. JL34
GGGAGAAAGAGGTTTTCCTGATTTTTGCACGGATGCGGTAATCATAAGTAATTAACCGGACTTGATATAACTTCTCAAACTGATGAACGATCGCCAGAATGGAATACAAACTATGTGCAGGTGCATTTATAGCGTTTCCCGATTTAGCGAAGTACACCCGTAGGGGCGGCACTGCCGTGCCCCTACAATTCGCGATATAATTTTGTACCGCATCTGAATGGGAACCGCTATAACTGCGTTAACGCCCCCTATTTTCTAAGACAAGTTAGCAATGCTAGATTTTTCTAAAGTTGCTACTAATCTTACTCCAAATTCTTCCTCAAATACTCCTTTTTTATAATCTAAGCTCCAAAGTTCTAAAGCACAATCATCATCAGGTTGAGATGGAAAAATCAGCAAGTTGACCTGCCGTAATTCTGCATAATACTCACATTGCACTTGAGCGATCGCACCAATTTGTCGTCTATCTAATGCCACTGCCAATCTCAGAATTGCACTTAATTGACTGACCATTTGTCGCTGGTGTTTAGTCAGCAAACTCTGGTAATTTTCATGTTTTTTCTTGGGCGGCGATTTGCGATGATAACGCGCTAAATTGGCAATGATTTCAATCTCGGTTTCTGTATAACCGAGTAATTCTCCATTGCGAATTAGATAGTAAGAGTGCTTGTGGTGAGACGAATGGCTGACATAATGACCGCAATTGTGTAATATTGCAGCTGCCCACAGCATTTGTCGCTCGTCAGATCCCCAGTGGTGTAGAGTACCTTGAGTTTGGTCAAATAAACTCTCGGCAAATGTGGCGACGCGATCGCTATATTCTAAGTTGACGTGGTATTTATTCGCGAGTTTGAGAACATTGCGTTCCCGGACTGAACTTTGGTAGCGCAGCTTATCTTCAATTAAACCGTGGGTTAGCATCCAGTCTACGATTACGCCTTCCCTCAAAGAACGCTCACAAACTGTGACTGATTCACTACCCAAGAGGGTCATTGCTTCCTGTAAGATCACTGCACCAGCGAGGATAACTTCCGCTCGCTTATCTGGCATACCGGGAATCTCAGCCCTTTCTAAATTACTCAGTTTCCGCAAGCGATTTACCAACTCTCGCAAGTCTTTAAGACTAAATTGGTAGCCATTGAGAGTGGAAGGAATAACACCCGACTTT
Organism: Nostoc sp. JL34; assembly: GCF_017114945.1. Taxonomy (GTDB): domain Bacteria; phylum Cyanobacteriota; class Cyanobacteriia; order Cyanobacteriales; family Nostocaceae; genus Nostoc. The sequence continues at coordinate 1,169 of NZ_JABXKQ010000124.1, forward strand.
TCTCGTGCATGAATCATCGCTAGGGTTTCGATTGTACCAGCCGTACCCACCAAACGCGGAGATTCTCCAAGTTCGAGGTTTGCTAGTATCTCATCCACAGAACGTTCTAACATCCCGCGTGCATAGGCTTGCAGGTATTGAAACTCAGTGTTACTGATGGGGTCGGTGGTGATTAATTCGCCAGTCAGTCGCACTGCACCAACTTTGGTACTGGTGAGAGTGCGGGCTTGGTGACTATCGCCCAAAACTAACTCAGTGGAACCACCGCCAATATCAACAATCATGTGGGGCTGGTTGTTAAATTCCATGCCCGACAGCACGCCAAGATAGATTCGTCGCGCTTCTTCTTGACCAGAAATCAAGTCAACGCTTAAACCCAACTCCGTTTCTATTCTGTGCAAAAAATCTTTACCATTGGGGGCTTCCCGCACAGCACTAGTTGCCACAGCAATGATTGTTTCAGCGTTGATAGTTTTGGCAACTTCTTGGAAGCGTCCACAAGCTGCGATCGCCTTTTTAATTATCTCCGGTTTGAGTTCCCCTGTAGTTAGATCGCGATCGCCAAGTCTCACGGTCTCTTTTTCTCTGGCAATAATGCTGAAAGCTGGTAGTGTCGGGTCAATCTTCACTACTACCATGTGTAAAGAATTAGTTCCCAGGTCAATGGCAGCAATAATCCGGTCTTGCTTAGGTGGTTGAGTTGGAACACTCTCCCAGCTAGCCGAAACTAAATTCAGCATCTAGTTTTCTCTCTTTATAAGAAATGATGGCAAACGGTGATATGTCGGGGTAGCTGGCACTGATATTTGTTGCAACACACTTGCTCAGACTGAGTGCTGAGTACTGAGTCTTGAGTAAATTAAAAAATACTCACTACTCGGAACTCAGTTTGGTCGAGGGTAACTGAGCTAAGTATATTTACCCTACTGTTTCTAACCTAGTGACTATTTAAAGGTCTTTAAAGTTGCCACTTTAGGTTATGTTTTTACAAATAACAAATAACGTTATTCTATAGATGTAAAGATGTGTGAATTAAAAAATAGGGCATAGGAGCAAAGAGGGAATTCCAACAAATAAATTATCCAATCCTGTGGGGTGGGCATCTTGCCCGCCTTTGCCTACGGGCGGGCAAGATGCCATTAGTGTCAAGTTAAGCTCAAACTTCCTATGTCAATAAGTATTTATGCTTAACAATTTGGTTTGAAAGGGACAAAAAACGAACTTTTTCAGGGACTATTAATGCTTTGTTTATTAGCATCACTCCCAGCTTGCGTATAAAAGTCAGAAAAAAGTTCACCTTTATACTTCGTTCATAACAAAACCTATCGTTGACAAATGGGTTTTAACCTTAAGTTGACACTAATGGCAAGATGCCCACCCCACAAAAAGCAAAAGAAGTTAGATTCCCCACTCAGCACGGGCTAAACGCCCCGCTAACGGAACTGTTTTGCCCCATGCCCAATGCCCAATGCCCAATGCCCCATACCCAATCCTATGTTAACGACGCCAGAACGCCCCCAGAAACCAGTTTGGCTGGTAATTATCCGACTTTTGCGCTGGCATAAACCAGAAGGACGGTTAATTTTAATGATTCCTGCCCTTTGGGCTGTATTTTTGGCAGCTTCTGGGAAACCGCCTTTACCTCTGGTTGGTGTGATTGTATTGGGTACTCTCGCCACAAGTGCGGCTGGGTGTGTTGTCAATGATTTATGGGATCGAGATATTGATCCAGAAGTGGAAAGAACCCGCGATCGCCCCCTCGCTTCTCGCGCCTTGTCTGTGAAAGTTGGGATTGGAGTCGCGATCGTCTCGCTAGCATGTGCAGCAGTCTTGGCCTTTTATCTTAACCCCCTGAGTTTCTGGTTATGTGTGGCAGCAGTGCCTGTAATTCTGCTTTATCCAGGCGCAAAGCGGGTGTTTCCCGTACCGCAACTGGTGCTTTCCATCGCTTGGGGTTTTGGCGTGTTGATTAGCTGGAGTGCAGTGACACAAACCATCTCCCAACCAACTTGGTTGCTTTGGGGCGCGACTGTACTGTGGACATTGGGATTTGATACAGTTTACGCTATGAGCGACAAGGAAGACGATCGCCGCATTGGTGTTAATTCTAGCGCTCTATTTTTTGGGAATTATGCCCCTTTAGCTATTGGAATTTTCTTTGCTGGCACAATCTTGTTATTGGCTTGGTTAGGTGTAGTCATACATCTGCACTTAGCCTTCTGGATTAGCCTTGCAGTTGCTACTATCGGATGGGTTTGGCAGTCTCTGCGATTAAGAAAGCAAGACTTACCTAACCCTGTTTATGGTGAGATGTTCCGGCAAAACGTGTGGATTGGTTTTATTTTACTTGCTGGGATGATTGCTGGATCTTTTTAATCAGTAAAAAGTAATGCATAGAATCCCCTTTAAGAAGTATTTATGAGTTTTTGTATGGGTATATTCTTTAATTGTTTTAGTCCATTACTTAAGTATCTGCGGGCTTGGGCGGCAATAGGTCTATTATGTTTGGTTGTCACCTGGTCATTTCCTGCACAAGCTAGCAGCACCATTGATTCACGGTTGGAACAGCAAGTATTACAAATTATCCGAGAACACCCAGAGGTAATTATTGAATCTGTTCAAGCTTATCAGCAGCAACAACAACAGAAAGTCAAACAAGGACAGCAAGCATTTTTACAGGATTTAAAAACGAATCCTCAAACAGTGATTGGTGAGTCTCCCACCACAGGTTCAACTCAATCAAAAACTGTGCTAATAGAATTTTCAGATTTTCAATGTCCCTATTGTGCTGATGCACATAAAACGTTGAAGCAGTTGTTAGAAAAGTATCCAGATAAACTAAGATTAGTTTACAAGAATTTACCGCTGACTTTAATTCATTCTGAAGCATTGCCTGCTGCGACAGCGGCTTGGGCAGCACATCAGCAGGGCAAGTTTTGGGAATATCATGATGCGCTATTTACTAATCAAAAACAACTGGGTGAAGCGTTATATTTAGATATTGCTAAAAATCTGAATCTGGATTTGGGTAAATTTAAACGCGATCTGACTCTTGCTACTCCCGCAATTAAAAAAGATATCCAGCTAGCTGAAAAATTGGCTGTTTCTGGAACACCTTTCTTTGTCATTAATAGTCCAACTACTTCAGGAGTTGTACAACTAGAAGACATCAAAAACATATTGGCTGATGCTAAGTAAATTGGTTTATTTGAAAATGGGTTAACGTCGGTTTAATGATAGCTGACAACTAGCAATAAGCTTGATCAATCTATACTGCGTGACTATTGTATCTCCATAGGAACTGTTTAGATAAATACCTCCTTATTTAACAATAATGTGCATCTTTAGTTAGAGGTTTAGTGCATCAGTAAACTGTTGTACTTGAAGCAAGTGTAAGGAGTAGCTGATGAGGAGTGACGAAGAGAAATTTTCCCACTCCTCATGTTCTTAAACATATAACAACTTAAATCAGTGATAGCTTGCGGAAACTTTCGTAAGATGCTCGACAAACTCTTCCCCTTTCTGTTTACCATGTTGATAAACTGCAACTAACCGCGCTTCTGTAGTATCTGTAAAGTTAACTTGATACTGGTCTTATTTATCCTCAACATAGATTTTTATTCAAAAGTAAATTAATACGGTTATTCATAAAAAAAACGGAGGGGTCTGTAATAACTCAAAAAAATATCAAAGGTATTCCTAATTGTTAAATTTTCTGCATCTCTTGTTGAGACTGTAAATATTTCTTTTGTAATTCCTCTGGAATGGCAATAAGACGATTATTTTGCAAACTGACAAAACCACCCTTCTGGGTAGCTACTGCTGCTAACTCATTGTTAGATAAAATTTCAGCTTGTACAGTCCACTTCAAGCGTCCTAAATTACTCAGCCATAAACGTCCAATTACTTGATCAATAATCTTTATCGGACGTTTATATGCAATTTCTGTTCCAGCTAAAATCGGTGTATATCCTTGCTCAATTTGTTGATTGAGTTGCCAATGTTCATCTAAAAACTTTAAACGTAAATCCTCTAGCCATCTAATATACACAATGTTACTGACGATTCCCATAAAGTCAATGTCGTATGTTCTTACAGGAATTGCCAATACTACTTCTAATTTTCTGTGCGAGTTATTATTTGCTAACATTATTTCTCCCGATAAATTCTGCTTTAAAACCGCTCGGTCTGTAAAAGCGTAAAATTATTCACCTCTTTTAAGTATGGGTCAGTATTAATTGCCTAATAACCCCTTTCTCATAAGAGTTTCAAACTTCTACTTTGTAGTTTAAGATTAACTCGTCACCAGGTAAACCTCTAATTCCCCAGTGATATTTCGGCGTTTCAAAAATTGTGATTTCAATATCGTACACAGAAATATTCAACTTTTCACTAATATTTTTAATCAGCAGGCGAATCAACTGTTTTTTTGTTTCCACCGAGCGCCCCTCAAACATACTAATTTCAATAATCAGATAATTGTCTGATCTATCAGATGGATAGAAAAAGTCTGATTTATTCAGTGGGAAAAAACGGTGAAATCTTTTTTCGGGTGTAAGCTGTAAAACCTCAATAACAGAGGCATGGATTATATTTGATAGCTCTGTTTTAACAGGATTCAATTTATCTGCCAAACTATATACCTTGATTTGTGCCATACATTTAAAGGTAAGTTTCCAAGTATTGATTCAGGTGATTAATTACCCTGTGCATGTGAATTGAATCTCCATAAAGCTTGCTCATCATTACGGCTCCTTCTAGCGTTGCAATTATGATAGTAGCGATTTCATCAGCACTCACTTCCGGGCGAATTTCACCCTTTTCAATTCCCGTTTCAATAATTCTGCGAATTAGATGCAGCCAAGAATTCATCGCCTGTTGAGCACGTTCTCGCAACGCCGGATGAGCATCATCACTCTCCACAGCAGTATTCAGCAGTGGACACCCTCCCTTGATAGGTGGATTTTCTACAAAGCTACTAAATACGCTAATGATTGCTTGCAGGCGTTCTACTGCGTGGCGTTTGCTTCGTAAAGCAAATCTAGTATGCTGTTTGATGCGAGCGATCGCAAAGTCAAAAGCCTGTAGCGCCAGATCATCTTTGCTTTGGAAGTGATTGTAAATTCCTCCTTTCTGCAATCCAGTAACACGCATGATGTCTGACATCGATGAGCCTGCATACCCCTGTTGGTTAAACAGTTCGGCTGCTTGATGGAGAATTCTGGTTTTTGTTTCTTCGCCTTTGGTCATTACAGCGATTTTTAGAGTAGGGATTGGTGTAATTTATTGAATTGAAAATTGCTGTAAATAAAATATTACCGACCGATTAGTCTGATTTAATTAATCACGATAATTGCTTAAAAGTCAAGTATTTTTTAGCGCTGAGTTCTGAATTGGGGATGGGGCATTGGCAAGAGTTTTCCCAATGCCCCATCCTCAATCCTTATGCTGAGAGAGTTAAAATTTGCTCGACTACCTGAGAATTAACATCTTTATATTCGCCCAAAGCTACAGTACCGCGCTTTTCAAAACGCTCAATAATTACAGGAATGGTATCAAGTCCAACACCATAATCAGATAAGCGCGTGCGTACACCAACAGACTCGAAGAAATTGCGAGTTTTAGCGATCACTTCAGTAACCCGTTCTTCTTCACTACCATCGACAATCCCCCAAACTCGCTCGGCATACTGTAAGAGTTTTTGCCATTTGCGATCGCGCCTAATGGAAAGAGTACTGGGTAGCACAATCGCCAAAGTTTGAGCATGATCCAAACCATGTAGTGCTGTCAATTCATGCCCAATCATGTGAGTTGCCCAATCTTGGGGGACTCCTGCACCAATTAGCCCATTGAGTGCTAGCGTTGCAGACCACATCACATTAGCCCGTGCATCGTAATCTTGGGGATTCGCCAGGGTTTTTGGCCCCTCCTCAATTAGCGTTTTCAAAATTGATTCAGCCATCCGGTCTTGTAGTGGTGCATTGACTGGAAAAGTCAAATACTGTTCCATCACATGGGTGTAAGCATCAACAATTCCATTGCTAATTTGCCGTACAGGTAGGGAAAAAGTTGTTTCCGGGTCGAGAACCGAGAAGCGGGGAAACACCAAAGGACTGCTAAAAGGTAATTTTTCTTGAGTATCCCACTTAGTAACAACCGAGTTCGTATTCATTTCCGAGCCGGTTGCAGGTAAAGTCAAAACTGTACCAAAGGGCACAGCAGCCTTTACAGGTGCGTTCTTTGCGAGGATATCCCAAGGATCGCCGACAAAGGGAACCGCAGCAGCAATAAACTTAGTACCATCAAGAACTGAACCGCCACCGACAGCAAGTAGAAAGTCTATGCCCTCATTCCGCACTATTTCAACCGCTTTCAATAGGGTTTCTAAGTGAGGATTGGGTTCGATCCCACCAAACTCAACTACATTCCGTCCAGCCAATGCAGACTTTACCTGGTCATACACGCCGTTAGTTTTGATGCTACCCCCACCGTAAATAATGAGAATTTTGGCATCAACAGGAATTTCAGCAGCAATATTGGCGATTTGACCTTTGCCAAACAGGATTTTGACTGGGTTGTAAAAAACAAAGTTTTCCATGAGTGAACAGAGGAGGGAATCGGATTTGACCTTGATTATTCTAATCATTTTCGGCATTTCCTCGCCTAAGCTTGTGACTCACAGGCACTACTTGGACTGATGGCAATTTGAGTAAATCGCCAAGTTTTGCTCAAGAGCGATCGCAAGTATATGTAAATCTCGTACTCATTTAGGTATTTTTTTTAGCAGCCATTTCTAAGAAGCCCAACCTGCTACGGAGTTTTATCCAGATAATCGAGGGATATACAACACCAATACGCTGGACGTTTAATCATGCTTACTAGTAAAATACGGTAAGTGCATAGCCTTACGTGCTTTTACATGTAAAACCGCAGAAAAACCAGTTAGAAGTTGATTTTAGCAGAGCAACTGACCCATAAGCAGTTATCAAAGTCTGTTTCAGCTAAATGCCAGTTGTCATGCTGATAAAAACTTCCAGACAGTTTTTAAGTTGTCCAGGAATCCTCTGCCCTAACTTTTAGCTGGATAACCTTTGTGTCATTCATGCCTTGAAAAACATAATAACTTGCCATCACTAGCTCTATCTACCACTGGGCTATATTTTGGCTGACTTACTGCTCTCTAGCAGTGAAGCTTTAGCTGATTTTCAGTTCTAGCTGCTCGTAGTTAAGTCAGTGAACAGTTACCAAGGCTTCGTTTGGAGAGTTTAAAGCCTAACCGACGTTGCTCACTTATAGAAGTGGGAGACTCAACAGGACTTTGATAACTGATAACTAATTGTTGAAACCCCCGAAGAGTATGCACTATTTATTACTACCGTTCTTAAGCTTCTTTGTTGGCATCATCGTTGGTTTGACGGGAATTGGCGGAGCTTCTCTCATCACCCCAATGTTGATTTTTGTCTTTCAGGTTCCGCCTTCCATCGCTGTGAGTTCTGATGTTGTGGCTGCTACATTGATGAAGATTGTTGGTAGCGTCAAGCATTGGGAACAGAAAACCCTTGACACAGAAGTTGTCAAATGGCTGGCATTTGGGAGTGTTCCAGGCTCACTGTTCGGGGTGGGGATTTTGCACTTCATTAAACGTACAGGTGAGTATAATCTGGATAACATCTTGCTCCGTTTGCTTGGCGGGATGATTTTGCTGGTCACAGTGTTAGCACTAGTGCAATTGTTGTTATTGACTTTTTTCCCCAAATTTAATTTACCCGAACTGCCAAAGTTAGACTTAGAAACTAACTTTGGTCGATTTATAACAATCACTTTGGGAGCAATTTTAGGCTGTTTAGTTGGTCTAACTAGCGTCTCTTCAGGTTCAATGTTTGCCCTAGTGCTGATTGGATTTTTCCGCCTTGATGCACGGAAGTTAGTAGGTACAGATATTTCACACGCAGCGATTTTACTACTGTTTACAGCCCTCGGTCACCTCAGCCTGGGAACAGTTGATTGGAGTTTGGTACTGCCTATATGGTTAGGCTCTGTGCCAGGAGTGTTACTAGGTGCTAAAATCTGCCAGGTAGCCCCGCAACGTCCGTTACGGTTTATTATTTACGCCATCTTGATGATGGTGAGTTGGAAATTAGTTCATCAGGTGTAACCAAATTGAGATTTTCAATCCCAAATCCAGCATCCAACATTGATTAATTTCTCATCCAAGGTAGTAGAGTGAATGTACCTCGCTCATACATAATGAACAGACCCAAACCAATTAACACAAAAGGTACGACAGCTTGACCGTAGCGACTTAAAACATCAGCAATGGTAGGTTGACGGCTTAAAAAATAAGCGATCGCACACCAAACCCCTACCATGATAAAAAATATACTTAGAATTACTCCCAAGCTGGCCAGATCGTGACCAGCGAATAAAGGGATATATATACTAATATTGTCACCACCATTAGCGATTGTTACTGCTGCCACTTTATAGGTTTGGGGTTGCAAAATACTCAAAAGAAAAGACAATACGGGGTTAGTAGGTGTAGACTGCCTAAAATCACTGCTGACTGTCTGAACTGTAATAGTTTCTTCTTTTCTAAACACTAATTGCTGAAGACCAATTGCGATTGGTAGTAGTCCCAACAATCCTATCCATTTTCGATCTATAACCAATCCACCAAAGAATCCTGGTAAGCTAGCGATGATAATGGCTGCAAAACCTAGATATTGACCAAGTAAGATATGCCGCCGTCGAAAATTAACATTTACCTGTGAAAAAAATATTAATAAGATAATGATGTCATCTATGTTAGTGGCTATGAAGGCAATTATCCCTTCACTGAAGACTGTCCCTAGCTTACTCATGCTGGATTTTTAGAATCTACGATTTACAACCATACCAAATTAACCTTCTGGCACAACTAAGCTTTAATATAGACAAAGTAATTATTCAAGGAATATCACCGATTCACAAGATTTATTGCAAAAATTCAGATTTAGTGTTTGCCATTGTAGATAAACATAAATAATTCCGGGCGTGTATCTGTTGTTGAATTTCTTTGCTTTCTTCTCTTTAGGACGCTTTTTTACGAGAGGCTTTGCCAATGCGAACACGAAGATGGTAGCCTGCTGCAAGCTTTTGAATGTGTATGTTTTTCTTAAAATATGAACGAGTTAGTTACTGCAATTACTACAGGGGCAATTGCGTTCATTGCCACTAATATTGATGATATTGTCATTTTATTATTGTTTTTTTCTCAAATAAATACTAACTTTCGTCCTCGGCATATAGTTGCTGGTCAGTTTCTCGGTTTTACAGTTCTATTACTCCTTAGTCTTCCTGGTTTATTTGGGGGATTAGTTTTATCAAAAAGCTGGATTGGATTACTTGGTTTACTACCAATGTCTATAGGTATCAGTAGCTTAGTGAATCAGGAAGAAGATTCATCAAAAGAAGTTGTAGCTGCAACAGAAGAAACTGAAGCATCAACAATTACTAGTTTTTTTTCTCCCCAAGCTTATAGTGTGGCAACCGTTACAATTGCCAATGGTAGCGATAATATTAGTGTCTATGTGCCTTTATTTGCTAGCAGCAACTTAGAGACTTTTTTAGTAATTATCGGATTATTTTTTCTCTTGTTAGGAATTTGGTGTTACACTGCATACAAATTAATTAACAACAGAGTCATCGCTGATATATTGACTCGCTACGTTAATAATCTTGTGCCTTTTTTTCTTATAGGATTAGGCGCTTATATTGTATTACAAAGTGGAGCTTTAAGCTTAATAAAGCTAGCTGCTAGTTGTTTCTGTTTGATGATTTTGGTGAAAAAGAATGAAATTGCTGATGAAATTGGCGAAAATTCTAGTAGATAACCAAGCCAATTTTAGATTTTGATTTAGATTAAAAATCCAAAATCTAAAATCCAAAATTGGTATGCGGAATCAAACTTTACTCAACCATTCATTCTCCTCTGGGTCTTTGAAGAGTGAGGTGCTGAGGTAGCGTTCACCAAAGCTAGGCTGGATCATCACGATTAAGCGACCTGCATTTTCTGGCCGTTGTGCTACTTGAATAGCCGCATATAAAGCAGCGCCAGTAGAAATACCCGATAGTAATCCTTCTTCTTTTGCGAGGCGACGGCTGTAAGCGATCGCTTGTTCATCCGCTACTTGAATTACTTCATCTACTAGTTCCGCACGGTAAATTGCTGGGATAAATCCTGCGCCAATACCCTGGATTTTGTGAGGCCCTGATTTACCACCTGTTAATACCGGACTGCTGGTTGGTTCAACTGCGATCGCTTGAAAGCTCGGCTTCCGTTTTTTAATAACTTCTGCAACTCCCGTAATCGTCCCACCAGTACCCACTCCCGCCACGAGAATATCTACTTCTCCATCGGTATCATTCCAAATTTCTTCAGCGGTGGTTTCGGCGTGAACTTTCGGGTTAGCAGGGTTGCGAAACTGCTGCAACATATAAGCATTGGGCGTTTTAGCTACAATCTCCTCTGCATGAGAGATCGCTCCTCGCATCCCTTCTACCCCTGGCGTTAACTCTAATTGAGCGCCATAAGCTTTGAGCATGGATCGTCTTTCGTGGCTCATTGTGTCAGGCATCGTTAGAATGAGATGATAACCCTTGGCGGCTGCCACCATCGCCAGCGCAATTCCTGTATTTCCAGAAGTCGGCTCTACTAAAACAGTTTTTCCAGGGTGAATCAAGCCTGCTTCTTCTGCCGCTTCCACCATACTCGCGCCAATCCGGTCTTTCACAGAAGATGCTGGATTCATGCTTTCTAGCTTCACCACAATCCGAGCAACCGCTCCTGAAGCTTGGGGAATCTTGTTTAATTGAACTAAAGGAGTTCGTCCGATTAACTCTGTGATATCTTTCGCTATCCGCATGTGGGTACTCCGTCGTGTCTAAATATAATACATTGGACTCTGCTGGGCGCGAGTTTCTCTTTCCTCGCACAAGTCTTGGAGTGTATAACGACCCAAAACTTCAATTGAGGCAGCGTTAGCTTGCTCCCAAACTTCATATACCAGAGTCTTTTCTAGAGTCGGAGAGTCAGAGGTATCTTTCTCTTTCCGCTCACCTTCAACCAAAGTGACAATTTCAAGTATTGTAATCTGCCAAGGTTCACGAGCTAAAACGAAACCTCCTTTAGAGCCGCGTTGACTCTGCACCACACCAGCACGCCGGAGGTTGGTCAAAATTTGTTCCAGATAGCGTTCAGGTATGGGTTGCTTGGCAGTGATCTCGCTCATGGTTATAGGAAGTTTTTTTCCGTGGTGGCTTGCCAGCTCTAAGAGTGCCAGCAGCGCGTATTCCACTTTGGAAGACAGATCCAAGAGAGCGTAGTTTTGGCTATTCAAGACTGTACTCAATATACTACGGTGAATTGAGGGACTTATCGCAGTTTATGCGAAATTAATTTTTTCCAAGTGTGGAATGTGATAGCATCCCACTTACCACCCACAAATGCACTATACGCTATCGACTTACCGTAGATTATTATCCTACACAATTCCCATGAATAACTGGATCTTTTTGTGGGAATTATCCTGAGTTTCTGTTTTCAGAGCCTCACTTACCAACGAAAACCCCAACAGAGTATGCTACTAACTGATTTGCGAACCATTTTTGAGCGTGACCCAGCAGCCCGTAACTGGCTAGAAGTATTGTTCTGTTACCCTGGACTCCAGGCGCTAATATGCCATCGATTGGCACACTGGCTGTATAAAATTGGAATTCCCTTCATCCCTCGGTTTATCTCTCATATTAGTCGGTTTTTAACCGGGATTGAAATCCATCCTGGGGCATTAATTGGCCAGGGAGTGTTTATTGACCACGGGATGGGAGTAGTGATTGGTGAGACTGCGATCGTGGGCGACTATGCTCTGATTTATCAAGGTGTCACCCTTGGCGGAACTGGCAAAGAAAGCGGCAAACGCCATCCAACTTTAGGCTCTCATGTAGTTGTGGGAGCGGGTGCGAAAGTATTGGGAAATATTCAAATTGGCGATCGCGTCCGAATTGGAGCCGGTTCTGTGGTGCTACGAGATGTGCCCAGTAACACTACTGTTGTTGGCATTCCAGGACGCGTGACTCGTCAGAACAACTTGGGGAGCAATGTTCTGGATCATGATAAAGTCCGCGACGTAGAAGCTGAAGTAATCCGCGCTTTATTTGAACGCGTCAAGGCTCTAGAGAAACAGTTCGAGCAGTTGGAAGAATCGAGTTTGTCCCTAACTGAGCTTGGCGACGAATCAACCGACAACCCTAAGAGCGAAAATTCTGATGGGATGATTGAAGATTTTCTTGATGGTGCAGGAATTTAATTTAGGGAATGGGGTATTGGGCATTGGGCACTTGTACTGAGCGAACGCGAACAGCGTCTCGTAGAGAAGTCGAAGTATTGGGCATTGGGCAATACTTCTCTCCCTCTGCTTCCCCTGCTCCCTCATCTCCCCTATTTAAAATACCCATAGGTTCTTAGAACCTGATATAAATATAATACTACGGTTAGTTTATCGGAGAATAGCTTTATAAAATATGGTACTTTTGTACACAAGCTTGTCTAGCTTAAACAGTAATAATACTAAGCAAATTTTTGCCCGTAGGTCATTTCTGCCAGAGCATCAAAACGGCCTTTGGAAGATTGAAACGGGTTTTGTCCGAACTTTTACCTATCTGGAAGATGGTACAACCGTCGCTTTGGGATTGTGGGGCCCAGGAGATATCGTTGGTAAGTCTTTGTCAAAATTAGAACCTTATCAGATGGAATGTCTGACGAAAGTGGAGGCGACAGTCTTACCTCTAGAGGAGTGGACTCAAGTGACAGAAACTCTACTTGCCCATATCCAACAGGCTCAAGAATTGATGATCATTCGTAGCCATAAAAAAGTGGATACTATGCTCATCAAGCTGTTGGCATGGTTATCCAAAAAGTTTGGTTCGGAAGTTGAAAAGGGACGTTTAATAGATATGCGTCTGACTCATGAAGACCTGGCAGAAATGCTCGGTTCAACTCGTGTGACCATTACTCGTGTTCTTGGGCAGTTTGAGCAAGAGGGCTTGATTGATCGTCTTTCCCTGCATCGAATTGTATTGCGAGAAGAAGAAATTTGGTACTATGAAATTTAGATGATTTTAGCAAAACCAGCTATCGCCGTCAGCATTCGGCTTACCCACAATTCTAAGATTCAGGGATTCCAGGTAAGCCAGACCGCTACAGATTTGTGGCACTGTTCCCCGCAGTTCAATGTCAAAGCATCCTTGCCCATTTGTATTTTGTTGTAGCATAGCTTTAGTAATATTAACTACCAAGCCGTAAGTAGAAATTAACTGCGAAATCACGGGCACTTGCAGATAGGATTTGGGAATATGTATCCGCAGACGAATCTGAGTAACTTGGCTTTTTTCATAGACTGAAGAAACCAGTGACAATCTGGTTTGAGAATTGGTTTGACGATTATTTAATGCTGCCATTGGATAATGATGATTTTATTGATTAGCGTAGGCGTAGCCCGTCGTAGACATCGCTATAAACGCTAGACAAATCCAGCCAAATTGGTAGCTCCAGTTTTTTTAAATAACTTAGGCTAGAGTAAAGTTGCTTTGTTGTCCCCCACAAATCCAAGTCAAACCAGCCGTCATCTTGCGTATCGGGTTGAAGTATCGCACTGGTAATATTGACTGTTAGTCCGTAACGAGAAACTAACTCGGAAATCACCGGTTCTTCGTAATAGGATTTTAAGACGCACAGTTGCAAGCGCAATCGATTAGTTTGACCCAGAGAAATCCATTGCTGGAATTGTTCTTGCCATTTATTTGTCAGCCATGCAGAATCTTTGGGACTCAGTTTGCTAGCTGGATTTGGGAAAGGTAAAGAGTGTGGGTTGGGTTGAATTTGGTTAGCGATCGCTAGTTGCAGCAAATTCACTCCCAATCCTTGCAAGTAAGATAGGCTATTTGTCAGTTTTTGAGGATTTCCTGAAAGTTCCAAATCAAACCAGCCATCGCTGTCACTGTCTGATGTCAGGGAGGCAGCTTTGATATTGACAGTTAAACCATAACGAGACACCAGTCGAGAAATTACAGGTTGTCTGTTATACCGCTGAGGCACAAGAATTCGACTGTGGACTGAAGCGGGTTCTACAGATTTACTCTGAGACATCAGATTAATTCCCAATAGCGATGCTTGGGTTGGGCTGCACCTACGCAATTTTTGGGTTCAGCAAATCTTGCTGATGCCGCGTCCCTAGTCAACTGTGCCTGTTTGCATATCAGTCTTACAGAGATTTTCATCTTTTTGGTTTTTCTTAAACAACGGTAAACCTATCAAATTAATGTATTTTATTGGATATTAAGGAGAGTCCCATAAAGTCCACAAAAAAACAATGAGTAAATTCACTTAAAATATGCTGAATTTATCTGAAATAATTTGACCAAAAACGATTGACAATTTCTTGTATCTGTCACAATACTGCGTAGGTTTTGGCTAAAAAATAAAAATGTGTAGGTTGGGTTGAGCTTAAGCGTTACCCAACCTACGAATATTTTTAACAAAGCAGTATTAATATCTGTGATGTGATTTGCTCTACCTAACTTCTTCAAGTTTTGGCCTGACGAACTGGCAACTCAACCACAAACTCTGTACCTTTCCAAGGTTCAGATTGGCAGTATATCTTGCCCTTGTGTTTATCTGTGACAATCTGGTAACTAATAGAAAGCCCTAATCCTGTGCCTTTACCAACAACCTTGGTGGTAAAAAATGGATCAAACAATCGAGAGAGTAACTTTTCATCAATGCCAAGTCCGTTGTCAGCAATGCAAATGGCAATCCAGTTTTTATTAAGCTGGGAGGTAGAAATTCGGATTTCGCTGGGATTTGCGCCATTGGCGTGGCCCGTCGCAGGCATCGCTTCGGGAATAGCTTTGGTGTTTCGCTCTTCTAAGGCATCAATGGCATTGGAGAGCAAATTCATAAATACCTGATTCAACTGACCGGGATAGCATTCTATCAGAGGTAACGTATCATCATAGTCTTTGATCACATTAATGATGGGGCTATCGGCTGAGGGCTTCAAGCGGTTTTGTAAAATCATTAATGTACTGTCGATGCCCTCGTGAATATTTGCTGCTTTGAAGTCAGCTTCATCTAAACGCGAGAAGTTCCGCAAAGAGGTGACAATTTCGCGAATGCGATCAGTACCGACCTGCATGGACTGAAATAATTTAGGTAAGTCGTCAAATAAAAATTCTATTTCGGCTTTCTTTAAAAACTCTTGGATCTCTGATTCGGGATTGGAATGATAATGCTGATAAAGCTGCACACAGCGAAGCAACTCTTGGGTGTATTGGTGAGCGTGTTCTAAGTTGCCGTGGATAAAATTAATCGGGTTATTAATTTCGTGGGCAACCCCCGCCACCAGTTGCCCCAAACTCGCCATTTTTTCAGCGTGGATCATTTGCATTTGGGCAGTCCGCAGCTCATTTAGTGCCTGGGCGAGTTGATTTGCTTCTTCACGGGTTTGACCGAGCAAACTGGATTGTTGGAACAAGTTAGCTTGACGTAGCGCTACACTGAGTTGAGCTGCTACCTGGGTAATAAATTCCAATTCAGCTTCTTCCCAATGACGTGGATGGGTGCATTGGTGAATGCACAACAATCCCCACAAATCGTCACCTTCCATCAGCGGCACTACAATTTGTGCTTTGACTTGGAATCGCTCAATCACATCAAGATGAGGCACTTTCGAGCCAATGCTGTTGACATCAGAAATCACTTGCACTTGGCCTTGGCGATATTGCGGTGCATACTGGTCACCGAAGCAATAGTCTTGTACTTTGACAGTCAGAGCAGAATCGAACTTGGGTAGTACATCTTCAGCGATAAATTCACCACTGCAAAAACTGACATCAGGATCAAAGCGGAAGATGCCGACTCGATCTGCTGTGAGCGATCGCCGCATTTCCTGTACTGTGGTCTTGAAGATCGTCTCTAAATCCAATGATTCCCGAATTTGGACGACCAAATCAAATAAAATCCGCCGCTGTTCAGCCGATTGGTGCAGTTCATCAGCACGAGTTTGGATTTGAGTCAGCATTTGAGAACTTTGCATCGCCACTCCCAGTTGGCTAGCAACCTGTCCCAAAAATTCCACTTCTATGCTATCCCACTGACGCGGTGCAGAATGTTGATAGGCAGCCAGCAATCCCCACAGTTGCCGTCCCACAAAAATTGGGGTCAAGGCATAGGCGCGAATCTTGAACTGCTCCAAAATATCTAGGTGACAGCGTGAGTGTCCGGCTTTGTAGATGTCGTCTACAGCAAAATTCTCGTTGTTGCGGTAGCGTCCACCTTTGGTTTCTTGCAGGTGGGTATCTTCCCAAACTAGATTTTTGCCAAAGGGATTGATACTGTCCCACTGCGACTCAACTATGCCGAATTGACTGACGAATTCGCCACTCCAGTCTTCATTGAAGCGATAAACACCGACCCGCTCAACTCGCAGCATTTTACACACTTCCTGGCAAGTGGTTTTGAGGATTAAATCGATATTTAGGGAGGAGCGAATTTTCCCCACCACCTCAGTCAGTGCGCGTTGCCTAGCGATCGCACCTTGTAGGGCAACTGCCTGTTGTTTAGAATGACCCAAATTCTCGGACTGCTGAATGGCAACTCCCAATTGTGCCCCCACCTGTCCCAGGAATTCAACTTCATAATTTGCCCATTGGCGCACTCCTGAGTGTTGATAGGCTGCTGTCAGTCCCCATAGTTTTGGTCCGATGAAGATTGGCGCGATCGCATAGGCACGAATCTTGAATTGTTCTAAAATGTCGATGTGGCAGCGCGAGTGACCGACTTGATAAATATCGTTGACGGAGAAACTTTCATTATTGCGGTAGCGCCCGCCTTTGGTTTCTTGGAGATAGGTATCTTCCCAAACTAGATTTTTGCCAAATGGTTGGATTCTATCCCACTGTGCCTCTACCATG
Organism: Nostoc sp. JL34; assembly: GCF_017114945.1. Taxonomy (GTDB): domain Bacteria; phylum Cyanobacteriota; class Cyanobacteriia; order Cyanobacteriales; family Nostocaceae; genus Nostoc. The sequence continues at coordinate 18,176 of NZ_JABXKQ010000124.1, forward strand.
CCGAATTGGCTGACAAATTCACCGCTCCAGTCTTCATTAAAGCGGTAGATGGCCGCCCGCTCTAGCTTCAATAGTTTGCAGAGTTCTTGACAGGCAGTGTCGAGGATAATTTCGGTGTTCACAGAAGAACGGATATTTCCCACCACTTCCGTCAAGGCGCGTTGGCGTGCAATTGCATCTTGCAATTCTGCTGTGCGTTGTTTGCTTTGTTCTAAAATTTCTGCCTGCTGCATTGCCACACCGAGATGGCTTGCGGCTTGGGCTAAGAATTCAACTTCGTGAGGATACCATTGTCGAGGAGCAGAGTGTTGATAGGCTGCAAGCATTCCCCACAGTTTAGCACCAATGAAAATAGGGGCGATCGCATACGCCCGAATCTGAAACTGTTCTAATACCTCAATATGACAACGAGCGTGTCCGGCATCGTAAATGTCAGCCACGGCAAACGGCTCATTTTTGCGATATCGCCCTCCCTGGGTTTCTTGCAAATGTGAATCTTCCCACACCAAGTCCTGGCCAAAAGCATTGAGTGTATCCCAGAGTGGTTCTGCAAAGCCAAAACGATTGATAAAACTACCACTCCAGTCAGCGTTGAAGTGGTAGATTGCAACTCGCTCAATCTTCAATTGCCGACAAATATCTTGACAAGAAGTCGAACACAGAGATTCTAGGTTTACAGATGCCCGAATTTTAGCCAGAATTCTCGCTAAAATTTTTTGGTACTGAACGGTTAGCTGTAGGTGTTTGTGACACTCTTCTGCATCTTGGAGGTTTGACGTTTTGTAATCGTTTGTTGCCATAAAGTACAGGGAAAATGAAATACTTACTTTCAGTGTTCCCTGTTTATTTTGGCGATCATCGCAGGTTTAAACCAAAACTTAGTTAAGACTCAAAATCAAACTACTTTACCAATCACTTGCTTTAGTATCATTCCAGACTTCCAACTCCAAGTTTTGGAGATAAGTTAGTCCACTCTGAATTTGTGCATCTGTTCCTTGTAGTTCAAGGTCAAACCAACCATCACCGACAGCATTGGCTCCCAAAATCGCTGCCGTGATATTCACAGTCAGTCCATAGTCAGACACCAGGCGAGAAATGACAGGTTCCTGGTGATAATCCTTAGGAATTCTGAGTCGAATCCGTTTATTGGTAGGTGTATTGTTACTAGCCATAGAGGGGAGTGGGGAGTGAGGGAGACAAGGGAGACAAGGGAGATGAGAAAGAGCAGGGAGAAATAACCAATGCCCCATGCCCAAATCTAACTATTCAACATCTTTAATGCTGGTTTTCCGTTCTAAAATCTCTTTCAGCACCAAAGTTACTACTGCTAGTAACGCTAAGAGTACAGCCGCAGAGAAGGCAGCTTCGGTTTCGTATTGTTTGTAAGCATCTTCTACAAACAGTGGTAAACTCTGGGTTTGGTCAGCAATGTTGCCAGATACCACTGAAACCGCTCCGAATTCACCCATTGCTCTGGCATTGGTCAAAATTAAACCGTAGAGTAAACCCCAACGGATACTGGGGAGGGTGACGCGCAAAAATATTTGCCAATCTTTCGCACCTAAAGTTCTAGCAGCTTCTTCTTGATCTTTACCAAATTCTTCTAAAACAGGAATCACTTCCCGCGCCACAAAGGGCATACTCACAAATGCTGTAGCCAGCACCATGCCTGGAAAGGCAAAGATAATCTTGATATCATGGGCCTGGAGCCAAGGGCCAAACCACCCATTGCGACCGTAAAGTAGCACAATCATCAATCCTGCAACTACGGGCGAAATTGAAAAGGGCAGGTCAATAATGCTCAACACTATAGCGCGTCCGGGAAATTTATGACGAGCGATCGCCCAAGCTGCACATAGCCCAAATACAGTATTCACAGGCAGAGAAATCAAAGCCAGTAATAGCGTCAGCCAAGCTGCATGGAGAAAAGCTGGTCGCGTCAGGTTGGATAGAAACGGCCCAACTCCTTTGCTGAAGGCTTGGACAAATACGTTGATTGCAGGGATGTATTGAACCAAAGCTAAATAGGCGATCGCTATACCAATTAAAACTATTGGTACCCAACTATTTTGCTCTTTAGGCTTGGCTGTATGTGTATCAGATGCAGATGAGTGAAAACTTGGCTTATCTACTGTCATATCGCCTTGCCCATGCTTGTAAGAAATTAATTGCCAATAGCAGCACCAACGAAATTGATAGTAAAACTATGCCAATTACTGTTGCCCCAGAATAGTCATACTGCTCTAACCGTTGGAAAATCAGCACAGGTGCGATCAAATCTTGGAATGGCGTATTGGAAGAAATAATCACAGTCGAACCATACTCCCCAACTGCACGGGAGAAACCCAAGGCAACACCAGTTAAAATTGTCGGAAATAAAGGCGGCAAAATCACTTTCCAGAAGGTCTGCCATTGAGAAGCACCCAGACACCAGGCGGCTTCTTCAATTTCATGTTCCATTTCCTGAAGTACGGGTTGTACAGTTCTCACAATAAAAGGTAGTGAGATAAATATCATTGCCACCGCTACTCCCGTGCGGGTAAAAGACACCTTAATTCCCAGTGGTGCTAGTAGCGAACCTAGCCAACCATTATCGCTGTAAACTGTTGCCAGGGTTAACCCAGCTACCGATGTTGGTAGTGCAAAGGGTAAATCTACTGTGGCGTCAATCAAGCGTTTTAAGGGAAAGTCGTAGCGAACCAGAACCCAAGCAATTAAAGTCCCAAATACGCCATTGAGTAAGGCCGCAAATATTGCCGTAAAAAAAGTTACGTTGTATGTTGCTAATGCGATATCACTGGTTGCGATCGCCCAAAATCTCGCCGGAGTTTCCGTACTAGCTTTCAAGAACATGGCAGTTATGGGGATAAACAACATCACCGTCAGGTATGCAATGGTGATGCGCCAAGTCCAAGGAACCCGCCCCAATCTTTTCCAGAATGGTGTTTTGCGTTCAACTTCCACAGAAGGAGATACAGTCGTCATAGTCAAAAATTCAAAATTTAAAATTCAAAAAACCTTTTTTGTCAGTGGTCGGTTGTTTTTTCTGCTGACCACCGACCATTGACTAATGACTAATTACCGTTTATTTTTTGGCTTGAATCTTGTCAAACACGCCCCCATCTGCGAAGAACTTCTTATCAATTGCTTCCCAACCGCCTAAGTCTGTAACTGTACCTAAAGTTTTCAGCTTGGGAAATTTGTCTGTGACTTCCTTGGTTTGAGCTAAAGTCTCATCCACAGGACGGAATCCCAATTTGACAAACTCTTGCTGTGCTTCTGGGCTATAGAGGTATTTCACAAAACCTTCAGCAACTTCGCGGGTTCCATGCTTATCGACGTTTTTATCTACCACAGCGATCGGATTGTCGATGGATATATTCACATCGGGAACGACATACTCAACCTTTTCGCCCTTTTGCTGTGCCAAAATAACTTCGTTTTCGTAGTTGATTAAGACATCACCCTGCCCTTGCTTGGCGAATGTATCAGTAGCTTCCCGTGCATCTTTAGGCAAGATTGGGACATTTTTGTAAACTTTGGTCACAAATTCAGTCGCTTTCGCCTCATCGCCACCTGTTTTAATTACAGAATCCCATAGTGCTAAGAAATTCCACTTAGCACCGCCTGACGTTTTGGGGTTAGCAGTAATCAATTTCACACCGTCTTTGGCTAAATCTTGCCAGTTCTTGATGCCTTTAGGATTACCGGAACGAGTGACTAATGCTGCAACTGATTTGGAGACAATACCATTGTTGGGAACTTCCTTCTCCCATCCTGGCTGAATCAATCCAGCTTTCTCAATTTTCGAGGTGTCTCCAGCTAGTGCCAAGTGAACAACATCTGCTTCCAAACCATCGATAACGGCGCGAGTTTGAGAACCAGAACCGCCATAACTTTGCTTGAAAGTGACAGTTTGGTTATGATCTTTCTTCCACTGTTCTACAAACTTAGGGATAATCGCTTCGTGAGCCGCTTTCGTAACTGCAAAGGATACCAGAGTTAATTCAACATTATCCTTGTTTGCAGCTACAGGAGTAGCACTAGCATTAGGGGTTTCAGAGGAAGAAGTATTCCCAGTTCCTCCACCAGAGCAGGCGGCAAGGGCTACACTCAATACAGTACCTACCAAAAAGAGTGATACAAAGCCTTTGAGCGAATTTAGTCTGAACCGATATGTTCTATGTTCAGCTATCGCTTCTAATCTTTTCAGTTGGCGTTGCCACAAACTCATTTTATTTCCTCCACTAAATCTACAGATAATTGATGGGAATACAGTTATATACTGTTTATAATACTGGATGATTCCATGTATCTAGTTGTAAACACCAAAAAACCTCATATTCTTTACCAAGAATATGGTGATTTTACCAGTTATGTGAAAAATTAAAAATGCTTTTACTTTCAACTATCAAATTGCGTAGGTGCAGCTACCTAATGTATCAAGCAACTTGCTAGTAAATAGCTAATTTTTGAGGATGGTCTATTCTAACGAAGCCGAATAGTCCGTCGGAGACATCGGCTTGTATCAACGCAGTGCAACAAAATCAAGTAATGTCTTGAGTGCAAGGACGATTACTGTAGTGAGAAATATCCGTCGCAACCAGATGTTGCTGAGTGTGAGGGCAACCCGCGAGCCGACGATTCCACCAATAAACATAGTAATACTCAGAATAATACCTAGCTTGTAATCCACTATTCCTTGCGTAAAGAAAATAATGCTAGCAATCAGCGAAGAAAAAATATTGATAAACTTTGTGTTTGCGATCGCCTGCACAAATGTCATCCGAAATAGACTGACATAAGCTGCTGTGAGCATGGTGACATAGCCACCACTAAAGAAACCACCATAAACACCAAGCACAAAAGTAACCATATATCCACCAATTTCTGCTATTTTTGATGGTTTACCTATTCTTGAAATAATTCCTGCATTCCGATTGGTGATTGAAAAGATGGCAACTACAATCATCAAAATTGAGATAATTAGAGGCATCGATTTTGCAGGTACAACTAAAACAAGTAATGCACCGATAATTGAACCTAAAAGCGTTAATAAAATTATTATTGGCAAACGACTGCGGTCAATTGCTTTTTTACCAATAAAAGGCAATGTACCACCAACGCTCATAAAAGTTAATGCCAGCATATTAGTGGCAAGAGCAATACGCGGTTCAATACTCAATTGCAACATTACAGGGACGGTAATTAAAGAAGTGCTTCCTGTAATGACACTTATGACACTTGTTAAAAAGAAAATTGTAATGAGGAGGAGCAATTGGATAGTATTCATCAGAGAATTTTATTTTATGTTGTTAGGAATATATTTTCTACAATGATGTTTGCAGTAAATAGAAATATCTGCAACTCTTATTTAACATGAGTTACAGCATTTTCTTGACTATATTAATATAGATGTATTTCAGTGTAAACAAATAAACTTTATACCAATAAAAACGGTATTTTTAGATAAGTTGGTAACAACTAAGTTGGGCAAAAATTGTATAAATTGGTAAATGACAACAGTGAACTACATCTGTTGTTGAAAACATTGCTCATAAGTGTCAACTGAAAATAAAACCCTTTTAAAATCTTGTTTCCAGGTCTAAGAAGGAAATGCTTGTTCTTACAGTTCTGTCTTACAGAGGGCATTTTTAGTCAGAGATTAGGAACAAGGCAATATTTGAAAGCTTTTTTGCTTACTAGCTTTTACACGCACATGAGTATTTATATACCCCGATATAGTGAGTTTCTTTATCTGAAAATAACTCTAAAATAATTAATATGAAAAGTATAAAAAATAAAGCCCATCTAGAAATTATCTAAATGGGAAAAATTAAGTAACTACTTATTATTAACTGAATGCATATTTCAGGGGCAGCCCGTCCTGAAAAACTAGTAATTCTCCCGGTTGAATTTTTGTCCAAACTTCGTTGTCAGTGAGGGGTGTGGTAGCAATGACAGCAACGCGATCGCGTTCAGTAGTCACCTCCCGAAAATCTACTGTCATATCTTGGTCAATTAAATGGGCAGCAGCAAAGGGCGCTTGGCGAACAATGTAGCTGAGATTAGTTGAGCAATAAGCAAAAAAGTGTTCTCCATCTGATAATAAGTAATTAAATATACCCACTTTCGCAATTACAGCAGTAATTTCTTGCAGCACGGGATACAGTTCCTTGATGTCAGGCTTACCCTGAGGAAAGCGCGATCGCAATGTTTCTAGCATCATACAGAATGCTTTTTCACTATCGGTATCACCTACGGCTTGATAAAAGCCTAAATTTTCTGGATCAAAATTTGGTAAATTACCATTGTGGGCAAATACCCAATACTGACCCCACAATTCTCTGCGGAAAGGATGGCAGTTGTGTAGGGCAACTTCACCCTGAGTAGCTTTGCGGATATGGGCTATGACATGGGTTGAGTGGATGGGATAACTCCGAACAAACTCCGCTACCGGAGAAGCAATAGAAGGTTGGGCATCTAAAAACATTCGACATCCCTTTCCTTCAAAGAAAGCAATGCCCCAACCATCGCTATGGTTATCCGTTTTTCCTCCCCGTGCAGAAAACCCTTCAAAAGAAAAGCAAATATCCGTTGGAACATTGCAATTCATTCCGAGCAGTTGGCACATGGATGTTGCAGCTCTCAATTTTTGACTAAGGCCTCAGGATCAAGATACTTCAGAATGCTGCCTTGATTCTGGAGCGATCGCTTCAATCTTAGAATTTAAGGCTGAGATATTCTATAACGATCCCCAAAAATAAAGAGTCTGCTTCTAGTTAGCAAGATGACACTATGCCAAAAGATGGTAGCGGCCAATATCTGGTGCAGCAGTCACTAAACCTTCGAGTTTAGCTGCTGCCGCTTGGAAATGGGGTGAATCTAGATGAGTATTCAGGGCTTCAGATGAAGCCCACTCCTCTACAAAAGTAAAATCTGTTGGGTCGTACTGGTTTTGCAAAAGTTCATACTTAATCGCACCTGCTTCCTGACGAGTTGGCTCAATGAGTTCCAACAGTACAGCTTTTAATTCTTCTACTTTGTTAGGCAAAGCAATAATACGGGCAACAATGTGAATAGTTTGGTTTGTCATTTGTCATTTGTCATTTGTCATTTGTCATTAAGTCAAGAGTTAGGAATTCTTTCGCTGCTCCTCTGCTCCTCTGCTCCTCTGCCCCTCTGCTCCCCTGCCCCTCTGCCCCCCTGCTTCTCTGGTGTTAATACTGATTAAAACATCTGCTGTAAATATTGCTCATAGCCTAGTTGTTCTAGTTTTGCTTGCTTTGCAATTACTGATTCACATAAGGTTTGGCGATATTGTTGCACTTTTTCTAGTAATTCTGGTTGATGAGTTGCGAGGATTTGTACTGCTAAAAGTCCGGCATTTTTGGCATTACCGATCGCTACTGTCGCCACAGGAATACCACCAGGCATCTGTAAAATAGAATACAAAGAATCTACACCTTGTAAGTTCCGAGTGGGTACAGGAACACCAATGACAGGAAGAGGAGTTAAAGACGCTACCATTCCAGGTAGATGGGCAGCACCACCAGCACCAGCAATAATTACCTTAATACCGCGTTGGTGTGCAAGTTGAGCATATTGCACCATCCGTTCTGGGGTGCGGTGAGCCGAAACGATCGCAACTTCGCTCTCAACGCCAAATTCTTCACAAACTGCGATCGCATCTTTCATAGTGGGCAAATCGGAATCGCTGCCCATGATAATACCAACTAAGGGAGTCATAATAATTCAAAATTCAAAATTCAAAATTCAAAATTATTTGAGCTAGCTTATGGAAGCTAGGTGATGCGGATCATCATCTCATCTATTGGCATTGTTTGAATTGATTCATTGATATTGGTTGCATCTAAAATCAGATTTAGATCTTTTCTCGTCAGTATGATGACCCAAGCAACACAAAATCCTGTAGATATTATCAATGCTAGAGTGACCGGTTACAAAGATTTGCAGATGCTCTTGGTTAATCCAGAGGGCATGATTGAGCAAATCTTGCCAATGGGTGCAATAAAAGCAGACAGCCGTGCATCCGTAATAGATGTAGCAGGCGACTGGATTTCATTGGGTGGCGTTGATTTGCAAATTAACGGTGCGTTGGGTTTGGCATTTCCTGATTTAACAGATGAAAATGCTCATATAATCCAGAAAATAACGCAATTTTTGTGGGATGTCGGGGTAGATGGATTTTTACCGACACTTGTGACAACTTCAGTAGAAAAGATTCAGCGATCGCTTGCTGTGATTGCTGATATTATCCCCAGTCAAAAAACAGGTAGCAAGATTCTCGGAGTACATCTAGAAGGCCCATTTTTGAATTACCAAAAACGCGGCGCACACCCAGCAGAGTACTTGTTACCCTTAACAATTGATGAAGTAAAGCGGGTTTTGGGAGATTATGCCCACATTGTAAAAGTCATCACCTTAGCGCCGGAGTTAGATCCCACTGGCGAAGTAATTCCATATTTGCGTTCTTTGGGAATTACCGTTAGTTTAGGACATTCTCAGGCAACATCAGCCCAAGCGCAACTTGCTTTTGAACTCGGTGCAACGATGGTAACTCATGCTTTCAATGCCATGCCACCATTACATCACCGCGAACCAGGATTATTAGGGGCAGCAATTACCCATCCTGATGTGATGTGTGGTTTTATTGCTGATGGTGAACACGTTTCGCCTACGATGCTGCAAATATTACTTCGCGCTAGCCATCAAGAGAAAGGGCTGTTCCTTGTGAGTGATGCCCTTTCTCCTCTGGGGCTACCCGATGGCGTCTATCCTTGGGACAGTCGGCAAATTGAAGTTAAAAACGGTACAGCACGACTGGCTGATGGCACTTTATCGGGGACGACTTTACCCTTATTAGTGGGAGTGCAGAATTTGGTGAAGTGGGGAATTTGTGATGTAGAGACTGCCATTTTACTAGCTACAGATGCACCTAGACAAGCAATTCGTTTGCCTGGAATTACCAAGAGCCAACCTGCTAATTTATTACGCTGGCATTGGGATAAAGCGACAAAAGAATTAACTTGGCAGCGATTATTGCGCTAAATTTCGCATCAAGCTAAAAGAATCAAGGTGACAAGGGAAGAAGCGTTAATATACTCAGTAAAAATGTACATTTATGAAATAGACATTATAAACCAATGGATATAGCTCTACTCGTTAAATTTCTCGCTCCCTGTCTGCCATTTTTGTTGAATGTGGGTAATAAAGCCGTAGAAGGGGCATCTCAGAAAGTAGGTGAGGATGTTTGGAATAAAGCCAAAGCTATTTGGGCTAAGTTACATCCCAAAGTAGAGGCTAAGGAAGCAGCGAACGAAGCAGCAACGGATGTGGCGCAAAAGCCAGAGGATGAAGATTTACAAGCAAGTTTGCGAGTGCAACTCAAGAAGATTTTAGAAGCGGATACAGTACTTGCAGAGGAAATAGCTAAAATTTTGCAAGCATCGACTGATCAACCCGGAGACAATATTCAGGTCAGTGCTAATGCTTACGACCAAAGTACGGTGAAGCAAGTTGGGAAGATTGACGCAAACCAAGTAAGTTTTTAATTAAATAGGGTGGATAGAGTACTGCCCACCCTAAAAATTTTGATGTTTCGAGTTCTAAACAGGAACGGTCGAGTTCTAAACAGGAACGGTCGAGTTCTGAACAGGAATGGTCGAGTTCTGAACAGGAACGGCCGAGTTCACAGCCACAATATCAAGCAAAAATTTTACCTCCTGTAAGCAATGGCAGAGGAACCCAGCCCCAGTAACTCGAACAACATTGAAATGAATCTCACTGCCTACGGTAACAGTAAGGTAACTCAAGTAGGACAGATAAATGCAGCAGAAGTCAAGATTATTGTTGACCGAATAGAACCAGTATTAGAGCGATTACAACAAATCTCTCAACCAGAATCGCCTGGGGTTCTCAAAGCAGGCAACCCTAATAAAAGTTTGGCTTACTGGCAGGGACGGAAAACAGAAATTGCCCTAATACAGCAATGGTTAACTGATAAAAATACTTTCCTAATTGGCATAGAAGGCATCGGTGGCACGGGTAAATCGATGCTAGCTGCTAAAATTTATGACGAAATTGAAGGTTTCCCTAAGAGATTTTGGGCTGATGTTAGTTATGGCGCAGGTTTTAGCGATTTAGCCCGGCAAGTCCTCAGTGAATTTGGCTTTCGGGTTCCAGAACAAGAAACTCAGTTAATGCAAGTGCTAGTTAAGTGTCTGCAATCTGGGCAATATTTACTCATCATTGACAACCTAGAGAGTTTATTACAGCCAGATAGACAGTGGGGAAGTCAATTCTACGGCGACTTTTTCAATTCTTGGGTGGAATGTGGCGGTAATAGTAAGGTAATAGTTACCACTAGGGAAAGACCGGAATTACCAAAATTTACATGGCTAGCCCTGAAAGGTTTACAAGTAGCAGAAGGGATAGCACTGTTAACTGCATTAGGTATTCGCGGAGATTTAGAAGAGTTTGTCGGATTGGTAGATGGACATCCTCTGCTGTTGAGATTGGTAGCAGATTTATTAAAGGAAGAATATCCCCAAGACCTGGATTTAAGACGATTGGCAGATGTAGGCTTAGGGAATTTGCGGCAATTATTGACAGATCCCCAAGTGGTAGGTGTGCATCGGCGGGAAAATGTGGGGATGGTGTTGGTGTTGGATGCCAGTTTTGAGCGATTGAGCGAATTGCAAAAGGCTTTATTGCTCAATATCAGTGTTTATCGTGGTGCAGTTGATAGTGCAGCAGCCGTGGCGGTGTTGCTAGGAAGTTCAAAAACAGAGATTGAGGGAGAATTGAGGAATCTGGTTAAGCGTTCTTTGTTGTTAGGAAAACTCAATGTTAAGAGGCGGTTTGAGTTTCAGCCTGTGGTGTTGGAGTATATGCGGTATAAGGCTGGTGATCAGACCGAGGCGCATCAACGAGCTATCAATTACTATCTTTTGAATGTTAAACAACAACCTTGGCAAACTAAAGAAGATATTAAAGAATATCTAGAAATCTTTTATCACTGGTATCAACTAGAAAATGATGACTCGGCATTTAAGATATTAAACTTTTGCAATGATTTTTTGACCTTCCGGGGTTATTATACCGATCAAGTTGATTTATGGGGACAGTTAATAGCAGTTTGGGAAAAAACTGGCGAGAGAGAAAACTGGAATTATAGGGCTGCTCTCAATAATTTGGGCAATGCTTACAACTCTCTGGGACAGTACCAACAGGCGATTGAGTTCTACCAGCAGTCTTTGGAAATATTTAGAGACATAGGCGAACGCAAGGGCGAAGGCATATCCTTGGCTAATTTGGGTAATGCTTACAATTATCAGGGGCAGTATGAACGGGCGATAGATTTCTTCCAGCAGTCTTTGGATATATCTAGGGACATAGGCGATCGCAATAGCGAAGGTAGTTCCTTAAACAATTTGGGCAGTGCTTACCGTTCCTTGGGACAGTACCAACAGGCGATAGATTTCTACCAGCAGTCTTTGGAAATATCTAGGGACATAGGCGATCGCAATGACGAAGGTAATTCCTTGAGCAATTTGGGTAATACTTACAATTATCAGGGACAGTACCAACGGGCGATTGAGTTCTTCCAGCAGTCTTTGGAAATATCTAGAGACATAGGCGATCACAATGGCGAAGGTAATTCCTTAATGGGTTTGGGCAATGCTTACAGTTCCTTGGGACAGTACCAACGGGCGATTGAGTTCTTCCAGCAGTCTTTGGAAATTAAAAGGGAGATTGGCGATCGCAATGGCGAAGGTAATTCCTTGGGCAATTTGGGCAATGCTTACAACTTCCTGGGACAGTACCAACGGGCGATTGAGTTCTTCCAGCAGTCTTTGGATATATCTAGGGACATAGGCGACCGTAATGGCGAAGGTAATTCCTTAAACAATTTAGGCAATGCTTACGGTTCCCTGGGACAATACCAACGGGCGATTGAGTTCTTCCAGCAGTCTTTGGATATATTTAGGGACATAGGCGATCGCAATGGCGAAAGTAATTCCTTAAGCAATTTGGGCAATGCTTACAATTATCAGGGAAAGTACCAACAAGCGATTGAGTTC
>NZ_JABXKQ010000124.1:30382-210142 GCF_017114945.1 Nostoc sp. JL34
CAATTTGGGCAATGCTTACAATTATCAGGGAAAGTACCAACAAGCGATTGAGTTCTATCAGCAGTCTTTGGATATATTTAGGGACATAGGCGATCGCAATGGTGAAGGTAATTCCTTAAACAATTTGGGCAGTGCTTACAATTATCAGGGACAGTACCAACGAGCGATTGAGTTCTTCCAGCAGTCTTTGAAAATCAAAAGGGACATAGGCGATTGTAATGGCGAAGGTAGTTCCTTAAACAATTTGGGCAATGCTTACAATTATCAGGGAAAGTACCAACAAGCGATTGAGTTCTATCAGCAGTCTTTGGATATATTTAGGGACATAGGCGATCGCAATGGTGAAGGTAATTCCTTAAACAATTTGGGCAGTGCTTACAATTATCAGGGACAGTACCAACGAGCGATTGAGTTCTTCCAGCAGTCTTTGAAAATCAAAAGGGAGATTGGCGATCGCAATGGTGAAGGTAGTTCCTTAAACAATTTGGGCAGTGCTTACCGTTCCCTGGGACAGTACCAACAAGCGATTGAGTTCTTCCAGCAGTCTTTGAAAATATATAGGGACATAGGCGATCGCAAAACAGAAGGCTTATCTTTAGCTAATTTGGGTAATGCTTACTTATGTCTGGGGCAGTACCAACAGGCGATAGATTTCTACCAGCAGTCTTTGGACATTGCTAGGGAAATCGGCGATCGCAAAACAGAAGGCTTATCTTTAGCTAATTTGGGTAATGCTTACTTCTCTCAGGGGCAGTACCAACAGGCGATAGATTTCTACCAGCAGTCTTTGGATATAGCTACGGAAATCGGCGATCGCAAAACAGAAAGCTTATCCTTAATGAATTTGGGTGTTGCTGACTTATCTCTAGGGCATTACCAACAAGCGATAGATTTCCACCAGCAGTCTTTGGATATAGCTACAGAAATCAGCGATCGCAAAACAGAAGGCTTATCTTTAGCTAATTTGGGTAATGCTTACTTCTCTCAGGGGCAGTACCAACAGGCGATAGATTTCTACCAGCAGTCTTTGGATATAGCTACGGAAATCGGCGATCGCAAAACAGAAAGCTTATCCTTAATGAATTTGGGTGTTGCTGACTTATCTCTAGGGCATTACCAACAAGCGATAGATTTCCACCAGCAGTCTTTGGATATAGCTACAGAAATCAGCGATCGCAAAACAGAAGGCTTATCTTTAGCTAATTTGGGTAATGCTTACTTCTCTCAGGGGCAGTACCAACAGGCGATAGATTTCTTGCAGCAGTCTTTGGATATAGCTAGGGAAATCGGCGATCGCTTTGGCGAAGGTAATTCCTTAATCAGTTTGGGTAATGCTTACTTCTCTCAGGGGCAGTACCAACAGGCGATTGAGTTCTTGCAACAGTCTTTGGATATAGCTAGGGAAATCGGCGCTCGCAATTCTGAAGGCAAATCCTTAATGAATTTGGGTATTGCTTACGGTTCTCAGGGGCAGTACCAACAGGCGATTGAGTTCTTGCAGCAGTCTTTGGAGATAGCTAGGGAAATAGGCGATCGCGATTCTGAAGGCAAATCCTTAGGTAATTTGGGTAATGCTTACAACTCTCAGGGGCAGTACCAACAGGCGATAGCTTTGTTTGAGCAGTCTTTGGAGATAGCTAGGGAAATAGGCGATCGCAATTCTGAAGGCGCATCCTTAGGTAATTTGGGTAATGCTTACAACTCTCAGGGGCAGTACCAACGGGCGATAGAGTTCTTGCAGCAGTCTTTGGATATAGCTAGGGAAATAGGCGATCGCAATGGCGAAGCGATCACATGGTTTAATTTAGGTCTGTCATTAGAAAACCTCAATCGGGAATCAGACGCGCTGGGTGCTTATCGCAATGCCCGTGAACTTTGTCAGGCGATGGGACTCGATGCTAATGTGCAAGATTGTAACAATGCAATTGAGCGTCTTTCTAAACCACAAACGCCTGTAGTCCATCGTCGTGGGTTTTGGGTGTGGTTGCATCGGTTGTGGCGTTGGATAGGCAGTTGGTTTCGGTGATAATATTGATTTACTATCTTATGGAAACGGAAATAGTCGGCTATTTTTCAACTATATGTTCGGAACTATAAGGCTTACCAATCATTTGAGCCGTTATTATCTCAAGAGTAATTTGGAGAATAGTTATAAAACCACGCGATCGCTCTTGTCGATTCCCATCACTGAGACAAAAGCGCTCGCAATTATTTTACTGGCTTTGACTCGCACATCACGAATTTGGCTCTCCCAACAACACAATTGAGATACAAATCTTTCTACTCGATTTGGAGGTGATTTGCGATCGCAATTCAATTTTGCGCGTCTGGACTGGAATTCGACACCCTGAGTTCCTGTATGTACGTAAGTATCCTTGCTTATCTGCGAACTATCATCTGGAAAAATCTGGAAGACCGCTCTTATGGGTTCCTATCAATGATAATTTTAAGCATTGGGAACCCCTAAAAATCAAAGTTTATGAACGTAGCCGACGACAAAACGATTGTTCGTGAGTATTTCAATTCCACAGGGTTTGACCGTTGGAAGCGAATCTACGGCGATGGCGAAGTCAACAAAGTTCAACTAGACATCCGCACTGGACACCAGCAAACCGTGGATACAGTACTCGGTTGGCTGAAGGCTGATAACAATTTACCACAACTATCAATCTGTGATGCTGGGTGTGGTGTCGGTAGTCTCAGCATTCCCCTGGCGGTAGATGGTGCCAAAGTCTATGCCACCGATATTTCTGAAAAAATGGTGGAAGAAGGCAAGGATAGAGCGAAGCAAACTTTGGGAAATACCGAAAATCCTACTTTTGCTGTGCAGGATTTGGAATCGTTGAGTGGTAGTTACGATACTGTTATTTGCTTGGATGTTCTTATTCACTACCCCCAAGAAAAAGCCGATGAGATGATATCTCACCTCTGTTCTTTGGCACAATCGCGGATAATTCTCAGTTTTGCACCGAAGACCTGTGCCCTGAGTATACTCAAGAAAATTGGCAGTTTCTTTCCTGGGCCTAGTAAAGCCACTCGTGCATATTTGCATCGTGAGGCTGATGTGGTGAAAATCTTGGAAAGTAATGGCTTTTCTTTGCAACGACGGGCAATGACGAAGACTCGCTTCTATTTTTCTCGCTTACTGGAAGCTACACGCGAGTAAGATTAAAATCGCAGCAAAGGTATAATAAACCTCTTGCTGCGATTTGACAATATCAAACCTGAGATATGGTAGATATTGCAGTTGGCATCAAGCCTTGTTTTTTCTCTAAATAACCGTTGTTCCGCTCTGCATAATCATACATTTTTACAAAGGTAGCGATCGCAGCTGCTTCCAAGAAAATTGTGAAAGCAACTAACCATATTTACGTTTTATTCAGATAAAACTTTTTCTTTGAAGCTTCAACAGAGGATATAGATTTCTGGGAATGCTGACTCAAAGAGTTTCATAGGTGTATTTAATTTCTTGTTTATCTAGTTTCTCTAATTTCCTAATTTCATACCATAACGGGTGACATTGTATTAACCAACGCTGCACTAATTAAGCAATGTAGGCAAAAAAATATTGTGTAAAAGCTAAAAAACTGTCGCTGGGAGGAGATTGATATATTGGAACCTTTATGAAACTCAGGTTAAAATCGCAAGCAAAGTGTAAATCTGAAGTGAAACTATGAAAACTGCTGAAAAATTAGCTGCCGGTTGGCTACTGACACTCGGATTCATGTTTGTAACTCTATCAGCAACAGCGGCATTAGAAAAACTTGCTACACGTAAAGCCATCATAATACCTACAAGTGAGTATGAGTTTAACGCACCGAATGCTACTTATGAAGATAATAATGCTGCTGTTGGCGGTCTAATTTTTGGCGTTCCTACCCTAACACTGGGTACATGGTTAGCATTGGGATTGTACCGTCAAAGTCGGCAGGATAAAAAGGCGATTAATCAACAAGTTAGCGATCGCCTGCAATCGATTTTTTATGAGATGCTACAAGAAAATCACGGGCGCGTAACTGTTTTAGGCTTTGCCATACAGTCACAACTACCCGCAGCTAACGCCAGACAATATTTAGATGAAAAAGCTAAAGAATTCAATGCAAACTTTAAGGTGAACGAAGAAGGGGCTGTATCATATCATTTTGATGTCTAAATTGTCATTGGTCATTTGTCCTTTGTCATTTGTTATTCACTAATGACCAATGACCAATGACGATCTTCAACTTACGGCTAGGTCTAATGACGCAGATTTTTTTGAGCGTAGCTGCCATTTTAGGCGGTTTGTCAGTTGCTGCTGGTGCTTTTGCTTCCCATGCCTTACGGGAAAAAATTAGTGAGCGATCGCTAGAAATTTTTGAAACTGGCGCTCGTTACCAAATGTATCATGCTTTAGCGCTTTTCTTAGTAGCCATACTAATTAGTCGTACTGAGTCCCCTCAACCCACTCTCATCGCCAGTGGATGGCTGTTTCTCATCGGCATTGCTATTTTCTCAGGTAGCTTGTATGCCCTTAGCTTAACCGGTATTAAATCCTTGGGAGCGATCGCACCACTAGGCGGTGCAGCCTTTCTTGCTGGTTGGGCTGCTTTAGCTTTTGCGGCTTGGAATTTGAAGTTGTAAAAAAGTTAGGGGTTAGAAGTTAAAAACTCCTAACTCCATTTATTGGAAGCTCAATTTCCTGCTTTTTATCGCATATTTTCCAACACATAAGATTGCCAAACTCATAAAAATAATTTCCGTAATTTTACATAAACTATGAGCATTAAAAAATATTTAATTGCATAAGTGTATTGCTAAATAACGTTTAAATTTTTGTGATCAAATAATTGATAAACACCAAGGTAAAATATAAATAATATCAGAATTTGAGCAAGGAACAGAATTTGCAATCATTTTACCTATTAAAACCCAAATAAACTAGTACTGCTATCTATAGGTAACGCAGAATTTAAAACTACCAAAGTTCTGTTTAAAAAAAAATCATGAGCGAGGAGTTATGAACTCATAATTCATAGCTTCTTACTCTCAAGCGAACCAACAAATTATGCAAAGCCACATTACTTGAAGGTACTTCAGGCAATGGGCTAGATTCATACGCCTCCTGCAACTTATTACGCAGACGTTCATATTCTCTTTGATGAAAATCTACATTAATATCTGACAAAATAGACCTTTCTGTACTTGCTAACTTTTGAGCAATTAAATCATGAATATATGGTAAATTAAAAACCTCATTGAGCTTAATTAAATTAGCTTCAACTACCCCTGCTTGCATCAGATAAATCCCTGTCAAGAGGACTCGATAAACATAAAGCAATGGCTTAATTCGATGCGTCTGCTCTTGATGAAAAAGTTTCCATTGGGTTGCAGCAAAACCCATATAGTGGTAACTATAGTGACGAGTAATGCAATTTTTAGCAATAAATTTCAATTCTTCATGTTCAGATGAAGTTGTTAATATTAAAGGTGAATACAATTGCTCTAAAACATAACCATTCTTTTTAAGTAGCATCAAAAAGAATTTTTTGACATCATGAGTTACTAAATCAATTTCTAAAGATTCGCGAACTTCTGAAACTTCAATAGTTTCATTTCCAGTCTCTAATCCTACTACTTCTTGAACTGGTAAAATATGCACACCACGCAAGTCATAATCAGAATCAGGTGACGGAAAGCCATATAAGTGGGAACCACTGATGATGGTGAATAAAAGCGGGTAAGGCTGTTGCCCAATAATTGTGTTAATAGAAGGTGGAATATTCATAATGTGCCGTTTACTTGCTTACCTCGGTTCGCCTGTTTCTTTAGATCATCTTCTGTATAAATCAGAACATTCACTGATAGTCCAGAGTTATCAACCCCGCGAAATGACCTCTGGGGTAGTAAATGCAGATGGCTTTGGTGTGGGTTGGTATCATAGTCAAAAAGATACTAACCCTTTTGTCTACAAAAATACCCTGCCTATTTGGAATGATATAAACCTACCCAGTCTGAGCCGTTATGTTGAATCAAAGTGTGTACTTGCTTATGTCCGCAGTGCTACATCAGGACAATCCGTAGATTTTGCTAATTGTCAGCCCTTTAACCATCAACAACAGCTGTTTATTCACAATGGACGAATCGAAAATTTCCGCAAAACATTATACAGAAAAATTCGCAGCACTTTAACTCAAGAATTTTACGAAAAAATTCATGGCAGTACTGATTCCGAACACATTTTTGCATTGTTACTTTCACAAAGTCAAATTAACAAACATCGACCTCCAGAATATGCTTTACGCAGCACATTATTAACGCTTTTAGAGATGGCAAAACGCTATGAAGTCGAAGCTTCACTCAATATAATCTTTAGTGACGGGCATCGCCTAATAGCTTCTCGCTTTGCTACCACTTCACCGCCTCCATCTCTTTACTGGATACGAGATGATCCGACTTTTCCAAAATCCGTAATTATTGCGTCCGAACCTCTATTTATAGGTAATTGGATTGCTTGTCCAGAAAATAGCATTATTAGTGTGGGAGCAGACTGTGAGATCCAAATTGAGCAAATCTAGTGTGAAAGAGTCTATTTATCAAGCCTTTCATGAATGTCGCCTGATAACTTTTCTACTGTTCCAAGATATGGACGAAGCCACATTCTCTAGTCAGTCTCATCCTGACTTTAGCCCTGTTGGCTGGCACTTGGGACATATTGCCTATATCGAGTCTTTATGGCTGCTAGAACGCAGTGCAGGTAGCCCTTGTTTGTTCCCACAATATCGTAAGCTGTTTGCAGCTGATGGTTTGCCCAAATCAGAACGCATTCATTTACCAAACTTAAAAGAAATTCGTTATTATCTAGACACAGTTAGAGAAAAAGTTCTCGAATATCTAGAAGTAGCTAATATCGAGCAGCAAGAACGTCTCTGGCGCTTTTTAATTCAGCACGAAAGTCAGCACTATGAAATTATTAGTTTTGTGTTGGAATTAGATAGGAGGAATGGGGAACTTGGCCCCCCCGCTGGGGATAAGGGGCGATGGGGAATCGAGAGGGAAACTAGTTATTCTTCTGTTTCACTCTCTTCTCAAAGCTCACAACTCGGCACTTTCACAGAAATGATTCAAATCCCCAGTGGTGAATTTGAGCAGGGGAGCAACTCAAGTGATGCTCTGGATAATGAACGTCCGGCACACAAAGTATATTTAGATACGTATTTTATTGACCGCTACCCTGTGACTTGTGGACAGTATCGTGCATTCATGGAGGCAGGAGGCTACCAAAATTCTCATTGGTGGTCAGAATCCGGTTGGCAATGGTTACAAACTCAGTCAGTAACACAACCGCTTTACTGGTGTAGCGATGCCTACGACAGCAAGCTACACGGTGACGATAATCACCCGGTTTGCGGTGTAAGTTGGTATGAAGCTGAGGCCTACTCGCGATTTGTAGGCAAGCGACTACCTACAGAAGCCGAATGGGAAAAAGCAGTCAGTTGGGATGCACGAGCTAATAGTCACCGCACCTATCCTTGGGGAGATGAAGAACCAACCGCCCAACACTGTAATTGCGTAGGCGTAGCCCGTCGTAGACATCATCTAATTGGTAACACAACGGCAGTAGATGCCTACCCTGCTGGGCAAAGTGCCTATGGTTTGTACGATACTCTTGGCAATGTTTGGGAGTGGACAGCTTCCTGGTTTAATGGCTACAAAGGTTTCCAAAGTTACCCTTACACAGGTTACTCGCAAGTTTATTTTGACCAGCAGCACCGCGTTTTAAAAGGCGGTAGTTGGGCAACTTGTCCTTGGGTACTGCGTTCTAGTTTTCGCAATTGGTATCATCCTGGTGTACGCCAGATATTCGCAGGGTTTCGCTGTGCTGCTGATTAAGTAACAAGTTAGTAATAGCACTTAAGCGCTTACTTGCTGTAATTTTAATGGGAAAATAGCTAAAAATAGCTTGAATGCTTGAGCAATATTGCTCAAGCATGATTTTATTAGCTATGGCTATGTGTTTCACTAATTGGGGTAAAGGTCTGCCATAAAAGGTAACCTATTACGCCAAGCAAACGGAGGTTTAATGTCGATATCTAAAGCTGTTAACAGCAATATTACTTCTCAAAGCAGCGTTGAAAAACGCTTGCAGATAGAGCGTTTGTTAGGAGCAAATCAAATAGTTGCACCTAGTAGTGGGAGTGATGTAGTAAAGGGATTAACTCAAACACCTAAATTTCTACCTCCCTGTTACTTTTATGATGACCGTGGTTCTAATCTGTTTGAGCAAATCTGTGATTTACCAGAATATTATCTTACACGCACAGAAACAAGGATTTTACAGCAGTATGCTGGCGAAATTGCCCAGATAACTGGCCCTTGTGAATTGGTAGAACTTGGCAGTGGCAGTTCTAGCAAAACCCGCATTTTACTAGATGCGTACCAGCAGCTAGGCTATCCCCTACACTATCTACCAATTGATGTGTGTGCAGGGATGTTAGAAAGTAGTGCCAAGCAGTTATTGGGAGATTATCCCTTACTACAAGTTTATGCACTAGCGGGAACCTATGAATTAGCCCTTGCACAACTCCTACCGACGCAATTACCCAGTCGGATGATTTGTTTTATTGGTAGCACTTTAGGTAATCTTACACCTGATGAGTGTGATGTATTCTTCTCTCAAATTACAAATGCTCTACAAGTAGGTGAGTATTTACTGTTGGGGATAGATTTACGAAAGCCGAAACAGATTTTGGAACCAGCTTATAACGACAGTCAAGGAGTGACGGCAGCATTTAACCTCAATATGCTGGAACATTTAAATCAGCGGTTTGAGGGGAATTTTGACACCACACAGTTTGAACACTGGGCGTTTTACAATGAAAGTGAGGATCAAATAGAAATGCATTTACGCAGCTTGCGATCGCAAATTGTAGAATTACACGCTCTTAACCTCAAGGTTAATTTTGCCCTAGGTGAGACTATCCTCACCGAAATTTCTCGCAAATTTGACCCTAATACTATTAAGCAGCAACTCACTGCACAAGGTTTATTACCTCTTCATGTGTGGACAGATCCAAATCAATGGTTTGGTTTACTACTCTGTCAGCTACAAGCATAAAGCAAATCAGCGTATGCCTCACACAGATAGCGGTTCTCAGTTGAATCCAATACCAATATAAACCTAGCAAAAACAGTCCCAACCCTTGTAGCGTTGGAGAGTAACACTCAAAGCCTCTCTCCTTTTAGGAGAGGGGTCAAAGTCTTTTGCATACAAACAAGAACCGCTATAGATTAATATTCGTGCTACCCCAAGAAGAGAAAACAATTAGAATCTCTCTCACTGGGATAATATTTTCACTATAGCAATCCTGAATCAAACGCGCAGAAACAAGATCCCCGACAACTTTTACGAAGTCGGGGATCTGCGGGTTGCAATTCTCACAAATTAAATAAGATTGCTATAGCTAATGTTGTATATCAGTGCAAGTGAGTCAACTAAATGTTTAACTGCTAATTATTGCTGCATTGAAGGTGTGGGAAAAATTCTGCTGAATATAGGAACCCGTGGCTTAGGCTTATTTTCTGTTATATTGGCATTAGTAGTAGAAGAGTTATTACCTGCCTCAGAGAGGATAGCTGGTTTGCTATTAGTAGAATTGGCAAAATCATTCAATTGGATAGCCGAAGGTGAATTTGAAGATATAGAAGTAAGATTATCAGTATTCTGACTATTGGGCTTTACCGGAGTTTCAGCTTGAGATGGAGTAACGATAAAAGTCGAACTTGCTCCTAATACCAATATGAGCAAATGAGAAATATATTGTTGCATGGGGATTAGTAAAGTGGGTTGATAAATATTCAAAGCTTAAGGAAGTTGTGTTTGTTATTAGTTGGAAATAAAACTGCAATTTCCCAATATAAATCATGGCGCTGTTGTCCAATCAAACCTGAACACAGCGATTTATAAATGAATAGACTACTAGTGCTTAATACGTTAATTCGCTAACAATAACCGAACCTATCTCAATCAAGGGTAAGGTAAACTTCTCTTTGGTAAAAAGAGAGTGGTTATTTTAAGACTACTGAATTTGTCTGATAGAGAGTTGGTAAATAGATAGCACCTGAAATAATTGACGTTTTTTAATCAACTAACTCTGCACAACCATTAATATTTTAGTGATATTGAACTTCTTATTAAAAGAGGAATGTTACTGAACTTTTTCAAAAAGCTGATTTATCTAAAATCAACTCTTAATTCGCATATTTAACTAAATATAGGAAAAACTATATGAATTTTTAACAAACCCTGAGTTTGATGAAGTAGCTTTCATAAATAAATACGTGTATCCGTTCAGCAATAGATACTAATCTGACTATATTAGGTAAATACTGAGAATATAAACCCACAGTTCCCCGAATGATTTAAAAAGTTGGGGAGCTTATTTCTCACCAATGATTTAGGATTGCTTGCTATATATAAGTTTAGCTGTAGACATTCTAGAACTGCAAGCCGTTTCTATCAGATGAACCAGCCAAAAAATAAATGGGAGTTTTTTTGATTTATGTCGATATTTTAAGGTTTACCATCCCATGAGAAACTTTCAGAGCATCTGGGTATTATGACAAGTTAAACTAGACTTCTCTAGTTACTAATAGTGACACCCGCACCTCCTATTTTTCTGAAAATATATGAAATTTAGAACCTTCAAATATCCTTTTGCACTGATGCTAGTCAGCTTCAGTTTTTTGCAGACAGCTGATGCTCAAACTCCTGTAGCTGAAATCTCCAAGCTATCTCAGGAAGTTTCTGTGCTTCGGAAACAGGGCCCAACAGGGTTAGAAGTATTTCTCAAATCCCATAACAATCCGCTAAATAGCGATTCTTCCGGTGCAGTTCTACCTTCCCCTGCACTCCGCGTAGCTTTAGACGAACTTTGCCAACAACGGGACTGTTACGCCTCTCACTTGTACTGGTACACTGACATAGAACAAGCCAAAGCTGCTGCTAGAACTAGTGGTAAACCCATTTTATCTCTGCGGTTGCTGGGTAGGCTGGATCAGGATTTGAGTTGTGCTAATAGTAGGTTCTTCAGGGTTGCGTTGTATCCGAATGCTGAAATTTCTAAACTGCTTCAAGACCGCTTCATTTTGCACTGGCAATCAGTGCGCCCTGTACCTAAAGTAACTATTGATTTTGGCGACGGACGCAAGTTAGAGCGAACGATTACAGGCAATAGCATTCATTATATATTGGATGCATCGGGGCGTCCAATAGATGCAATTCCAGGGTTATATAGTCCCAAAGCATTTTTGCGTCAGCTACAGCAGGCTGAAGTAGCAGTAAAAAATTATAGTAAACTTACACCAAGCGATCGCGAGTCTTATTTAAGAAAATACCACAGCGATCGCCTGAATTCTATCCAAGCCCAATGGGTTGCAGATTTATCCCGCCTGGGTATCCAGTCTCCCCCTAAGTTGGTGAAAATTCCGACCAATCCTAGTCAGCCACCTACAGCAGAAATAGCCAGTTCTTTAGCAGTTTCTAAGATGAGAGTTGAAACGCCAATGCTGAGTGCCCTCCAGTCTAGTGCTGAACGGAATCAAAACGCCTTAGCTGAAATAACCGACCAGGAAGTTTGGAATAAAATCGCTCAACTCTATGCCGTTGATGCCAAGCTAGATCAAAACAGCATTTCTCTAATCAAAGCTAAAAAGTCTCAGTCTGCCAATACTCAGGAAGATAATTTGCCAACAATAGTGAAAAAATTTGAAGCCGCAATGGCTTTAGATACAGTCAGAAATGAATATATGCTGCACAGCCAAATTCATCAATGGTTTATGCAGGGTAAGGAAACAAGGAATGTAGAAGCGCTGAATGA
Organism: Nostoc sp. JL34; assembly: GCF_017114945.1. Taxonomy (GTDB): domain Bacteria; phylum Cyanobacteriota; class Cyanobacteriia; order Cyanobacteriales; family Nostocaceae; genus Nostoc. Next base: position 42,238 of record NZ_JABXKQ010000124.1, read on the forward strand.
ACAAGTATATGCCCAACTATTTTTAACTCCTAGTTCTGACCCTTGGTTGGGACTTTTCCCCAGCGATAGCTACAGCGCCATTGATAATGATGGCATCCGTTAAGCTATTGAAAGAGGTAGGAGTCAGAAGGTTTTATCTCAGTTGGGGATTCAGACTTCTCTTGAATAAAGCCACCAAATTAAAAGTTTGGTGGGGTCTTAAACTCTATGCTTTTTTTCAGTTACGGCAGATAGCAGGAAGAGTAATGCTTCCTGCTATCTGCCTTGCTTCGGTAAGTAAAAAGGAGTGACGAGATTTTATAGTATTGACACCTCACCCATCACTCCTTATGACTTGCGCGTTGATAAGCTGTTACGCATTGTTAAATTACACCAGCTTACTACTTCATTTATCCTCTAACTAAAGAGGCGGATAATTATTAATTTAATATGTGTTTTCATATACAAACATTTGTAATTGATCAATATCTATTTTGCAATTTTAGATGTAATAGTTCGACTATTGCTCGTCCTCAGAAGTTTTACCCTTGCCTGTACCAAACAGTTCCATAATGGATTTGAAAATCGAAAGGCTCAGATTCACGACTTCTTAGAGGAGTTGGGAATCTTATTGTGAAATTTATTAATAGGGAACGTATTCACGATCACAAACAAACTTAACTTAGATTCTATGTCTTTGGTAGTAGTGGCTTGACTCTTGTGATGGAAGTTGGGGAAAATCTGATCAGTTATTCTGGATAATAATGGAAACAATTATCATTAGCGCTAAATCATTCATTGGGGGAATGACAAAGCAGGTTAAACAATAGTAAGAAACTAAGGTTTTCTGACTTTGGTATCTTATCTAATTTCTCTACTAGTCATAATTTTGACTGGTTTATCAGTTTAGTCACAAATTTGCATAGTCGTTAGTTCGGCAGATTTGGTGCTTGTATTTAGCTGAGTTTACCGATTTTTCCCACCAAAGGTAGAAGTAATACTTAGCAAAATACTGTAGAATTTCTTGTAAAAAAGCACCCAAGTGGCGAAAGTTTTAAATGGACACTTTGTAATTTCCTAGATTCAGTCTACTTTGAGCATCTAGGTTGAATGTAACAGGTGTTATTTCAAAAACTGGCTTACTCATCTGTAGTGCTGTAGGAAATAAATTGTCGAAAACCTAAAATAAATGTACTTTTATAAGTTCAATTGAATAACAATTGCAGTTTACAACCAGTTAAATTTATCACTCAGCAAAATCAGGAATGCTGCAATTATTCCGAGGATTTACCTAGTAGATTTTTTTGCTCAACCTCTGCAAGCAAGTAGCGGGAATTTAAGGTGAACATAGAAAAATTTATCCAACGCGCAGAAGTATTGCACAAGGGTTTAGCAGATTTATACCAAACTGCTAATGTATTACCTTGGATTCCCCCGGATTTACTGCCGCAAGCTTTCAAGGAACTCTATAACACTTCAAAAATAGTCCAGTTAGCGGCGGAGGAACTTTATCAGCAAAATGAGGAACTAGTACAAACACGAAATTGGTTAGAAGCAGAACGTCAACACTACCAAGATTTATTCGAGTTTGCGCCAGATGGCTATTTAGTTACTAATACAGAAGGAATCATCCAAGAAGCTAACCTCACCGCAGCTAAGTTGCTTAATGTTTCAAAGCATTTTTTGGTGGGCAAACCAATGGTTAACTTTGTCCTTGTACAAGAACGTCAGCAAGTTCATAACGAACTAATGCAGCTATATCAATCAGACAGAGTTAAAGAGTTATTTGTACGTTTACAACAACGTTATGGCGAGTTTTTTGATGCAGCTTTGACAGTGGCAGTTGTGCGCAATCACCAGGGTAAGGCAATCTCTCTACGCTGGATGCTGCGTAATATTACTGAGCGTCAGGACAGAGAATCAGCAATTGTCAAAAATGACGGCGACTTTTTCAATGATCGTCCCATATATAAGCATTCTAAAGGAGAAACTATTCCCCTCAACCCATTAGTAATTTGCTATGTTTGTCAGGGTTTGGTCAAGCTGAGTACGTATTGTGAAACGGGCGAAGAATTGTTGATAGGATTGGCGACACCAGGAATGGTTTTTGGTTCTAGTTTGACATCTCTAAACATTTACCAAGCAACAGCCCTCTCTGATGTTAAGTTGGTGTCAATTTACGCGGCAGAAATAGCAGCTTCCCCAAATCTGAGCCATACTCTTTTACCAAAAATTAATCACCGCTTACAGCAAACAGAATCTTTTTTAGTCATTTGTGGAAGACGACATGTACAAGAACGCTTGCACGATCTATTACAACTTTTGAAACGAGAAGTGGGTGAAACTGTGCCGGAGGGAACTCGTTTAAGTGTTCGCTTCACTCATGAAGATATTGCTAGCGCCTGCTGTACTACGAGAGTCACAATTACACGATTGATGGGCAAATTACAAGAACAAGGTCTAATCAGTTTTGACTTAAAAAAACATATTATATTAAAAGATTTCGATTAATTATTTGGCAGTCGATTGATTAAGTAGTCATTGGTTATTGGATTTTGGTGTATACCCCGCCCCTTATGAGTGGAAAAATTTTCTCTTTTTGGACTAATTCAAACCACGTTTTTGCGTAAAATCGTAGCATTTTTAAATGTACAGAGAGGCAAAGTAAGTAGGTAAACATAATTAAATATAAAATAAACTCCTAGTTTGTAGTGAGCGATTTATCGCTCAGAGCAAGGATTATCAGGACTAAAGTCCTGACTACAAACTTTAAATTGATTTATGCCTAGATACTTAAGTGCAACGCTATGCAAACAGGGAATTCAAAATGTACCCAAAATAATGTATATCTGATTTGACGAGTATTACTAAAATCGCAATGCCTAGGTTGGTCTACGCCTACGCAGCATTCAAAGCGGCTATGCACATACTTAGCAACACAACTCCATCATCGGGCTACATCTTAGCACTGGACTTAGGGACGACAGGCAACCGCGCCTTTGTATTTAACGCAGATGGCAAGATTGTTGGGCAGGCATACAAAGAACTAACTCAACATTATCCTCAGCCTGGATGGTTAGAGCATGATCCCGAACAAATCTGGCAGGATACCTGTTGGGTGATGCAAACCGCAATTGGGAATGCCCAGATTGCTCCATCCGCGATCGCAGCTTTGGGACTGACTGTACAGCGCGAAACCTGTTTGATTTGGGACAAAACTACTGGTAAACCACTCCATAGAGCGATCGTCTGGCAAGATCGCCGCACTGCTCCCTTTTGCCACCAGTTACAAGAGCAAGGCTACGCTGAAGAAATTTCCGATCGCACCGGATTAATCATCGATGCTTACTTTTCTGCTACCAAACTCAAATGGCTGTTAGACAAGTTTACAGATGTTGACTTGAACAATGTCTTGGCAGGTACTATTGATACCTGGGTGTTGTGGAATCTCACAGGTGGGAAAATCCATGCCACTGACCACAGCAACGCCAGCCGTACAATGTTGATGAATCTCAAAACCTGTGAATGGGATGAGATTTTACTGGATCTGTTCCAGATTCCGGCTCATATTTTGCCCCAGATTCAGCCGAGTTTAGGAGTATTTGGAGTCACTGATGCGACTTTGTTGGGTGCTGAAATTCCCATTACTGCCATCTTGGGAGATCAGCAAGCTGCTCTATTTGGTCATGGCTGCGATCGCCCTGGTTTGATGAAATGTACTTACGGAACTGGTAGCTTTTTAGTTGCTCACACAGGCGATCAAATTGTGCGCTCGCCACATCAACTCATTTCCACGGTGGCATGGACTCAAAGAAATTCAAGGGGAAGTTTAGATGTAGGCTATGCGCTAGAAGGCAGTATGTTTACTAGTGGAGCTTGTATCCAATGGTTGCGCGATCGCCTCAAACTGATTAAAACTGCTGCTGAAACTGAAACGATGGCAAATCAGGTAAAAGATAATGGCGGAGTATATTTTGTGCCTGCATTTAGTGGACTGGGCGCTCCCTACTGGGATATGAGCGCTAGGGGAGCCTTTTTCGGCATTACCGCCAGTGTACAACCAGAGCATCTAGTTCGCGCTGTGCTAGAAGCGATCGCCTATCAAGTTCTAGAGGTGGTGCAAGCAATAAATGCATCTAGCAGTACTCCAGTTGGGCGATTAACCGTAGATGGTGGTGCTTGCGAGAATAATTTCCTGATGCAGTTTCAGGCTGATGTGTTGGGTATTCCAGTTGAACGGCCCATAATGCGTGATACGACCGTTCAGGGTGCAGCATTTGCAGCAGGTTTAGCTGTAGGATTTTGGGAGAGCTATGCAGCATTGGTAGAACAACGGCAGATTGAACGTGTGTTTGAGCCGGGGGGCGATGATCCATTGTCTAACTTTGCTACTTGGAAAAAGGCAGTGAAACGCACTCTGGCTTGGGAGGAGTAGCCGATTCAGAATTATATCTAAATTTGGAGTCCTGTATTTTGTACCTTACTTAAAAAGTAAACTGCTGTAATTCTTCCCTTCTGCCTATTGCCTTCTCTTGTAAGTATTAATCAGTCAAAATATCACTCACATCTTAAGAAGCGCATGACTACTAAACCGAAGATTTTTATTGATGGGGAATCAGGAACCACAGGCTTACAGATTTACTCACGCCTCAACCAACGGGATGACATTGAGTTAGTTAGTATTGACGCATCTAAACGTAGAGATGCATCTGAGCGAGCCAAACTAATCAATGCTGTTGATGTTGTGATTCTCTGCCTACCTGATGATGCGGCCCGCGAAGCTGTTAGCTTAGTCAGTAATACTAGGGTTAAGATCCTTGATGCTAGTACTGCCCATCGCACGGCTAAAGACTGGGTATATGGCTTCCCTGAACTAAATCCAGGACAGCGAGAGAAGATCGCCAGCGCTCAGTTTGTCAGCAATCCAGGCTGTTATCCCACAGGATTTTTAGCTTGTATCCGTCCGTTGATTGCCAAGGAACTCCTGAACAGCAACTTTCCCATCACCGTTAATGCAGTGTCAGGTTACTCTGGTGGCGGGAAGAATCTCATTCAAGAGTACCATACCTTCCATGAGCAGCAAGCCGGAGCAGAGTCACTCTATCCCTATGGCATCTACGGTTTGCAGTTTGGGCATAAACACGTTAAGGAAATGCATCATTACTCAGGGTTAGCATCGCCGCCGCTGTTTGTACCCGCAGTAGGGGATTTTGAGCAAGGGATGCTGGTACAAGTACCTTTACCGCTGGGGACTTTGGATAATCCACCATCAGGTGAGATTATCCATCAAGCGATCGCTAACTACTACCAAAGTGAAAAGTTCGTGCAGGTTGCTCCATACCAAGATTCTACTCTGCTCAGAGGCGGAACATTTTTGGATGCAATCGCACTGAATAATACCAATATTGTTCAGGTTTTTGTATTTGCCAATGACACCACTAAAGAAGTGTTGTTAGTTGCTCGTCTTGACAACCTGGGTAAAGGCGCATCAGGAGCCGCTGTCCAAAACCTAAACATCATGCTCGGTTTTCCAGAAGAGTTGGGATTGTCATGAAAAAGGGTTAAGCAGTGAGGAGTGGGGAGAAAAGGAGAAGTTGCAGTATACTATTTCCCCTCTGCCTCTTCTGCCCTATGCCCATTATGTTGATTTTTTTTCAGTTCTTCAAGCAACTGAATAACATTATGCTCAAATCCTTGATTTCGCTCTTGAACTGATTCAACCAGGGGTTTGTCAAAAAGATTAATGACATACTTAGCTAGCTGAATGCCTAGAGGTCTTAAATGTTTACCTGCTAAAGGTTTCCGAAAATTTTCAGGTGGCTTTTGCAGAATATCAGTAAACCATTCACCGGTTGGTTTAGCAATCTTATCTGATTTCAAACAGACTAAACCCATGATATTAAATAGCCCACTATCATAGATTAAAGTCTGGGTTTCTTTAACGGTTGGTTTCACACCCCAACCAAGATTATCGATAATATCCGCTAAAAATCGAGGACGAATTGCGCTCCCTGTGTCAGCAATAGCAGGTGCTAAGAGGATAGAAACCTGCCCTTTAATGAAGACACTGTTAATATTGATATTTTTCTGCACATAAGTATAAATTAAGTTTTTAACTTCATCCCTTTTTCGCGTTAGTTCTTCAAAGAGAATGTTAATGTCTGCAATCACACTTTCTATCTGTGACTCATCGGAAGTTTTAGATAGTAAATTCCGAATAAACTGTTCTCTCTCTTGAGGCTCTGGAGGTAGAGCAGTAAATCCTTCTAACAGCGAGATATATTTACAGCCAAGGCTATGTCCAATCCAAGAAAAGTTTTTATCATCTAGATAGGCTTCATAATCATATCCTGCAACACTTGCCATTTTCACAAGTTGCGGCAGAATTTCATACTGCTCTCTCATGAGAAAACCAGCTTCTACATAATGGTTAAAAGTAAAATTAAACGGCAAAAGAATAATCGTATATCCCTGCTCGAATAGAGATTGAAGCAGATAGCGATAAAAAAGCATGGGGCCAAATGTACCAAAGAAAGCCCCAGCAATAAATTGAATTACCCCTTTAGGCTGTGGATGTAGAGCAACCCAACTGTGAGAAACGGGTTTAAATCTCAGTTTTAAATTTACATTTCCCATAATTTAGCAATGAGTGCATCTCATTTTAGTAGGTGTATACTTAATCTCCAAAGTTAAATTGCTGCTTTTCGGATTCTTTAAGAGATTTTTTTATAAAAAACTGAGATCCTTGCCTTATGAACATAGTAAATGCAGACAGTTATCAAAGTTTACAGCATTCACGTTTATGAAAGGGAGTAAGCAGTAGGGAATACTATAGTTCAATAGTGAAATTGAATTGGTGCAAAGCTTATAATAGACTCTTTTAGATTTTAGTATTTTTTTTAACCAGAGTAATATCTGTGACACTATGAAAAGCTTCAATGTAAATTCAATCAAGTTCGTAGTTAGATTTATACACCTGAAACTATCAAGACTAATTCATTCCCAGAGACTAAAGAAAATGTAGCGGTGAATATCAGTAAGTTTATTGTTGAAAGCATCTAAAAAACTGCAATTTTCCTCTATACACTGATTCTCTAGCACTAGGCACAATGCGCTTTGAGGTGATTCCTATCACACTTTTTTTGTTCATACTCTTGACATAGTTGATGATGACACGTTATAAACTGTGAAGAAAAATAAATCAGTCTGCTTAATCCACTATAATTCCCTGAAAAATTTTGTGAGTAAGGGTAAACCGGAGCGGAGGAACCAAGTTTGGGGCGTATCTTGGAGAAAGTTAGAGTTAAGAGTGAGGAGTTAAAAGTTACTAACATAGATAACTGATAATTCATAATTTACAACTCATAACTTTCTTAAGAAGGACATCTCTCAGTCCTAGCCCGTCAGCTAACTTCGTCGGCATTGAGAGGAGACTGAACGAGAAGCATTCTTACAAGTAATGCCTTGTTCTCGTCAGTGTCCTTTGGCTGGTAACTTTGCGGTTCGTTGTGCCTGCCCTCGGCCTTGAGAGAGGATAACAATATCTTGATTTCTGGCGTCTGAGGCAGGATTATTTACCTTGAGGTGAAAATCAGCTATGTTCCAGAATAAGAAACATCGCATTGCCCTAATTTCTGTTGATGGTGACCCAGCTGTTGAAATCGGTCAAGAAGAGGCTGGGGGTCAAAATGTCTATGTGCGTCAAGTAGGTTATGCCCTAGCCCAGCAAGGTTGGCAAGTGGATATGTTCACTCGTCGTAGTAGTCCTGAACAAGCTGCGATCGCTCAACATAGTCCAAACTGTCGGACTATTCGGTTAAACGCTGGCCCAGCTGAGTTTATCGGGCGAGATAAATTATTCAACTATTTACCTGAATTCATCAGAGAATTCCAGCAATTCCAGCAGCACCAAGGGTTCCATTACTCTCTAATTCATACCAACTACTGGTTGTCTTCTTGGGTTGGTATGGAATTGAAAAAGCAACAACCGCTGATTCAGGTGCATACTTACCACTCTTTAGGAGCAGTAAAATACAGAAGTATTAGTGATGTTCCCGTAATTGCAGCCCAGCGATTAGCTGTAGAAAAAGCCTGTTTAGAAACTATAGACTGCGTGGTTGCCACCAGTCCGCAAGAACAGAAACACATGCGGATACTCGTTTCTAGCAAGGGGAACATTGAAATGATTCCCTGTGGCACCGATACTGATAAATTTGGAGAAATTCAACGGTCTGCTGCACGGGAAAAGTTAGGAATTGCACCAGATGTCAAGATGGTTCTCTACGTTGGTCGCTTTGACCGACGCAAAGGTATTGAAACTTTGGTACGAGCCATTGCCAAGTCTAGTTTAAGGGGTGAGGCTAACCTCCAACTAGTGATTGGGGGTGGCAGCCGTCCAGGTCAGAGTGATGGAATCGAACGCGATCGCATTGGCAGTATCGTCACTGAACTTGGATTAGAAGATTGTACAACCTTTGCCGGTCGCCTAGATGAAACTATCCTCCCCTTCTACTACGCCGCCGCTGATGTCTGCGTAGTACCCAGTCACTATGAACCTTTTGGTTTAGTTGCCATTGAGGCGATGGCGAGTAAAACTCCAGTCGTAGCTAGTAATGTCGGTGGGTTGCAGTTTACTGTAGTACCAGAAGTCACAGGATTACTTGCGCCCCCTAAAGATGAAGTGGCTTTTGCTGCTGCCATAGACCGCATTCTCATCAACCCAGCTTGGCGAGACCAGTTAGGTGAAGCGGCAAGGCAACGGACAGAAATTGCTTTTAGTTGGTATAGCGTGGCATTCCGACTGACTCAGTTATACAGTCGTTTGCTGGCTCCAACTGCACCCAATACCCGACCCCGGATTGCAGCTTAACTTCTACAGCTTTGAGCGCGGAACTAATATCATCAGAGTGATTTTGCCGCGCACAAACACTCTCATACAAACTACTCAACCTAGTTAATTAGGAAGTCAGAATTATGCTGAATATCGGAGATTATGCTTTGCATCAAAGAACAGGGCAGGTTGGTCAAGTTTGTGGTTATGGACATCAGCTAATGGATGGAGTTTACATAACTACCCTGAAAGTTAGAGTAAGCAAGCATAAGGGAACTCGTCGTCAAAGCAGATTTGTCGAGGATGCTTACTCCACTTGGATGCTGACAGAGGAAGCTTGAAGAAGAATGCAGAATTCAGAATTCAGAATCAATTAGTGGCGGGTCTGAATCCCCCACTTTCTTGTTGACTACTAAATCAAAAATTTAGTGGGGGGACTTAAACCCTTTTATTCAGACGCTCTCTACGAGACGCTACGCCTAGCTTGCTTCTTTGCAGGAGTCCGCGGACTCGCTATCTGCCAATCACACAGAATTCAATTCTGAATTCTGGCTCCTAACTCCTGAATTCTGTTTTTTAATTTGTTGATCAGGGTTTGTACTGTAGATTCTGATTGCTGACGTGGCACAGGCTTTTGCTGTCCAAAGCCATCAAACAATTCGTCGAGCTTTACCGTGAAGCCCAAATACGCCCCACCTGCGGAACGTGTCCCGGAAAAATCTCGGTCATCGACTTTACCAAAAACATATCCAGCCGAAAGGCGCAGATTAGGAGTGAGGTAATAGCCTGTTTCCACAACAAAGCCTGTCTCGCTGTAGTTAGATTGACCAATCCAACGAGCCTCACCAACTAGATCCCAGCTATATCCCAAACGATAAGTAGCTCGTAATTGGCCCAGATTCACCATACTTGTACCAGCTAAATCGTTAGCTAAATAAGAAGTACTGTTACGCAAAGCATATTTACCATAGAATTCCCATTGCCAGTTAGGGGCGTAGATAGCTTCTAAGGCAAAGGTATGGTCTTGGGAACCAGTACCACTTCCTAACAAAATAGTCTCAGGAATAATCGCCGGATTTTGGCGATATTCATAACGCAACAAAGCATTAAATTTATCGCTGTAGGGGTCGCGGTAGGCTAAACCCAGTTTCAGGTTAGCGGTATCTCCCAATCCTGAAAGCTTTTGATTGGAAGAGTTTGCTTGTTGATAACGTACTAGAGCCGTCAGAGCCGGAGAAATTTTACCTGTAATCCCTGCGGTAATTACTGTATTGCTACCACCAGAAGAAGACCGATGATCATATCGAGCGCTGGCTTGAAACTGTGGATTATCACTGTATTCCAGCCCAACGCTGTAACTATCGCCACCATCAAATCCGATCGCAGATGCTGCTTGACCATAGGCGTAGGGTTGGGCATATTGTTGACCCGCCGCAGTTCGTCCGAAGAAGTTGCCAAATACGTGTTCGTAAGCTAAGTTCAGCCGCAATCCCGGAGCAATAGCCCAGCGGTTATTTAGACCAATTGCACCTTGGGTAGTAAGTTCATTTGCACCACCCAAAATTGAGTATCGACCAGTCAAGGTGGTATCAGTACCGAGTTTGTGTTCACCATTGACACTTAAGCTGGTGATAGAATTACCCGAAAATTGACCGCTAGTGTAAAACTGTTGGGCCAGACTGACGCTGACACCAGGAATTACTGCCCAATTCAACCCTAAAATAGTCCGGTCTGGGTAAACAGTATCTTTTTGGGAAGATAAGCTGAGTTCATTTTGGGCTTGGAAAGTCAGGTTTTTAGCGATGGGAACTGTAAAGCGCGATCGCAATTGATTAGAATTACTACTCAGAGCCTCAGTAGAGATGCGATCTTCCCGATGACGATGAATCCAATCCACATCAAAGGTAGCGCTACCCAAACGTTGTTGAATCCCAGCGGAAATCGTCGTCAGCGAATTATCAACTTTACTCCCAGGTATGGCCTCAGAACGAGGTGCAAACAGTTCTTCAAAGGTGTCTAGGGGTTGGGGAGCAATGCCAAAATTGTCTTCGTGGTCGTATTGCGCTCTGACGTTGGTACTTGAGGTGAGTTTTGCTGTCACCTCCGCTCCATAACGGGCTTGTCCTGGGACAAAGCTGATAGTGGCATTATTGGCAAAACCCGTATCAGCAAAGCGATAATAGGCACGACCTTGAATCCCATTGGCAATTTCTCCCTCAGCTTCCAAGCGGTAGGCGTCACCCCTGACTTTTCCCACAACATCAGAATCATTAGTGGAATGGGCATATTCTGCGATTAACTTCCCCTTGTCACCCAAAGCTATCAATGCATCTGCACCGTAGAGTTGAAAGTCACGCACCCCGTGATTTTCTTGAACGTAAGTTGCTCCGATCCAACTTTCCTGATTCAGCTTGCGGGAAAGGTTATATTGCAAACGACCAGCATAGATGTTGCCTTCAGAGTTTTGGTCTTCATATTGGTAGCTAACAACAATCCGGCGAACCAACACTTGTCCGGTTTGATCGATATCGGTACGAAGAATCGGTTCGCGAAATAATAAAGTCCCGCGCTCGTAATCGATTTCGTAGTCTGGGCCTCGGTTAAGCTGTTTGCGTTCTAATACAGTCCCAGGACGATTAAGTTCTTCTAACTCGATAAAGACATTTTCACTACCTGCTTGTAGTAGGCGGCGAGAGAGGAAGTAATAACCACTAGTCCCATCGGGAGCAATAGTATCCCGTTGGAACCCTTCTAAGTGGTCGCCATAGAAACCTGTAATTTGTAAGTTTCCTAAATTGTAGTTAGCTTTAAAACCGTGGAGTTGACGAGTGATAGAAGTAAATTGCTGTGATCGCCGCGCAAATTCTTCTGTGTTGTAGTCACCCCACATGGCATAATCGGGATCGGAGCCGGGGATACGAGCTGAACGCTCGAAACGCAGAAATACGCTGTCAATGGAAGGAGCGACTACATCAACTTTGGAGCTATCGCCATAGACAGGATAGTTTTGTTCACTGGATTGGTAAGTTCTAAACAGGCGATTATTGCACTCACAATCTTCATTGAGGCTACGAGAACTGTTGTATGCGCCTGTAAACAGCCATTCCCCGATCGCACCAGTGGCAAATATTGCTGAATGGAAATCTAATTGCGTTCCATTGTCTTTGTCAGGAGGGAGGAAATCACGGAAACTACCGTAATAATTTGTCCCTCTAGCGCCCAAACGTAAATCTATTATTCCTGTTAGCAAACTCGGACGCAGTGCCGTTTCAAATTGCAGTTGAGTAAAGGCTTCTAAATCATTAGCGATCGCCCGAATTGTGACAGTTTCCGCCTTCAGTTGCGATCGCAACGTAGCAGTAAATTGCCCCCCTTTCGCCTCCACTTGAAATCCGGGTTCATCGGGTTTGAAGTCTTTCCCAACTAACTCACCAGCAGTAGGGATGAGGGTGACAACAGCATCACGGTTAGAGCGATTGCCACTTGCATCGATCAGTTGACCCCGGATTGTAGCTGTGGAACGTCCATCTGCTGGAATACGCGACTCAACTGTTTCTACAGTTAGTTGCTGTGGCGCTCCCCGGACTGCGACTTGTACGGTTACAGGGGGTTCTGTTCCGCCAACAACTTGTGCAGAGATAGTGTTTGCACCTTCTTTTAAGGAGACACCATACCATGTCTGCGTTACCAAGTTGGTGGTAGCATCAGTTTCCGTCCGTCCCACTAAGGAAGGGTCTACCAATGCACCATTTACTCGCAATTCCACTTGACTCCCAGCGGGAAACTGCACAATCACCGTGCTAGCTTGTACATCTACAACACTGTCAGCCGTCGGAGTCAGAATTTTGATTGCTGTAGATATTGGGACAGTAGGGGACACAGGAAGATTTTCCCCTTTCTCCTTATCCCCCCCCGCGTCCTCGACTCCTGCAATTTTGCGTAATCCTCTAGGCAAACCTACAGAAGTTGCCGGTTGAAATGGTTGTATTCCCGTTGGAGAAGCATGAAACTGGGTCTCAGTATCTTTGCGGCCGTCGTTCTTGTCCTCTATTCCGGCAATTTTTGGGCGTAAGCCTCTAGATAAACCTACAGAAGTGGCTGGTTGAAATGCTTGTATTTCTGTTTCACTTAGCTGGACATCTGGAATTGAAGTATCAGTAGTTGGTGCTGAAGAAGTGGAAGGAAATTCAAGAGGTGACTGCTGCTCGGAACTTTCCAAAAGATGGGGAGAATTTGAATCTATACTTTTTTCAGCAACTTTATTTTGATCCGCTTGATCTTCGACTTCAACACCTTTGTCTACTTGCGAAGGGGAGTTAGGAAAAACGAGGTTTTCACTAGTGATTTCTGCTTTGACTATTGCAGGGTACAAAACAAGGCTGAGAGCTACCGGCATTGCCCCCATCAATCTCAGGTTCAAGATAGTTGCACAGTGCAGTCTGGTTTTCATTTCTTGACTGGCTCCTGAAATGTGGGGGTGACAGCGAAGTTCATCCGTACCAAGCCACCAGGCTCTAAATGCACCAAGCGAGATTGGCTATTGCGTTCGCGGAATTTTTCGTTATGAGCTAGGGTGTAACCGGGTACACTACTGAGGTCTAATACACCAGTGTGGTATCCAGGTAAGGCATTAGCTAAGGAGAACAAACCATTAGGATCTGTAGTGATGCGGTTTCCATCCTCCAGAAAAATCACCGCATTGGGTACTCCAGGCTCACCACGCTGTTGTTCACCGTCAAAGTTTTTATCAACAAACACCCGACCGATAATCGTGCCGCAGTCAGAAACGATTCCTGGACGAATTTTCAATTGGTGCGTTGCAGGGCCATCCTTAGTACTAAAACGGTTATCTGCTCGTTGCCCATTAACGATCGCAGTGTTGCGACCATTACTACGCAGCGCATCGGCTGTTAATTGAGCAGCGTAGGCAATATTCAGGACTTTATCAGTGGGAATCGTTACGTCTGTGCGGAATGTCACTGTGTTAGCATTGCCTTCTGAGGTAATAGTGACTGGTTGACCATCCACTTCTCCCCGCACAGATTTCGGCAAGAAGTTGAATCCTAAAGGTAGGTTGTCGATGACAAATATATTATTCAAACCAGCATCAGCAAGATTTTTTACCGATAGGCGGTAGATTACCGTATCTCCAGGTTCAGCAGCAGCGCGATCGCTTGTTTTGACAATCTGCAACTGATTGGCTTGACACAAATTTGTGGTGAATTCAAAGGCTAATAAGTCCAGTCCCACAACTTCTGCATTGGGAACTAAAACAACTGTTTGCTCTATCCTGGTTTCACCTGTGAGACTAATTGGTTGACCATCTAGAGAACTAGCGACATATCGTACAACACCATTACCTTGTGTGCCACTGCTAGCAAGGATTTCAATCTTGATCCGCCGTTGTTTGTAGATAGAATTTGGTGGTGGATTAACTACAAAAATGTAGGTTCTACCTGGATCAGTTTGACCCTTATTCGGATCGAGTAGGAAATTGTAGACACCCGCAGGGTTATTGGTAACGAAGTAGGGATTACTATTTTCGGTATTTGGCGATTTACCACCAGGAACGTTGTTATTAGGAATATCTGGTAATTCTGTTCGAGTCAAAGCAACCAAGCTGCCCAATTCTGTCCCCGTTGGGTCGCTAGAGTTAGGTTCGTATACCCCAACAGAAAAACCTGTATAGTCAGGTAAAATTGTGCCAGCGCAACCTAAAATCCGCCCTAATGGATCGAGTAATGGGCTAGGACTAACATTAATTTGACTAGAACTTCCTTGATATTGATAATTACTAGCAGAATCTGTATAAGTATAAGTAGCTTGATTTATTAATGGCACAGACGCAACCTGATTGTTAGTCTGTTGCGCGATCGCTGGTATAGGTATAGTAGTATGCAAAAAACTTCCCAGAAGAACAGTAGCTGTTAACCGTCGCCACCAGCTACTGCTCAAAGTAATTTGCTTTTGGTTTTGAGGACGGCTCACTGAACACATCTCCTCTGAAATGTCAAGCTTGTTGTTAATAAAAGCACTTATTTATTTGGGGAAATGCAGTTAAGCCAAAACCCTTTAAAAATGTCGTTTCCAGATTCCATTTAGAAATACTGTTGATTGCGGCTCTTTTTCAAGTCAGGAAGGCGGCGTGTCCCCGCGTCCCAATCAGCGCACTTGGGTTTGATAAGTCGCCTTGACTGTTGTCTTAGCTGCAAGTAATGGAATCTGTAAACGGATATGGGTGTAAGCAATGGCTGGTGCTGGTTTTGTTTCCACTTTGCCGCCAGGAAGAGTAACTTTAACAGTGGGATTTTCGAGAAAGCTACGCCCGCCATCAATGCTGTAAATAACTTTGGCATTGTTGGCGACATTGGTAGAATTCAGCACGTAGACCATTCCTTTAGGAATAGGTTGATTAAAAGTCAAATTCTTCACTGGGCGATCGCTCTTATTTTCGCCACTCAAGGTATATCGCAACACATCTCCTGGTCGCACCACAGCTTGACCTTTCAAAGGTTCCCATTTTTGGCTTTGCTTACCCTGCTGATCCTGTGCCACCACTTGTTTTTCTGCTTCTAAACGCAATTGAATTTGCCCTTGAGTTTTGATATTCTGAGCAACAGCACTTCCTGAATGCCATACATTTGCGATTCCCGGAATTTGACCGACAAATGGGACTGTAGCAATCAGGGCGAACGCTCCTAAACCTGCCAGAGAAACACGCTTCATATAAATAACCTCAAAAAACTTCCAGAATGTTAATTGTTGACTTATCTTTCCCAGCTTTTGCTAAGAAAAAGTCACTCTGCTATTTGCTTGCTGTTTGGGGTTGGGGATCAGGTAAAATGGTTGCGGCGATAGCACAATCTCTTAGAATCTGCCAACGTCGCAGTCCCCAATCCCAACGAATTAGTTCACCTTGCGTTGGAAGGTAAATGTTCTTTGAATACCCGGTGCGATCGCGCCAGTTACACTATCTATGTACTTAGCAACATCAGTGTTTGCGGTAGTTCCAGTTTGGTCGATACCAGAGTTAGTGGCTGGATTACCACTAAAGAATTGGATGGTTGCAGTCCCGGAATCTTTAGCTGAACCAACAATGTTGCTAGTATCAATTTGACCGCTGGCATCGTTATCTAATGCCCAGTTATTGGGGCTTTTCGTACCGTCTTCAGTAATCACAACTTTGTTAGCATTCAAAATCACGTTACCGGTTCCAGATTGAGGATCGGAAATATTTGTGTACTGAATTTGGTACTCAATAATATTTCCTGGTGCCGGCTTCTTCGGATCGATACTGAATGTGCCATCATTCCCCTGAACTACGGGCCCGGTTCCTTGTAAGACTCGCGACGTTTTTAGCAGTTTCAGGAAGCCAGTGTAGACGCGATCTATGGTGATGTTGGATGAATCAAAGATATTATCGTTCCCACTATCTTTGATTCCATCAGCATTTGTATCCGTTGTGTAGTTATCAATCGAAGCAGTGATGGGTACTGGGAAGCCTTTGCTAATATCAGTAGATAACTGTGTGCCTGGAGGTAAATCAACTTCTACACCATAGTTGAGAGTTGCATTAGGAGCAAAGTTGGGGATTGTGATTGCTGTACCAGCAGTTAATGTAAACGCTCCATTATTGTAGGTATAGACAGCAGACTGACTATTATAGGTAATAGTCACCTTTGTATTATTCGGTAAATCTCCTGGAATTGCTGGTGGCGTTGGCTCTATCTTCAAAACACCTGAGTCAGTACCACTGTTCTTAACTGTATTGGTGAAACCAACTGATTGAGGATCAAGTGTACTACCAGG
Source organism: Nostoc sp. JL34 (assembly GCF_017114945.1). Classification (GTDB taxonomy): domain Bacteria; phylum Cyanobacteriota; class Cyanobacteriia; order Cyanobacteriales; family Nostocaceae; genus Nostoc. The sequence goes on from NZ_JABXKQ010000124.1 coordinate 58,856, forward strand.
TGGTGTACCAGCAGGAACGAGAGAAGATTTGTTAGTGAAGTCATCGTTGGTCAGACCCGATGGGCCAGTGGCATCAGGGGCATTCAGCGGCCCGTTGAGTATCGCTGAAGCGACAGGTGCTTGCACTGTGAAGACGTTCGCCTCACCACCAGTCCCAGCACCACTGTTATTGTTACCCGTGTCAGTCCCAGTTTCTGGAGATGCTGGAGTGTTAATATAACCATCATCAACGTTGCCAGGTGGTAGAGTATCGGGAACACCATCACCATTGGTATCTGTACCCACAGGAGGTGTCATACTGCCTGGGGAGCCGTCATAGTTGCTGGGATTTTGGTCACCAGACTCGTCGTATACTGGGAAATTGTTGGTAGGCGTTTGACCAAATAATTGAGCGATATTGGCAATGGTTAAGGGTGAAGATGCAGTTGATTCAACAGCTAGCTGAATCGAGAAGCCATTTACCGTTGTACCAGGAGCGATGGAAGTAATAGTCGCTGGATTATTGATAAAACCGATGCGAGTGACTGAGGCCAGAGAGCCTGGTGCTGTCGTAGTCCAACTAGCTGTATTAGCATTAGTTGTAACTGGATTGGTGGTATAGACAGTTCGCCAACCAGGAGGTGCAGTTGGTGCTACTGCCAAATCTGTACCCGCAGGAATCGCATCAGAAACCAAGATATATTTGCTAGCAACGCCATCAACATTGATGCTTGTACCCGTCAAAGCTGCTGGTGTAATTCCCTGCCCTGTAGGATCATTGGACTCAACTCGCAAACTCAAATCATAAGTCAGCTTGTCATCTGTAATTGCAGTGGTGCCAGCATTGTTATAGCCACTGCGAATCTTTAGAATGGTGGCTAAAGCGTAGGTCTTCACCGTTAAACCAACCTTAATTTGCTCGGTGGCGCTAGCTTCCCGTGTACCATTAACTGGTGTCCCAAGTACCTCACCAACAACACTGCCATCGGGGTTATCTACGGTAAACACGTCACCACCATCAGGACTCCGCAGTTGGTTTTGAGCATCACCAGGAGTGTTACCAAGGGTAACGGTAATTATGTCGTTGGTTTGAGCCCCAGCTTGTACAGTAACTGGCACACGCACCAACACAGTACCGCCAACTGGAACTGAGGGTGTGTCTACGCCGCCTTGCGGGACGTTTGTCCAAGTTTGACCGCCGTCGGTGCTATATTGCAGGCTATTAGCTGTACCACCATTTGGTAATGTGCCAGAAACTGTACCTGGCCCAGTTGTTGTCGCTTGGTTAGGAATGTGGAATTTGGTGGGGTCGTTACCTACGTTAGTCAGGTTGTAGGTGTAGATGAGTAAGTCGCCAACCTGAACTGTTGTATTAGTAGGACTAGAAGTGGCATCAGTTACACCAGAAGCTGTGACGGTAATCCCAGCAACCTCTGCCACGGTGACAACAACAGTGTTAGAAGTCGCATTGATTGTTGTCCCTGGACTGTTGGGATCTTCGTAGGTTGCTGTCGCGGTGTTACTGATAGATGTACCTGCGGTAGTTCCGTCAGCTAATACAGGTGCGAGAAATTGGAAAAAGCTACCAGTTAATAATGCTGTTGCTACTAGAGATTGGTAAAGTTTACGCTGCTTGTTGACAGATTTATTTCGATTTACCATAAAAGTAGTTTATTTGTTTGCTGAACTTGTATCTGGGATTTTGAGACAGAATAAAGTTCGGCAATTCTTGAAAGAATTACCGATTATAGCTGCCCAAAACTTCAACGTTTCGGTAATGCATATTTAAGGAGTTAAATTATTGACACTCCTTGAAAATTATATTGAGGCAATAACCAGAAATAACTTGTCCACTTGTTTTAGGCTTACCCTTGAGACTCAAGGCTGGCAATCGCAAATATGTGTAATTTATTACTGTATTTTCCTTGATTTTCGATGTAAATAGCAATGTAGCTTTTACATCAAAAAAAATCTTCCGTATAAATAAGTAACTTCTCTAGCTATGAGTGAGTGCATAAAAGCTAAAAAAGTAACTTTATTTTGGCAACACACATAGCAATTTTAGTGGTTTAACTCAGATGCTAAAAACACTAAAACTTATATATGAAAATACTTTTGAGTCTTTGCTGTCAGAAATGGATACTGCTCTGTGGAGTCATTAAGATAAAAAAATTGAAAGTTAACTAAGTGATCTAGATCACTTAAATGGGATAGTAATGGAAACACATGCAAATTACTCATAAACATCATGCGATTTAATCATATTATTTAACAGTGTTAGCACTGGGGATTTGAAGCTACTTTATTTTTTTTTAACATTAGATATATGCGTGTAAATACTAAATAGAGGGATTACTGATATTAAAGGTTTACAAGAATCATTCCTTTCAATACCAAACATACCCGACAATTTTTGTCGGGTATGTTTGACTGGTATTTTTGCTCGTGTTACTATCAGGCGACAGCCGACAGACAAACAGGGAAAGCTAGTTTATGACTCAGGCAATCACAACCCAAACCAAAGCCAGCACTGCCTACTTTCAAGCCTTGAAGTGTAAGGAGTGTGGTGCAGAATATGAACTCAAAGCCAGTAATGTTTGTGAGTTATGCTTTGGGCCGTTAGAAGTCAAGTATGACTACAGCGCTCTGCGTCTCACTGTCACTCGTGAAACAATTCAAGCCGGGCCCAACTCAATTTGGCGCTACCGTCCCTTTTTGCCTGTCGCCACTGATAACGTTATAGATGTGGGAACTGGTATGACTCCCTTAGTTCGTTCCCACCGTCTAGCCCGTCGCTTGGGTCTAAATAAACTTTATATAAAAAATGATGCCGTTAACATGCCCACCCTGAGCTTTAAGGATCGGGTGGTGTCAGTCGCTCTATCTAGAGCGCGGGAGTTGGGTTTCACTACTGTTTCTTGCGCTAGCACTGGGAATTTGGCAAATTCTACAGCTGCGATCGCAGCTCACGCCGGTTTAGACTGTTGTGTGTTCATCCCCGCAGATTTAGAAGCCGGTAAAATTCTGGGTAGCCTGATTTACAGTCCCACCCTAATGGCCGTCAAGGGCAACTACGATCAAGTAAATCGTCTCTGTTCTGAAGTTGCTAATACACATGGCTGGGGTTTTGTCAATATCAATCTCCGCCCTTATTACTCTGAAGGTTCCAAGACGCTAGGCTTTGAAGTTGCGGAACAACTAGGCTGGGAACTACCCGATCATGTTGTTGCTCCTTTGGCATCTGGTTCACTCTTTACAAAAATTTATAAAGGCTTCCAAGAATTTGTAGAAGTTGGTTTGGTAGAAAACAAGAGCGTCCGTTTCAGTGGCGCTCAAGCTGAAGGTTGTTCACCCATCGCCCAAGCTTTCAAAGAAGGACGCGACTTTATTAAGCCAGTTAAACCGAATACAATTGCTAAATCGCTAGCGATCGGCAATCCAGCAGACGGTATTTATGCTGTGGAGTTAGCTCAGAAGACTGGTGGTAACATTGAATCAGTCAATGATGCAGAAATTATTGACGGCATCAAGCTGCTGGCAGAAACCGAAGGCATCTTCACAGAAACGGCTGGTGGTACAACCGTTGCCGTACTGAAAAAACTGGTAGAAGCAGGCAAGATTGATCCAGATGAAACTACCGTAATTTACATCACCGGCAATGGTCTGAAAACCCAAGAAGCAATCCAAGGCTACGTTGGTGAACCCTTGACTATTGATGCCAAACTCGATAGTTTTGAACGGGCCCTTGAGCGATCGCGTACTCTTGATCGCTTGGAATGGCAACAAGTCCTCGTTTAAGTAGGAGTTATGAGTTGTGAGTTTTTTATTCATAACTCTTCACTATTAACTTATTCCTAACTTCTCACTCCTCACTCTTCATTATTCACTTTGTACTTCTATGGCTGTAAAAGTTTTAGTTCCTACAACTCTTCAGAGTTTTACTAATAATCAAGCTACTCTAGAATCTAGCGGTAGCACCATTGCTGAATTATTGGACTCTTTAGAACAAAGCTTTCCTGGTATTAAATCCCGGTTGTGCGATGAACAAGGTAAGCTACGGCGATTTGTAAATTTTTACGTCGATAGCGAAGACATCCGTCATTTAGATGGTATAAACACAACTCTTAAAGATGGCGATGAAGTAAGTATTGTCCCAGCTGTTGCTGGTGGTTAATACAGAGAATAGTAAATAAAGTAAAAACCTCACTAGGAAAACCTTTGAGAGATTACCTCGTTCCCAGTCTCAGACTGGGAATGCCCATTAAGAGTTTCCGCCTCCTTTGCTTGCGATGGTGTGGGTTTTTTTAACTCAGCACTATTCATTTGGCTAACTATGCAGCAATTATTTGAGCAAGTCTTTGTTGCCAAGATTCATTGTCATCGATAGTTAAGATAATCCGCTTGTAGGATTCATCTCGCAATTGCATGGTTAAATAATTTGTATCTCGATTCACATACCAAAACTCTTTACCCCGGTTAGTATAATAAGTCCCAGCCTTAATCACTCCAGGAACAAAACTACCAGGGGCACGCAATTCTCGCCAATTACTTTGGGGTTCGGCTATCGTAACTTGTTCAATATGGGCTAGTGATATTTGCCAAAGTTTATTCAAACGAACAGCTAGCAGTTGCTCTTTAAACGTAAATTCTATCTGCAATTTATCATCAACTATACTTAGGTTCATGATGAACTTCGTCGTCAGTAATTTTTTATCTAGTATTACCCACAAAAGTTCGATCATAATCAGTATTTTCTGGTGACTGGCAAGTGCCAAAAATATTATCTGCGACTGTAAAAATATTTATAAAAAGCCAAATAATTATACAATTTAGAAATTACGCAAGTAGATTTAATTGATGGTGCAATATCTACGACAGGATATGCCTACGCAAGTTTTTTTGATGTCCCCAAGTCGCCCACCCTATGCGATATTAATTAACGACGATATAAAACTATATTTTCTTGTTGCAATTCATAGCTATATGCTTTGAGTAACTATTAATTTTTGCTGAGAGTAAAATTTATAGCTGATAAAAATATCTAATTACAGAGAAATTAATCTTCGTGTTTGATTGGTAAGTATTTGGCAATTTGGCAGATTGTTATGAAAGTATTTTGATATATTGCAGAAATTACCAAGATGTTTTTACTTATTATACAGAGGACGGGCTAACCCCCGTCTTTTTTGTTGTTGATTCTTTGCCATTTTGGCATTACATTACAATCAAACTGTGATATATTATCTAGAATTTAAATAATTAAAACATTAGGAATAAGGCAGACTACTATTCTTTTTGTTTATATTATTTGCTAGTCTTACAACCTATTAAGTTTTATTTGTGCTACTCCTTCCAGAATCCAAGGTGTATTGCCACTTTCAAGCTATTTGGATAGGATGATTTCTGCCATCTTTTATTTTGCTTGCTAGTTGGAAAAATCGCTTGAATGCAAGTTCTGGATGTAAAAATACTTTTATCGGAATGAGATTCAATTCTCCATGAGCAAGTGCAAACATCTATATCGAGTCATGCTTGATAAATAAGCGGCAGCTAAGTTTTTCATAATTACCAATTACAAGAAGCAACCAAATTAGCCACTATCTCAACTAGTTCTTCTGGAGCGATTGGTTTAGATACATGAGTGTCAAAGCCAGCTTCCAAAGCACGAATCCGAGCCTCACTATCAGCAAATGCTGTTAAAGCAATAGCCGGGACTCGTCCACCATTCTTTGGTTTGAGCGCACGGATTTTGCAGATAAAAGTGTAGCCATCCTCCCCAGGTAACCCGATATCGGAAATTAAAACATCGGGTTGGAATTCAGATAATACTTGGCGTGCCTCCGCTGCTGATATCACTGCTATAACTTTTGCTCCATCCATTTCCAAGACAGTAGTGATAAAAAAGCGAGTATCATCATCATCCTCAACTACCAGGATATCTAAACCAGCAAGAGTTCCAGAAGGTTGTATAATAAATGACATTTTATCCTTACTTGCTGTGACTTTGCCCCCATTTAGAGCTTCTTTTAGAGCAGATTTTGGGTTCACAAAAGTAGATTGATGTCCTCTGAGTGTTGATAAGATACCGAAACAGGCTCTTTTAACAACAAATGTTTCAACACCATAATTCCAAAAATATAGCTTGGTGACCACTACCGCTTTATCTATTTTCCTACTGCAAGACCACTTCGCACAAATGGAATTCAAGCGTGATTAGGAAGTCTCCAATCATCTCGGTTATCTATCCACTAGCCAAGATCAGCAGGGCCTTTGATGTTCAAAGGGAGTGTCAATGCTTTGAGCGATCGCATAAATCCTTGTATTATATCAAGTCAGGCTAATCACTTATTATTAAAATCTTCCCGCGTCTTTGCGATCGACGGATATAGCAATAACGTAACCTCAACTCCAATCAAGAAAACGGCTGCCATCACGATGCCATCACTCTACCGTTAAAATCAATTCTGCACTGGCGCTCAAGCGGGTTCTATGGGTAGACTTGACTCACCCTATTGGTTTCTTTGCGGTCTGATTTGTTTGCCTGTCTGATTGATTGTTAAGGCGCTCATATATCCTGTAGCATCCTTATAAAACTGAACGTGAGTGTTAATCGCCTTAGCAAAAAACTCAAACTCTGAGATTGGAAATAGAGGAAGCGGAGGTTTTTGTGCAAGTTGAACGCATCGCGGCAGTAACTTTGATGCAATCTAATTTAATCCTAAACTGCGATAGATGATCTCCAAATACTGCCCTCAGCGATAACTTAGGCAACATAACGCCCCAGCCGACCGTTTTACGCCAAAACAGTCGGCTGGGGCGCTTTGTTAGCAGATTGTGTCGGGTGCATTTTCAACCTTGATTTATTGCGCTTGGCTCCATGTAGATAATTTCCCAAATGTGACCATCTAAGTCAGCAAACCCATGTCCATACATAAAACCGTGGTCTTGCGGTTGATTGTAGGTTGTTCCACCGGCGGCTACTGCTTTGCCAACCATTTCATCTACTTCTTCTCGGCTTTGAGAAGACAAACACACAAGCACTTCTGTACTTTTCGTAGCATCACAAATTTCTTTGGGAGTAAAAGTCTTGAATTTGTCGTGAGTCAACAGCATGACGAATATATCATCGCTAACAATCATGGAGGTAGCTGTCTCGTCAGTAAATTGGGCATTAAAACTGAAGCCAAGTTTAGTAAAAAACTCGACAGACCGACTGAGGTCTTTTACTGGGAGATTCACGAAAATTTTAGTAGCCATATTTTCTCCTTTTGAAAACTCATTTGTATGTAGGAAATATCAGTAAGCCGATGCTAATCTTTCCGTTGAGTCATTTCATACACACTATTAGTTGACCGTCTTATCCGTGGCAAGAAAAACTCAAGTCTTCGCTAAGAACTCATCGAGGCAATCAAAACTGGAATTCCACCCTGTAATGACCCCCATCTCTTCATGCTTGAAGCGATCCTCAACAGACTCATGCATAATCTGGAGTGTGAGTTTGGTCTTACCGGCCAAATCCTCGAAAATCGCTGTCATAACTATTCCCCTTGGCAAATCAGCGTTAACGATTTTTTCAAAGCCTTCATCAAATTCATCACTGGTAACAATCCGTTCAAGGGGCACGATTTCGCGGAAGACGCCTTTGACCGGGTACTCCGTGCCGTCTGGGCCAATCATGACGTAGCGCCATTTACCGCCAGGACGCAGATCCAACTCAGTCACCCGAGTTGTGAAACCTTTCGGCCCCCACCACTGCGCTACGTGTTTTGGATCAGTCCACACCTGAAACACCAGTTCGCGCGGCGCGTTGAAGATGCGAGTGATGACGATCTCGCGTTCTGATTGAGCATTAGTGGGATCATTTTTGTTGCTCATCTTGTTTCTCCTGGGTTTGTAATTCGTGCAGGTAATCATCCAGCCGATCGAGCCTCTCTTCCCACAATTGGCGATATTGCTCGATCCAATCCGCCGCATCCTTGAGCTGCTCCGCTTTGATCTGGCACGGTCGCCATTGAGCCTCACGACTTTGCGTGATCAGTCCGGCACGCTTCAGTACATTGAGGTGCTTGGAGATTGCCGGAAGGCTCATCTCGAAGGGCTTGGCTAACTCTGTTACCGATGCCTCACCCTTGGCGAGGTGAGCCAGGATCGCCCGCCGCGTGGGATCGGCAAGAGCGGCAAAGGTAATGCTCAGTTGATCGGTAGACATTTTTATTTAACCACACGGTTAATTAACTATTAGGTTAAATGTACTATCGAAGAATGTCAAGCGCTGACTTAACCCGTCGTTTGAAGTCTTACATTCAAATAGGGCAAACCTCAACAGAAAAAAATGGTATCCTTACCGCCAGTGAAATTTTTGACTTGAAATAAAACCTGAATTAGTCGTTCTCAGTGCTTGCACACCAGGCGAGACAAGATTACTGGTTTTATGGAAAGTCGTTAACGCCGACTGCGAAAACCCTGTTTACCATTAACTTGGTCAAAGAGGACATCGTATTTATCAAACAAGGCGATTCCAGGATTTACAAATATAGTCGGTTCTGCTTGTGGTGAGATACTCAAATTCCAGCGATTAAATCCGTCCCGGTTTCCTGGTGTCAAGCTGTAATCAAAAATGCCATTAATTCCTACTTTCACAGCATTTGCTGAACTTAATACTCCTGGTTTGAGTTTACCTGCTGTAGAAGCTGACTTGAATTCAGTCAAACCATTAATAGTTCCAGTATCAGCGATCGCTCTGCTATTACACGAATTTTTCGCAGAACTTCCAGCAAGAGTTAAACAAACTTTGCTCAGTCGAGAGTCCCATCTTTTACCGGGTACACCATTAATTTCGGGTTGCTGACTCCAAGAAGCCATTTTGAAACCTACTTGATTCTCAGTAGTTAAACCGAGAATTAGGCTGCCATTGTTGTTACTACCACCATTGCCAACGACGATAAATCCGTTACTCAGATTACCTGGTAATTTTCTCAACGGGTTATAGGGAAGTGATTTTTCAAAATAGTTGACACCGACAATACCGGAAAATGGCACACCACTCTTTGCTGAACAATTAGGTTTTTGGGCAGTACATTTGCGACTAGTAACAACCTGTACGGGAACGGGTTCTGCGGTGGGAATCAAACCAAACCGGACATTCGTATAAACTAATTCTCCCTCCAGGATAGTACCATCACTTAATACTTCCTTGACATTTTGACCTGTTTTTTGGATCGGAGCATTACCTAAAAACTCTTTGGGAACTCTTAGCCCAGATGATCCTGTATCCAATAAAATACGTCTTGGTTGACCACCTGCGATCGCAACTTCCAAAAAATAGCCGCGAACACGTTGACCAAGGGAAGGTTTTGGATATAAAGGTAAAGATATGGTGTTAAAAGTTGGCTTGCGGGGTGTATTTTGCGAGATATCGCGCAACGCTGAATTTGGGAAAAGAGCCGCGAATGTCGACTGGCGTTGTGCTGCTGGTTCAGGAGCGATATCCCAAAGGCTTTCGTAATAGAAAAAGCCAATACCTAAACCGCGTTGTTGCGCTGCTTGCACCTGGCATTGGATTTGTGGTATCGAAACTGGGCGATTTCGTAACCCCGCCATAATACCGATACCAGTTGGGATGATTTGTTGGGTTTCTAAAATTTCTGGGCGGGTAATTTGAGCGATAAAACTTTCCAAATCATTACGGTACACCTGCATAACCAACTCATCGACAATACCTAAACGTACCCAGTTCAGCCAGTCTTGCAGTTGTATCTTATAGGCGAAATCATAGTAATTAGGAGCAACTGAGAAGATAGCATTCGGTTTTCGGGCTTTCACAGTTTGGTAGAGGTCTACCATGAATGCAGTAATTTTATCTGCCCGCCATTTTATCCATGCTTGGGCTTGGGGATTGGGTGGAGGAGGATTACCAGTTTCTTGAGTATATAGACTAATTGTGTACTTATCGTAACCAAAATCTACTGGTAAACTCATGTGGTCGTCAAATTGAACGCCATCAGCATCGTATTGAGTAATAACTTCCATGACGAGTTCGCGGATAAACTTTTGCACTTCCGGGTGAAAGGGATTCAACCACGCGACTTCACCCGCAGCACTAATTGAAGTTTGAGTCCCATCCCCTTTTTGTGTTAGCCAATCTGGATGCTCCGATGCGAGTTCCGAAGTTAGAGGAACCATGAAACCAAATTCAAACCAAGGTATTGCTAATAGCCCTTGTTTGCGGGCTTGAGTGATAATGTCTGCAATTACATCTTGTCCCTCTATTCCCTTGAAGAAAAAGGGAATACCCATTTTCTGCATGATGGCGCTGGGGTATTGTGTATAACCATCATTCCAGACTACGGGATACACAGTATTAAAGTTTAACTGCCGCAGTTGGCTCATGGCTGCAAGCACCTGTGAACGATTTCTAAAAACGCTAAAATCGTTACCACTTAGCCATACCCCCCGAATTTCCTGACGAGGTTGAGGAGGTAGTTGAGCAACGGCAGGGGCAAAGCTGTTAAGTAGCAATACCGTACAGAATGATATCAGACATAATAATGGCAGCAGACGCTTTTTCAAAAGCCACCAACCTTGATGAATCAAAGGCGATGTCTCTTGACTCGCCGCTTTTCTACGAAACGCTACGTATAGCTGGCTTATCCGTAGAAGTACAGGCTTAAATAGTAAGTTAGCAGCTAACATCTTAGCAAAAGTAAGTACAAGGCTTGGGCTAGACCTTAATCGAGTCGATAGGGATTACTTGACGCAACCCGTGCAGTTCTACGCATGAATTCCACACCTTGAAGGTGTGGGTGCGTCAAACTTAGTATTTTTATCAAGAAAGGCAGGAGGTAGGAGAAATAATGCTTGCTGCTCTGTGCGGCGACTGCAAGGTTCTTGGATTTAAGACCCTAGCCAAATTTTTAATTTGGTGGCTCTTATTCAGGAGAGGTCTTGAATCCCCAACTCAGAGAAAACCTCTTGCCTTCTTCAAGTTTTTTTTCTCAAAATAATCTCTTAAAAACAGTGTTTTACAAACTAGATTTGTACATTTGGGTTATAACACCTGTTGTTGAATCTAACCAACCAATAAAATCTAAAACAGCAGAAACAGCAGGTGGGGGTTGAGAAATTAGCGTATCCTCCTGAATCAAGCGTCCAAAGTCAATCTCAATTGCTTCTGTTCGTTCAGTAACTCCATCACTTTTATAAAACTTTACACCAGCTAATTTCATGATCTTAATGATTTCCTGTGTGATAATCCCATAGCCAATAGTAGTGGGATGAATGCCATCTAGAGAAAATAGTCCACCTTGTTGACGCCCCTGTAAGTTGGACTTAAACAACAGTGAGGTTGGTTTTGGCTCGAGTGCATCAATTGCTCTGGGTAAAATGTATTCAGTCCACCATTCGGGACGAGCTTGTTCATCCTCAATAAAGCGTCGCACAGCTAAACGATCTAGTAAGCCAGCCGCTTCAAAGACATACCAGTCTTTTCCTTGTTCGCGACCTTTGCGTACTGCATCTACGATAGATTCGTTGTAATTATCAATAACGCTATCGATCGCTCTAGCTTGATTTGCAGTCAGGTGTGGATGCCGTTGAGGGTCAAAAGTCTCATCAGTGAACCAAAATGGAGCGTAAAAAGGGAAATAGCGAGAACCTGGTTTTACTTTCTGACCATTTTTATCTTTGCTAATACCACGAGCAAAAGGAACAATTGTCACATGGGGAACTGTTGCCCAAATTACATGGCGGGCCTTAATTCGCTGAACTACCTCAACAATTTTGTCTAGTTCAGCTTTGAAATGACTGGGAAGCCATACAGTGTATTTGTCATTCTTTGCCATATCCATGAAATCGTCGCCAGACCAGCTAACGTTGAAGGATAAAATGCTTCCCAAGGCATTATTAGCACCAATAAAGATAATTAGCGTTTCAATTCCATCTCCTTGGCCCGATTCTATATTTCCTTCCTCACTTAACTGTAGTGCTGCCTCTAAGGGAGTTAAGGCATTTCCCAAGGAATCTCGTGCATTATTTAAAACCCATAGTGTTGCTATTTCATTGGCGTTTTCAGGGACTTGTTGAAGAAAATTGGAATCATCTTTGGGAGGTTTTGCTTGGATAATTGTTTTGGCGATATCTGCGTTCCGAGATAAAGTATTCCGAAGATCCCATCCATACACAGCCAGGTTGTGGTTGAATTTCCCTGTTGTGGGGGCTTCTTTTCCTTTCCCTTGTTCCCAGTAATTCTCTGTTTTGTTCCAATAATCCCATAACCACGGCGTAATAAAAGCGACATCTAAAGCATTTATCCCATCTGCAACCTGATATCGATTACCTAATTCTCGGACTAGCTTTTCCAAATTCATTGGTAAGCCATCTCCTGGGCCGGAATAGGCTGGATGGCGGAAATCTTTGTCCCATCCCATTTCACGGGCAATGAGCATGGGATAAGACAAGTTTGTTTTGAAAATAGCTCCACTTTGGAATCCCTGAGTCAAGGAGTCACCGATTGTTACTAGTCGATGCTGAGGCTTGCCTTGTCGGTTAACTGATACTTTTATGCCTAAAGTCGGATCTGTCTCTGGTTCACGAGGTTCTGTACGAATGACCGCTTTCACTTCCTCTGGCACATCTTCTAAACCAATGAGCATCTCAGGTTTTACAGGATTGATCATAATTATTATTACTTAAAACTCAAGATACATTTGAGTATCCGATTTTATGGACGAGAGCGCAATATTTGTCTTAAATAATGAAAAATGTTAACAATATTTATTTTCTGGTAGTAGTACAAGTGAGATGAACTAGCTCATCTGGACGTTAGCAGCAAGAACACAAGGAGCGCGATCGCCAAGAAAAATAGAACGAATATAAATCTTGTTTCTGGTAGCTGGCTATACCTTCTTGTATAGTAAAGAAATTAGCAAAGGTATTGTTTATGTCAAGTATTTCTCAAATAATTACCCCACACATCAAAGATTTAGGAGGGTTTACAGCTCGTCGCAGTTTACCCCATGACGATCGCATGATGGTGGGGCCGTTTATTTTTTTCGACCATTTGGGCCCTGCTATCTTTCCTCCAGGTAAAGGGGTAGACGTTCGACCCCATCCTCATATCAATCTGGCTACGGTAACTTATTTGTTTGAGGGGGTATTATTACATCAAGATAGTTTGGGTAATGTACAAGAAATTTATCCAGGTGCAGTTAATTGGATGAGTGCGGGCAGGGGTATCGTTCATTCTGAAAGAAGTCCCCAAAGCGATCGCCTCAAAGAAAGCACTCTCCACGCTATTCAAACCTGGGTAGGTCTGAGCGAAGCTAACGAAGAAACCGAACCAACGTTTCGCCATTATCCTATTGAAGATATCCCGACTTGGACAGAAAACGGTGTGGCGATCGCTCTGATTGCGGGAGCAGCTTGGGGACGGACTTCTCCCGTCAAAACCCTATCTCCTATCATCTACCTCGATCTGTCTTTTGCTCCTGGAGCTAAATTAACTCTCCCTGCTGACTATAGCGAAAGGGGAATTTATAGCGTCACCCAAGGTCTTTTTGTTGATGGTGAGGAGCTAGAACAACATCGGTTAGCTATTTTATCTGCAAAGAGTATAGTCACAATATCCGCCAATACTCAAGCTCGCTGTGTAGTTGTCGGTGGCGAACCTATTGGCGATCGCTATCAGTGGTGGAACTTTGTCTCTAGTCGGCAAGAAAGGATTGAACAAGCTAAACATGATTGGCAAGAAAATAGATTTGAGCAAGTGCCAGAAGAAAAAGAATTTATCCCCTTACCAGAAGATGCTTTTACAGCAAACGACAATCAATTAGACGAAGTACAGCCTTTAAGCTAAATTAACAAGCGTAATATCGTGAAAGTGATTGAAGTCTACTGTGTTTTATTCAAGCAGTCAGCAGTCAAGTCGCTTCTCGAAATTAAAAATTATTAATTACCCACAAAGTAAAATCCCCACATTTGAGGCAGGGACTATAGGCTTACTCTCAAGCATTAACACAAAAGTACTATAAAATTTACCCAAGGGGATCGCCCAGGTCAACTAAAATACTTTTGGTTGCTGCCATAGAATGAGTTTCAATTCAGAGCAATTGCAAGCCCCATTAATAATTTCTCCTTCATGGTCAGCTAGCCAATCATAAATTTGTGCAGCCTTTGCTAATGCCACTTTTTCTGAACGATAAAGCCGAGGAGTAGGGCAGTAGGCTTGTCCGTTGATGTGTATAGCTGCAATCTGCCAATAGTCGCTGTCTTCACCCTCTGGTACAACGTCTAAAAATCCGCTATTGTAAGACTCGATTATTCCTATGTTCATCTATAACCATCAAACTTTAAAACAAACAGCACAACAAAGTCGATACCAGCCATTCAACCGCAGGGTAAGCTGGAATCACCAGGGAATGCAGTGGCAACCCCTACTAGTAATTTTGGGTTCGTAGTCAATGGAAATCTGAATTCTTGGTCACTTTTTGGCTTAATTCCGTTATTGGCAGCAATAATGGCAAGAGGAATAGGCACAAACGCGGCTAAATTACTCCTGAGTCATTAACAGCAGGTGGAACTAATTGACTGGCGTTCCTAGCCTCCATTGCGGTGCTGAGTTTAATCGGGACTAGTCAGCGCGTGTGCATTGGGATTGCTCAAATTCAAAGTGTGGATGGATGATACTGTGTAAAGCGAACTGATAAGCAGCGCCCACCTGAAATGACCGAAAATAAGGGAAGTGCTATTTAGACCTTGAGGAGTAAATTTATCATGTCCCATCTGCTAACAGCCTTCCAGCAGCGATTCTTGCAGAGGATCACTTTTGTAATACTCTTAACTTTGATTAGTAGTTTAATACTTCCTGGGGCTACTTGGGCTGCCTCTTCTAGTTTGGGAGTTGATCGTGGTCATCTGAGTTCTTGTCCAGCTTCAAACAACTGTGTTGTGAGTCAAAATGCAGACGACAAACACACGATCGACCCGATTGCTTATCATGTAGACCGCAATGCAGCTAGAGAAACCCTACTCAAAGTTCTCACTGTTGTTCCCCGTACAGAAGTTATAGAACAGACAGATGATTACATCCATGCTCTTTCTAAAAGCCGCATCTTCAAATTTGTTGATGACGTAGAGTTTTATTTACCTCCCAATGAGTCAGTAATTCATCTGCGCTCGGCATCTCGCCTGGGAGAGTCCGATCTCGGTGTCAACCGCAGGCGTGTGGAACAAATTCGTTTGGCTCTACGCGATTTAAATATTTGATTTTACAGCAGTGAGGAGTGCCAAGGTTAATGATGGATGACAACCAACTTAAACTTGGCTGAACTTACGAGAATAAAGTTCATCAGAAACTTCTTTGAGTTCTGGTTCAACTACTGTCAGATGTTGCTCCAAAATTGCCAAATTGCGAATATTAGACTTATAAAAAGCATCAAATAAATCACCCACTAAAGGCACAGTACCAACGACTGTTTCCAAGCCAACATTAAAAATCATTTTGGCTAAGTCTCGATGTGGGATACCAAAACGGGTAGCTAAAAATATGATGTAAGCTGAAAACGCTGTACTGATTAAATCACCAGCACCTGGAACCAAACCGATAATTGGGTCTATTCCAATGTGAAAACCTATTAGAGGGATACGTATAGATGTATCCATCAAGCGGCTGAGTTTGCGGATGCGATTGAGAGTAGCAAGGCGTTTGGCAGCGTCCATAATTTACGATATTTGCACTACTTTTAAATTGCACTATTTTTAGTTATTCGTCTTGTACCGTTAGAAATAACTATGAATAACTTAGAGCTTTTCTTAGTGCTATTCAATTCAGATAGTCCAAAAAAAGGGGCTTTAGAAGTTCCCCCCAATTGATTGGGGGCTAGGGGGATCTAGGCTCTAGTGCGTAAGTCTTATTCTTGTCCTCTGCGGCTAAATGATGGAACTCTAATAACGATTAAACAACCACAAAATTGTTGTTCGTGAGTGACAACCCAGGAGATAATCCTGCAAATTGTACCTGAGTAAATGCGCCTGCACTACCATCTAGGTCAAAGAACAATGCACCTGTAGTGGAGTTATAAATAAATCGCTGGGTGCTAGTGGTTGCAGATTCTCCAAGTGTAAACTGACTTGTCTTAAGTACACCTGCTGATAAACCGCCACTAAAACTCGCAGTCCCCACCTGAATTAGTTCATTAGTGGCATCGAAGTCACGTATCAGATTAAGACCTTCATTGAAGAAAGTATCGAAAACAAAGGTATCAGTACCACCTTCCCCATAGAGACTATCATTACCATAGCCACCTATGAGGGTATCATCACCATTGCCACCTTTCAGGGTATTATTATTTGAGGCAGAAGAGGCTATCAGGAAGTCATTACCATCGCCCCCATTTAATAGATTATTGCCTGTAAAAGTGCCAATATTCAATGTATCGTTACCAACACCACCGTTGAGGATGTTCTCACCAGAGGTGTTAGTAGCAGAGAGGAAATCATTACCATCACCCCCATCTAATAGATTATCGTCTGCTGAACCGTAAACATTCAATGTATCGTTACCAGCACCACCGTTGAGGGTGTTATCGCCAGATACGCCATTTTCAACAAAATTTCCGTATTCGTCGTAAATGTAACTCAAGACCTGTAAAGAATCATTGCCATTGCCTCCATTGAGGAGGTGATCCCCTGTTGAAAGACTAATATCCAAGAAGTCTTCACCAGCGCCGCCATCTATTGTATCGTTACCATTGCCTGAGCGGAGCGTATCATTACCATTGCTTCCCACAAGATAATCATCGTAGTCTGTACCTATGATATTTAATTGTTCGATATTCTTGTAGTTAAACACTTTTGTGTCCGCCGTCGTAGAAATTATTGCAATGTTAGTAGTAGGATTGAAAGTCGAAGTAATTCCCGTAGTAGCACTGCTATAACTGAAAGACAAGGTGTCGTTACCTGTTCCCCCGTCTACTGTTTGAGTCACTAACGTAGATAGGGAGTAGAAATTTAAAGAATCATCGCCATTCCCTCCATTGAGGGTGTTATTGCCAGTGCCACCATTGAGAGTATCATTGCCATCGCCACCGTTGAGAATATTATTGCCATCGCCACCCCTCAAAATGTCATTGCCACTTAAGCCTTCAATAATGTCATCACCCCCTTGACCATTGATCACATCATTTGAATTGTCAAATCCAGTAACATTGTTGGATAGGTCGTTTAGGAAGGTGACTGTGTTTTTTTTAAAGACAGTGCTTTGGGTGGAGTTAGCATCAAAGACATCAAAGCTGTCGGTGAGGGTAGTTTGCCCATAAAACAGAATATTGCCCAAATCTACGGTAGCTCCAGTAGATTTGGTGAGGTTTTCCAGGTTTTCCAGGGCAAAGTTTTCCAGGATAAATCTGGTATTATCATACCCTTGAAAGCTGATTTCCAAACTTGTGCCATTCTGGGTGAGAAGCAAATTGTCGGCAGTGAAGGCACGAGAGTCCTGGAATATCAGAGTATCCACTTCGGCTATGACTGCTGCTGTGGGGTTTGTTCCTTTACCTACTCCAGTAAAATCGGCGATCGTATGAGTGCCAGTATTAATCCTGTCGTTGCTTAAGCCTTTGTAAACAAATTTATCCTTACCACCGCCGCCCGTGAGGCTATCCTTACCATCGCCGCCTGTAAGGCTATCATCGCCATTACCACCGTTGAGGGTATTATTACCAGTGGCACCAGAGGCTGTTAGAGTATCATTGCCATCGCCCCCAGAGAGGAGGTTATTGCCAGATGAGCGAGAGTCGTAGCCGGAGTCATAATATTGGTAAAGAAAACCAGAGATGGAGAGAAAATCATTGCCATCACCTCCAAAAAGCAGGTTATCGCCTGATGAACCACTAGCATTTAAAGTATCATTACCAGCATCACCGTTGAGGGTGTTATCGCCATCTGAGCGAGAGTTGGACGATGTGTACTGCTCACTGCTTACACTCCCAGAGATGGAGAGAGAATCATTGCCATCGCCCCCATCTAAGAGGTTATCGCCGAATGAACCACTAGCATTTAAAGTATCATCACCAGCACCACCGTTGAGCGTATTATTGCCGAAAGAGCGATCATCGACTTCTCCGTAGTAGGCGTTGTACTCGTCGCTGCCAGAGGCTGTCAGAGAATCATTGCCATCGCCACCATTAAGCAGATTATTGCCTGAGGGGGAGTCAGCATCCAAAAAGTCGTCACCAACACCACCGTTAAGGGTATTATTGCCCGCACCACCCTTCAAAATGTCATTGCCACTTAAGCCTTCAATAATGTCATTACCCCCTTGACCATTGATCACATCATTTGAATTGTCAAATCCACTAACATTGTTGGATAGGTCGTTTAGGAAAGTGACTGTGTTTTTTTTAAAGACAGTGCTTTGAGTGGAGTTAGCATTGAAGACATCAAAGCTGTCGGTGATGGTAGTTTGCCCATAAAACAGAATATTGCCTAAATCTACAGTGGCTCCAGTGGATTTGGTGAGGTTTTCCAGGTTTTCCAGGGCAAAGTTTTCCAAGATGATTGTGCGAAAAATAAACCCTTGAAAGTTGATTTCCAGATTATTGCCATTCTGGGTGAGGATCAAGTTTTGGGCAGTGAAGTCATTATTGTTCTGGAAATTTAGGGTGTCCACTTCAGCAATGACTGCTGCTGTGGGGTTTTTTCCTTCACCTACCCCACCGAAATCAGTGATTACGCTGGTATAGGAACCTACATCATTCCTGTAAACAAATATATCCTTGTCACCGCCACCAGTTACGGTGGTTATGGTGTCGAAAAAATCCTGCTCGGAAAATCCCTGTAGGGTATCGTTACCGTTGGTTCCAATGATAATTGCCATAAGTTTTTTCTACTTGAATCGATTTTTGGAGTAACTTTAGTTGTCAATAATCGAGTTAGGACTGTTTTTTAGCACAAATAATATGCCAAAAGTTGAAATTTTCGGCATATTATATTATTCACTCTTTAGATAGACTCGCCAATTGTTCATTAAAGATTTCCCCTTTAATTCGCTTGGACACATTACTTATTCCAATATTGAGGACTATCTAAGTCTTAGAGGTTCTTTGAAAAGTTGTAAAGTATACTCAAAATCCCGCTTCCATCGCTCTCCCCGAAAGGTCGATCGGCTTTAAAACCCCCATTCCGTACAAGAGAATGGGGGCTGGGGGGTTAGGTTTTCGAGGCTTAGATGTTACCAAAAAAACTTTTCAAACATCCTCTTAAGGACTGTACAAAAATTAGTTGATTTGTCAATGCATAAGTCTTACTAATTTCAAAATAGAGAACACTTGAGACAGACAGCATAAAACAAGAAATCTTTATGCATTCGTTGTTGGCGTAGCTTGCCGCCGTAGGCATCGCCCTTAAATTTCTATCTGTAAAATAGGAAACATTAAAATAACCCGACAATAACTTAATATCGAATATTTACTTAGATGTCTATCTTTTCAAAAAATCTTTGCATCCTCTTCATATTTGTAACCGTTCAAGGGGGGGGTAAGAGAGCGATGCACCCTTTGCGATGGCGTACCCGCCCCCTAATCGCATACAATAGAGCTATTCGACCATAAAGCCAGTAAAGCTCTAAGTTCGGCAAGCTTTTACTTTAACTAACAAGTAGCCAAGTGATGATTCACAATTGTGGTCATTTTATGGTCAAGGCCACAGCATTACAAATGCCCTCAACGCAGTGACAATATCAAACAAGATCGCGATTTTAGTCTACATAATCCGTTGGTATTTGCGAATCAACAGTGTTATTTGAAACTATTGGGCGGCTACCATCTATCTCTAGAGTATCCTGAACTGGAAAATTACTCTTAGCGATCGGACGTTGACCGTCTATATCAAGAATTTCCTCAACCTCTAAATCACTAGGATCAATTGGACGTTTACTCTCTACAGTTAGCATGTCATTTTCTGGAAAAGCGCTCTTAGCAATTGGGCGTTGACCATCTATATTAATTGTTTTATCAGAATGATTTGCATCCTTCACAATTGGGCGTTGACCATCTACATTAATTGTTTCCTTAATTTGAATGTTACTCGGATCAACTGGGCGTTGACCATCTATATTAATTGTTTTGTTTATCTGTCTCAGTTCGTTAGATGATGAAGACATATCAGTTTCGGTCTCTACTGTCTGCTGCTCAGAATTATTTTTTTTACTATCAGCTTTGTTCGGGTTATCCATGTTTTTCATTGTTTTTCTAAGATTATTTATCTGCTAACAACATGACCTTAAGAGTTATTTTTCTGTAAGAAAAAGAAACTGGGGATTAGATAAAGATCGGAAAAATTATGATTGATCTAATAATTTGTTCATTTAGTACGATACTGAAGTAGAATCAAAAAATCTTCTACCACAGCACAGAATGCATCTATGACTTGAGAGGGATTTGTCGTTTCTCAAGAAACACATAAATTTTCAGCCGTTTTTGAAAAGAAGCGGCTAAAAAGTTGGGAATAAAGTTATTTAAATGATGGCAAGTACCTTGTAACGACAAGCGCAACGGAAGAGTACCTTATATCATGTTCGGGTAAAGACTTATCATTTAGACCGCAGGGGTGCAGGGAGCAGGGAGAAAGAGGTTTTCCTGATTTTTGCACGGATGCGGTAATCATAAGTAATTAATCGGACTTGATATTATATCTTGCACCAGGCGACTAGAAGTCGCGGCTACACGAGACTTCTAGTCGCCTCCGCAGGTTGAAAAGCCTTGATTTTGCGTTAGTTTGCGTAGGCGGACTTTGTTTGTATAGCCGCGATTTCTAATCGCTAGGGCTAGGTGCAAGATGTGACGTACTGTTAAGTAGTATGAGTTTCATCTTAAGAAGTCTGCCATTCTCTTGCTAAGTTTTGAAGAAAAAGCGGTAAAACTTAGGTTGGCCAAGCTTTTTCCGCCATGTCTCCATGTAAATATAAAATACTGGAGTCAGATAGAGAGTCAATATTTGAGAGAACAGCAATCCCCCAACGATCGCAATCCCCAGAGGACGACGCGCTTCTGAACCTACTCCTGTCCCCAGAGCAATGGGGAGTGTGCCAATTAAAGCTGCCATCGTCGTCATCATAATTGGACGGAAACGAGTCAAGCAA
Organism: Nostoc sp. JL34; assembly: GCF_017114945.1. Taxonomy (GTDB): domain Bacteria; phylum Cyanobacteriota; class Cyanobacteriia; order Cyanobacteriales; family Nostocaceae; genus Nostoc. Next base: position 79,965 of record NZ_JABXKQ010000124.1, read on the forward strand.
GCGGCATAGATGGCATCAAAGGAATTTTTTCCTTCCTTTCGCTGCGCTTCAATGGCAAAATCTACCAGCATAATGCCATTTTTCTTGACGATACCCACTAGCAGGATTATGCCGATGAAAGAGTAAAGATTTAAATCAACCTGGAAAATCAGCAGCGTCAATAATGCGCCAAAACCCGCCGAAGGTAGACCAGAAAGAATGGTGATTGGGTGAATGAAATCCTCATAGAGGATACCGAGAATTAGATAGATGACTAAAATAGACACCAACAACAGCACGCCTAAATCGTTGAAGGACTGCTGAAAAGTTTGGGCTGAACCCTGAAAGCTGGGGGTAATTGTTGAGGGTAGCACCTCACTGGCTGCTTGCTTGATGGCATCGGTAGCCTGACTTAGAGATGTTCCTGGGAGTGTGTCGAAAGAGATAGTTGCAGAGGGGAGTTGAGCAACGTGAGTCACAGTCAGGGGGCCGACATTTTGGGTAATATTAGCGATCGCACTCAAAGGAACCAGTTTTCCAGTACTCGATTGCACATATAGCATCGATAAGGCGCTGGGATCTCGCTGAAATTCTGGTTTCACTTCTAAGATTACATAGAATTGGTCATTTGGGGTATAGATAGTTGACACTTGACTGGAACCATAAGCCGCGCTAAGGGTTTGTTCAACTTGTTGGGCAGTAATCCCCAGGGTTGCGGCTTTGTTGTGGTTAAATTGGACTTGGATTTGGGGAGTGCTGAGTTGTAAATCGCTGTCAACGTCCCGCAGTCCTGGTAAAGTTTTGACTTTATCTACAAGTTTAGGAACGTATTGGCGCAAGTCTTGCAGATTTAAACTCTGCAACGTGAACTGATAAGTAGAATTGGTTTGTTGTCCACCGATGGGAATAGCTGGCGGAGAACGGAGGAATGTCTTAACCCCAACTACACGTCTCAGCTTGGGGGTTAACTCTTGAATGATTTGGTCAGCACTGAGTTGACGTTGAGAACGTGGCTTGAGCCGAATCGTAATTCGCCCAGAGTTGACTGATGCATTAGGGCCACTTGCACCCACAATCGAGTCAACTGCTTCAATGTTGGGGTCTTTACGAATGATGTCAACTACCTTTTGTTGGTGAAGCCGCATATCATCAAAAGAAATATCTTGCGCTCCTTTGGTGTTCGCCATCAGTTGTCCGGTGTCTTCTGTAGGAATAAATCCTTTGGGAACGATGACGAACAGATAGACGGTCATTACCAGCAGAATGCCAGAACCAATAAGCGTCATCAGGCGGTATTTTAAAATCGGCTTGAGCGTCCAATCATATCCCCGCAGTAGTAAATCAAATCCCCCTTCTAAGACTCGATACAGCAGATTTGGTCTTTGCTGATGGGATGAACTTAAGAAACGACTACACAACATGGGAGTGAGACTGAGGGAAACAAAACCCGAAACCAAAATTGCCACAGCGATCGTCACGGCAAATTCATGAAATAATTTACCGATTATTCCGCTCATAAACATGATCGGGATGAACACTGCCACCAGGGAAAGGGTCATCGACAAAATGGTGAAGCTGATTTCCTTTGATCCCTTCAATGCCGCATCTAGGGGAGATTCGCCCATTTCCCGATAACGGACGATATTTTCCAACACCACGATCGCATCATCCACGACAAAGCCCACGGAGAGGGTCAACGCCATGAGTGAAAGGTTGTCTAGGGAGAAGCCCGATAGATACATCACCGCAAAAGTGCCAATGATCGCTACAGGTAGCGCCAAACTGGGAATTAGCGTCGCCGTGATATCACGTAAAAATAAGAAAATCACCAAGATAACTAGACAAACCGAGAGAACCAAGGTAAATTTCACATCATTGACAGAGGCTCGGATGGTTTGGGAGCGATCGTACATAATCCCCATCTCAATCGATTTGGGAACTTGTTCGCGGAGTGTAGGTAAAAGTTCCTGGATGGCATCAACAATATTTACAGTATTAGCACCCGGTTGCGGCTGTACAGCGAGAACAACGGAATGGCGGTTTGTCACCTTGCGATCACTATACAAATTTGAGACTTTGACGTTTTGTTCGCTGTCAATTACTTGCCCCAAATCCTGAAGCCGCACGGGCGCACCATTTTTGTAAGTTACAATCAGCTGGCGATAACTGGCAGCATCGGTGAGTTGACCGTTAGCCTGAATCGTATAGGTTTTGTAAGTGTTAGAAAGACTACCTGTTGGTAAGTTGACATTTCCCTGTTGAATTGCAGTTTTTACCTGACTTAGACCAATTCCCCGCGATGCCAACTCTCGCGGGTCAAGCTGGACGCGGACTGCATATTGCTGTTGACCAAAAACCTGTACCTGAGCAACACCATTAATCATCGAGATGGGCTGACCAACCGTTACCTCTGCGTATTCATCTACTGTCGAGATTGGCTGTGTCTCAGAATACATATAGAGGAAGAGAATCGGTGAGACAGATGGGTTGACTTTGCGGTAGGTGGGCGGATGAGGCATTCCGGCGGGCAGTTGTCCGGCTGCGGCTGAAATGGCTGCCTGTACATCTTTGGCGGCATCTTCCACTCTGCGGCTAAAGTCAAATTGTAGGGAGATGTTGGTGCTGCCAGTTGAACTGGTGGAATTGAATGAATTGAGTCCGGCAATTTCGGTAAACTGTCTTTCTAGGGGTGCGGCGACCGAAGATGACATTGTTTCTGGGGTGGCACCAGGGAGACTAGCAGAGACAGAAATAAAAGGATATTCAACGTTAGGCAGCGCACTGATGGGTAACAATAGATAACTCATGAGACCGAAGATAAGGATACCCATCATTACCAAAGTGGTCATGACCGGACGACGAATGAAGAGTTCTGAAAGGTTCATGAGTTGTGTTCTCCCAGAAATGTGGTAGCGATGCGATCGCTAAATATAATTTCAACGTGAATTTGATAAACCTGTAATAGGTGCAATAACTCTATCTTTGATTTTTAAACATCTCTAATGCCTCCTTAACTGCTTCTTGAACAACTGGATCTGGATCTTCTAAAAGCTGCGAGACAAACTCCACAGCCTCAAATGCTTTGATTTTTCCTAAAGCAAATGCTGCTCTACTACGAACCCATTTGCTAGGGTGTTGGAGTCCTTGAATTAATGCATCTACTGCTCGAAGTTCTTCGAGTACTATTACTACAGAAAAACCTGAATCATGTTTTTCATCTTGCAGTAGATTCAGAAGAGTATTAACTACTTTAGTTTTCAGGTTATTTTGTGGAATTTCTATTGCATAGCTATTAATCATAGATAGGTCTTCATGAAGTAGTTGTACGGTTTGCCAAGAGGAATCTTCAGGAAATATTTTCAGAAATCTTTCGAGAGCTAAGTCTGTAATTCCTAAGTTGTAATTTCGATATACAGCAGCATACTTTTTCTCATCTTTCTCTATGTAACCGTTACGACCAATGAACAATCCCCCAGTCTCGTAAGATTCCGCTAGAGTCAACATCATAGCTGTTAAATTGGTGTATTGCAGTGAAATTTCAGCAATTTCGGAAATATGAATTACAGGAGAAGTTGTTTGTTCATCATCAGTTGCAACAACTGCTAAAAACTCCATATCCGATATACAGATTGGCAAGACAGGTTTACCTGCATACTTATACATCAGGTTTATTTCTTCATGTTCCTCTACCCAAGTTTGAGCTTCTTTCACTGCTGACTCTAAATTTAAAAGGAACATATAATAAAATATCCAATCATCTGCACATTCATATTTGGAATATCCATTTGACCATTGATAAATTTCCTTAACTTCGTTGGATACTTTAAAAGATAAAATACTCAACAAATTATCTATTTCCAATGGACTTAAACCTGATGCCAAGGATGAAATCTTTGCTGGATATTTGTTTGTAAACCAGTAATGAATTCGGGTTAATGCATCTTGAAGATCCGACATAAGTATTTAATTGGAATTTGTAATTCAGAAAATTAGATTTAGTCTTGGTTTTCAGATAATTGAACATTACGATCGCCCGCCTGTAAATGAAAATACCCGCCGGAACTTCACTTGATTGAGCTTGTTCCGCCATGATTCCATGTAGATATAGAACACAGGAGTTAAATACAGGGTCAATATCTGAGAAAACACCAGTCCGCCCACAACTGCAATACCTAGAGGACGCCGGGATTCGGAGCCAGCCCCAAATCCGATCGCAATAGGCAAGGTTCCCATTAATGCTGCCATCGTCGTCATCATAATTGGACGAAAGCGCACCAAGCAGGCTTGATAAATCGCCTCAGACGGTTTTTTCAATTCTTCTCGCTGGGCAACAATTGCAAAATCCACCATCATGATGCCGTTTTTCTTGACGATGCCCACCAAGAGAATTATGCCGATGAAGGAGTAAACATTAAGTTCGACATGGAATATTATCAGCGTTAACAATGCTCCAAAACCTGCTGAAGGCAAACCGGAAAGAATGGTAATTGGGTGAATGAAATCCTCATAAAGAACGCCAAGAATCAAATAAATTACTAAGATGGCGATCGCTAACAATAAACCCAAACTCGGCAGTGAACTTTGAAATACCTGACTTGCGCCCTGAAAACTGGTGCTAATGCTGGCAGGAATCACCTGATTAATCAGTTTTTCAATCTCTTCGTTGGCATTTCCCAAGGACACACCGGGAGCGAGGTTAAAGGAAATAGTGGCGGCGTTCATCCGACCGTTATGATTGACCATTAACGGGCTGACTCCCTGAGATAGTTTGGCGAATGTCTTCAGAGGGACTGCCACTCCTGTGCTGGAGTTAATGTACAATGTCAACAAAGCATTGATATCTTCCTGATATTGCGGTGCTAATTCCAAAATCACCTGATACTCATTGGTCGCTGCATAGATGGTTGACACTTGGTAGGAACCGTAGGCACTTCTCAGGGTATTTTCGATTTGCTCGGCGGTAATCCCATAAGTTGAGGCTTTATCGCGGTCAATGTCAATTTGGATCTGGGAAGCAAACTGTAAATCGCTGTTGACATCCTGGAGTTCTGTCATCTCCTTCATCTTGACAACAAGTTGAGGAACATACTCCTGTAAGGGTTTGACATCAGAACTCTGGAGTGCAACTTGATAAAGTCCTGTGCTTTGTTGAGCGCCAATAGGTATCGCTGGGGGATTTTGTAAGAATACTTGAATGCCTGGAACAGTGGCGAGTTTGGTTCGCAAATTTTGCACGATTTCGTCAGCTCCAAGTTGGCGTTGCGATCGCGGTTTTAACCGAATAAACAAACTACCAGAATTGGCTGCAACTGCTGCCCCACCGCCACTAGCACTAGCTCCTGCCCCAATATTGGAGTTGACTGCATCCACATTTGGATCTTGGCGAATTAGGTTAGCAACTGTCTGCTGATGCTGGACAAGATTATCGAAGGATGCATCCTCTGCAGCTTGGGTAATACCTGTAATTTGTCCGGTATCTTCACTAGGAATAAAGCCTTTGGGAACTATCACTAAAAGCCCAACTGTCACCGCCAATAGAAAAACAGATAAAATCATCGTGGTGCGATGATATTTTAAGACTTTTTTCAGACTCCAATCGTACAAACCAAGGAAGCGATCGAAGACATATTCGGAAGCTTGATATAACCGACTTTGATTAGCATGATTTACAGGACGCAGAAAACGGCTGCACAACATGGGAGTCAGAGTCAAAGACACAAAACCAGAGACGAGAATTGCCACTGCGATCGTCACAGCAAATTCATGAAATAATCGTCCCAGAACTTCACTCATGAACAACATGGGGATGAAAACTGCAACCAAAGAAAGGGTCATCGACAGAATTGTGAAACCAATTTCTCTCGATCCATTCAACGCCGCTTCTAAGGGACGTTCCCCCATTTCGATATGACGGACGATATTTTCTAGCATGACGATCGCATCATCCACGACGAAACCCACCGAAAGGGTCAACGCCATCAGCGATAGGTTATCTAGTGAGTAGTGCAGCAAATACATCACCGCAAAAGTGCCAATCAGCGAAACGGGTAACGCCAAGCTGGGAATCACCGTGGCTGAGAGGTTCCGCAAAAAGATGAAAATTACTAAGATAACTAGAGCGATCGTCAGAATCAACGTAAATCTGACATCATCCACCGAATCTCGAATTGACTGAGATGCATCATAGAGAATCCCAATTTCCACGGATGCCGGAATCTGGTCTCGCAAATTCGGAAGCAATTTCTTAATTGTGTCTACAACTTGTACCGTATTGGTTCCGGGTTGTCTTTGAATAGTGAGAATAATGGCGCGAGTATTGTTGTACCAGCTTGCTACCTTGTCATTTTCTACACTGTCAACAATCCGACCTAGTTGATTGAGATAGATGGGCATTCCATCTTTATAAGACACAATCAGCTGGCGATAAGCAGCTGCATCCTGGAGTTGACCGTTAGTTTGGACTGTAAAATTCTTGTGATTTCCCGAAAGACTGCCAGTGGGCAAATCGACGTTACCCTGTTGAATCGCCGTTGCCACCTGATCTAGCCCAATTTGCCGCGTTGCCAATTGCTGTGGATCGAGTTGAATTCGAGCCGCATATTTTTGGGAACCGTAGACAGCTACCTGTGCTACCCCATTGATTGTAGATAGCTTTTGCGCTAGATAAGTCTCGGCATAATTGTCTACTTGGGAAAGGGGCAGTGTGGGAGAATCCAGGTAAAGGTAAAGAATTGGTTGATCAGCGGGGTTAACTTTGCTGTATGTCGGAGGATTAGGTAAATCCGTCGCAATTTGCCCCGATGCTCCCGATATTGCTGCTTGCACATCCTGCGCCGCATCATCAATGTTCCGACTCAGGTTAAATTGCAGGGTAATTTGAGTTTGTCCCAGAGTGCTAGTTGAGTTGAGCGAATCGAGTCCCGCAATACTAGAAAATTGCTTCTCTAGGGGACGCGCAACCGATGCTGCCATCGTTTCCGGGCTGGCTCCCGGTCGGGAAGCACTTACCTGAATTGTCGGATAATCCACACTTGGTAAATCGCTGATGGGCAGCAAGCGATAACTCATGAAACCGAAGATCAAAATCGCCGTCATCACCAAAGTCGTCATGATCGGGCGGCGAATAAATGGTTCTGAAAGGTTCATGAATCACCTCCGCCTGACTTAGAAGGTTCTCCCCCCTGCTCCCTGCCCCCTGACCCCTTTCCTCTTCTAGACTTCTCTGCACTTGAGTCATTGCCGGCTGTTTTGATACGGATTTTGCTGCCCGAAACAAGGTTCGCTTGACCATCGGTGACAATTTTATCGCCTGGTTGCGGCCCTTTCTGAACCACATCTAGCCCCTCAATGGTGTTGCTAATTGTAACTGGGACATTTTCTACTGTCATGTCTGGCTTAACTACAAAAACAAACTGTCCATCGGGGCCATTCTGCACGGCTTGGGAGGGAACAACCGTTGCATTCGGTTCTTCAGTCAGCGTTAACGTTGCATTGACAAATTGACCAGGAAATAAGTTTCCTTGAGCGTTGTCAAATTGGCCAATCAGTTGAATTGTTCCCGTCGTGTTATCAACCGTATTATTAACAGATGTCAAAACACCTGGTGTCGAATGACCTTGACTATTGGGGAATGTCACATCTACCTTCAGCTTGCCATTCTGCATATACTTTTGCACTTGGGGTAGATTTGTTTCGGGAATGGAAAAAGCAACTTCAATCGGGCGAATTTGGGTGATGGTAACAAGTGGAGTCGAACTGCTAGTCGTACCAGCCGTACTGTTGGTTTGCAGGGCATTCCCCTGAGTCAGCGAAGCACTGCTGTTAGCTTGCACCACATTCCCCTGAGTCACCGAAACATTCCCCGCACGACCATCAATTGGGGCATAGATTTTGGAGTAAGACAATTGCACTTTGGCATTGTCTAATGCTCCTTGGTCGGAAGTGACAACGGCTTGAGCATTAACAATCGCAGCTTGATCCCCCTTCACAACTGCGCCAGCATTAGTCAGCGCCACGCGATCGCTTTTCAAAACTGCTTCAGCATTAGCGATCGCTTCTCGATCTGCTTGGAGGGTTGCTGTAGCCGATTTGCTGTTGGAAACGTATTGCTGTGCTTGATCTAAACTGATCGCGCCCTTCTTATACAATGCACTATAGCGATCGCTCTGTCCCTGAGCAAATTCTGCTTGCGCTTGATCCTTGGCTAAATTCGCCTGGGCTTGTCGCACCAAGGCTTGGTCTTTAATTAAAGTGGCTCTAGCTTGGTCTACCTGACCCAAATCTCTAGTTAATGTATCTCTGGCTTGTTGTACCGAGGCTTGGTCTTTCGCGACAGTACCTTGAGCTTGCTGGATTGCAGCAGCTTGCGATCGGTCATCTAGGGTAAATAAAAGTTGTCCCTTTTTCACCTCTTGACCTTTCTTGAAATAAACTCCAATAATCCGTCCACTAGCTTGGGGTGTAATTGCAACTGTAGAACCCGATTGCACATTACCGATCGCCTGCAATTGTACCGGAACCGTTTTTTGTGTCACCATTGCCACAGTTACAGGTGTCACTTGCTGCTTATTACGGCCAGATTTTTCAGTTTTGTCTGACTTGGCTGTACTTGCATGGATACCAAAAAGCCCCAGCCCAGCCAGCAATATCACCCCCAAAATTACCAACCGAATCTTTTTCTTTTTTGGCGATCGCGGTAGCTCCGGTTCTATACTGTTCTCAGTCAAACTCTCGTTAGAAATTTCATGGTTCATCAGAACCTCCAATGCATTTTAGTTTATTAAAAACAGTGAAATCCTTTACCACCTCAACTCCCGCTTATCCAAATTTTATGTGTTTATTTCTTACTTATTTAGCTGCCGATATAGAAGTTGTAGAGCTTGTTTTTCTATCTGTCTGACTCTTTCCCGACTAATACCCATCCGCTGACCAATCTGTTCTAGAGAAAGTTCATCTCCATCTGTCAAACCAAAGTGTAAATTTAATACTTCTTGTTGTTGACGATTTAGATTTAACAATAAAGCTTCAACTTCCTGATTGAGAGATTCCCTATTTGTATAGCCATTGTCAGAATATCTATAATCTTCTATTAAATCTTGTAATTGTATATCTTTGTCTGCCCCCACTGGCAGATCGAGGGAGATAGTTTGACGAGCCAAAAGTAGAAAGTCTCTAATCTGACTAGGCTTTAAAGAAAGTGCATCAGCAATTTCTGTACTGGTGGGAATGCGACCCAGCTTTTGAGATAACTCTCGCTGAACACGCTTAATTTTGTTTAACTTTTCATTGATGTGAATCGGTAATCTAATTGCTCGTCCTTGCTGGGCGATCGCTCTAGTAATTCCTTGACGAATCCACCAGTAAACGTAGGTTGAAAATCTGTAGCCTAGAGCCGGATTGAATTTCTCAACCCCTCTCTCTAAACCCAAAGTCCCTTCTTGAATTAAGTCCATTAGCTCTAAGTTCCGTCTCTGATATTGCTTGGCAATTGATACTACCAGCCGGAGATTAGACGCGATCATTTTCTGCTTGGCTTTTTTCCCTTGATTTAACTGCTGAAGTAGTTCTTGTTCACTTAACTGCATTTGCTTAGCCCATTCTGACGGTGTGGGTGTACGGTTTAATTCAACAGTCAGTTTTTCCGATTCAGCAAGTATTTTCATCATCTGCTGAACTTGTTGAGCAAAAAAAATTTCTTGCTCTTGAGTTAACAGAGGTATCCGGCCAATTTCTTGAAGATAAGCACGGACTGTATCAGTTGGAGATTGAGATACTTTGCTTGTGTTACTAACTTTGGTGTCTGTAAATGTTAAGTTACTCATGTTGAGTTAGCCTCTGCTTATTAATTAGGGTATTTTTTATTCGGGAAAAAGCGTAGATAGTGACTCGACGAGCCATAGAGGTTTTTATAAAAAAACCAGGTATCAAGTACTAGCTCCAAAAGAGCAATTAATACCCAAATTGCTAAAGAAACAATTACAGGTAGGCTGAGATCGGGAAACTTCCTTTGCAAATCGATAATGCCAAATAACAGCAAAAACACGAGAGAAACTCCTAAGAGGAATGACAACTTGACGATCGCAAGAATGAAACGGCTCATCTCTAGGATGCGATTGTAAAGTCTGGAAAATCTTTCCAGTATTTCTTCCATGTTATTGATGACAAGTGAAATTTGTTGTCGGTGCAGATGGGTAGCTAAGGAGCATTGTTGCTGCACTTGCGTCAACTCATGTTCATTCTTGAAATTATCTAAAAGCTTGTCCCAAGGTAGCACCTGGGAGCTAGTTGCCCAGATGGGAAAATCCTTTAAATGCAAGGGAACTAAATAGTTAATCAGTGCTATCAGAGTTTCATCAAAGTTACTAAGTTCGGGGGGAAGAGATTGAGTTAGACGAATGAGTTGGTCAATCTGAATCTGAAGTGTATAGTAGTCCTCATATCTCCTTTGAGCAATCAACTGACTAGTAAAGGTGAGAAAAACAATTAACACTCCCAATAAAGCAGCTAAAGACTGGGATACAGCAGAAAAGAATTCAATCGCTACCTGTTTAGGTACTGTCAGCCAGGGGGCATTTTCCCGCATCGAAAAAACCAAGGTGGCAACAAATACAAGCCCGACGATCGCTAGCTGATGGTGGGTAACAATAGCTATGATTGTCCGCACTAAAGGAGTGTTACTAAGTTGAACCAAGATTTGCAGACCTGGGACTGGTTCACAAATTTGAAGTCGTTGGGCTTTGCGGGTTGACATGATAGAAAGATACGGTTCCTGACTTGTTCACGACAGTGTTTATTAAGGAAGGCAGGGGGCAGGGGAGAAAGAGAGTTATTATCTCTTCCCCTGCTTCTCTTCTCTCCCTGCTCCGCTCAACAGATAACTTTGTTAACCGAACTGTATTGTCCTGCCTCCTTTATTCCCCACGCTGCAAACTCACATGATTGGCCCCAGACTGAATCAATTTGCTCAGGTCAGCAACGGCGCTAGCATACTGAGGATCGGCTAATGTCCCCAAGGTTTGGTTTTGCACTAATGCTTTCTGTTGTGCCTCGGTTAATGCCACGTTAATATCTGGGGCAATGCCGACATGATTGATATCTCGACCTTTCGGTGTGTAGTATTTAGCGATCGTTAATTTCAGCCCTGAACCATCCTCTAGTGGCTCTACTGCTTGAACTAAACCTTTACCGAAAGTGCGAGTCCCTACTAACGTGGCGCGATGATCATCTTGCAACGCTCCTGACAGAATTTCGCTGGCGCTAGCAGATCCCTTATCAACGAGTATGACTAAGGGTTTGTCCGTGAGAGGATGTCCCGACGCATTGTAGCTTTCTTTCACTTGGTCTCGATTTACCAAAGACACGATCGCTCCTTGCTTCAACCACATACTGGCAATTTGCAAACTCGCATCCAGTAGTCCACCTGGATCGGAACGCAGATCCAAAACGTAGCCCTGCACCTGTTGTTTTTCTAATGCTTGAATTGCGCGATGCATCTCTGCGGGTGCAGTTTGCGTAAACTCTGGCAAGCGAATGTAACCAATCTTGCCTGCTGGCGTTGTTTGCGTGTTGTAAGTTACAGGATGGATGGCAATATTTGCACGGGTAAGTTTGAAAGTTTGGGATTGGCTACCCCGTTGAATTGTGAGTACTACCTTAGTTCCCACGGGGCCGAGAATTCGCTTCACGGCATCATCAATTTTCATCCCTTGAGTTATTTGACCATTAATTTGGACAATTACATCGTCCGGCAAAATACCCGCTTTAAAAGCAGGGGTTCCTTGAATCGGGGCAACAACGGTTAAGGCTTTAGTTTTTTCATTCTGGGCCAGTTCCAGCCCTACACCACTGAGGTTGCCAGAAATGTCGTTATTTAGGGCTTGAAATTCCTGGGGGTCAAAAAACTCGGTGTAGCGATCGCCTAATTTCGCCACCATTTCTTGAATCGCTCCATAAGCCTGTTTCTTGGAACTATAGGAACGACTAAGATACTGCTGGCGAATAGCTTTCCAATCTTGATGGTTAAAACTGACATCAACATAATTTTTATCTAGGATTTGCCACACCTCATCCACCAGTTGTTGAGAGCTAGGTTGGGCTTTCCCTAGAGCTTTGGAAGTGTAGAGACTAGTTCCTACAAGGATTGCTGCTATAACAGCCAGTTCTATCTTGACAAGCAATTTTTGTTTAAACATATTTGAACTCTTGAAGAATAATCCAGAATTCAGAATGCAATCAATGAAGGGCTGAATACTTCCAATCGGAGATAATTCCTTCGGAATTCTGACTCATAAATTCTGTTTTGATAATACTACTAAGAATTATCTTGAGATTTCCCTTTGCGGTGGGGATAGGCAGTCTTAAAAATATCCTGAATTTTTGTCTTTTGTTCAGCAGTAAGATTCAGGCTCAACACTGCTTTACGCATTTTTTCACCTTGTTGTAATTTCGTTGACAATTCCTTTACCTGATCTGGGGTCAGAACTGCCTCAACTTGCTTGCGAACTTCTTCGCGCTTCTGGGCGCGTTCTGGCGTATTCGCTGCTGGAGAGTTTGGCACAGAAGTATCAGATACCTTTGTGCCAGAATCATTCCCTTGAGACACATCTGGAGACTTAGAACTGCTGCAACCTGTCATTCCTCCAATCAGGATAGTTGCCAGTAGCAGGGTTGGTAAAATTATCTGTTTTTTAATCATTTACTTCTGTTGTTTTTGTTGTGTGTAATAGAACTGTTCTGACTCAATTTCGGTTTATGACTGTTTAGAAGATGTTTAAAAAGTTGCTGCTTTACTCACACCAGCTAATCTTAGAAGTTGGAATGAATTTGCACATGAGCTAGAATTCCTAACCTGACCAGTAAAAAAGTACTCAAGTTTTTGTGACTTTTTTCCTAATTTAGAAATAATTAATCAGTCGGAACGGCTCTACCAATACTAGAAACAAATTCGTTATATAAAAAGGAGGGTTTCATCTCAACAGCGTCCATCTCTCAGGCTCCTGCCTCCTTTACCTCTAAAATTGTGAAAATACCTATGGTTTTGTCACAAAGTCCATTAAGTTGGAACAGTTCTATGGTTAGCTTGACCTACCCATCGTTTCGTCTATTGCTTTACCTAGAGTGGTTGTTATTAGCCACGGCAGTGTTCATGGAAGTTCTGCTGCCGTTTCAGTTGTCCTGGTCTTTGCCGCTAGGAGTTCTGGCGATCGCAACTTTCAGCTTGATGGGTTTGAGACTACCAATGGTGAAGCTGGAAAGAAAATTAATTTATACAGCCCTGGAATTCGGTTTAATTTTGCTGCCAGCAACTCAACATACTTTATCGACTCGCTCCGTTTTCCTGCTGTGTCTGGTACTGGTGATGCGGAGTTGTCTCATATTTAAGCGATCGGGACAGTTGGCTGTCTTGGGTTTATCTCTGCTTTCTTATGGAACACTGCTTTTATCAAGACCGATTGTACCTGAGAATTTTATGCCAGATAAGCTGATCCTCATGTCCTGGGATTGGCGATTGAGTAATATATTATTGTTTAGCTTAACGTTGGTATTCGCTTTATTGTTAATTAATGCCCTGCTTGCAGAGCGCCAAAGTCGAGAGCAGTTAGAAATTGCCCATCAGCAATTAGAGATCACCAATCAACAGCTGTGTCAGTATGCGCTACGGATTGAAGATCAGGCAACTTTGCAGGAACGTAACCGAATTGCCCGCGAAATTCATGATGGGTTAGGACACACTCTCGCCGCCCAAACCATTCAAATTAATAATACTTTGTTATTTTGGCAATCAAATAATGACAAAGCATTAACATTTCTCAAACAAGCAAAAGAATTGGGGGCTGAGGCGCTGCTAGAAATTCGGCGATCGCTTTCGGTTTTGCGTTCAAATCCTTTGCAAGGGCAATCTCTCAAATCAGCCATTGAAAAGCTACTGACAGATTTTCAGCAAACTACAAGTATTGAACCGTCCTGTAAAATTGATTTACCGCACACTTTACCAACAGAAGTAAACACGGCCCTTTACCGGATTGTGCAAGAATCGCTGACAAATATTTGCAAACATGCTCAGGCGACGAGTGTCACCGTTAAACTTCTGGCTCACGCTGGGATGATTCATCTGTCAATCGAAGATAATGGAAAAGGATTTAACCCCACTCAAAATACAACCGGCTTTGGATTACAAGGAATGCGAGAACGGTCGGTTGCACTGGGCGGTCAGTTAAATCTCCATAGTCAACTAGGAACAGGTTGCTGTATTTCTGTTTCTTTACCACTATCAAAGCTGTTGTTAGATGGCTTTTCAAGTAATTGAGTTACACTACTCCCCACTCCCTACTCCCCATCTCATATCATGTCCGCCTAATTAGTTATAATTCCCGCATCTGTGCAAAAACCAGGAAACTCTCTTTCCCCCTGCTCCCCTGCTCCCCTGCTCCCCTGCTCCCCTGCCCCCCTGCCCCCTGCTCCCCTGCCGTCTTAATGATAAGTCTTGAACCGGACACGATATCAGTTGTGGTCTAAATACCTAAAAATTGCTGTAAGCTAATGCTTATGATTCAGATTTTATTAGTTGACGATCAGCATCTTATTCGCCAGGGACTTAAGAGTATGCTTGAGTCCAATGCAGAGATGCAGGTAATCGGTGAGGCGGAAAATGGGCAACGGGCCCTCGAACAAATTGCTGCACTACAACCCGATATTGTGCTAATGGATATCCGAATGCCTGTAATGGATGGAGTTGCCACCACAAAAGCGATCGCTCAACAATATCCTGACATTAAGGTTCTCGTCCTCACCACCTTCGATGATGATGAGTATGTTTTCCAGGCGATGCGGCTGGGTGCAAAGGGCTATTTGCTCAAGGACACTGAACCAGATGAACTAATGTTGGCAATTCTATCTGTCTACAAGGGACAAACCTTACTCGGCCCAGGATTGTTTGAGAAAGCACTCACACCGATTGCCGCACCTGTCCCAGCTGTACAACCCCCTCCAGAATTGGCGCAACTCACAGCCAGAGAATTAGATGTATTGCGGTTAATTGCTTGTGGAGCCAATAACCGTGAGATTGCTGAATCGCTGTTTCTTTCAGAAAACACTGTTAAAAATTATGTTACCAATATTCTGAGTCGGTTGAGTTTACGCGATCGCACTCAAGCTGCTTTGTTTGCCCATTCGTTGTTTGGTGGAATTAAATAAATTTCTAAAAAAAGTGGCAGAGGGCAGGGGAAGAAGAGAAGCAGGGGGAGCAGGGGAAGAAGAGAAGCAGGGGAAGAGAAATTGCTTAATAATAAAATAACTCTCTTTCCTCCCCTGCCCCCTGCCCGAATCAATTTTAAACTTAACAAAATCTTAATTTCTGCTTGATCCTGGGTTGCTAAGTTCCTTGTGTTTGGTTGAGCAGCAATTGGGAGACAAGTCAAATCAAGCCACTGTTTGTGCTTTTCACAACTGACCCTCCTCAATGCCAACTGTATTTACATCTGAGTAGGGGTGAATATGGAACTTATGGATGGCGATCGCCTGCTAGCAAATCGGTGCAGACGGCGGAGTTTTTTATTGGGTGCAGGATTCTTAACGGGATTAACAATCGCTAGCCAATGGCATCCGGTATTGGCTAAATCTAGGTTTTCTGATTATCCATTCAGTCTTGGTGTTGCCTCTGGCGATCCTTTGCCGGATGGTGTTGTTCTCTGGACACGACTGGCTCCAAATCCACTCTCTGGAGGTGGAATGCCACTCGTAAATGTTCCAGTGCGGTGGCAAGTTGCTCTGGATGAAAACATGAGACGGGTTGTGCGTCAAGGAACAGTGCTGGCGACACCAGAGTTAGCACACTCAGTCCATGTTGATGTTTCTGGACTAGACCCTGACCGTTGGTACTGGTATCGATTTCAAGCGGGTAAGGAAGCTAGTCCCATTGGACGGACTCGCACAGCACCAGCATTTTATGCCCCTATCCGACAACTAAACTTTGCTTTTGTCTCTTGTCAAGACTGGCAAAATGGCTACTATACGGCTTATCGGCATTTGGCTGATGAAAATCTCGACCTGGTGGTTCATCTGGGTGACTACATCTACGAATACGGGCCACAATCCGGTGGCCCTCGCCAGCATAATAGTCCAGAAATTATCACTCTTGCCGACTACCGCGATCGCTACGCCCTCTACAAAAATGACCCGAATCTTCAAGCTGCTCATGCAGCTTTTCCCTGGATTGTCACTTGGGATGATCATGAAGTTGACAATAACTATGCCAACTTAATCCCCGAAGACAACCAAACCCAAGAGGCTTTTAGGAAACGGCGAGCCAATGCTTACCAGGCTTACTACGAACACATGCCCCTACGTCTGTCTTCATTGCCCAAGGGCCCAGATGCGCTGCTTTATCGGCGGTTGACTTTTGGTAATTTAGCTGAGTTCAATGTCCTAGATACTAGGCAGTATCGCACTAATCAACCTTGCGATGATGGACTGAAGCCTCGCTGTCCCCAAGCTTTTGATCCCAATGCTACCATGACCGGCTCAAAACAAGAGCAGTGGCTACAAAAAGGGTTAGACCAGTCGCGATCGCGTTGGAATGTGATTGCTCAACAGACAATGCTAGCCGAGTACAATTTTAATAGTAGTTCAGGTGCAGGTGTCTTCAATTTGGATCAGTGGGACGGCTACGTGGCTGCACGGAATCGGCTCTTAAGTTTTCTAAACCAGCGCCAACCCTCTAATCCAGTAGTGATTACCGGAGACATCCATTCTAGTTGGGTACACGACCTGAAGCTTGACTTTAATAACCCAAACTCAGCGACGGTAGGCACTGAGTTTGTCGGAACCTCAATTACCTCTGATTTTCCCACCGCATTTATCGCTCCAGTTCAAGCTTCCCTACGTAATAATCCCCATACTAAGTTTTTTGACGGTGCTTACCGAGGATACGTTCGCTGCAACCTTACCCCAAAAGGCTGGCAAAGTGACTACCGCGTTGTCTCAAGCATCGTTGACTTGAATGCCTCTGTGAAAACCCTAGCTTCGTTTGTAGTCCAAAACGGACAACCAGGAGCATATCTCAGTTAAGCAAATCTCACAAGCAATCAAATAAACCTCCCAAATAGAATCTGGGGGGTTTCAATATAGTATGAAATATAACTCCGACTATTAGAACATCCCGATCGGATACTATTCGGATATAGCTATCCGATCTGAGTTACAAAAACTGCAAGAGACTAAAAAAAAGCGGAGAATATGGGAAATTTAGGAGTAGTATAGACTATTCAAGCTGGAAGCGATCGCCTGTTAAAGATTACACTAAATCAGTTTTTTTGAAGAGTTTTTTTGGCATTTCTTTGCAATACTTAACTAACTTCTAATTAAAAAAAGTGAACATAGATTAAAAATGATAACTAGCATCATAATTTATTAAGTTATTCGGGCTAAATTGAGAGTATGCTTAATAATTGAAGTCTAGTTGATAATTTAAGTAACTAGGTGCAAATAAACTTAAACATTTGTTGAGTTTTTTATAATTTGCCATTTGTTTGAGTGTTAAATACCAAAAAACAGAGTTTATTTGTACCAACTTACGAACTAGGTTGTCGAGCAAGGCGGTAAAAAGCTGACCAGAGCCAAGTACTAACAGCGAAAACAAAAGTAAACTTAACAAAAATTACGTAAGATGATAAGCAAAATTTTGCTGGCTGTATCGGGATTGGGACACGCAGAAGAAATGCTCAAAACCCTGAAAGAAATCCCTTCAATTCAATCTGCAAAAGTTACAATTTTGCATGTTGTTCATGCACAAAGTACTGCTGCTACCATGACAGCTAAATGGGAAAATGGTGGTAAAATTCTGGCGAATGCCATTCAAACTTTGAACTTAGATCCTAGCCAAGTTTCTTCAATTTTGCGTGAAGGTGATCCCAAAGATGTAGTTTGCCAAGTAGCTGATGAAATCGACGCTGACTTGATTATTATGGGTTCACGCGGACTGAAGCGGCTGCAATCGATTTTATCGAATTCTGTCAGTCAGTATGTTTTCCAACTATCTTCTCGCCCCATGCTGCTGGTAAAAGATGATATTTATGTCAAAAGAATTAAGCGCATTATGGTGGCAATAGATAACTCTGATTCAGCAAAAAACTGCTTGAAATTGGCACTGTTTTTACTGCGAGATATTGCGGGCGGCGAGTTAATTTTGGCAAATATTAGTACAGATTTAGGCGGTAAAAAATCGGAAATAACCAAGGTTAACTCAGATAAAAATCCAGTTTTAGCGGCCGCTGTTGCAGAAGCTGAAAAACAGGGCGTCCAATCTCGTTCTTATATCAGTAGTGGCAAACCTGGTGAAGAAATTTGTCGGTTGGCAGAGGAGTTGAATATAGACTTATTATTGCTCGGTTCTCCAGATCGTCGTCCATCTATCGCGAAGAGTTTTGTTGATATAGACAGACTCATCGGCTCTTCGTTGTCTGACTATGTTCGAGTTAATGCCACTTGTCCGGTATTGTTGGCGCGGACAATCGCTTAAGGTCAAAAGTGTTGAGTAACGAGTTGGTGATTGATAAATAATAACCCCTGCACTACTGGTGCAGGGGTTATTTATTTTATACACAAACTCTTAACTATCTTTTCCACCTTCGCGGCTAGCAGTTTGGATGTAAAGAATTAGTAAAAACACAGCGGGAACAAGTACGAACAAAATGCTCGCTATGAATCCCAGGTCATTAACTTGCATGGCAAGAAAACCTCTCTTGAATTTCCAGTCAACAACATTAGGATAGCATCATCGATGACAGAGTTATACCAATTCAAAATTCAAAGTAACACTCGCGGACTCGCTAACAAAATTCAAAATGAGTAAACTCAATTTTGGTAAGTATTTTGACTACTGACTGGATACAAATTGAAGCAATGGCAGATTTGAGAATTTAAGGCTTCGTGACTACGCTGACTGAGCCATTCACTAAAGTTTGACAGGCAAGGCGGTAATTTTCTGGCTTTTTCTTGAATTTCCGGTTTTCTACGTCTGTGCGGGGAGAAAGATTTTCTAGTCCTTCGACTATCTCGACAACACAAGTACCACATTGACCATTACCACCGCAATTGGTCATCTTGCCAATCAATGTATATATGTCAATGCCATTTTGTATCGCCTTGAGCCGGAGATTAGCACCATCTGCCGCTATTATTTCTTTATTCTCTTTAACGAATTTGATATTACCCATAACTGACTCCTCCTTGACTGTAAGCTTGGCTTTCAAGGCTTCATATTGACATGGCTTGATTAACATCATATTTATTATATTAATTCATTACAAAATATTAATAAATATTAATTTTATAAAACACGGCGCTACAAAAAAATAGGACAGGTACTTACCTGTCCTATCTAATTGAAAAATAAATTAACTTACCTAAATCCTACGGCTGCTTGCCAAACGAAAGCAAGCAACAAGAAGAATACGGGGATGACTGGGAGAACGTCCACCAAGGGATCAAAGATTTGGTAAGCTTCAGGCAGTTTTGCTAATAAAAGTGCTGCTTCCATGTTTGTTTAAATCCACCTATCCAACACAGCTTTCATAATTGAGAAATATCTTAACATGGTTTGCGTCTTGATCATTTGTCAATAGTCATTTGTAATTTCTCCCTCATCTGGTGGTGATTCAGATGAGTTTAGCCAGTGACCAAATTCTGTGGCAAAGCGATCGCTCAATATTGCTTCTCTAATATGCTGCGTAAAGCGAATTAATTCGGTAATGTTGTGAATGCTCAACAAGGTATAAGCCAAAATTTCCTGCGATCGCACTAAATGAGATATGTAAGCACGGCTAAAATTTTGACAAGTGTAGCACGAACAAGTTTCATCTAATGGCGTAAAATCTTCACGAAACTTAGCATTTTTTAAATTCCAGCGTCCGCCCTGGACTATCGCTGTCCCATGTCTGGCCCAGCGGGTGGGAATTACGCAATCAAATAAATCTATCCCAGATGCGATCGCGATCGCCATTTCCCGATAAGTACCCACACCCATCAAGTAACGCGGCTTTTCGGGGGGTAAAAGTGGTGCTGTCACTTTTACAATCTCAGCCATCAATTCTGGCGGTTCTCCCACACTCACGCCACCGATAGCATATCCGGGCAAATCCAACTTAGCCAAAGCTTCCGCCGCACGGCAACGCAAATCCAAATATACGCCCCCTTGCACAATCCCAAACAAGGCTTGATCGCTGCGTTGATGAGCCGTTATACAGCGTTCTAACCAGCGGTAAGTGCGCTCAGTTGCGATTTCTACCTCTTGGCGAGTCGCTGGGTAGGGCGGACACTCATCAAAGGCCATAATCACATCTGCCCCTAAAGTATTTTGAATCTCAATGGAGCGTTCTGGTGTCAAGTTAATAATTCGTCCATCATGAGGCGATCGGAAAGTTACGCCTTCTTCAGAAATTTTTCGCATCTCGCTTAAGCTGAAGACCTGAAACCCACCCGAATCTGTGAGCATTGGGCCGTTCCAACCCATAAATTTGTGCAACCCACCACCTCCAGCCACGATCGCTTCTCCTGGTTGTAAGTGAAGATGATAAGTATTAGATAAGATCATTTGCGCCCCAGTATCTAGTAGCTGCGCCGGGGTGATAGTTTTGACATTAGCCAGGGTTCCCACTGGCATAAATCTGGGGGTTTCTACAAGACCGTGAGGGGTGAAAAACACTCCGGCTCTAGCTTTGGTTTGGCTACAGCTAGCAAGACATTGAAAAGAAAAATTCGCACTCATGCCATTTTGGATTTTAGATTTTGGATTGTGAAACGCTAATCGGTGAAGAGTTTCAGAAATCCATAACTAGCAGCCATAAAACCAAATGGTATTAGGGCAAAATTAAGATTATTTGGCTAAATTATGGACAAAGTTAAGAACTGGTAATTGAGTTTTGGTGAACACTTAAGCATTCACCACTAACCTAGTTACCAACTTTACGAGTATATACTGCAATAATTATTCTTTAGAAAGAATCAGAACAGTCATCGTCGATTTCAGCATCCCATCTAGCTGAGAGGACTTGCTCCATCATCGCTTCTATGGCGCTGACATTGAAGCTTCGCTCTCGTCGCTCTTGTAGGGGGGTTGAGCGGGGAATCAACCGCAGACACACTCCTTCTTGCATCAAATCAAAGAAGGTTTCTTGTTGCGACGACTGTTTTAGTTCCAAGTAATCAAAACTCCAAACATTCAAATATAGCGCGTGGTTAGCTACTAAGGTAGACCTTTGCGGATTGGCAAAAACTTCCATCACATCCCCCTCACCCTCGCTCAGTACCTTATCTTCTTGGGTGTAGATGTAGTGGACTCGACCTAAATCTGCCAGCAATCGCCGGATGTCGAGCTTATTCACAATGATGCCCGTGTTAATAATGCACGGAGCTGGTATCCTGGTGTCGGGTAGATGGTGACTCATAGGAAAATAGCGATTGAGCTAAGGAGAGTGACAACATAGCTAAACTGTCATAATTGAATAGCTTGTTCACTCCCTACATTTAAAAAAATATCAATTTTGTGGAGCAATGGTCTAATAATTTGGAGTAAGTTTTTAGTTAATGAATACAAAACACAAATTTTGCTCCCTGATGGAATTTTAACTTCCTAAACCGCTTGTCTTTGTATAAAAAATACTCAAAGTTATTTATTTACCACTTAGACCAGCATAACAAAATTTTCAATGAGAATGTCTGATGGAAGTAAATCTTATCTAAAGTTTTAAAGTCTGGCCATGTCGGTTTTACCGAATATCAATAATATTATCTAGCAATTTACCAAATTTTAATGTAATTCAGATGACGAAACAGCAACAGTGGTGGAAAAAGCTGCTGTTAAAGCTGGCAGCTAGTATTATATTTTACACAAGTATTCCACTACCGTATTTGAACGGATTGGACTTTCAGGGAGTGGCACGTCTTGCTTCGCTTGTCGGGTTGATAATTGGGGGAATTTTAGGATTTTTGGATACGGGGATGAATTATTTGGGTATGCCCGTGTTAACTCGTAGTGCTTTAGTAGTAAGTATTTGGATTGCCATAACTGGAGGACTACACTTAGATGGAGCAATGGATACTGCTGATGGTTTGGCAGTAGGCGACCCAGATCGGCGATTAGAGGTAATGGCAGATAGTGCCACAGGAGCCTTTGGAGCAATGGCTGCGAGCGCCTTGGTGATACTGAAAATAACAGCTTTGACGGATATGCCAGAAAACCGTTGGTTGTTGCTGATGGCTGCTTGTGGCTGGGGACGTTGGGGACAACAGCTAGCGATCGCTCGATACCCTTATCTGAAAGCAACTGGTAAAGGCGCATTTCACAAACAAGCCATTCGTTCTTACAAAGATTTGTTACCGGGATTGTTGTTGTTATTTAGTTTGAGTGGTTTACTTGTGCTGATAGATAAACAGCAGCTATTTCTCGCACTGACAATGATAGTTGTTGGAAGTGCGATCGCCACTTTAACTGGTGCATGGTTCAACCACAAACTAGGCGGACACACTGGAGATACCTACGGCGCAGTCGTTGAGTGGACTGAAGCCTTATTCCTGTGCGTATTGACCGTTTTTTAAGAAATGGGGGCTGGGGAGGCTGGGGAGCAGGGGAGCAGGGGAGGTGGGGGGAGCAAAGAATTAATAACCAATGCCCAATGCCCCATGCCCAATGACAAATGACAAATGACTACTTCATTTAATCGGTTGCAACTTTGTCACCTTGAGTTTAAAAGCCCCAATCCCAGTTTCTCCAAAAGACCGGACACGAATAACATAATTCCCTGTCTCTACGATGCGAGTAAATAGTAGGGAATTGCTACTACCATCAGGGCCATCATCATTTTCTGCCAGAGTTGAACCATCAGGGGCCAACAGTGTGATGATGCTGTCAAAGCTTTCTGATGACAAGTCAACTGCTAAATTATCGCCCTTCTGCAACTTCACTGTGTAATCACGAGCAAACCCACCTTGACCTGTGGGAATGTCTTTGTCTGAGAGGCTATCGGAAAGTTCAGTACTGTTAGATAAAGGAATTGGACTATACAACTTATTTTGAGCAAAAGCTGCACTTGTGCTTATGCCTATTGCCAGCAATGTGGCAGGAATGATGATGAGTTGTTTTAAACCTGCCGCAAAAACTTTATTCATACATTTCAAGCAATGTTTCCACAAAAATAGGGTAATTCAGTCAAATTATGCACTTATCTGTCAAAGCTTGGCGATTAATTCTTGATTTATCCGTCTTTGACGGCAGTGGCTACTGCTACTAATCCTAAGACCACAATTCCATACTGACGAAGTGTTTGCACAGCAGACCTGGCAGTAGCACCAGTAGTATAAATGTCGTCCACTAACAGCACTGGAACATTTGGGGGACGATGGCGAAATTCTTGCCCAACAGCAAAAGCTTTGACCAAGTTTTTTTCTCGTTTAGATACCGACAAACCAAACTGCGCTTCAGTTTCTCGCACTCTTGCTAAACCGTTTAGTTTCAATTTTAATCCAGTTATTTCGCAAAAGCTTTGTGCTATGAGTGCGGCTTGATTGTATTTACGTTGCTTTTGTTTGCTAGCGTGGAGTGGGATGGGAACTACCACAGGCTGGCTATCTCGCCTCGGTGAATTTAACAACCATGCTTCTCCTAACCATTGACCCAAAGGACGAGCTATTTGGGGTTGATTTTCGTATTTCATCGCCGCGATCGCTCGTTTCACGGGGCCACCATACTCCCCCCAGCCAAACACTGGTATTGGCTCTTGCCATAGAGAAATCTGGTCTTTACGTTGACATTTTTGCAGTTGTCTGGTGCAGTTGTCACAGAATTCTTGGGAGGTTGCGCGTTGACATAGGGGGCAATGGGATTGGAGAAAAAGATTCAGTAAGCCTGTGAGATTTTTAATCCAAGTGTGCATTTAGAATTGTCCTTTGTCATTAGTCATTAGTCATTAGTCTTTGACCAATGACTTAACATACACGCGATCGCACCTTGTTGTTTCTACTCCCGTTGCTGGAGTGTAGCCGTTGCTTTCATACAGCTTGACTGCTTCCACCAAAACACTGGCGGTTTCAATCCAAATTTGCCCAAATCCACGTTTTGCGATCGCTGCTTCTAGCTGTTGTAACAAATATTTCCCTAATCCCAAACCCCTGATGCTGGGCAAAAGATACATTTTGCGGATTTCTACAGCTTTTTGGCCTCGGTGTATGGGGTAGTATGCTCCAGTGCCTACTAACTGGCTTTGGTGTTCAATTACCCAAAACTCTCCCCCAGTAGCTAAATAACATTCCTCGACTTGCAACACATCTCGGTCAGCGCCCTTTGGTTCCCATCCCAGACCGTATTCTGATAACACATAACTGATGACTTCGGCGGCCCTTGTGCGATCGCTTTCCACCCAATCACGAATTATAAAATCTTGATAATAGTTTTTCATACCATTTGCTGGTCAAGTTTACACAGAAAATTTTCCGCATCTATATCCCAATTTACCCAGCAAATAGCAATTCTTGCAGAGTCGATTTCAGCCGAGACTCTCAAGGCGTGAATTCCGCCAGTCCTGGAAAAAATTATCTTTACCAAATAAGTTGGCTCTACATCTACATCGTCAACGCAGAGTCAGGTATATTCTCGCCAGAATTGAGTTCTTGCGCTTCAATTTTCTACATTCGTAAGATTTTAAGTAACTTTTCTCAATCAGTTAATCTACTTAAATAGCTGGTTATGAAAATGATAATCATCTGAGAGTAAAAAAAGGGGGTAAGGGAAGCGAGGGGTTGCCAACAAATAAATTACCCATCCGGCAAAATCACAATTAGAGACTTCTTATTTGGAAGTCCCTAACTGTTTTAATAAAACTTGCCACAGTAGCAACGACAATTCAACGAGATGGTAGCGATGCCTGCGGCGGGCTACGCTGACATTGATCTTATGACTTGATAGTCTCTAGGGACTTCCAAATAAAAAAATACTCAATTAACTCTTGTGGGGTGGGCGTCTCGCCTGCCCTATAGACTGGGCGGGCAAGATGCCATTGGTGTCAAGTTAAGCTCAAACTTCCTATGTCAATAAGCATTTAGGCTTAAAAATTCGGTTTGAAAGGGACAAAAAACGAACTTTTTCATGGACTATTAATGCTTTGTTTATTAGCATCACTCCCAGCTTGCGTATAAAAGTCAGAAAAAAGTTCACCTTTATACTTCGTTCCTAACAAAACCTATCGTTGACAAATGGGTTTTAACCTTAAGTTGACACTAATGGCAAGATGCCCACCCCACAATATTGGATAATTTATTTCTTGGAGTTCCCCTATGACCTGTGCCAAGGGCCCCAAATAGCTAAAGTAATACCAGGGGTTTGAATGTTGACGAACAAAGTATGACCATCAGGTGAAAAGCAGGCTCCAGCAAACTCGCCGGTTTGGAGGGCATTACGTGCAAATTTGTAGATTTCACCATTGGGAGTAATACCGATTAAGAAATTGTCACCTCCTCCGTCTTCACAGAGGATAAGATCCCCAAATGGTGCAACAACGAGATTATCAGGCATATCGAGTTCATCTTTAGATTGAGACTCGACAAACAATTCAATTGTCTCTTCACTCGGAATGTAGCGCCAGACCTGACCACCCCCTACAGGGCCACCACTGGTAGCAGTGAAGTAAAATTCACCTTTGCTTTTCTTATCATCTTTGCCCTTCTTGTCTTTCTTGCCCTTGTTGTCATCGTACCAGATGCCTTCCCCACGGTTAAACTGGGCTGCGCCTAAGTTGCGACCTTGCACTCTGACATTATCTACAGTCGTAGGATTTGGTTCAGGAATAGTCACCCAATCTACATCCAATTTTTGTCCGACTACAAAACCGGTATTGGTGTTAACCCCAGGTCTATCTTTAATCCTCAGAGCTTGGAGAGTGCCTCCTGCTTTTAAATTGCCATACTGTTTGGGGATAAAACGATAGAAGAGACTACTCCCATTATCTTCAGTCTGATAAACAATCCCAGTTTTGGGATCTACAGCTACAGCCTCATGATTAAACCGTCCCATTGCAACTAGAGGTACTGGCTCAACAGGAGAGGTGGCCTTAGCTGGAACCTCAAAGTTATAACCATGTGGCTTAGTAACTCCATTCGTTGCAGTCGGAATAGTTACATCCTCTTCACAGCTAATCCATGAACCCCAAGGAGTTAGACCACCCGCACAGTTACGAATGGTTCCACCCAGAGAAGTGAACTCTTTGATCAGTTGGCGATCGCGTCCTACAATCAGGGTAGTAGTGCCACCTCTGCAAATGGGATCGTAGGGATTCGGCACTTGTGCTCGTGTACTAGAATTGATGCTAAGTTCGTGATTACGAACCAGGATTGTTGTGTTTTTGGGGCCAGGGAAAGCTGCCATACCATCATGATTACTAGGCTCTGGAGTCCCATCGCTCATGAGAGTGCCTGTGCGAGATATGATTCGATACTGAAATCCATGTGGTAAATCTAACAAGCCATTGGAATCTGGTACAAGTGACCCATATCCTCTACCGTGTCTTGAACCAAAAGTTTGTCTGGCAAGAAGACCTTCCATAGGAGACACCATCAAGGTGCCGACAGCAGTTGTACCTGCTATTGCAAAGAATTTACGTCTTGAAAATGTCATGAGAATGTTTTGGTTACTGAAGATAATGCTGAGAAAAAAATATTTGATCTTGATTAAGTTTGGGTAATGCTTAATTTAACTTAGGGTTAGTCAATAAAAGGTGAATTTATCTAAAATTTGCTTTTTTTTGGCAAAATTATGCATAGATACTTCAAAGAAACCCACTGCTTAAAGTTTGGGGCTATATAAACAAGGAAAGAAAAGAATTAATTTTATAAAAGTAGGTCGGCAGAATCAAACCAAACTATGTTTTCAAAAATGAACGAGGCTAAAACCCTCTTCCCTCCTGCCTTATCCCAACAACAAATATTTACGCCTACCTACTAATTATTGATTTCTACTATCTTATGCAGCACAAATAATCTAATAAAGCAAGAAAAATCAATGGTTATGTGGTGGCCATTTGGATATAGCAATTCTACTTAATTTGTGAGAATTGCAACCCACATATCCCCGGCAACTTTTATGAAGTCGGGGATCTTGTTTATGCGCGTTTGATTCAGGATTGTTATAGTTATTGGCAGCGAACTTTTAACTGACAATTCCTAGATTGTTGTAGATTTCGATGAGATTGCCATCAGGATCGCGAAAATGAGCTGTGCGAATTCCCCAGTCTGGGCGATCTTGTGGTTGAGTTACAACGATCGCATTCTGAGCTTTTACTAGCTCATAGACCTCATCCACGTTATCAACGGCGAAAATTAAGACAACTTTATCTCGATTGACAACATAAGAAGGCTGTTCAATTCTTGGGACTACTTCAGCCATTAATTCTTTTTTGAACAAACCCAGTTTGAGATATCCGGTATTAAACTCAGCATATCCGCTATCTTCATCGCCCCAATCGACATCAAATTTCAGCAGATCCCGGTAGAACAGAAAAGAATCTTTATAGTTGGAGACAAGCAGTCTCAGGTGTGTTAACTGAAGCTTCATAATCTGTTGCCTTCGTCTACTAACTGTGAATTCTAGGTTCTGGGTGCAAAGTCGCCAACAACTCACTTTCGACAATTGCTAATTCATCAAGCCGTTGCATGACAATTTCTTTGTCGAAGTAAGTAGCAGCTAATACCCAATATATACCGTAGTGACGCGCTTCGGATGCCATTAGCCCCCGATAAAATTTTGCTAACTCTGGCTCTGGACAGTGAGCAGCTAATAGTCCTAGACGCTCGTGAGAGCGAGCTTCGATCAAACCAGTGACTAGTAAGGAATCCAGAAATCGCTCAGGTTCTTTGGGTCTGACAGCAGCTTTTAAACCCGCACCGTAAGGAGGCGGTGGTAAGGGAGCCAAGGGAATATTTCGGCGTTCTAACCATTGGTTAACTAGCTCAAAGTGTTCTAGTTCTTCGCGGGCGATCGCAGTTAGTTCCCGAACCATTTTAGTATTAGAAGGGTAGCGAAACATCATGTTCAAGGCCACGCCTGCTGCTTTGCGTTCACAGTGGGAGTGGTCGAGTAAGATGATATCTAAATTAGCGATCGCTTGTTCAACCCAAGCAGAGCTAGTGGGCTGTTTCAGGGCGTTGATAGTTGGTAACTGAGTAAGCACAGAGTCAGAAAACTCCAGAATTTTAATTTAGCTAAATAGTCCAGCAAATTGATTTTAACGGAATATTTTTTGAACAAAGTTCAATAATTGATCGCTGGTGAAGGGTTTCGCTAAAAAGCCTTGGATACCAATACCCGTAGATTGTACCAATGCCTCAGCCGTAGCTAATCCACTCATGGCAACAATTGGCACTTGCGGATTGATGATTTGCAAAGTACTGATGGCTGTTTGCCCACCCATTAACGGCATCATCATATCTATCAGCACCAGCCTAATTTTATCTTTGTGCTGGGTGTAGAGGGCAAGGGCCTCAATCCCATTTTGGGCAGTCAATACCTTGTAATTATAGGTTTCCAGTGTGACTTTGGTGATCTGAGCGATCGCTACTTCATCATCGACAACTAAAATCAATTCTCCCTGACCTATTGGCAGTTTTACCTCATCTATTACTTGAGAAGTGCTGCCCTCCTTGCTTGGTAAGTATACTTGGAATTTAGTGCCACTTCCTACCTGACTGGCTACTTCCACAAAACCGCCGTGGCTGTTGATGATGCCCATCAATATAGATAAACCCAGTCCCGTCCCCTTACCCACATCTTTGGTAGTGAAAAAGGGATCAAAAATCAGATCAATGATTTCTGAGTTAATCCCAACTCCAGTATCAGCAACCGTAATTTTCACGTAGGAATTAACCGTTGCGCCTATGTGCATCCTGGCATAGTTTTCATCGATGAACACCTTGGTAGCAGAAATAGAGAATTTACCGCCATTGGGCATGGCATCACAAGCATTGACTGCTAGGTTCATCAACACCTGATGTAGTTCGGTGCTGTCTCCGACAACCATCCCGATATTTGGCGCTATATCTGTGTTGATGTCGATGAATTTGGGGAATGTTTGTTGGGCTATCTGCTTGATGTCTTCGAGCAGTTGCGATACAAGCACGATTGTGTGTTCTCTTTCAGAACCACGGGTAAATAACAAAATTTGCCCCACCAAATCACCACCTCGTTTGGCATTGGTTTCTAGGATCTTCAACATTTGCAGCGAAACGTCATCAAGATGGGGATATTTTAGGGGCAGCAGTTGAGCAATTCCCAAGATTGGGGTAAGAAGATTGTTGAGGTCATGAGCAATACCGCTGGCGAGAATGCCTAAGCTTTCTAAGCGTTGACTACGCAATAGCTGAGTTTCCAGTTGTTTTTTCTCGGTGATATCGGTGTCAACAATCAGGATTGATTTAGGCAACCCTACGACATCAAGCATCAACGTCCATCGGCTGGCAATGATTCTTTCTCCACTATCTTTTGTGAATTTATGCAACTCACCCTGCCATGTTCCCCGCTCAATAACAGCTTTCTGAGCCGCTGATAGTTGAGGTGAGGTTTTTTTAGATAAAAGTTCCCAAGCGTCCTTTCCTTGAGCTTCCTGAACTTGCCAGCCGTACATTTTCTCTGCGCCTTGGTTCCAGAATAAGATTTGGTTGTGCAAATCCTCTACAATAATTGCGTCTGTTGTGATGTCTAGTAAGGCAGCTTGTTCGCGAATTTTCTGTTCTTGCTGGTGGCGATCGCTAATGTCCCTGAATAGCCAGCGTAAGTTTCCGGTTTTACCCTGACTATCTTCCACAGCGATCGCAGTTAGTTCTGCTGGAAAGTCTATACTTCCTTGATTATGAAAAATCTGTAACTCTTCTCTGCGAATTTGCCCCTGCTGTTGCAATTGCAGCATGATTTGACGAAATTTCTGCCGTTCTGTCTGATGCACAAACACAGCCATTGGTTTACCAATCAGGTAAGACTGGCGCATATTCAATAACTTAGCCGCAGCATAGTTAGCTTCTTGAATAATTCCAGTACCATCTGTAACTAAATAACCATCTGGGGCAAAGTTAAATAAATCGTAATAACGTTGACGTTCTTCTTCTACCAAATAGCGTGTAGCGATCAATTCCTCATTTTGTTGCTGTAACTCTTCTAGAGAAATAGATATTTCGGTAATCGCTTGTTGCAAAAGCTCTATAGGATAATCCTGCTCTATAGATTTATCTGCTGCGAGACTTGCAAGCTGCGAAAGGTTTTCCAGTCGCTGATGCGCCTCGACAATCGCTTGTTTAAAATTTTCCTTAGTCATTTGCAGTCTTCTCTTATGATTGCTTTTATCAAGAAACGCAGAAGTAAAACTGACCTCTGCTTCAGTAAAGCGACCAGAGCGAGCAATAGTTTAATCCAATACCCTTCAGTGAAACACTCTTATCGTAAATAAAAGGGTTTAATATCAAGTTCGGGTGATCACTTATAATAAAATTTATCAATGTAGGTTGGGTTGAACAGCAGTGAAACCCAACATGAACAGGGATCAAGCGTTGGGTTTCGTTCCTCAACCCAACCTACAGATGTTATAAGTATTTAACCGAACCTGATATAGCAATCCGATTTTATTTCTGAATCACTCGTAGAGGTAAGGGACTGGGGACTGGGGACTCTGGGAAGAAGGAATAAAGGTGTACTGAGTTTTGTTCAAAAATCAAATATGAATCCTATATAAGACCTCTATATCTAGATATAGCATCAGTTATCCTGGGGGTTCTTGCCACAGTCAGGATTTAAATCTTTGTTTTTAATTTTTAATTTTTAATTGTTATTCCTGCTGCCGCCGTACCTCCATTTCTTCAGTAGAAATCATACTATTGACTCTATCTATATCTACCATCATTAAAACTACTCCTTGCATTTCAATGCCAAGCAGCGGAGTGATTGCCAGGTAACATTTTATTTGCCTACCTCGACGATTGGTAGCATCGATGATCATTTCTTGAAATTGCTTTTTTCCGGATAGGGATTCGCGGATAGGCGATCGCAACTGCTCGACAGGTAGCCCAATATCTAGGCTGAAGATAGACTTTCCGAAAACTTCATCAGTCCGCAAGCCCCATAAATCTTCTAGCATGTAATTCCAAATAGAGATATTAAAGCTACTGTCAATTACCACTATTCCAGTTTGCAGACTTTTGAGAATAGAGGCGAGAAAAATGTTTGTGCGATTAAGTTCTGTGGTGCGTTCGCTCAGTTCATTATTAATTGTCTGCAATTCTTCATTAGTAGATTGCAGTTCTTCATTCATCGTTTCCAATTCTTCATTAGTAGATTGGAGTTCTTCATTGGTAGTTTCTAATTCTTCATTGGTAGATTGGAGTTCTTCGTTGGTAGTTTCTAATTCTTCATTGGTGGATTGGAGTTCTTCGTTGGTAGTTTCTAATTCCTGTTGCGATCGTTGCAGGGCATCTTGGAGTTTAATATAACGGCTGACATCATGAAAGGAGATGCTGACTCCTAAAAAACTGTTGTCTATTTCTTGCAAAGGCGTAATTTGCACATCCAGATATTGCGTTTCTGTGTTAGATAAATAGCGCTCTACATTTGTCAGGCTGACAGGACGGCGTTCACTATAAGCCCGTTCAATTAGCGATCGCAATTCCACTGGCCGATAAGAAAGTTCTAGATCCTGGAAGGGACGAGCTAAATCTTTAGGGGAAAGGGCGAACAAAGTCCGCGCCTGCTCGTTTACTAGTACCAGAGTGCCATTGATATCAACGACTATTTGGGCGATTGGAGCTGTATCAAAACCCATATCTCGCAGCCGGAGGTTGCGAGCCAAACGGCTGCTAGATTGGTCATCTATTGAATTTGCCATAACTAAGAGGCGCTCGCGTAGATTCACCGTCGATACTTTAGTAAATATCCGGTTTTTCAAGTCTAGTGGTGTAAACAAACTAGAATGCATCAATAGCATCTCTGCTTTTCCCAAAAACAGATAGCCATGATCGTTTAGTGCAAAATGAAACCGGGCTAGAATTCGCCCTTGAGTCTCAGAATTAAAATACATTAATGTATTGCGGCTGACCAGCAAATCTAAGCGCGAAATCGGCGCATCTTGAAGCAGATCGTGGCGACCAAAAATCACTGAGCGGCGCAAGTCTTGGCGGAAGACATAGCGGTTTCCGACAATCTCAAAGTATTTATGCCGTAGTTCATCTGGTATCGTTTGGATATCTTTTGCTGAATAAACAGCTTGCCTAGCCTGGTTGAGAGCCTCTTCATCTACATCTGTGGCGTAGATTTTCACTCGTTGGCGAAATTCCTCTGCACCCAACATTTCAGCCATCAACATTGCCAATGTATAAGCTTCTTCCCCAGAAGCACAGCCAGCGCTCCAGATGCGGATTTGGTCATAAGCTTTTTTATTCTTAATCAGATTAGGCAGTATTTGGTCTGCTATATATTCCCAAGATGATGAATCTCGAAAAAAAGCGGTAACGTTAATTAGAATAGTGTTGAAAAGATAATTGAATTCATCTGGATAAACTTCTAGATAGTCTTGATATTCTTCAAAGTTTTCTATCGCCAATGACTGCATCCGCTTGCATACCCGACGCATCAAAGTCGAGCGCTTATAGCCTGTAAAATCAAATCCCCGGCTTTGTCTGAGATAAGTCAGTAGATTTTCAAATTTGGGATCTTTTTCTACGGAAGTCATAGGGTAGGGAGGGGCAGGGGGCAGAGGAGCAGGGGGGCAGGGGAGCAGGGGAGCAGGGGAGCAGGGGAGCAGGGGAGCAGGGGGCAGGGGGGCAGGGGGCAGGGGGAAAAGTTCCAAGCTACGTCCGCAAGTATCAAAGGCTCATTAATGAGTATCAAAGACTCATTAAAGGAGTTCAAAGCCTCATTACAGGAGTTCAAAGCCTCATTACAGGAGTTCAAAGACTCATTACAGGAGTTCAAAGCCTCATTAATGTATGGTGACACTAACTTGCATTCTAAAACATGTCTCCCCTGCCCCCCTGCCCCCCTGCTTAGTCACATTCTCCCATAACCAAAGTCACCAGGGTGCTGGAAATTTCATCAAGGGGGAGAATAAAATCTACGTTGCCAGTTTCAATTGCGGCGGAGGGCATCCCGGAAAATTCGGCAGTTTTTGCGTCTTGGACAATCACAGTACCGCCCATTTTTTTTATCGCTTCTACTCCCATCGCACCGTCGCTACCTGTTCCACTTAGGACAACAGCGATCGCTCTGTCTTTGTAAGTGGCTGCAACCGATTCAAATAATAAGTCAGCCGAAGGACGTAAAAAATTTACTAATTCCGACTGTGATAAGGAAAGTGTGCCATCACCGTTAACCAACAAGTGACGATTGGGTGGCGCAACGTAAGCCATTCCTGGGCTAAGAGAATCTCCTTCTTGTGCCTGTTTAACAGTAATATCTGTGCGCCGACTGAGAATTTCTGCCATGAACGACGGATGTCCCGGAGCCAAGTGTTGCACAATAGCGATCGCGGCTGGAAATTCTGCTCTTAGAGTCGATAGCACTTTAACTATAGCAGTCAGTCCGCCTGCTGAGGCTGCGATCGCCACTATATCAAAGGCAGCATTAGTAAAGTGAGGTGGATGATTTTTGGCATTTTCTGCCATCTGAATCATGATTTTGCGCCTATGACTATCTGCGGAACTTCTTTAGTTACAAATAGCATTAATAAAGGTACAATTTTTTATCCTTATCTATATAAATTATACAGGATATCTGAACTAATTCAGCATTTTTTTACCTTTACCTATCAAATTAACAGGTTAATCTTCTTGCTCTAGAATCAGTTTCGCCTGTATAAGTTGCTGCTTATGTTCCTCACTAACTGTTGGGTATTGCAGATTTAGTTCTTCTAATTTTGTGCAGATAATATTGGCAACGGTCAGACGGGTAAACCATTTGCGATCGGCAGGAATAATATACCACGGGGCCCATTTAGTACTAGTGTTATTAAAAACCTCTTCATAAGCATTCATATAATCATCCCAATAAGCTCGTTCTTTGACATCATTATCTGAAAATTTCCAATTTTTATCAGGAGAGTCAATGCGTTCTAGAAAGCGTTTTTTCTGCTCTGACTTAGAGACATTTAGAAAAAACTTGAGAATGATTACACCATTATCAACCAGATATTTTTCAAAGTTATTAATTTCTTCAAAACGCTGTTTCCATATCTTTTTTCCATTAGGGAAGTGAGGAAGTTGTTGCTTTTGCAGCATTTCTGGATGGACACGAACCACTAGTGCTTCTTCATAATATGAACGGTTGAAGATGCCAATTCTTCCTCTTTCTGGCAAAGCCTTCATTGAACGCCACAAGTAGTCATGGTCTAATTCTTCGGCACTGGGCCCCTTAAAACTAAACACTTGAAATCCTTGCGGGTTCACGCCAGAGGTCACGTGTTTAATAGTGCTATCTTTACCAGCAGCATCCATTGCCTGAAAAATAATCAACAAAGCATAGGTGTTTTGAGCATAGAGAATATTTTGATAATTAGCTAGTCTTTCAATATCTGCCTGTAATTTGCTTGCAGCATCACTTTTTTCATGAAAATCAGTCTTATAAGCTGGGTCATAGTTTTTTTTCAGAGAAATCTTTGAACCTGGTGGAACAATGAAAGCATCATGATTCATGTATAAAATTTCCTAACGGTTACTTAATACACAAGCACATTTTGAAGTATTAATTTCTAAAAATTATAATTTATTAAAATTTTGATTCAAAATTTATAACTTTGAACCAATTCTGAGGATTTAAGTCCCCCTACTTTATCATCAGTAAGTTTTGTGACTCTTTCTCAATCCTTCTAACAAAACTTAATTATATTAGCGCTACGCAAAGCGAGTCTGCATACTCCTGCAAAGAAGCAAGCTACGCACAGCATCTCGTAGAGAGTGTCATTACAAATTACTTTCGTCGCTTTGGCATTGGACGCATCGCTTCCCGACCCAAGAGAAACATCCCCGTAACACCCAAACTGACAAACTAAACATATTGATACCAATATTGCCGAATCTGTTCAACTGTATTGAGTTGTGGATGCAACGTGTTTAAATACAGCAGCAGCATCAATATCATCAGCGCCCCAAAACCAACAAAGCTCAAGCCGACAAGAATTCGTGCTGGACGCAGTTCAAAATCACTAATACTGTCTAGGTCAATTTCTGCCAGTTCCTTAAAGGAGTCATCTGCTAAAGATGAGCTTGCTTGGAATCTATTACTCAGTTTTGGTGGCAAAATCGGCGTCAGTGTTGCTACAGTGGGGCGACGTAACAAAGCCTCAGTATCTCGCAGCAATTCCAGTGGTTTACGGGTAGTAGTTGGTTGAGCAAACTCTATATTGTCTTTAGGAGTTGGAGCATTGACTTTGCTTTCAAACATAGTACGCTTCGGAATAACCAGAATATACATAGCCTAGCGAATCACGAGACAAATGCCTCAAAATAAATTCGTAATGACGCTCTCTACGTTCGCGCAGCGTGTCGCAGACAGACGCTAAAAGCAAACGCGGACTTGCTAACGTAATTCGTAATTAATTCATTGATTTCTCAGAAAAACATCTTCTTTGCTCAAACTAAGCGATTTTATGCTTGAGGTAATTATAAATTACTCGTCCATCTCTTTTAATGTAGCTAATGCCGACGGAGATAAACGACTGAGATAGCGGAATATCCAGTATTTAAAGATAGTGTTTAAAATTACAGGAAATGTAGCAATAAATAAAAATATGACATTTCTACTGGCTGGTAGACCTAAATGTTCTGCCAATCCTGCCAGAAGGACTTCCCAGCCATCTGGTGAGTGAAATCCTACAAATATATCTGTAACCAGAATAATCAAAAAAGCTTTAGCACTATCGCTGAGACCATAGACAACGCTATCCATAAAAGACTTAAGAATCATAATTTCTCTTTTGCTTAGAGCAATAACTATACCAAAAGAAACTAGTGATATTAAATCAGCAAAAACATTACCAATATTGCTATTGCTTTTGTTACGAAATTCTTCAGAGATTTCAAATGCTTTATCTTTGATTTTTTCTTGTGTTAGCTCTGAAGAAAGTGGTGGTGCTTGATTAAGCAAATGTTCAAATCTCAGTGATTCTTGAAAATTATGTAATTCATGGAGAGCTTCTTTTTCCATGTCAGAATTTATGAAAATTTGAGTTGCACTCTCTCCTCTAATCCTTTCTAATATTGGAGTTACTAAAAATTCTTTAGATAAATACTGAGTTAAAAGTGGTACAATAATTAGAATTATCATAAATCTCAAGGCAATTATTGTTCTATTTCTAGAAACTCGATAATTTCTGACAAATTCTTCTTCTGCCTGCGGAGCCAAATCTGATTTAATTCTATTAACTGTTTTTCTGATAGACCTCGGAAAAACCCCAGTATTTTGAGGTGGGAGCGTTGCTTTAATATCATTGATATTAGATGAATCTGGCTGTTTTTTGATTTCGCTGCGCTTAATTTGTAGGGGCTGATAAGTTGATCCTAATCCGCTGTTGCTAATTTGCTCATCTTTGATAGCGTACTTTTCTACAACTTCATCAATAACCTTTAGTTTTTCTAATAAAACAGAGTTAGAAATATTGATAATTCCCCGACTAAGCTGGAATTCTGCAAGCCTGAGCTTGATAATAGTTAAATTTTTATCAAGGTATCCTTGCCAATATGACATGACATTTTCAGTATATTTTACTGATTCTGAAGATATTTTTTTGTTATCAAAATGTTCTATCTCGATGTTTCTAATTCTCTGAGCCGCTTGTTGAGCTTCTAAGAGTGCCCTTTCTGGTGTATTTAAAAACCAATGGTTAAGATATCGCCAGTATTCTTTGAGCCTTTGGCGAAGTAATGCTGGTGTTTTTGGGAAGGAATTTTTCATGACATTATATATGCCTATCTATATAATGTCTATTATATTTATATAAGCAGGTAAAATGGATAGTAAATACTCAAAATATGATTAACTATCATCCAACACTCATTAGATAAATCTATTATTTTGATTTCTTGACATAGCTTAGTTTTATGATGCCAACTTACTTTGATGAAGAGTAAAGATAAAAAACTAGTATAGTAAATCGTGACTCTGATTTTTGTAACAAAAAATTAACTACGAGAAATTAATTTATTTCAATATCATGAATAAGGTGTGTAGATTATGTGTCAATAGTGTGACACAAATCAAAATTACACTTTACAGCTTAATGTAGGCGAGGCAGTGCATTGGGCAGCCAGCACATTCTCCCCATTGTAGCAAGGGGTGTGAAACGCTTTAGCGGATAGCGCAACCGAGCAAAGACGAAGAGACTGCGCCAACGAGTCCGCGTTCGCATAAGAGTGTCTGGGAGTTTCCACGCCTGTTCCGACAACGGAGGCTTTTTCATCCTGTCTTTTGTGAAAAACTCGCCATATTATGATGATCTGATGCTACGTCGGCACAAAATCAAAGTTGGTCACTACAGCAAAAAATCTGAACCCAGAATTTATTGGCAATATGAAACTCAGTTTGTGCATGATTGTGAAAAATGAAGCAGCAACACTGCCTAAATGTTTGAGCAGTGTCAGAAAAGTAGTGAATGAAATGGTAGTCTTGGATACAGGCTCAATCGATCGCACTCCCAATATTGCCCAACAACTCGGTGCAAAAGTCCATCATTTTAAATGGTGTAATGATTTCAGTGCTGCTCGGAATGCAGCTCTCAAATATGTCACTGGTGATTGGATTTTAGTATTAGATGCTGATGAAACTCTGACACCAGCAATTGTACCGCAGTTGCGAGAGGCGATCGCTAGAGATGAATATCTGCTCATCAACCTCGTTCGCCACGAAGTTGGTGCTGAACAATCTCCCTATTCTCTGGTGTCTAGGCTATTCCGCAATCATCCAGATATTCGCTTTGACCGTCCTTACCATGCTTTAGTGGATGATAGTGTGTCAGCAATTTTAACCAAAGAACCCCATTGGCAAGTAGGTTATTTACCAGGGGTAGCACTTTTACACGTAGGATATCAAAAAAGTGCGATCGCTCAAAATAACAAATATGCCAAAGCCGCTACGGCGATGGAAGGATTTCTGGCGACTCATCCTGATGATCCCTATGTTTGCAGTAAATTAGGGGCCTTATATGTGGAAACTGGGAAAATTACCCAAGGTATGGAGTTGCTCAGACATGGAATCACCGCTGTTGAAGAAAACTACGATATTTTATATGAACTCCATTATCATTTAGGCATTGCCTACAGTCGGTTACAAAAATCCCCACAGGCTATTTCTCATTATCAAGCTGCCATCAAATTGCCAATCTATCCCATGCTCAAATTAGGAGCATACAATAACTTGGGTAACTTACTCAAAGCAGCAGGAGATTTAAATGGTGCGAAAACTGCTTACGCTACAACTTTGAAAATTGACCCGACCTTTGTTGTTGGACATTATAACTTAGCGATGATATTTAAAGCTTTGGGTTTATTTACAGATGCGATCGCATGTTATCAAAATGCAATCGGGTTAAATCCCAACTATGCCGAAGCCTATCAAAATTTAGGGGTAGTGTTGCTGAAAATTGGCAATCATCAAGATAGTTTAACAGCTTTTAGAAAAGCGATCGCCCTTCATGAAAGGTATAATCCCGAAGAGGCAAACAGACTACGCCAGGGGTTACGGGAGATGGAGTTGATGTAGATTAGGTTTGGGCTTAAGTTGACACTAATAACAGATGTACGCGCCTCCTGAGGATTTTATCAAAGAAGAAAGCAGGCAGTCCCGATGACAAATTTTTACCTCTTCGGGATGAGGCTCGAAAAACTTGCTAACGCTGCTTCATCATCATGCATGAAAAGGGGACTGGGGACTGGGGACTGGGGACTGGGGACTGGGGACTGGGGACTGGGTATTGGATAATCTGACTTTTCACGTTAGGAAAAATCCACCAAAAACCTAACCCCCTAACCCCCTTCCCGACGCGGGAAGGGGGAAAATTCTATTTCTCTCTCCTTTTAGGAGAGAGAAATAAAAGTGAGGTTTTCCAGATGCCGTGAAAAGTCAGATGGGGACTAGGGACTGGGGAAGAAATTTTTTAAGATTTGCTTGGGGTCTAAATCCCGATTAAAATCTTCCCAATCCCTAGTCCCCAGTCCCCAATTCCCAGTTCAATGTAATATCCGTTACATACAGTTGTCGGAATGCAATTAACAGTGTCATAAAGAAAAAGTGAAGGTTAACCTGTAGGGTATAACTTATCTGAGAGTTGCTTGCACCTCTAGCCTTGATGGATCTATCACACTCATGACTGAACTCACGCTACGCCTACAAGAGGGAGATACCGAGACAGCGATCGCAGTTGACCAAGATGTGTTTACAATTGGTCGTCTGCCGGAATGTAACTTGTACTTACCTTTTGCTGGAGTATCCCGCAACCATGCTCGCCTAGTGAAAACATCTGACGGTGTGTGGACTATTGAGGATCTGGGCAGCAAAAATGGAACGCAAGTTAATAAATATCTTGTTAACTATCCCCAAGAGTTACATCACGGCGATATCATTTGGCTGGGCAATGTTAGCCTGGTAGTACTGCTCACAAGTCCTGTTTCCCAAACGACACCTAAATATCCCGAAATTTCCGACATTAATGAGCAAAGAACAATTCTTCACAATGTCGAACAGCTCCAACAGCAATGGATCGCAGCTGATAGCAAAGATGGCAACATCAGCAATAAGGACAAAACCATTGCTCGTCTCAAAGACCTAGTGGACATAGCGAAAAATCTCTGTGCAGCAGCCTCTATAGAAGAGATTTTTTCTCAGGTACAGCAAGTAGTTTTTCGTTACCTTGATAGTATCGATCGCTTGGCGTTATTAATTGATGTCAATAGTTGCGGCCAGTTGGAATTAGTGAATGCGGCCACTAGAAACGTTTCCCAACAGAAACATCTCGCCTCTGATGGTAGTTGGATTAGTCGTAGTATCTGTCAAAAGGTATTTGACGAAAAAGTTGTCATTCAAACTGCTGATACTCATCAGGATGAACGGTTTGCTAGTGAACAGAGTATTTTAGTTAAAGGCATTCGTAGCGCGATGGCGGTGCCTTTATGGGATGAAAATAAAGTTGTGGGCGTACTATATGCCGATGCCAATCTTTCTTCTTACCATTGGGCAAATGAAGGTGAGGAAGAACTGAGCTTTTTTTCAGCTTTAGCAAACCTTGTGGCTTCTAGCGTGCAGCGTTGGCTACTGGTAGAGAAACTCAAAACTGAAGAGATGATTCGTCACCGACTAGAACGTTATCATTCTCCCGCAGTCGTACAGCAGTTGATCTCTGTAGGCGGATTACCGGGTGGTCGTTTAGCGCCATCTGAGAGCGAAATCAGTATTTTGTTTGCGGATTTGGTTGGCTTTACGGCAATTTCTGAACGGTTAACCCCAACTGCGATCGCTCAACTATTAAATAATTTATTTGAAGAAATGCTTAAAGAAGTGTTTGGTTGGGGTGGCACTTTAGATAAATATATTGGCGATTGTATTATGGCATTTTTTGGCGCTCCAGAACCGCAACCAGATCATGCCAATCGCGCTGTTGCTGCTGCTAAGGGAATGCTTACTCGTCTTGAACATCTTAATGCCAATGGTTTTTGGCACGAACCCCTGCAATTACGCATTGCGATTAATAGCGGTAAAGCTGTGGTGGGAGATGTCGGTAGTTCCCAAAGGGTAGATTATACGGCATTAGGCGCGACGATTAATCTTGCTGCTCGGATGGAAGCAGTTTGTCCCCCTAGCGAATGCGTGATTAGTGAAGCCACCCATAAAATGCTTTCACAACCCTCAGACTTCCAGGAAATGGGAGATTATCGTTTCAAAGGTATTGAGCGATTAGTTAAGGTTTATCAGACAAATTTGCAGCAAGTGCCAACAATCATTGCTCCAATCATTAATCTTTAGGGATCGGGGCAAAACAGTTCCAAGTTCTGAGTAAAGAAGTGAGATTCCTCACTCAGCACTCATTACGGGTTAAACCCTAGCTATCCGCTAACAGCAGTCTTGAGGGTATGGGGCATGGGGTATTAGAAAAACAATTAACAGCTGATTAATGGCTAATGATTACTAATTTATCGCGATAAATACATAGTTAATCTGTATATTTTATTTCAAAAATAATTGCAAAATTGTCATATTCAGCAACAAATTCTAGGTTAAAAGACTAGAATTTGGGTGGTAGCTTCCAGAATTGATCTGTGTAACACTAAGAAGCCTACCGAAGCTATATTTTAACGGGAGGTCAGGTAATGGCGATCGCCACCATTAATCCCGCCACTGGGGAGACGCTCAAAACCTTTGAGGCGCTCAATGATGCAGAAATTGCCGCTAAACTCGATTTAGCTAATCAGACTTTTGAACAGTATCGTCAGACTAGTTTCTCTGAACGATCGCACTGGCTGCAAAAAGCTGCCGACATTTTAGAGCAAGACAAAGCAGAATTTGCTAAGTTAATGACTCTAGAAATGGGTAAACCATTTAAAGCTGCGATCGCGGAAGTCGAAAAATGCGCCGTTGTCTGTCGCTACTACGCCGAACACGCCCCTGGTTTTCTAGCTGATGTCAGTGTAAAAACTGATGCCAGCCAGAGTTTTGTCCGTTATCAACCAATGGGTGCAATTCTTGCGGTGATGCCGTGGAATTTCCCCTTCTGGCAAGTGTTCCGCTTTGCTGCACCAGCCCTGATGGCGGGAAATGTCGGCTTACTCAAACACGCTTCCAATGTGCCGCAGTGCGCCTTGGCAATTGAAGATATTATCCGACGGGCAGGTTTTCCTGAAGGTGCGTTTCAAACTCTATTAATCGGCGCTGCCAAAGTTGCCGATTTAATGGCTGATGACCGCGTAAAAGCTGCTACCTTGACAGGAAGCGAACCAGCCGGCGCATCCCTGGCCGTCGCCGCCGGCAAACAAATTAAAAAAACAGTTTTGGAATTAGGAGGAAGTGACCCGTTTATTGTGTTAGAAAGTGCTGACTTAGAGACAGCAGTTGTCACAGCAACTACAGCGCGGATGTTAAATAACGGGCAATCATGTATTGCAGCGAAACGTTTTATTGTCGCAGATGCGATCGCAGACAAATTTGAAAAATTGCTTTTAGAAAAATTTGAGGCGCTGAAAGTAGGCGATCCTATGCAACCAGATACCGATTTAGGCCCACTGGCGACACCTGGTATTCTCCAGGATTTAGACCAACAAGTGCAAAATGCCATCAGCTGCGGTGGTAAAGTCCTCACTGGTGGAAATCCTTTATCAGATCGTCCAGGGAACTTTTATCCACCAACGATTATCATAGATATCCCTACTGACACACCAATTGCAAAAGAAGAATTCTTTGGCCCGGTAGCCTTGTTATTCCGGGTTCCAGATATCGATGCTGCCATTAAACTCGCTAATGACTCACCCTTTGGCTTAGGTGCAAGTGCTTGGACAACCAACGACCAAGAGAGCGATCGCTTGGTTGAAGAAATCGAAGCCGGTGCCGTTTTTATCAACAGTATGGTCAAATCTGATCCCCGATTGCCCTTTGGTGGCATCAAGCGTTCTGGATATGGCAGAGAATTGAGTATCCAAGGTATACATGAGTTTGTAAATGTTAAAACAGTCTGGGTGAAGTGATTAGTCATTAGTCATTGGTCATTAGTCATTAGACCTCTTGCAAAAATCCTTGAATCACCCCTCCCCAACCCTCCCCTTGTGAAGAGGAGGGGGCAAGATTTCAAGTTTTCCCCCAAAATATCGGGGGGATAAAGGGGGGTCTATTCGACTTATGCAAGAGGTCAAATGACAAAGGACAAATGACTAATGACAAAGAACAAAAGTCTTATTCGTTAATAGAGTTGTCGGGAAATAAAATGAATACAGCAGAATTATTGGTGCAGTGCCTAGAAAATGAAGGAGTGCAATATATTTTTGGACTCCCTGGTGAAGAAAACCTGCACGTTTTGGAAGCCTTAAAACATTCTTCGATTAAATTTATTACGACTCGTCATGAACAGGGTGCAGCATTCATGGCCGATGTTTATGGACGCTTAACCGGAAAAGCCGGAGTGTGTCTTTCTACTCTTGGCCCTGGGGCAACCAACTTGATGACTGGGGTAGCAGATGCTAACCTCGATGGTGCGCCCTTAGTGGCGATTACTGGTCAAGTGGGAACAGATAGAATGCATATTGAATCCCATCAATATTTAGATTTGGTGGCAATGTTTGCCCCTGTTACCAAGTGGAATAAACAGATTGTGCGACCCAGTATTACACCAGAAGTAGTACGGAAAGCATTCAAGCGATCGCAATCTGAAAAACCTGGTGCAGTTCACATCGATTTACCAGAAAATATTGCCGCCATGCCTGTAGAAGGCAAACCTTTGC
Organism: Nostoc sp. JL34; assembly: GCF_017114945.1. GTDB lineage: Bacteria > Cyanobacteriota > Cyanobacteriia > Cyanobacteriales > Nostocaceae > Nostoc. The sequence continues at coordinate 123,423 of NZ_JABXKQ010000124.1, forward strand.
GTAAGGATAATAGCGAAAAAACCTATGCATCTTTTGCTAGCATTCGGGCAGCAGCCGCCGCAATTTGCCAAGCAGTTAACCCATTAATTTTAGTCGGAAATGGGGCAATTCGCGCTCACGCCAGTGATGCTGTCACGCAATTTGCCACCTTGCTGAATATACCTGTTGCCAATACCTTCATGGGTAAAGGTGTGATTCCCTACACACATCAATTAGCTTTGTGGTCAGTGGGATTACAGCAAAGAGATTTCATTACCTGTGGCTTTGATAACACAGATTTAGTAATTGCGATCGGCTATGATTTGATTGAGTTTTCCCCCAAGAAATGGAATCGGAATGGTGAAATTCCCATTGTGCATATTGGGGTAAGTCCAGCAGAGATTGATAGTAGTTATATTCCCAACGCCGAAGTAGTGGGAGATATTTCCGATTCCCTTTATGAAATATTAAAATTAGCAGACAGACAAGGTAAACCCGATCCTTTTGCTATCAGCTTAAGGTCAGAGATTCGGGCTGATTACGAACAATATGCCCATGATGACGGATTTCCCATTAAGCCACAAAAGTTAATTTATGACTTACGGCAAGTGATGGGGCCAGATGATATCGTCATCTCTGATGTTGGCGCACATAAAATGTGGATGGCGCGTCATTATCATTGCCATAGTCCCAATACTTGCATAATTTCCAACGGCTTCGCAGCTATGGGTATTGCCATTCCTGGCGCTTTAGCAGCAAAACTGGTTCATCCCAAGCGCAAAGTCGTTGCTGTAACAGGCGATGGCGGCTTTATGATGAATTCTCAAGAATTAGAAACAGCCTTGCGTGTCGGTACACCCTTTGTCACGATAATTTTCAATGATGGTGGCTATGGCTTAATTGAGTGGAAGCAAGAAAATCAATTTGGCAAAGGAAACTCATCCTTTGTGCATTTTAGCAATCCTGATTTTGTGAAATTAGCCGAAAGCATGGGTTTAAAAGGCTACCGAGTTGAATCGGCTTTAGATTTGATTCCCACTTTGAAAGAAGCCCTCGCTCAAGATGTGCCCGCCGTGATAGATTGTCCCGTAGATTATCGGGAGAATCACCGCTTTAGTCAAAAAGCCGGCGAGTTGAGTTGTGCGTTGTAAAAAGTAGAGATGCGATTAATCGTGTCTCTACAAGAGTTAGGAGTTAGGAGTTATTTATTCCTATAGCGTTTCCCGACCTAGCGAAGTATACCCGTAGGGGCACGGCAGTGCCGTGCCCCTACAACTCGCGATATAATTTTGTACCGCATCTGAATGGGAACCGCTATAACTCCTTATTAATTTCTACTCCTTTAGTGTTTTGGTAGGGTGCGTTACACCAAGGGCTAACGCACCGCTTCACTTCATTTATAGATATATTTCTTCTCTTTCTTTGCGTCCTTCTCTACGAGACGCTACTCGTGAATGAACCTTTGCGGTTTGTGAAAAAAACCACGAAGCTCAAAGGTTCATTCACAATGAGTTAGAATCAATAACTTCTAACTCATTACTGATTTTTACTTCTAATTAATTGTCTTCTGGTCTAAATTTGTGCTTTCTTGCTTTTGGGCAATGTCTTCTACTGCTTTGCATTGCCTTTTGTCAATATCTGACTTAATAATGAGTCCCTTAGTATTGAGCGATATTTCAACTTGGTATTGACCATTCACCATATTAATCGCAGCGTAAGTTACTGTACCAAACATCATCACTCCGCAAAGTGATAGGATAATTTGCAGAATTCCCAGTTCTCGTTTCATTTTCAAAGCCCTTAATTCCTTACATTCTCATTACAACTTGGTGCTGGCTGAGAACTGAGTTGAGAAACAGTCACCGATTAGACAAGTTTTAGTTGATTATCGGTTAAGTTCAGGATGACTCTAATATCTAGAGTGCAAGACGTTATGGCTCAACAGCTTTGCTATTTAGCGAGTATAAAAACCTGATATACTCACAGCAGTTTCTCGATGAGGAATGATGGCGCGATCGCTCCGAGTAGCTCCAGAGTATATTGAAAAAGTTAAGTCAGCACTTGGGCGCAATAGCTATCCCAGCCAGCAGTCTTTGGCTACTGACACAGGATTTTCTCTCTCCACAGTCAAAAACTTTCTCACTGGTAGACCTGTTGACTATCTAAATTTTGTAGAACTTACCAAAAAACTGGGGTTAGACTGGCAAGACATTGCATACAAAGAACCAGAAACTCAACCGCCAAAACCTCAGCCAATTAACGGCGAAGCATCACCCTTCATCACTGGCGCACCCATCACCCAACCGCGTTACTTTTTTGGGCGCGAAAAAGAATTAAAACGCCTCTTCAACTTACTCAAACACCATCCCCTGCAAAACGCCGCCATTATCGGCAAAAAGCGTAGCGGTAAAACATCCCTGCTGCACTATCTCAAAAATATCACCACCACCCCAGTAGAACAATTGCGTCCTGCTCAAAAATCCGACTGGCTACCGCATCCAGAAAATTACTGTTGGATTTTTGTAGACTTGCAAGACGCACGAATGCAAAGCCGAGAAGGACTGCTAAAGTACATCCTAGAATCACTGAAGATGGAAGTGCCGATACCTTGCGATTTAGATCGTTTCATGGATGTAGTCAGCGATAATTTGCATTCTCCCACAGTCATCTTATTGGATGAGATTAGCGTTGGCTTGCAACGCTGTCCAGAATTAGATGATGGCTTTTGGGAATGTTTGCGGTCTTTGGCAACTAACGGCACAGAGGGGAATTTAGCATTTGTCTTGGCTACCCCCGAATCACCGATGGAAATGGCGCGAAACACAGGACACAGTTCACCCTTTTTCAATATTTTCGGCTACACCGCATATCTGGAAGCATTGACTGAGATAGAAGCGCGACAATTGATAGCAAGTTCGCCCATTCCCTTCACTGACGAAGATATAGAGTGGATTTTGACACAAAGTCGTTGTTGGCCACTGTTGTTACAAATTCTGTGTAGAGAAAGATTATTTAACTTAGAAGAAGGGGAAAATGATGATAATTGGCGTGAGGAAGGTTTACGACAAATGAAATCATTTACTCATTTATTAGATTCATAACTAGCGGAGTAATTATGAAAGCACACCGAATTGAAACAAAGTTAACTAAAAACGGAACCTTGATTCTTGAGGATTTACCGTTTCAAGAAGGCGAAGTAGTAGAAATCATTGTTTTAGAACGTTTTCCCCAACCTTCAGAATCTAATCCTTATCCTTTACGAGGAACGGTTATTCACTATGATGATCCTTTTGAGCCTGCTGTACCTATAGAGGATTGGGAAGTTCTGCAATGACTGTGTTTGCAATGACAACAATATCTTCAATATCTCTACTATTAACCTAAGCAGGCAAATTATGCCTTCTCAAGACTCATCTACCAACTACGTTGAAATATACACTCATTCACCTGAACCACACCCTAATTTGGCGTTAGGTGGTTTACAACTCTTGTTTTGGCTGTTTTTTCGCCCTAAAGCTTGGTATAAGCACGCAGAACGTATTAGAAATGAGCTTCACTCTGTAGACGACTTAAAAAAACGGCTTGTGTGGCAGTCAGCGCTACAAGGATATTTAATTGTACCTTTCTGGGCTAATTTTATCCTCGGTTTAGTACTTTTGGCATTGGGTCAGGCATTGCCACATATTTTCTCTATTCTTACCTTAAGCTTAGGGTGTTGTGTAGCATTGAGCGTGGCGTTAGGCGTGGCGTTAGGCGTGGCGGGAGACGTGGCGTTAGGCGTGGCGGGAGGCGTGGCGTTCGGAGTGCCGTTAGGCGTGGCGTTAGGCGTGGCGTTAGGCGTGGCGTTCGGCGTGGCGTTCGGCGTGGCGTTCGGCGTGGCGTTCGGCGTGGTGGGAGATATAGCGTTAGGAGTGGCGGGAGGCGTGGCGTTCGGTGTGGCATTCGGTGTGGTGGGAGACATTGCGTTGGGTGTAGTGGAAGGCAGCGTGGTGGGAGGTGTGGTGGGAGGTGTGGCGGTAGGCGTGGCGGAAGGCATGGCGGGAGGCCTGGTCGTAGGTGTGGGAGCAACCATTAATTTATGGCGGCCTGTTCTATCCTTTCCATTTCTGGCAATCTGGAATTATCAGCTTTATAGATTAGACAAAGAGCGTAATGGTAGAAGTCCTTGCTTATTACGCTTTCACTCCGCCTTCTGGGATGAGTGGCAGAGTTTACATCTGCTTGGTTTGGACAAGCATCTCCTTTTCGTAATTGCACATAACCCAGTTGAGGGACAAGCTGCTATTGATTACTTGAATGATAGTCCCCAAAAATGGGTAGTTCAAGTTGGCAGAGACGCACTGAGATTAAGAAACTGTGCAGATGTACAAGCTATACGTCAGTATCATAGCAGTATAGTGATTGATGAACTACAAAACTTACCTAGCTCTATACTAAGCATCTTTACTCATACTAGTAAGGATGTAGATGCGGCATTAGAGCAAATAAGTAAATATAATCAGCGTCTAATTCTCAATACTGTAGCAGACCGTTTAAATAGACAGTTAGAAAACTTTAATCGCACTAAAAATAAATACGCTTCGTTCTTCTACCCTTTCGCTAAAATATGGCTTGAAATAATAAACAACTATGCAGAAGATCTGGCAAAGATTACTGAACTCCGCCAAGAAATTGACTCGCCTTACATCATTGGCATACCGCTTACACTAGAGCAAGAAATTTTCACGGGGTGTGATGACATCGGCACACGCATCGAGCAACTACTGCGCGATCGCCGTCGCCCACCTTTGCTACTATATGGTCAGCGACGTATGGGTAAAACTTCTCTCCTCAACAACATCGGGAAGTTACTACCTAATAGCATCATCCCGATGTTTGTAGACTTGCAAGGCGCATCTTCATCAGCTAGTGACCATACAGGTTTTCTCTACAACCTCGCTAGAGAGATGGAGAAGTCAGCGAAAAAGCAAGGTGTAACTCTACCATCCCTAGCCCGCGAAGTGCTACAATCTGACCCTTTCACCTATTTCTATGAATGGCTAGATAAAGTAGAACAGGCTCTAGAACAAAATACCGCCTTACTAGCGCTAGATGAATTCGAGGTGCTAGACAACGCCATAGCCAAAGGTCGCTTTGATGAACAGGATGTTTTGGGTATGCTGCGTCACCTCATCCAACACCGTCCACGTTTCAAGGTTTTACTGGCTGGCTCTCATACTATCGAAGAATATCAGCGCTGGGCTAGTTATCTAATAAATGTCCAAGTTGTGCATATCTCCTACCTCAAAGAAGCGGAAGCACGACAATTAATTGAACATCCCGTCAAAGATTTTACTCTCTGCTATGAACCCAACGCCGTTGAGCGAGTGCTACAACTCACCCGTTGTCACCCATTCTTAGTACAATTACTCTGTGCAGAAATTATTGTCCTCAAAAACGAGCAAGACCCCTCTATGCGGCGATTGGCAACTTTAGCGGATGTGGAAGCCGCAATACCAGAAGCTTTGCAAAGTGGCGGCTTTTTCTTTGCTGACATTCAAAACAACCAAGTAGACGCGACTGGACAAGCTATTCTACGTTTTATCGCTGCTCAAGGGGAAGGGGCTATAGTCAGCCGCCAAACTCTATTACAACAGTTTCCTAATGAGATTACTTTCAACTTGCTGTTGCAACGTGAGTTAATTGAGGAAGTTGACGACGGCTATAGCTTCCAAGTGGAGTTGATTCGCCGCTGGTTTATTTGAATCGTGTCCAGTAAAGTTAACTGATGACAAATACTACTTGTGCTGGCGTAATTGCTCTACTATATAATCTTCCAGTTCTTGTTTTTCTCTATTACTAGCATTTCGTTGATAAGTTCTTCCGGTTTCTTGAATAAACCTACGTTTCTCGCTGGGGGAAGATTTGAGTTTAGCTCCAGTTGCTTGCAGCTTTTGCTGTAATTCTTCCCAGGTCTTTTCACCCACACTTTCACCTAGTTTGACCAGTGCCTTTGGGAGTAACATTTTTGCCTCTTTTTGAAAATCTTCTTCTGTCTCAAGGGAAGCTAAATCTATATTGCTAAAGTCGATATCGATTTGAAACTTACTCATACAATTGTATTTATTTTGTTCAAAATTATTACCCAAATCCGGGAAAGATGGGTTTTCAATTTTCAGTTACGATCGCAAGATAGTATGATTGTACTGTTTGATGTTGGTAACTGAAGTTGAAAATATCAATTCCGAAAGTTGATTTAATACTTCCGGTAGTATAGCCTTACTTAATCATTCATCACAAGATTCTCGACTTATTGAAACAAGTGGGAAATCTCAGCCTTTTGGTTTTCATTTCTAAAAGAAGATTGCTATATATTCAAAAAGAATACACATCATTAATGACCGTACAACTAAGTTAGCAATATTAGAAATGCTATCTTAAAGGCAAGGTCATTTGCTCAGTTTTTGAGGATAATACTATGACTACAACGCTCAAAGAGTCTAATTCTATTGAGTCATTGCTAGGTAAAGAGGCAGAAGACCTGCTTACCCACAAAGCAAAAGTTTCTCGTGATTTAATACATTTGCCAGGCCCAGACTTTGTAGATCGAATCTGGCTCAACAGCGATCGCAATCCTCAAGTATTGCGTAATCTCCAGTTACTTTATTCTAGTGGTCGTCTGGCAAACACAGGCTATCTCTCGATTCTACCGGTAGACCAAGGGATTGAACACTCAGCTGGTGCGTCTTTTGCGCCCAATCCGATTTACTTCGATCCAGAAAATATTGTTAAGCTAGCGATCGCCGCAGGTTGCAATGCGGTTGCTACCACTTTGGGCACATTAGGTATAGTTTCGCGCAAGTATGCCCACAAAATTCCCTTTATTGCCAAAATCAATCACAACGAATTGCTGACTTTCCCCAATCAATTTGACCAAGTATTGTTTGCTGATGTAGAACAAGCTTGGAATTTAGGGGCGGCTGCCGTAGGTGCGACAATTTACTTTGGTTCCGAGAATTCTACCAGACAAATTCAAGAAATTAGCAAAGCTTTTAAACGCGCCCATGAACTGGGTTTGGCGACAATTCTCTGGTGCTATCTGCGGAACAACGCTTTTAAACAAGATAAAGATTACCACCTTGCTGCTGACCTCACCGGACAGGCGAATCATTTGGGTGTGACGATTGAAGCCGATATCATCAAACAAAAGTTACCCGAAAATAACAATGGTTACGGTGCAGTTGCCAAAGCCAGTGGTAAGAGTTACGGCAAAACCGATGAGCGGGTTTACACAGAATTGACAACCGATCACCCAATTGATTTGACTCGTTACCAAGTACTAAATTGCTACTCTGGGCGTGTGGGGTTGATTAATTCTGGTGGCGCGACTGGTAAAAATGATTTCGCCGAAGCAATACGCACCGCCGTAATCAACAAACGCGCTGGTGGTTCAGGATTAATTTCTGGGCGAAAGACCTTCCAACGTCCCTTTGAGGAAGGTGTAAAACTGTTTCATACGATTCAAGATGTTTACTTATCGCCGGATGTGACGATAGCTTAGGGATTGGGGACTGGGGAGATGGGGGGACAAGCAAATCAAAAGGTAAAAGGCAAAAGTAAAAAGAAAAGAATCTTTTGCCTTTTTACTTTTTACTTTTTACTTTTCAATGCCCCATTTTTATCTAACGTTTCTGAGTAAGAAATCTGGCTGACCACAACTTTTTTGCGATCGCTTCAAAATCTCGGCGCTACAAATACCAGGTTCACCGTTTTTGGAATAACAAAAGAACACTTCTTGCAAAAATCTTCCCGAACCAGAACAAAAAGGTGCTACACCATCAGCAGTAATTTGATTATTCGCACTCACAAATGAATTTTTAAAATTTGTAATTGTGGTACGCACGGGTTTATTAGGGCGATTGTAAGCTGCGGGAATAACGATCGCATCTTTTAATTTTTTACTCAATCCCAAGTATTCCGCAGGAGTTTTCCCCGAACAAGTACCATGTTTTTCCCATTCATGATCGTAAAGTTTATTACTAGGATACAAATCAGGAAACCGTCGCTTTACTTCTGACGGTAATTTTTGCGTGGAACAATTAGTAGGATAACCAGTTTGGTACTGCGGCCACAAACCATGTAGTACAAAACCAAGTTTCCTTCCAGAACCGCACTGCTGCGGGTCACGAGTACCATTTGTCGCACAATAATCCGGCGACCAAGAGAGTGTCAGTACATAAAAATCAAATTTACCCGGAGTACCGCGATTTTGAGCAATGGCAGCATTAGGTATAAAAATACCAGTAATTAGCAGAGAAAATGCAATTAAAAGTTTCTTAATCTGCATAAAAATAGTTAGTTTCCACTAAAAATAAAGTTATATACGATACATTATTAAGAGTCAATAATCGAGGTTCAAAAATTCTTTCCCAGTCCCCAATCCCCAAGGAATTCAGAAAAAGCAAATCTTGGTAGGGATTCTGGGATATCCTTAGATAAGTGAAAGATTTGCCAAAAATAGTAAGAATGAAGCTGGCAGCAAGAGTAAGTCAGGTAACACCTTCATTAACCTTAGCGATCGCAGCCAAGGCTAAGGCACTGAAGGCGGAAGGAATAGATGTTTGTAGTTTTAGCGCTGGAGAACCAGATTTTGATACCCCAGCACATATTAAAGCCGCAGCAATCAAAGCTTTGGATGAAGGCAAAACCAAGTATGGTGCCGCCGCCGGAGAACCAAAGTTAAGGGAAGCGATCGCCCACAAGCTTAAAATTGATAACGGTCTTGATTACAAGTCAGAGAATGTCATTGTCACCAATGGCGGTAAGCATTCTCTGTACAACTTAATAGTGGCGTTAATCGATCCAGGTGATGAGGTAATTATCCCTGCACCCTACTGGCTAAGTTATCCCGAAATGGTGACTTTGGTCGGCGGGGTTTCGGTAATTGTCCCTACAGATGCCACGACGGGTTATAAAATTACTCCCGAACAACTCCGTAAAGCAATCACGCCGAAGACGAAGTTATTTATCCTCAACTCCCCATCTAATCCCACAGGGATGGTTTACACGCCAGATGAAATCAAAGCACTGGCGCAGGTAGTAGTTGATGCAGATATCTTTGTTGTCTCTGATGAGATTTACGAAAAGATTCTCTACGACGGTGCAGAACATATCAGCATCGGTTCTCTAGGGAAGGAAATTTTTGACCGCACTTTGATTAGTAATGGGTTTGCGAAAGCTTATTCCATGACTGGGTGGCGTATAGGTTATTTAGCGGGGCCTGTGGAAATCATTAAAGCAGCCAGTACCATCCAAGGGCATAGTACATCTAACGTGTGTACCTTTGCTCAATATGGTGCGATCGCGGCGCTACAAAGTTCTCAAGATTGTGTCGAAGAAATGCGCCAAGCCTTCGCCAAACGCCGACAGGTAATGCTAGACAGACTCAACGCCATTCCCGGATTAAGTACCGCAAAACCAGATGGCGCTTTTTATCTGTTCCCTGATATCAGCAAAACCGGTCTAAAATCTCTAGAATTTTGTGACGCTTTGCTGGAACAACATCAAGTTGCAGTCATTCCCGGAATTGCTTTTGGCGCTGATGACAACATTCGCCTTTCCTACGCCACAGATATGGCGACGATTGAAAAGGGAATGGATAGATTAGAAAAATTTGTCAAGTCGCGTATTTAGTTAGTTGTCATTTGTGAGGAGAATTGACCAACTCTTCAACTTTTTAACTCCACCTTTTTGGCTCCGAATGGGTGGAGTTAATTTTCACACTTGAAGTTACAGAGACTTTTAATAAGACATCCCTTGTTTAATTGGCTCTAATTCAACTAAAGAGAACTCACGGGATTCGAGATAAAATAATATTGCTTCAATAGGATCTAATAGTTCCCTTGGGTAATGCCTTTGCTCGTAGGCTTCCACAAGCGTAGTTAAAACTTCCAAGCGGCGAAACTGTGGTGTATTTAGTTCCGCATCAAACAATCCTTCAATTTCATCAAGTGCAGCACGATAATCAGCTTCAGTGCGGATAGGATGGGGTTCAAGCATAGGTTTTACTGCCTCAAATGCTTATTGCATTTACGTTGTCGGATTCTTGATTTTATTAATGCAGATTTTAGTGGTAATTTTGATGCGAGATTAAAAAATAAGTCTATTCCATTCCCAAAATACATTTATTTAGAACTTATTAAACGCGGAAACGACCTGACTAGTACAATTCCTCCAACTAAGGCAAAAATTGATCCTAAGCTGATAAACATCATAGGTAAAAACCATAAACTTAGCCAGGAGTTGATCGTGGCAGAATTTGGCTTTTCAGGACTGTATAATATTTCTACCTGCTGACCTTTAGTAAATTCTGGTGGATTGCTGCCTGAATTTGCTTCAAAAACTGTTGTTTCACCAGAGGTAGTGGTAAATTTCACCACTGGATAGTAGACATAAGAAGAACGACCTTTGTTATCAGTTGATGAACGTTGCACCAAATCAATTATTGTCCCTTGTGCTGGTATTGCCGAGGTCACAAAGGAACGAGTATTCAGTCCAATAATTATGCCTGTGATGGCAATTATGCTGCCAACACCGCCGAATATTGAACCAAATATACGAAAGAACTTTGTATCTTCATTCATAGGATGTTGAAAAGTTTGGTATCCCCAAAAGTGTTGATTTCAATATTTTAGGTTGATATTTTTAGATTAGGTAACAATCGGGGAGAACTAGGGGAGGCAATTATTGAACTAGGGACTGGGGAGTAAGATTTAAAGCCTTTCGCCTTTTAAGAGAGAGCAATAGAAATGAGTTCAGAGTGTATTGAATACAAATGAGAAGCACTCACAGTGCAAACAAAATTTGGTAACAGAGGCCAAGAGAGATCATCTGTTGCGAATCATATTGCTACTAATTTCAGAACTGCGTTTTCTCGGCTATACACTTCAACCTGTTGTAATTGCCAGTTTAAAATCCAATATTCTTGAACTCCTCTAGAAGCTTCATATTCTGTGAACGCTTACAATCCAGCTATATGTAATTTTCATAAGAGCTTGATGAATTCTTCATATTTTAACGATCATAATTATCTACTAGTAAATAATATAAAAGCAGCGTTAATATCACATGCACTTCAACAGTAGGTTTAAGCATCTATTAGTGGTAATTAGTAATTGGTACTTAGCACGAACAAGTAATAAAAAATTTTCGGTGCTGACTCTCAACAATAATTGATGTATTAGAACTAATTCCTTTTAGCGCTATCCATTACTAGTCATAATAACAACATAGTATCTGATGAATCAACGTTCAAATTTTCTTCAAGGATTTAATTTTCTAATTGTCATTGCTAACATTTTTTTAGTGTTATTAGCTACACTTTATCCATTTAATTTTTCCATACCAGATAGTTTTTCTCCACCAGATTTTTTTGCCAGTTTTAACAACTCTAGTAATTTTCAAGATCAGGTAAATAATTTTTTGTTGTTTATGCCTTTAGGTTTTGGCTTCACTAGACTCTTGCAGAAACGAAGGATAAAAACAAAAGTACAAATTTTTATAGTTATCTTGGTGAGTGCTGGCTTATCTTTGACAGTTGAAGTCTTGCAAGTATTCCTCCCATCAAGAATGCCTACACCATCAGATATTTTGAACAATACTATCGGTGGATTTATTGGTTTGATTTGCTTTTATCTATTGAATAGTCAAACCTTTAATAATACTGTTGCACAGATAGAAAACAGTAAAGTTAGCCGATCAATTAAACAGATAGTAGTATTTTGTATTGGATATATATTTTTAACATTTCTGATTTCGCTCTTGTGGCAGAATACGATAAATTTGAGCAATTGGGATGCAAATTATCCACTGCTAATTGGCAACGAAGAGACGAGGGATAGACCTTGGCAAGGATACATGTCTGAAATTTATATTGCTGATCGAGCCATCTCACAGAATGAGATAGCACAAGGATTAGCTGATTCAAGTTACTTTAATAACCTTGGTAATTCTCTAGTAGCTAATTATCACTTAAAGGGAAAATGTTGCTATAAAGAACAGACTAAACAATTGCCAGAACTATTGTGGCAAGGACAGCCCTCAGATATACAAGAAGGTAAAGGTGTTTTTTTGAGTTCTAGTCATTGGCTACAAACAGCTACTCCTGTCGCGTCTCTCAGTCAAAGAATCAGTAAAACATCTGAATTTACACTCAGCACTACCCTTGCCACTGCCAACTCAGAGCAGTTTGGCCCTGCCCGCATTATTTCCATTTCCGGCGATTCTCTACATCGCAATTTGACGTTGGGACAGCAGGGAAATAACTTAGATTTTCGATTGCGAACGCCGATGACTGGAGAAAATGGGGCAGATTTAACGTTAAATATACCTAATATTTTTACAGACAATAACCCTCACCATATAATTATCACTTATTCCAGGGCAACTATCCAAATATATGTAGATAATTTGCAGAATTTTTACTCCTTGAATTTATTGGAATTGATGCCCAAAAATCAGAGGATTTTTTACTATGCACTAACTTTTATTCCTTTAGGATTTTGCTTAACAATATTAACTCTTCTAGCAAAAAGAAGAGTGATACTTTCTAAGTTTTTGATTGCTGGAGGGATATTAATACCTTCTCTAATATTGGAAGGTATTTTAGTAAGTGAGAGTGGTAAAAACCTCAGTCTAAAAACCCTATTACTGGGTATGTTATTTACAGGAGGAACTATGTTGATTTTGAGAGCGCGGGCTGCTCAATTAAAAATGAGAAATTAACAATTTTTAATTTTCGTTACCCTTGCTCAATTGGGTGCAATTCCAAACTCATTTATCTCTCCCCTAGCTGGACAGTACTTTCAGGCTTTGATGCCAATCACACTACTCAATCGCTACTCAGTAGAACGTTTAGCAAGTCTAGTCCGCAAGAAACGAGGCAGCAAAAGACTGCGAGAGACAGCATTGGAAGATTGCCCAGTTTGGTAGTGTCAGCCCGTCCACTCTTTTACGAGTAGAGGGTGGAAGGATGCGTGATATGGAAAACTTTTTAGCTTTGATCAACTGGTTAAGCTGCTCATTTCATTCCTCCTTCTACTGTTCGGGGATACGGTACACAGTTTGAAGATGCAGGTTTTTATCTTTACAAGGGCAGGAACTAGGAAGCGAAGAAAAGTGGCTTAGTCAGTTATCATTTCGTAGGTTAATTGGGCGGATGTCGCGGATCTTGAGGGTTCTTTTGCCTGCGTTATCGTCGTCATCAATCGTGACTAGGTATTTCACGACCGTATGGTTTGCATTTCCACCAGTCACGGTGACAACAAATGCTGAGTAACTGTTAGTGTTTGTGCCACAACCACTTCGGTCATGAAAGGTTTGATTCCATTCACCAATATGGACACCCTCGCCTCGTGGCTCATCACCACTTTGTTTAATTTCATTGAGGAGAGCTACTTTCAGTTGAGAAAGCTTTGATTTTTTATCAGCAAGCATAAGTTTAAGAAACTTATCGCGATTAAACTGGTCAAGGTTGCCGCCGTTGCTGCATTTATCTTCGTAGTTGGCGTCAGCTGAATTTGGGCTGGTCATCACCAGTGCTGGGATCTTGGGAGACTGAGCGGCGTGCCCAGAAGTTGTCGCTAGTGCAAGAACACATAAAGTAAAAAAACCAAAGCGCATTCAATTCTCCGAGCGTGAATTAGTTTGTCCAATCAAGATTAACTGCAACGGACACTAAAGGACAGGGTTTGCCCGATAAGCGTATGCAGCGAAGGGGTGAAATCACCCACGAGAATACTCCGATTGGGGCTAACAAGTGACGAAATGGAGATTTTCTACCCTGACAGAGGGGGAAGGTAAAACTTTGCATTTATCAGGGGTGGTTTAATCTTATCCTCCCCAGATAATCCAACCAACTCCCCAGATAACAAAAATTACTAGAGTGAATACAAAGATTTAACCCACTCCCATTCCTCTGTCAAACCCTCTCTCAGAGAGACTTGCGGCTCATATCCCAGAATTTTATGCGCTTTAGATACATCAGCCTCGGTGTGACGGGCGTCTCCCATCGCCTTTTCTATGTGGTTTCTTTTGATTGCTTTCCCAACAATTTCTTCAATCGTATCCAATACTTCTGCTAAAACCACTCTACTACCACCACCGATATTAAAGATTTCTCCCACTGCTTGGGGTGCAGTGGCGGCGGCTAAATTGGCGGCGATGATATCACTAACAAACGTAAACTCCCGCGTTTGCTGGCCATCGCCGTAAATAGGAATTGCCTCATCTTGCAAAATGGATTTAAAGAACTTATGAAATGCCATATCTGGGCGCTGTTTGGGGCCATAAACTGTGAAATAGCGCAATGTCACACAAGGCACGCCAAAGTTTTTGTGATACAGTTCACACAAAAACTCCGCTGCTAGCTTAGTAATGCCGTAAGGAGAAACTGGTTGAGGATAAACTCCTTCGTGGGTAGGTAATGTTTCCGCATCACCATATACACTCGATGAAGAGGCAAACACTAACCTTTTCAGGTGTTTAGCATCCTTAGCTGCTTCTAGTAAAACTTGTGTAGCATTAATATTCCGTTCTGTGTAACCTCGAAAAGCTTGCCCCCAACTTGCTCTAACACCTGCTTGTGCCGCTTGGTGGTAAACTACATCAACATCTTTTAGGAGTTTCTGCCAATCTAAAAACTGAATATCTCCTTCAATTAATGTAAAGCCAGGTGACCGATGGATGTGTGCAACATTGTTACGCTTTAACATAGGATCGTAGTAATCATTGAATTCATCAATCCCAATCACTTCGTTTCCTTGTTGCAGCAATATTTCTGCAAGATAAGAACCAATAAAGCCGGCGGCTCCAGTAACGATAATTTTAGCCATGCTGCCTATTTTTTTATATCCTGATTAGTCTCTATATTCACAAGTTAATAATTATAATCAATAATGAGTTATTAGTTGGAAAAGATTATCCATTATTTGAGGATTTTCCACATAATAGATGATTAGAGGAATGTACTTGTATTTAAGATATATTATTAAATTTATTTAGTAACTACTAACAATCAAAATTATCAATTAACTAATTAGGAAAATTTAATTCTCAGAATAAATACAGTTGAGATTCAATAGCTAAAACAGGTCAGCAGATCGGAATAATATAAAGTTAGACATGCATAATAAAGTATTTTTTATATATCTATATGGATTTATGTCTATATACTTAATTATAAGAGACTTGCACAAGTGTGAGAATAGATGAAAAAATTGATCCGCGAGAGCCACTAAGGTATTCTCGTTTGGCAAGCAACGCACGAGGAAATCTGTGAAAGTTTTAGTTGTAGGTAATGGGGGGCGCGAACACGCTCTGGCATGGAAACTGTTGCAATCTAAGCAAATTGAGCAAGTTATCTGTGTACCGGGGAATGGGGGCACAGCAAGTATGGAACGTTGCCAGAACTTGCCCCTGCCTGTAGATGATTTTGAGGGCATGAGCCGATATGCTCTAGAACATGGCATAACTCTGGTAATAGTTGGGCCAGAAGTCCCCTTGGCGAATGGAATCACAGATTACCTCCAAGATAAAGGATTGATGGTATTTGGCCCAGTCAGAGCGGGAGCGCAAATTGAGGCGAGTAAAGCTTGGGCAAAAGCCCTGATGCAAGAAGCAGGAATTCCGACGGCGCGGGCTGCGGTATTTACGGAGGCTGCGGCAGCAAAATCTTACGTCAAATCTCAGGGAGCGCCAATTGTTGTCAAAGCTGACGGCTTGGCGGCTGGTAAGGGTGTAACGGTGGCTGAAACAGTTACACAGGCAGAAAGTGCCATTGATGCAATTTTTCAGGGACAATTTGGTAGTGCTGGTAAATTTGTCGTCATTGAAGAATGTTTGATTGGGCAAGAGGTGTCAGTTTTAGCGTTGACCGATGGGTTAACAATTAGACCCTTGTTGCCAGCTCAAGACCATAAGCGGGTTGGTGACGGCGATACGGGGGAAAATACTGGCGGAATGGGAGCATACAGCCCAGCACCCATTGCTACGCCAGAGTTGATGGCACGCATTCAAACAGAAGTCTTAGAAAGAGCGATCGCCACCTTAAGAGCTAAAGGCATTGATTACCAAGGGGTGTTGTATGCTGGGTTAATGATTGCACCCGATGGCGACTTGAAGGTTTTGGAATTTAACTGTCGCTTTGGCGATCCCGAAACCCAGGTGATTTTGCCACTGTTAGAAACACCCCTAGAAGAGTTAATTCTAGCCTGCGTACAGCAACGCTTAAGTGAATTGCCGCCCATTGCTTGGAAAGGGGGAGCATCTGCTACTGTGGTTGCCGCTTCCGGTGGTTATCCAGGAGAATATGAGAAGGGGCAAGTGATTACTGGCATTGAAGAGGCAGAAGCAGCAGGAGCAACTGTATTTCATGCAGGTACAAAATTGAACCAGCAACAAGAAATAGTCACAGATGGGGGTCGAGTATTAAATGTGACGGGAATCGGAGAAAATTTTGAGCAAGCGATCGCCCAAGCCTACGCTAGTATCAAACATATTCAGTTTCAGGGGATGTATTACCGGAGAGATATTGGGCATAGAGTTAGGAGTTAGGAGTTTGGAGTTATTCACCATGCCCAATGCCCCATTCCCTCTTTCTCTAACATATTTGTCAAATTAACTGTTAATTTTTAAGTTGTTGGGCTTTATAACAAAGACTACTAACAACTTTATTTAAGATGCTAAGTCTGTTAAAAACAATTCGAGATGCGATCGCAAGTTGGTGGTCGGAGTTCACTCTCCAGACTAAACTGCTGGCTGTGGCCACAATGGTAGTTTCGTTGGTGATGAGTGGTTTGACCTTCTGGGCTGTAAATACAATTCAGCAGGATGCGCGGATGAATGACACCCGCTTTGGTCGTGATTTGGGGCTGCTGCTTGCTGCCAACGTTGCCCCCTTAATCGCTGACAATAATCTCACTGAGGTTGCCCAATTTTCCCAACGCTTTTATAGCAGCACCTCTAGTGTGCGTTATATGCTTTACGCTGACGAAAACGGGGAAATCTTTTTTGGCATACCTTTTTGGGAAGCTGAGGTAGAAAATTCCCTCACCATTAAACGGCGGATACAACTGCCAGAAGATTACCCTGGCGATGGGGAAAAACCGATGGTGCGGCAACACACAACCCCAGATGGGATAGTTACCGATGTATTTATTCCCCTGATTGTCAATAAAAAATACTTAGGTGTATTAGCGATCGGGATCAACCCCAATCAGACCGCTATTATCTCCACCAATTTTACCCGCGATGTCACCATTGCCGTTTTTATCACAATTTGGGTAATGGTGATTTTGGCAGGAGTGATTAACGCCTTGACCATCACCAAGCCCATTAAAGAACTGCTAGTGGGAGTAAAGCAAATTGCTACCGGGAATTTTAAGCAGCGCATTAATTTACCTTTAGGGGGCGAACTAGGGGAATTAATTTTAAGTTTTAATGAAATGGCAGAGCGATTAGAGCGCTATGAAGAACAGAATATTGAGGAACTGACCGCAGAAAAAGCCAAACTAGAAACCCTAGTTTCCACGATCGCAGATGGGGCTGTATTGATTGATAACAACATGCAGGTGATTTTAGTCAACCCCACAGCAAAGCGAATTTTTGGCTGGGAAGCCGCTGATGTGGTAGGTTGCAATGTCTTACATCACTTACCAGCATCAGTACAAACCGAAATTACCCGTCCCTTGTACGAAATGGCAGCAGGCGAATGCGAAAGCGCCGAATTCCGAATTTTTATTAACCAACCCATCCCACGGACGATCCGCATTCTCTTGACTACAGTACTCAACTTGCAAAGAGAAAGCATCAAAGGTATTGCGATTACTATTCAAGATATAACCCGTGAGGTCGAACTAAACGATGCAAAAAGTCAATTTATCAGCAACGTTTCTCACGAACTGCGAACGCCTCTATTCAACATTAAAACTTATATTGAAACCCTGCACGACTACGGCGAAGACTTAGCTTTACAAGAACGCCAAGAGTTTCTGCAAACAGTCAACCATGAAACCGATCGCCTAACCCGCCTAGTTAACGATGTTTTGGATTTGTCAAAACTCGAATCTGGTCGTAGCTACAGCTTCGATGGCGTAGATTTAGCCCAAGCGATCGAGCAAACCCTGCGTACTTACCAACTCAATGCAAAAGATAAAGGTGTTGAACTTGTTCAGGAAGTTGCCCCTAATTTGCCGCTAGTATTAGGTAATTACGATCTATTAGTACAAGTGTTTGGCAACCTAATTGGTAATGCGCTTAAATTCACCAAAGCCGGTGGTAAAGTAGCAATCCGCGCCTACCAACTAGATTTCAAACCCAGTCACACCGAATCTGCACCAGTGCGGATTGAAATTTCCGATACAGGAATTGGCATCGCTACAGAAGATCAACACTCAATTTTTGAACGCTTCTTCCGCGTAGAAAACCGAGTTCACACCCTAGAAGGCACGGGTTTAGGTTTATCGATTGTTAGAAATATCATCGACAGACATCGTAGTAAAGTTCATCTCGTGAGTGAAGTCGGCATTGGGACAACTTTTTGGTTCGACTTAGCCGCCTTTGAAGAAAAAGCGCCACCGATACAAGTTGAACCTATTGCAGAGGCATCCAAAATCACCACAGCTTGAAGATTAGGGATTGGAGATTGGACATGGAAAAGAGACAAGGTAGACAAGGAAGAGGGGGAGACAAGAAAGAGACTTATTGAATAATTCCTCCTTGTCTCCCTCATCTCTCTCATCTCTCTCTGCTTCCCTTACTCCTCACTTCCCAGGAAAAACAAATCAAGATGTTGAAATAACGAATACTAAACAGACCAACAATAAACCTAATAGCAACAGCAAAACCTGATTGCGTTTTACCCAACTTTTCACAGTTACAGCAAAACTGTTAGTGTAACGCTGCTGTTCCAACTCTAATTTTGTCTCTTCAATATTTTGGTAGAGGGTACAGTCTTTGGCGTAGGGACGTTTAGGAAAATTGCAAGTATCATCAGCGTGATAGGTGCAGGTGTCGCACAGATACCCGTCCCCAGTGGCGCGGTGCAATGGAATACCGGGATGACCGTAAGCTTTGAGTGTAGTCCGACAATAGGGACAACTAATAGCTTGACTATCAACGAGTTGATGGCAGTGGGGACAAGATACAGTAGCCAAAACCTTTAGCGCAAATAGGTAAACACTTTGATTCTAGCCATTTACAAGGGTAATGAGGAAATACATACCTAGCTTGTTACTTTTGATTATGGCTAGTTCTCAGAATTGGTTATTTTATCAGCAAAAGTACTACTTTTATGATGATTATTTATATCTTTCTAAGTGATTTATATCACTCAACATAATTAAGGTTATGCAATAATCTAGCAACTATCAGGTTTTGTCCCAAGTCAAATAATTATTTAGAGGTAGAAAAATATTGCCTTTTAATCCTGAGATGTGCCGTAACGAAAGCGAAGTTGAAAGCAAACTCATAGTGCAATATTTGCTACCACAGCTAGGTTATACTCCTGACACCTGGCATCAAGAGGTTGCCATTGGTAGCATCCGCTTAGATTTCTTGGCATTTGCTGCCCAAGTGATTCCCTTTGTCTTAGATGCCAACTCACCGCTGAGTGTCGTCATGGAGGCAAAGCATCCCAAACAAAATTTAAATAATCATGTTCCCCGACTCAGGCATTATTTAACCAGCTTGAATGTCAGGTATGGATTGTTGACTAATGGCAAAGAGATTAGAATTTATCAAAAATTACAGACTGATATTCAGTTAATATTTCAATGTTCTGGCAAAGAAGTTGAAATTAAGTTAGATCAAATTAAAAGTTTAATTGGTAGAGAGAGTCTTAAAGAAGGACAGCTAGTAAATAAGCCAGAAGTCCAAATAACTGAAAATAATTCCAAATTTGAAACCAAAAGGGAAAATTCAATGAAAACAATCGCGGTTTACCATAATAAAGGTGGCGTTGGTAAAACAACAACTGTAGTTAATTTAGCTGCTGCTATTAGAAAGAAGGGGAAAAGAGTTCTAGTTATTGATTTAGATAGTCAAGCCAATACTACATTTGCTACTGGTTTAGTCAAATTTGATGATGAAGAGTTTGATGATATCAAAGATTCTAATATTCGTCATATTTTGCAATCAGAAGATTTTTTTCCTATAAATCAAGTCGCCAGAAAATCCCAATTCACAAATCCAGAAATTAGCGTTGTTCCTTCTCATATTAGTTTGATGAATTATGAAAATGAGTTAATTCAGCAAGAAGATAGTAAAATGATGCTTGCTCAAAAACTAGATGCAGTGGCAGAAGAATATGATGTAGTATTGATTGATACTCCTCCTTCATTAAATCTGTACGCTAGAATTGCTCTAATTACTGCTGACTATCTTATTATTCCTTCTGATCTCAAACCATTCGCTAATCAAGGACTAATAAACGTTAGGGAATTTCTCAAAAAGATAAATGGATTTAGAAAACAAATAAGAAAGCCTCAAATTGAAGTTTTAGGTGTATTAGCTTGCAAAATATCTACTAATAACCAGTTTGTTAAACATACTTTACCCAAACGACTTGAAGCTATTCCAAAACGGTATGATTTTGAGATGATGAATACGGTAATTTATGATAGAGATGACCTGGCAAAATGTGCTGAGAGGTTTCTTCTTATAGGAGAGATGGAGGTGGCTGATCCTATTTCTGTGCTTGATTTTAAGCCAGATTCAACTGCTGCACAAGAATTTGAATTATTAGCAATAGAAGTTTTACAAAAAATAGGGTTGAATTAATGAAATTATCTACATCACTTGTTGCTATCAAGAAAATTACTTCTACTGTACCTCGATCAAGTTTTGGAGATGATGAACTAGAACAGGCAGCAAATCTTATTTTAGAAGCGGCGGGAGTTATTAACCCTATAGTTATTCGTCGCTCAAGTATCAATTCCTTTGAGGTAGTTGATGGACACTTTGAATATCATGCTGCTGCTAGAGCTAGAGAGATAGAGCCTCATAAAGGCGAAATGATTGGAGCAATTATTATTGAGTCTGAAAATGAGGAGACTTTAACAAAGCAAGTTCAATTATTTAGACAACAAAAAGCTGATTCTTCAGAAAAAACATCTCTACAATCAAAAGATATAGAACAATTTTTAATAAATTTGGAATCACGTTTTGAAAAGATAACGAACCAAATATTAGAGCAAGCAACTACTAATGCAAAGTTAGAAAATGAAGTTAAAGAGCTTAAAAAGCAGATGGCTGATAAGACTGAACCAATAGAAGTTTTTAAAACACTTAGTCAAGTTAAAATTGTCTCAAAATTACAAAATGCTGGTTTTAATCAAAAAAAAGCTTCTCAAATAGCAGAAATAGTAGAAAATGAGCGCAATAAGAAACAATTTCAATCATTGAATGATGTAGTAGAAAGGGTTAAAATCCCGCGTGGTAAAGGGATGGTTAAAGCTATAAGTATTGAAAAAATGCTCGAAATAGTTGATCGGTGGTCAGAAAATAATTGACTAAAGAAATTAGTAAAGTACATTAATGCAGCTAGTAGGTTGGGTTGAACGAAGTGAAACCCAACAATTAACGCTTAATATTGGGTTTCGTTCTTTAACCCAACCTACACAGCTTTTCCAAATAACATCAAAAGTAAGTTGCACAATATGTTAATGTCAATGTCTAACCCCGCACCTGTCGCAGTGCATTAAACGCCTTACCTCGCAACCTAACTGGTAACAACGATAAACCTAAACCAGTCCAAGCTTTAGCAGTCGAAAAAGACTGTCCCGCCAAAACTAGCTCTCTGCCTTTTTGCGTTTCACCCTTTTCAATTAAACGCAAACCTAATAATAATTGTGTTTCAGTTAAACGATTTTTCCTGACTTTCTCTAATTTCTCCGACTCAAACTTATAACTTTCTAAATACCGGATTTTATCAAATAAATAAGGAATAGCTCGATTGATACCTTGCTGCTCTGCATGGTAGCGATATTCCATCAATAATTTTGGTAAGTAATAGCCCTTTTTTCCAGCCAAAGCCAGACGCACAAATAAATCATTATCCTCACAATTTTGCAGATTTGGCTGCATATATCCTAATTCTTGCAAAGTTTTACGGCGAAATAATGTCGCTCCAACTTGAAAACTTTGCTGAATAAATACGACTTCCAACAAATTATTTACAACACCTGCGGGTAACTTCTTCCTACCCCAGCGATGAGTATTTTCTTGAGTTTTTGCCTCATCCCGGACATTGTTAATATCAATTATCCAATGGTCTGTACCAACAAAATCAATGCTAGAGCCTTCAGCAAGAATAGCTGCTGTATTTGCGAGAAAATCAGGTGTTAGTCGGTCGTCATCATCAAATTTAATAAAATATTCACCACTGGCAGCATCAAAGCCAGAGCGCATATTATTACTTTTACCAATATTTTGCTGATGACGGATATATTTAATCCGATTGTCTGTATATTGTGACATCAATTCGGGTGTGCGATCGCTAGAACCGTCATCACAAATAATTAGCTCAAAGTCTTGCTCAGATTGATTGAGTACACTATCAATGGCATAAGGCAGGAGATGAACGCGATTAAAAGTAGGAATGCAAACAGTAATTCTAGGCATGTTATATACTAATAACTGGAGAAAATAGAAAATTTATATCAATTGCTAATTTCACGCATCGCGCCAATAAATGCATATTTAGCGGATACTTCTTTGAAGTTTATTCATTGTTTTGTTTAAAAAATTATTAGTTTTTGCAATTATACTAAGTGGTTTTAGCTGTTTTGGTCTTTGTTCTGGCTGTTTAAGAAAACGATAGTGTAAAAACTCATTTGCATAACATATATTAACATCTTGTCCTTGACATAAGTGGGCAAAATCACGAGAAGAATAGCTCATATAATGGATGCGGTGAATTCGTTTTAAGCCATCCTGATTATAAAGAATATTATTAATATTCACGAAGGGATCTACATTGGCACAGTTACCTGTTCTATCTTCCGCATTGGGGCTAAGTGTAAAGTTAAATAGTGGGCGATCGCAGCGCAAAGTCATATAATTAAACAAAAAAGAATCATCCCACCATCCATATCCATTAATCCATTCAACTTCCCTATGAGTAATTAATCTCTCCATCATTATTTCAATTTCTTTAGCAGTAAATAACCCTCGCTTAGAACCAAAAAAGCTAGAACAATGCAGCTTAGAACGTATATCCGCTTCTGTATACAGTCCAGTTTGTTCTATAACTGAAATATTTAATGCTGCAACAGGTCTATCCTTAAGGTGTTCCCAATCATCAAAAATAAAATCGAATGTTTTTAACTTGTCAATTACATTATTGAGTGGCTTCATCGCCAAGCTATCACTATCATAAAATACAAATTTATCAAAAATCCCCTCAAAGGCAACAAACTTTCTTTGTAAATGACTTTTGTACCAGCTAGAGCGGGATAATTTTGTCTCTTTTTCTCTCGAATGAGCAGCCCAAACCTGATGAGCAAATTCTTCCCAGCGTTGAATTACGTCCCAATTATCAAA
Organism: Nostoc sp. JL34; assembly: GCF_017114945.1. Classification (GTDB taxonomy): domain Bacteria; phylum Cyanobacteriota; class Cyanobacteriia; order Cyanobacteriales; family Nostocaceae; genus Nostoc. Next base: position 146,979 of record NZ_JABXKQ010000124.1, read on the forward strand.
CAGGATTACATTCTTTCTAGCATTAACTTCTTGCCTAACTAGGTCTAGTCGCTCATCATAGGGAATAATACAAATAGGAATATCTGCGCTAATATTCTCCTCAATGCTGTTTAGCAAAGCTACTAGTTGGTCAAACACCACATCATTCGCAAGGGTGTAAATACCGAAAGAATCCATTTTTAGAAATCCTTTTTATCTTTTGTTACCGAGAAGATTTTTGAAAAGTATTGTTGGTAAAAACAATATCTCAGAAACTTAACCTTTTAGCATCCATTCCCTCGTAGGTAAGGGGGGTTAAAAGCCTCTCCCTCCAAGGCGAGAGAGGCTTTTAAATGAATTTTTAGTATACTTCGCGACTTTTCAAACATCCTCTGAGTAGGGCATAATATTCTCGTTATTTTCTGATCTATTATTCCCAAAGAATTAATAATATACACATAATTGAAATCTGTTCAAAAGCTGATGATCTCGGAGGAGTTCTGCAACTTGGGCAGATCAAGTAGCTTTGAGATGTCTACCTGTAAGATACTGTGGTGGAATAGGCGATTGAGGTAGCAAATTCAACACTAAATTATGAGGAATACTTTCTCTTTTTGGTTGTAGACTGAGTGCTTCTTGACTCTACAGTGAATTCAGGGATTTCCTGGAGTTCAGCTTCACTCAAGCTATACTGTTCACAAACGAGACTCAGACGATTTCCTGGGGTTTTCACAGCGTTAACAGAATGGGTTAAATCACCTTGAAAATAAACTAAAGTATTTAATTGGGGCTTAATTTGCCCAAGTTGGCGTTTGTGCGATCGCAATATCAGTTCTCCTCCTTCCATATCTGCTGGGACTCGCACATAGAGGACACTGACAACCGCAGGTGGTTCAATGGTTTTGGAGTAGGAACGTAAGGAGCGATCGATATGCGGATCGACACGGGAGCCTTCTTTGAGTTGTAAAGGGTTGAGGTAAAAAGCATTACAATTCGGCTGGAGAGCCAAATCTAGGTAAGCCTTGAAATAGGGAAACTGCTGTTCTACTTTTGGTAATCCAGAACGCTGAAATACTACAGAAAATCCTTTAGTGGCGACAAAATCGCGGTTGAGGTTGTTGATAGCAAAATAAGGACAAGCTTGGATTTCTCCCCATAAGTTGTTTAGGTAATCGGTGGGGAAGGCGTTAGATTGTTGTTGATAGTGTTTCACGGTGGATGTGGGAGAAATAATACTTATAAATTGACAGAACTTAAACCTTGTCCTGGTAGTGTAGCAACATCGTGTCCGGCTAATTGCAATAAAGTCAAAACGCGCAAGTTGATATTTTCATTTAGCTTCAATTTCACGCACTTGCTTCCTTTTTATTGTCAATTGATGGGAATGCGAGAAAGCAAATCATTGTGACTCATTTAGTTAATATTCCTGAATAATGAATATGTTAATTTCTTTCTGCAATCCTGTACTTAGCGTAAAATCTGGTCAATCATCCGGTTGGCTTGCGAACTATAACCACCGCCAAATAAATTGAAGTGATTCAAAATATGATATAGGTTATAGAGCGTTTTTCTCTGTTCATAGTCTGCATCTAACGGAAATACCTCGTTGTAACCCTTATAAAACGCTGCTGGGAACCCACCAAACAATTCTGTCATGGCGATATCAACTTCTCTATCTGCAAAATAAGTTGCTGGATCAAATATCACTGGTTCTCCCAAAACAGTACACCCAGCATTTCCGCCCCATAAATCGCCATGTACTAAGGAAGGTTGCACCTGATGATCCGCTAATAGTTCAGGGATAGTTGTTAGTAACTTGTCTTGTTGGGGAAAATTAGCTCCTCGCCGCCTTGCCAATTGAAATTGATAACCCAGGCGATGTTTAATATAAAATTCTGTCCAGTCTGCTGTCCAAGTATTGATTTGGGGTGTAGAACCAATGGTGTTGTTAGTTTTCCAACCAAAACCTTGACTGCTGCTAGCTTTATGCATAGCTGCTAACTTGCGCCCCATTTCTTCCCATGAGTTGCTGTTACCACTACCAAGTTCCAACCATTCCAGGACGATGTAGCTAGAATTATCAGCAGTACCCCAGCAAATTGGTTTGGGAATGCGAATACTAGCTGTTGCTAGCATTTCCTCTAAACCCAACGCCTCAGCTTCAAACATCGCAACTTGGGATGCAAGGTTTTGCTTGACAAAGTAGGTTATCTCACCATTAGAGCCAGCATAACCTTGGTTGATGCACCCGCCACCAACCGATCGCCGTTGCTGACTCTGAAATTTTTCGCCCGTCACCTGGCTAATATGCGCGTCGATTTGAGTCCACATCATGCTATTTTGGATTTTATATTTTGGATTTTTGATTAGTAACTGGGCATTGGGTAATAGTTATTAATTATCTTCCCCATGCCCAATGCCCAATGCCCAATGCCCTATTCCAAATTTTTAATTTACGGCTTGACGAAAACTACACCATAAGCATCTGGGGAAAGATACTCTTTGGCTGCTTGCATCAAGTCAGTTGCATCTTGGCTCTGAATTATCGCTGGGTAGTTAAAGGCGGGTTCTAAATCTCCCACCAAAGATTGATAATAACCATACAACCCAGAGCGATCGCTTGGTGTTTCGTTGGCAAAAATATATCTGTTAGCTACTCTTTGCCGCACACGGGCAATTTCTGATTCTTTTACCAACTCTATTTGTATTTTGCCAATGTGTTGAGCGATCGCATCTTCTACAACTGGTAAATTTTCTACTGCACATTTAGCTGAAATATAAAATATGCCTTGCAGATGATTGCTCATGTTGCTCACAGAAATTGAAGAAACCAATTCTCGTTCTTCCCGTAAATCCCTCACCAATCTTGATGTCCGTCCCTGTCCCAAAATTGCTGCTAAAACATCCAGCCCATAGGTGCGATCTAACTGCCTCATTCCTGGAACCCGCCAAACCATCACTAGTCTTGCTTGTTGCAGACTTTCATCTGTAAATTCTCGACGGACAATTTCTGTAAATGGTGACTCAGGGCTAAGTGGGGAGTGGGGAGTGGGGAGTGGGGAATGGGGAGTTTTATTAGCTTTCGTAAATCCTTCAGCAACGGTTGCAATTAATTCTTCCACAGGTAAATTGCCCACAGCTACAGCAGTAATTGACTGGGGTTGATACCAATTAGTATGAAAATCTCGCATCTGCTGAGGTTTGAGTTCGGCAATCACCGATTCTGGCCCTAATACTGCACGGCGATAGGGTAGCTGATCAAAAGCTGTCTCCATCGCCCGCCGATATGTACGCCGCTGGGGATTATCCTCTGAACGCCTAATTTCTTCCAAAACTACCAATCGCTCACGTTCAAAGGCATCATCAGGAATACTTGCATTTGATACTACATCTATTTGTAGTGGCGCAAGATCGGCAAAATCTTTGGGTGCAGTAGTTATATAGTAATGAGTATAATCTTGGCTAGTAGCGGCATTGGTAACAGCACCCCGTTCTTCAATTCGACGTTCAAATTCGCCGCTAGCCAGTCGTTCTGTTCCTTTAAAAATCATGTGTTCTAAAAAGTGAGCCATGCCATTAATGGCATCAGGTTCTACAGCAGAGCCAACTTTAATCCATAAATTGAGGTTTACGGCTTCAACTGGCATTTGCTCGGCAATGATTGTCAAACCATTGGGCAACTGGTGCAGCGTTGGGGCATTAAGACGGGGAAATTTCCGTAGGGTTGAGGTCATTGCTACTTGTGTGTGAGGAGCGATGTTACTCTTTTATCTTATCTGCGACTGAAAATAAGCACTGCGATCGCTTTGCAAACGCCTGCCGTAGGATGCCCGTTCACGTAGTGTCTCCTTTAGGAGAAGGGCTGTAGAACGCATCAGCAACAGACGCAAAGAAGAATTTTCTCGTATCTCCACATCTCCGTATGCTGACTACTTTCTTTAGCCATGAACTCATTAATCTCGATAACACTGTAAAATTATGAATAGCAATATTAAGAATTATAAAAATAAATATCAATGTCCAGCATTTCTATTGACAAAAGTAAATCTCGTGTAGTCGTTATTGGTGCAGGAATAGGTGGACTGACTGCTGGGGCATTATTAGCTCATAGAGGTTACAGTGTCTTAATTTTGGATCAAGCCCTTGTACCAGGAGGCTGTGCTTCGACGTTTAAACGCCAAGGATTTACCTTTGATGTGGGAGCAACTCAGGTGGCGGGGTTGGAACCAGGGGGAATTCACCACCGCATTTTCTCAGAATTGTCAATAGATTTACCCCAAGCAACGCCTTGTGACCCTGCTTGTGCGGTGTATTTACCTGGGGAAAGTACACCTATCAACGTTTGGCGCGACCAAGAGAAATGGCAAGAGGAACGACAAAAACAGTTTCCTGGTAGCGAACCGTTTTGGCAGTTAATGACAACTTTATTTAATGCTAGTTGGGAATTTCAAGGACGCGATCCGGTACTACCACCGCGTAATTTATGGGATTTGTGGCAGCTAATGCAAGCGGTGCGTCCCAGTACATTAATTACCGTACCCTTCACCTTGTTTACTGTAGGAGATGCTTTACGGTTATGTGGACTGGGTAATGACCGACGACTAAGAACTTTTTTAGATTTGCAACTGAAGCTATACTCCCAAGTCAATGCAGACGAGACAGCATTACTTTATGCCGCCACAGCATTGAGTGTATCCCAATTGCCCCAAGGATTATTTCACCTCCAGGGAAGTATGCAAGTATTAAGCGATCGCCTAGTACAATCTTTAGAAAGAGATGGCGGCAAATTATTGATGCGCCACACTGTAGAACAAATCACAGTAGAAAACGGCAAAGCCAGTGCTGTTGTCATTAGAAATCAGAAAACTGGCGAAGTCTGGACAGAAGCAGCCGACCATATAGTTAGTAACGTCACCGTGCAAAACTTGGTGCAGTTATTGGGAGAACAAGCGCCATCTGGTTATAAAAACCGGGTGGAAAAACTGCTTCAAGCATCAGGCGCTTTTGTGGTGTATTTGGGTGTAGACGCCAGTGCGATTCCGGCTGGGTGTCCTCCCCACCTCCAATTTCTGTATGATGTCAATGGCCCCATCGGCGAGAATAATTCCCTATTTGTTTCTGTCAGTCACCCTGGAGATGGTCGCGCCCCGGAGGGGAAAGCGACAATTATTGCTTCTTCATTTGTCGATCCTGCACAGTGGTGGCAGACTGAAGATTATCAAGAACTAAAAGAAAAGTTTACCCTCCAAGCGATCGCACGTCTTGCTCAATACTTTTATCTCAAACCAGAAACTATTCTTTATCAAGAAGCAGCAACACCCCGCACCTTTGCCCATTTCACAGCCCGCGATCGCGGTATAGTTGGTGGTATTGGTCAAAGAATACCCACCTTTGGCCCCTTTGGCTTTGCTAACCGGACACCCATCCAGGATTTGTGGTTAGTTGGTGACTCCACCCATCCAGGGGAAGGTACTGCTGGGGTAAGTTATTCAGCGCTAACAGTAGTCAGGCAAATTGAAGCGCAACGCAAATGTAGTATTTTTTGAAAGTAAAAATATAATCCCCATAAATAAATTTAGGGGACTGGGGACTGGGGACTGGGGACTGGGGACTGGGCAAGAAATTCCTCTAAGATTTGGTTGGGGTATGAATGCCCATTCAAATCAGGAGCAACGCGAAAAAGTTAGATTATCGTGAAATGAGCAGGGGGAGGAGGGGGAGTAAAGAGAAATATTTAGAAATATTTCTAAATATTTAGTAATTTTTACGACTATTACAGATCGAAATATACTTATTTGTTTCTCTCCCCTTGCCTCCCCTGCCTCCCCTGCCTCCCCATCTCACTAGTTAGAGCATTGCTCCCATTCAAATCTTCCCATTCCCCAGTCCTCAGTCCCTAATTCAAAAATCTGAAAGTTTAAATCGAAGGTTTTGGTTCACTGCAAAAGCCGTATCTGGGTAGTCGCTAAATACGCCATCAACACCTAAACTGAAAAATAGTTCATATTCGCCTTGGGGATTTCCTTGAAAGTCCAGTGGTAAAAAGCAGTCTTCGTTGCGGAAAGTCCAAACATGAACCAGCAAACCAGCCGCATGAGCATCTGTGACTAAAGATGTAGGCGATGTCTGGCGACAAGCTGCTTTGCGTCTACGCAATTTACCATTGCTGTCTCTGGGAACCAGTAAATTTTTATGAATCCCAACCGCCTGTGCATATTTAGCAATCTCCCTTAAACCTGATGCAGTGACTAAATCTGTATATGTACGTTCGCAACCACTAACTACAAAATCATAAGGTTTACCACTGTTATTCAGCAATTGCACCAGAGGTAAATCAGTCTTTGTAGATAAATCTTGTAAATTACTCACTTCAAAAGACTGAATGAAAACAGGTGCATTAGCTCCCTGATAACCGTTGGCTGTCAAAGTTGCAAGTAGAGGTGCTTCTAGGGCTAACCCAATAGATTTAAAGTAAGTTGGGTGCTTAGTTTCTGGGTAAATACCGATAGCTCGATTAATTTCGGCACTTTTACCCTTGGCTAAATCGATGATTTCTTGGAGAGTGGGAATTTCTAATAGTCCATCATAGGCGGTGTTTTGCGATCGCAGTTGGGGAATTCGCTCTTTGGCTCGGAGTGTTTTCAGTTCTCTTAGGGTAAAGTCTTCAGTAAACCAGCCAGTTTTCGATTCGCCATCAATTATTTTGCTGGTTTGACGGTGAGCAAATTCTGGATGGCTAGCAACGTCCGTGGTTTCAGAAATCTCATTTTCGTGACGAGCAATTAAAACACCGTCTTTGGTGGAAACTAAATCAGGTTCAATATAATCAGCCCCTAGTGCGATCGCTAATTCATAGGCAGCTAAAGTATGTTCGGGACGATAACCGCTAGCACCTCGGTGGGCAATAATAATTGGAGATGCCTCTGGCAAAATTCTAGTCATTACTTTCCCCGCCTCACAAAACTGGCATAAAAGAGAAAGATACTAGCACAGAATGGCAAACATAAAGCTACCATCTGAAATAGGCAAAAAGCTTACTACATAGGTGTTTTTTCTTTTGACTTGTTGTACTAGTAGCCACTGACATCAACCAATCGATATCCTTCACCAACCAGTTTGTCAAAAGTTGCTTGATACTGGGCTGAGGTCAATCCATGTCGTGCTTGCCAAGCTGGACTGTCAGATTTCTCCCAAATCGCGGCGTATCGGTTTTGCCCGTTGACATTATAACCACTGACATCAGCCAACCGATATCCTTCACCAACTAGTTTGTCAAAAGTCGCTTGATACTGGGCTGAGGTCAATCCATGTCGTGCTTGCCAAGCTGGGCCGCCAGACTTCACCCAAATAGCAGCGTATCGGCCTTGTCCGTTGACATCATAACCACTGACATCAGCCAACCGATATCCTTCACCAACCAGTTTGTCAAAAGTCGCTTGATACTGGGCTGAGGTCAATCCATGTCGCGCCTGCCAAGCTGGGCCGTCTGACTTCTCCCAAATAGCAGCGTATCGATCTTGTCCGTTCACGCTGTAACCACTAACGTGAACTAATCGATATCCCTGACCAACCAGTTTGTCAAAAGTAGCTTGATACTGGGCCGAGGTCAATCCATGTCGTGCTTGCCAAGCTGGGCCGCCAGACTTCACCCAAATAGCAGCGTATCGGCCTTGTCCGTTGACATCATAACCACTGACATCAGCCAACCGATATCCTTCACCAACCAGTTTGTCAAAAGTCGCTTGATACTGGGCTGAGGTCAATCCATGTCGTGCTTGCCAAGCTGGGCCGCCAGACTTCACCCAAATAGCGGCGTATCGGTTTTGTCCGTTAGCGATTGCTTGTATTGTGCCATGAGGAATTTTCTGTAACTGGATGACATTTTGAGCAAGTACCTTTGTGTTTGTTTCGGTATTGTTGACATTACTAGCAAAGTTGCTGGGAGCAGCAAAAGCGGAACTGACTAAAGTTGAAAGCAAGACTGCACTAGAGGCAGTAAATGTTAAAGAGCGCATGAACATATTAGTAAAATAAAACTGTGAAAATGTATTGGGTTTTTGGCTGTACTAACTAAATAGGTTGGCATTTGTTTTTTTATGCAATACCCAGGTAGTAGTGCTGACAATTGTGGATACCCTTGATTTACAGACGATTCCGGAATTCAGAATACTGGTATTTTGTTTAGATATGTCAGGTATAAATATACTAATAGAAATTGGTCTATAATACTTAGTATATGAAGATTACTTATATAAGAAAAAACTATTTAGAGGTGTTGAACAGGGAATGATTTATTGTCAGAAAGCGCTGTATGTAAAATGTTAGGTCTAGCGATGGATGGGAGGATTGGGATTAAATTAAGTAATCTGGAAAAGTCCGTAGTGTTTGCCCAAAGTACCTCTGCTAATGGCAAACTAATTAGCCAAACCCGATTTTTATGTGAAGTACATTGACTCGACGACGGTCAGTCGCGGCTATCTAAACCAAGTCTGCCAAAGCAGGCTCGATCATCTTTAAATTGTATTCGCTAGATATTTTGTATAATTCTAATGACCCAGATTAAGCCTGAAGTAAAGCGCACAGAAGAATTGCGCCAGTTATTGCAACAAGCAAGCTACGCTTATTACGTTCTAGATGCTCCAATTATGGAGGATGCAGTCTATGACCAGCTATATCGAGAATTACAACAACTAGAAATTCAATATCCAGAGTTGACAGCACCCGATAGTCCGACTCAGCGCGTGGGTGAGAGACCAGCAACGCAGTTTACCTCGGTGCGGCATAATATCCCCCTATACAGTCTGGAGAATGCGTTTAATATCGATGAGTTGAAAGGGTGGGATCAGCGCTGGCGGCGACAAGTACCGAAAATAGATTCAGTGGAATATGTCACTGAACTTAAAATTGATGGTTCTGCTCTGGCTCTCACCTACCAGAATGGCGTTCTAGTTAGGGGGACAACTAGGGGTGATGGGGTGACGGGTGAAGATATCACCCAAAATGTGCGGACAATTCGCTCAATTCCCTTACGTTTGAATTTTGAAGGCTTAGAAATTCTGGAAAGGGTGGAAGTGCGAGGCGAGGCGTTTTTGCCTTTGGAAGTATTTAAACAAATCAACGAGGAAAGGCAAAAAGCAGGTGAGCAATTATTTGCCAATCCCCGCAATGCCGCAGCTGGTACACTCAGGCAATTAGACTCCCGCATTGTCGCTAAACGGCGGTTAGATTTCTTTGGCTACACGCTGCACATTCCTGGTAGAGATGACACCAGTATTGCCAATACTCAATGGGAAGCGTTGGAGTTATTAGAAAAGATGGGTTTTCGAGTCAACCCCAACCACAAACTGTGTGCCTCGATCGCAGAAGTGGCAAAATATTATGAATACTGGGACACAGAACGGCTGAATTTACCCTACATGACTGATGGGGTAGTGGTGAAGCTGAATTCTTTTAAACTTCAGGAACAGCTAGGGTTTACCCAGAAATTCCCCCGTTGGGCGATCGCTTTGAAGTATCCAGCCGAAGAAGCACCCACCCGTGTGGAAAATATTGCTGTGAATGTGGGGAGAACGGGGGCGTTAACACCGTTAGCCGAGATGCGCCCGGTGCAACTGGCGGGAACAACAGTTTCCCGCGCCACTTTACATAATAGCGATCGCATTACTCAATTAGACATCCGCATTGGTGATACTGTGATTGTCCGCAAAGCTGGAGAAATCATTCCAGAAGTGGTAAGGGTAATCAAAGAACTCCGTCCCGCTGACACCGAACCCTTCGTTATGCCTACCCATTGCCCAGTCTGCGGCCAATTGGTGGTGCGAGAATCAGGTGAGGCGGTGACTCGCTGCGTCAATGCTTCCTGTGCGGCGATTCTCAAAGGTTCCATTGAACATTGGGTAAGTCGTGATGCCTTAGATATTAAAGGCATGGGAGAAAAGCTGGTATATCAACTCGTTGATAAAGGTTTAGTGCATTCCGTTGCCGATTTATATGAGTTGACAGCAGAGAAATTATCTGCATTGGAAAGGATGGGGAAAAAGTCGGCAGAGAAGTTGATAGATGCGATCGCTCAATCAAAAAATCAACCTTGGTCAAGGGTATTGTATGGTTTAGGCATCCGTCACGTTGGCAATGTAAATGCTCAATTATTGACTCAGAAATATTTCACTGTAGAGCAGTTAGCGACAGCAAAGCAATCAGATATTGAAGGAATTTACGGTATTGGTGCTGAAATTGCCCAATCTGTGTACCAGTGGTTTCGGATTGACGCCAACCAAAGGTTAATAGAACGCCTACAAGCAGAAGGATTGCAATTAACTGCTGCTGAAGAAACAAAAATAGTTGGTGATGGTAATCAAAAGTTTGCAGGTAAAACTTTTGTAATTACGGGAACATTGCCAACCTTAAAGCGGGATAAAGCGAAGGCTTTAATTCAAAAAGCTGGTGGAAAAGTGACTGATTCAATAAGTAAAAAAACAGATTATTTAGTTTTAGGAGAAGATGCCGGTTCTAAGTTAGAAAAAGCAATTTCATTGGGAATTACGCAGCTAACTGAGGCGCAATTATTAGAGATGCTTGAAGATTAAAACAAGTTATCCCTGATGCAAATAGTTTAGAATTTCTATAGCACAATACAGTTCAGATAATCCCAAAACCCTGATGTAGAGACGCGATTTATCGCGTCTTCAAAGACCAATCATCTACTAAAACGGGGGTAAGTCATTTGGGTCAATACCCTGTGATTGCAAATAAGCAATCAGTCGTTCTTTTTGCTGACGTTCTTGTTCGGCGCGTTGGCGTTCTTGTTCAATCTGTTCTACAGCCCACGGTAACAAATTACCATCTCGATCCCACCAGCGCAACCAATACCCAGTGCGACCTTCTTTTGTTCCTTGCCAAGTTCCTAAAAATAAGCCCATTACATCAATCCAATGACGACCATTTTCGTCAGGTTGCTTTAACTCATAGCGTTTATTTTCCAGTTCATAATATTCTAATAAGCCGCCATAAGGTTCAAAAATCACGTAGATGGGAATCTGCAAAATTTGTTCGTATAAAAACCATTTTCCTGGTGGATAAGTTCGCTTGACTGAATATTCTCCACCCTCAGTATCGGATAAAAATTCGATAGCGATCGCCGGAATATCTCCTTCTAAATTGGGTGTATAACTTTTGCGGTTAGCCACCACTTCATTAACCGACGGCACATAAACCCAGTCTGGTACTTTGGCAATAAATTGCTCGTTGATAGTGGCACAAAGACCAAAGTTTGAAGCTATCAATATCTGGGGTTGGATGAATCCAATGATTTCTAAGCTTTCACGCAAAGCACCAGCCAAAAGTGGCTGACCGGTATTCTCCACTGGTTCATCCTCTAGTTGAAAATCTTTGGGCAAAGCTTCCCAAGAGATTACCAGTTCTGTTGGTGATTTGGCTTGGCTGAGTTGGGTTGCCATAAACACAGCATGAATTTATTCTCGATCTTATCGCAGGCGATACTAAGAGCAAAAAAAGGGGCAGAAAACCCGCCCCTCTATTTAACCAGGAAACTGAAAATTATCTAAAGCAGAACTTTAGCTAAAATCGGTTCCACACTCTTAGAAATCTCTGGGACATACACCTGTGAAACGTAGTCGGCAATCATCCTGTCGGTGTTGAATAACGGCGCATTTGTCTTAATGGACGTTTTCATCATTTGCACCCAACGGTGGGGAATGCCTTGGGCATCTTGGTCATAGTATAAAGGAACGATTTCTTCTTCTAACAGCTGATAAAGCGATCGCGAATCAATCCGATCTTGCAATTCTTGATCGCTAGTATTAGCATCTTCACCAATTGCCCAACCGTTAATTCCTTTACCATCTGGCCCTGTTTGGTAGCCTTCGCACCACCAGCCATCCAAAACGCTGCAATTAAGACCGCCGTTAAAACAGACTTTTTGCCCACTCGTACCAGATGCTTCCAAAGGACGACGGGGATTATTTAACCAAACATCCACACCTTGCACCAATTTTTGACCAGTGTAAATGTCATAATCTTCAATAAAGGCGACTCGGTTGATAATCCCGGAATTGTGACACCACTCCATCAAGCGTTGGATAATCCGCTTACCTTCTTCATCGGCTGGGTGCGCTTTCCCGGCAAAGATAATTTGTACTGGACGTTGAGCATTACCAAAAATCTTCAGTGCGCGTTGGGCATCACGCAAAATCAGATCCCCGCGTTTATAAGGGCTGAAGCGTCTGGCAAATCCAATTGTCAATACGTTGGGATCGAGTAGTTTTTCTGTTGCTTGAATGAGTTCATGATTTTCGCCACGCAACTCCCGTGATTTCTTCACCTTATAACGGGTGAAGGCAATCAATCTTTCTTTGAGGATGAGATGCCGCGACCACAGTTCCTCGTCGGGAATCTCGTCAACTTTAGCCCACATCTTGGGATCGACGGCGCGATTTTTCCAGTCTTCTCCCAAATATTCGTTATATAAATCACCTAACAGGGGTGCAGTCCAAGTGGGTGCATGAACGCCATTGGTAATGTAACCAATTGGTACTTTGTCTTCTGATCGCTGCGGATAGAGAACTGTCCACATTTTACGGGAAACTTGACCGTGTAATTCACTCACACCATTACAAGCACGCGACATCCGCAATGCTAAAACGGTCATCCCAAAGGGTTCCCAAGGATCGCCCAATCGTCTTGCACCGAGTGCCAAGAATTGCTCGCGGGAAAGTCGCAATTGCGGCCAATAGCTGGCAAAGAAGGAATCGATTAAATCGGGTGAGAAGACATCATGACCGGCGGGAACGGGGGTATGGGTGGTAAATACACAACTGTTCCGCACCTTGGCTTCGATGTCATAGAAGGATTTACCAGTCCGCTCAATTTCTACCCGCGCAACTTCTAAGGTGCAGAATGCAGCGTGTCCTTCGTTGAGGTGATAGACAGAAGGTTCAATTCCCAAGGCGTGTAGGGCGCGAACACCACCAATTCCCAAAACGACTTCTTGGGCGATGCGGGTTTCCAAGTTACCGCCATATAGGTGTCCTGTTAGCCAGCGGTCAATGGGATCGTTATCATTGCGATCGCTATCTAATAAATATAATGTGACTCGCCCAACTTGCACTTGCCAGATTTGCACTTTCACAACCCGTTGGCGAACTTGTAACTCGATAGTCACCGATTCCCCTTGCTCATTTTTAATCAACTCCAGGGGCATGTGGCCAAAGGGGTTGTCAATATAATAATCTTCTTGCCAACCTTGGCGGTTCAAGCGTTGCCGAAAATAACCTTGGCGATATAACAAGCCAACACCAACCAACGGCACACCTAAATCTGATGATGATTTCAGATGATCCCCGGCGAGAATTCCCAAGCCGCCAGAGTAGACGGGTAGAGATTCATGGATGCCAAATTCGGCGCAAAAGTAAGCAATGGGGCGAGATGCAGATACTTGCGGTGCAACTCGACTGACCCAAGTATCTTGCTGGTTGATGTATTGGTCAAACTCACGCGCGAGGGCGGATATCTGCTTTAGGTAAAATGGGTCTTCTGCTAATTGCGTCAGACGCTCATAACTTGCCGACTCTAAAATCGCTACTGGGTTATGTCCACAGCGTTCCCATTCTTGGGGATCAATTGTTTGGAATAAGGAGATGCGATCGCCACTCCAACTCCACCAGTAGTTATAAGCCAAATCTGCCAAACGCTTGAGCGGTAAAGGTAACTTTTCACTCAAGTGTCGTGCTGGGGTGATTGCACTGCTATTAGCCATACTAAATCTATGTCCTCGCGCTTAACTTTTTCTCTATGTATCGGGAACTGGGGAAGAAGCAAGGGAGCTGGGAGCAAGGGAGAAGAGTTTTCCCTTTTGCACCCCGCCCCGATGCCTCTTTTCCATGCCCAGTCCCTTTTATGGCGTTGCATATTTGCGGAATGATTTTGCTAGTTTTGTGGGATGGGCATCTTGCCCGTCCCTTGTATTTCAGGATGGGCGAGACGCCATTAGTGTCAACTTAAGGTTAAAACCCATTTGTCAACGATAGGTTTTGTTAGGAAGGAAGTATAAAGGTGAACTTTTTTCTGACTTTTATACGCAAGCTGGGAGTGATGCTAATAAACAAAGCATTAATAGTCCATGAAAAAGTTCGTTTTTTGTCCCTTGAAAACCGAATTTTTAAGCCTAAATGCTTATTGACATAGGAAGTTTGAGCTTAACTTGACACCAATGGCGAGACGCCCACCCTACAAGAATCATCCCTTGATTCAGCAACGCCTCTTTTATTTACTCTTCAGGTTTATAACACCGGAGCCTTCACTTGCTGAATTCTCCCCTGAAGTTGGAACAGTTTCTCGACATCAAACCTTATCCAAGTAAATGGTTTTTATTGTTTTCATCTTCTAAAAATTATCTCTACTTTTGGACAGATTTTATATTTTTTTCTATCAAATTCGTTGACGTTATTTTACTTTTTTTGTTTTATTGTTAATATTTATTCAAACATTAACAATCAGCAACCAAAATTATTTATATATCTTGATAATAGTCACTTTGAACTACAGCTATTTACATCAGAATAAGGCTTTTTATCAGATAACCACAGCCATAGTGCGTTATCCACGATAAAACTTATATCTGTTAACGAATAATTAAGGATGAATTATATAAGTGGCAAAATGTGCATCCTAATATTTAGTTTCTGGAAAAGCTCTTAATTGCCCACGATGAATTAGAATAAATCTGAAATATATCAAAATATTAAGATAATTCAGATAAGAATTTTGTTTTGTTAACAAAAACAATGCAGTTGAATCGAAGTAATTTCCTCAGATTTCTGATCCAGTCAGAGCCAGGAAAACCAGCAATATCCAACGGCTTACGAGCTGCGTTAGCGTTGGGAGTTCCCATGCTAATTGGGCAACTCATTAACCAAAGAGAAAGCGGACTATTGGTTGGTTTAATGGCTCACTTTGTCAACTTAGCGAATGTTGGTGGCCCTTACCAAATCAAAGCTAAGGCGATGGCACAGGCTACTTTGGGAATAGCTGTTTCAGTATTTGTGGGTACTCTAGTCGCTCAAGTTCCGGTACTAGCTGTAGTGCTGACATTACTCTGGGGACTTGCTTCCGGTTTTGCGTCACTGTACGGTAATGCTGGTGCCAATGTCGGTTTGGTGGTAGGGATATCATTTATTACCACGATCGCACAGCCAGGAAACTTGGAAGTTGCACTCGTGCGATCGCTACTATGCCTAATTGCTGGTGGATGGGCAATGTTACTCTCCTTAGTAATGTGGCCTTTTAGACCTTACGATCTAATACGGCTAGCTTTGGCTGACTGTTTCAGTGCAATCGCCAACTACATTCAGGCATTTGTAGGTAAAGTAGCAACAACTGAAAATATTCTCGAAATTAGAAAAGCGTTAGAGACAGCACGCACTACTTTAGGTACATTACGGATTGGACAGTCGTCTCGGAGTTGGGTGAATGAGCCATTTTTGCTGCTAATTCAGGATGGCGATCGCTTGCTTGGTTTAGTTATTGCCTTAACAGAATTACTAGAAACTAACTTCCAACAACAGCAATATCATACAGTCCAGCAATTAGTAGACGATGCACTCGCAGAAATATCAGTCATTCTTCAAGCCATAGCAAAAGTCATATCTCGGAAGCCTGCTAGCATCGACTTGGGAAATCTCAAGCGCATCTATGAAGCCCTGAAAGAACAAGAAAGTCTGCAAAGAAAAGCAATTGCTGGGAGTGAAACCGACTACACAACCCTGGTTGCTCTCAGTAACCTGGTGCTGATGATCGAAAAACTGATCAAGCAATTGCAATACACGGCTCAGACAGCTAAATCTCTGGCAGATCGTAGCAAAATGAGTCAACGAGATATAGATAGACTTCTTTTATTTGAAGATGAACAGCGATCGCTCTTAAGTTTACTTAAAGAAAACCTCACCTTAGACTCAGCAATCTTTCGCCATGCTCTCCGCATTGGTGTGAGTCTAACTGTAGGCGTGATCTTATACAGCGTTACAAATTTACCAATGGGCTATTGGGTAACACTGACAATTATATTAGTCCTGAAACCAAACTTGGGTGCAACTTTCAAACGGTTTTTCCAGCGAGTTGGCGGGACAATCTTAGGAGCTGTCTTAGCTGCTATCTTACTTGCAACCATCACGAGTAAGCCTGTATTAGACATCATCATTCTGCTAACAGTATTTTTTGGCGTTTCCCTGATCGGTTTCAACTATGGGTACTCAGTGATTTTCTTCTCAATCTTTGTCTTACTGATTATCGATATTGGTCATCCCATTAGTTGGCAACTTGCTGGTTTTCGGGTGTTGAATACATTAATAGGGGCGGGACTCGCTTTTGCGAGTCATTACTTTTTATGGCCAAATTGGGAACGCGATCGTTTACCCAGTCAACTCGCCACGGCGCTACGAGAATGTCACAAATACTTTTGGAATGTGATGGCTGTTTACCAAGGTACAAAGGAGCGGGACTCTACTATTATCAGTCAACGGCGACAAACTGGGCTGGCAATTGGTAATGCCCAGGCTTCCTTCCAAGGATTGCTGCGCGAACCCCAAATGTACAAAGAATTAGTAGAACCAGTGATGACGCTGCTGCTGTATATGGGACGTTTTACTAACGCCGTAACAGTATTGGCAGTACATCTGGAACATTTTCGAGGAACAGCGCCACTCCCGGAATTAGAAACCTTTGTCCGCCAAATTTCGCTAGTGTTAGAGCAGTTAGCTGATTCAGTACAGCAGCAAATTACCCCACCGCCCTTACCTGACTTGGAAGAAATGCTGCAAAAAATTCAACCGCACCTGCAAGCACTGCGTACAGCCAGGATAGAAGAACTAGCTGTCAATCAAGGACATACACCGATTCGTCAGGCAGTCATTGATTACAGCATATTAGATTTGGAAATTGACCAGATAGTTCGGCGGTTGACTGCTATGCACTCAGCGATAGTACGGTTAATATTAGCTAATTAAATTTCAATATTTCTTTGTTTCCAGTAATTCGGTTTGCGCTTACTATGTGCGATGCCTAATGGCAAGTCGCAAAGCGTCTACGCAATAACCCAAATAACTTCTTCAAGCACCGGATAAAAAATCAGATAGGGAAAAAAACGTTGAATAGCATAACGACGTATTCCCCCAATCTTGTGTGGGGTTCCTAAATTGGGGTTTTGCTGAATTTTAAGAATAACTTTTTCCACTTCAGACAGTAAATCTAGTCCCAAGCCTACTTTTTGAGCTTCATAGTAAGCTATTGCAGCGTCAAGCTCCTTTCGAGCTTCGGTGTGGATAACAATAAACTTCACGAGTACTTTTCTCGCAACTCAGAAAAAACTTGAGATGATGGTTCTCCAATAGCTGTTTTGCGATTAATATCCTCCAATCGTTGGGTTAATTCCGTATCCCAAGCAGTTTCTAGATTATCATCTATACCCTCATCTAGAGAATGAATTAGAAAGTAGGCAATTTCAGCACGTTCTTTTGCAGAAAGCTGAGATAGTTCGAGTTTAAGTTTTTCCGCAGTTTCACTCATGCTTTGGAGTCTCCCCAACAATTCTAATTATAGGCTCAACTATCGGCTCGGAACTGCTTTACAGGTAAATTGCGATCACAGCCAAAAACCCAAATAACCTTAAAATGCGATCGCCTCTTTGCCCAAACCCCGTTGAGGGCGATCGCACTTTGTCACAAATGCTCACACTAGACGACACCAGTACCCACCAGCTAAAGCCCGGCTCAGTTAACGAAGTGAAATAACTGCTGGCGCGACAGATAGCGGTAGTGGCGAATATGTTGGACGGCATCAAATCAAAGAAACCATTAATAGCACAACTACCTCACAATGCTTGAGGCTGCATAAAAAAAAGTCCGCTTTCGCGGACTTTGGACATTGGATAAGGTTAAGTTGTCACCAAGAGTGTCTACAAGATGTTAGACTCAATATTCATTCTTTCTTAGTAAACATTAAAAATCAAGTTTGTCAGACCAAATATTAGGACATAACTCCTTAATTTAAGTCTTTTTTTTATATTATCTAAAAATAGATTCTACGGAATAAAAATTCTGTATATATCCGATAAAAAGCTCTTTTTGATCAGATTTTTAGTAAAATATCGCTGTGATATAATTTGGAAAAAGTAATTTATATTACTAGCTAATCAGACATAATTAAGAGATTTATGTCTCAAAAAATAAAAGTGTGTAGGTTGGGTTGAGGAACGAAACCCAACATATTGTAGGTTTTGTTGGGTTGAACAAAGTAAAACCCAACAAAACCTACAAATATTCTTAACCGAACCTTATTGCAACCATATTCCTCTGTCTAAAAATATCAACAATACTTAATAATCCTATGCTCCCATGCATGAAGTGTTGGGTTTTAGTGATAAATAGAGTGTATTGATTATTGTCAACCTAATTTCGGAATCACGCTCAGGGAGCGCCCTCACTTTTTTGCTATAACTTCAAAAACATAGTCATGCATCCACTTTGACTAAATCCACATCCGCAAGCCAGATAATTCTACTTTGAGCTAATGCTTTTTCTTCTAAGGTAGGAGAACACCACTCTACGGCATAAAGCCAATTGTTTTTTAGGCTAAAAACACCTTGAATAATCCGATGTGCTGGTTTTTCACCAAAATCAACTTCCACCACATCACCCAATTTAAAAATTGGAGTCGAAACCGGAGCTTTTTTTAGCAAACTTGTTCCATAAAATTCTTCTCGAGGCAAGTAGAGTGTTTCACTTTGGCAAACAATCGCATAAATCCACTCTTGTTTCTCCCAGTAAACACCGCAGCAGTAGCCTGACAAATTCGAGCTTGATAAAAAGACTTTCTCGAGCATTTGAATTGCTAGTGGAGGCATGGCTTGACCCCACGGAGCAGAAGTATGCCAACATGCTTCTAAAGCAGAAATTTTGTTAATCATCATGCAAGCAGTCCTTTTCTTCCTTTTCTATAAATAAACTTGCTTGCACCAGTGTGATCCGGATGTAATCTCAATTAGTATTGATGAGTTATGAACAAGTTATAAAAATTCTACTTGATGGCAGGTAGTCCGTCCTTATGGTATGGATAGAAAGAACTGCATATATGGAGAAGGCAGACCCAGAGTCCTATATAGATGGTTTTTAAGAGACTTTTTCCGAGCTAATTTTGAGTGAATTTGGATGACTTCTTACGTTTCAGGGCTGAAGATGCGCCGAGAATGCTGAGGGCGAATAGGCTAAGGATGGAGGTCGGTTCAGGAACGGTGATTATGGTTGCAGTAAAACTAATGGGTAACTCACTATCTTCTGAACCCAAATTTTCAAACCCTGGTATAATTGGCGGTGCAGAAAAAACCTCTAAATAACCCGGTGTCGGCAAAAAACTCGCGAAAAACGGACTAGAGTAGTTTCCCGCTGAAGTGGAATACCCAAAACCGTCACCCGTTAACTGTTGAGCATCAAGACTGATGAAATTGTCAACATCAAAAGGTTCATTTCCCGGTATTGGAGTCCCAGCTGCTTGCAGACCAGTAATCGTTTCACCATTTCGTGTACCAGTAATTCCAGAAATCGTGTAAAAACCTAAATTGTTAGGAGTGTCATTAGTGGTGAAAGTACCATTTGCCTCTATGCCAGTACCAGAATAATTCCAGTTCCAATTTAAGGCAGAGGCGGCTTGCATTGTCTGGAACAACAATCCAGATGTGGTGATCAGAACTGTGGCAGATACTAGAGCTATATTTTTCATGCGGGTCGTGAATGCAAACGCGGATCTTATCGGTTGAGTCAAGCTACAGCGTAACCCAAAACCAATGGCATTTTAACATCAAAGATATCTAGAGAACTGTTTTGCTATCTGGACTGGAGGCGGCGGAAAGAACCGAGTTGGAATGACCGATGAGAGTGCGGATTTCCTCTCTTCTGCTGTGGCTAGATTCCACAATTTAATAGTATTGTCAGCATTACCACTGACAATACTATTAAACTGTATCCTGTGTGAAAGAAAAGCGATCGCTATCCCCAAAAAAAACTTAACATTAACCTTAGAAGTGTTAATTTTTCATAAGACAAACTCATGGGTTACTACATCGCTCCCCGCTTTTTGGACAAACTCGCTGTCCACATCACCAAAAATTTTCTGAAGCTTCCTGGCGTGCGAGTTCCTGTGATTTTGGGTATTCATGGACGCAAAGGAGAAGGCAAAACATTTCAATGTCAATTAGTCTTCGAGAAAATGGGGATCGAGGTGACTCACGTATCTGGCGGCGAATTGGAAAGTCCAGATGCAGGAGATCCAGCGCGGTTGATTCGGCTGCGTTATCGGGAAACAGCGGAACTGATCAAGGTACGCGGCAAAATGTGTGTATTGATGATTAACGATTTAGATGCGGGTGCTGGACGCTTTGATGAAGGCACTCAATATACTGTAAACACGCAGTTGGTGAATGCCACGCTGATGAATATTGCTGATAATCCCACAGATGTGCAGTTGCCGGGAAGCTATGATTCCACACCTTTACATCGTGTGCCAATTATTGTCACAGGTAATGATTTTTCTACCCTCTATGCACCGTTAATTCGGGATGGACGGATGGAGAAATTCTACTGGGAACCAGATAGAGATGACAAGGTGGGAATTGTCAAGGGGATTTTTGAACCGGATGGATTGTCACAGAAGGAAGTTGAACAGCTAGTTGATACTTTTGTCAATCAGTCCATTGACTTTTTTAGCGCTTTGCGATCGCGTATTTATGACGAACAAATCCGCAACTACATCCATAAAGTAGGTTTTGAGCAGATATCCTTGAATGTGGTTAACAGCACTCAAGGGCCACCAGAATTTAAAAAGCCAGATTTCAGGCTGTCTCACTTAATCGAGTCTGGTAACTTCCTGGTTGGCGAACAAAAACGGGTGGAAAATTCCCATTTGGTTGATGATTACAACCGACTAAATCGAGGTAGAAATTCTCAATCTGCACCACCTACTGCTGGAACACCAATTAGTCAGCCGTCAAATGGCGCAACCAAAGAAGTAAAAACTAATCAATTCCAGAAACAGCAAGCATCAAGTGCCCATTTAACTTTAGAGACACAAGAACAGATTCGGCAATTATTGTCTCAAGGTTACAAAATTAGTATTGAACACGTAGATGAGCGCCGCTTCCGCACAGGTTCTTGGCAAACTTGTGTTCATAGCCACATCGATGCTGAGTCTGATGCCATCTCAAATTTAGAGGCAACTTTGTCAGAATATAGCGGTGAATATGTGCGCTTAGTAGGTATCGATCCTAAAGCCAAGCGGCGGGTGGTGGAGACAATTATTCAGCGTCCAAATGGAAACAATTAGGGGCAGATGCAGCAGAATCCGGGAGTTAGGAATCAGAAGTGAAATTGACGGTGAGAAACTGCATCTACACAGACAAAACTCGCTAGCGCGAGTTAAAAAAGCTTGATTTTCTATTAGCCCACGAAAGTGGGCTTTGTTTATGTGCCCGTCATATCATGTTCGGGTAAAGACTTATCATTTAGACCACAGGGGTGCAGAGGGCAGGGAGCAGTGAGAAAGAGGTTTTCCTGATTTTTGCACGGATGCGGTAATCATAAGTAATTAACCGGACTTGATATCAATTCTGCGAATTCTATTCACTAAGGCTTTTGTTAACTACTTAAACAACTGAAAATAATTTACTTCCTCAATTTGATAGCTGAATTTTTCCCTTTTAACTACAAGTATTTGCTGAAGCCGAGGTCACTGTTCTTAAATCACCAGTGAATATAACTGTGTATGGATAAGGTGATGAACCAGAGCAACTCATGGAATTTGTATTAGCGCGACGGGGAGTCCACCATGACTTTGCTTGCACAGTCAAATTTGCACCATTCCATGATAGGTTGTTAACAACTAAAGAGTTGGTTTGTCCATTATCTGCCTTTTTTGCAGATAAAAATGTGGCATAAGAAACCTCGCCGTTAGCTGGATTAATCCGGGCTATAACTGCGACTTTTGGCCCGCCTCCGCTACCATAGCTAGTCAACCAACGTCCACTAGCAAAGCGGCGAAAATCATTACCCGTCTGACTGCCAGTGGAAGAGTAAATGCCATATAAAACATCACTTCCATTCCAATACAATCCGTAACCTGTACCATCGTCATTTGTTGTTTCGTAATCAGTTCGACACCATGTTTTTATCCCATTATTGAAGCGGATAGTTACAGGGTTTTTGTTATTTGAGAGTTGCTGATAACCAATGTAAAAGCTTGTTGATCCATTAACTACTCTGGGCCCATTTTTAGCTTTGATTGTCGCTTCACTATCATTGCAACTGAATGTCACAGCATTTTTGATAGATGAATTTACTGTTTCGGCTAAAGCTGGAGGAGCTTTTTGTGTGAGGACTAAATCAGCTACTAATATTACAGACAAGGAAAAACCTGCAAAATACTTCTGTAATTTGCGAGAATAAATCATGGTATAAACCTGCCGAGTCAAGTGGAACGGAAAACACCGTACCACTATAAACTCTAATCAGTATTTAGACAAGTAAAATTATTTAAGTTCCCATTTTGCAGTATTTTCAACATGGTAAAAAATGAAAATATACTACAAAGTGCATAACCTAATATGCATGAAAATGCCTGATATTAGCTGTATATAATTGTTACTTATCAAAGAGGATCAGTAAATAGAAGAAATTGTCATGGGTTACGCCTTACTATAGGCGATCGCAGCAGTCAAAATAATGGTTTTAATGAACGATGTAGCGTTTGTTCATGCTCCATATCCCTTGGGAAAAGCTTTCTTACCGTTTGCTTCGTGCTTCCGGTAGTACTTTCTTAGGCGATTTTAGCATTTTCATCTGATACTTCCCCTGCAACAGCTTTCAGACGGCTCAATCTGCTTTTGCGAACACGTTCACTATCACGAACGCCACCCGCCATTTCGTATTCGCTGCTGTCTTTGCCATATTTAAAAGCAACTCCTCTTACCATCTTATCTGTAAGATTACTTAAGGTTTTTTCCATTGCATCAATTTTAGTTTTGGAAGAGTCAATTACAGTTAAAGCAGTGTTATAAGCATCAAGCATAGTTCGTAACTGCTCAATTGATTTAGTCAGGTTTTGTAAATCGCAATCATCACCAAAATTCATATTTAAATCAATTGCTTTTAGCCCAGCCGATCTCAATTCAGCTTTTTCGAGAATACGGGATGTACGTTTTTTACGGGACATAGATATATTCCTTAGAGAGAGTTATAGAGCTAGTTTGCCTTAGTAAAGCTGTTTTTTGGTTCAGTAAAATTAGTGAATAGTTATGTTTATTAAAAAATACAAGCAAGTCTGAGTGATTTTTCTTAATTTTTAGTTTTTACCTGTTTTTCTTCACAATTGCTTTAATGTTGATGAGGAATGTTGCAATGTTTATGAGGAATGTTGCAATGTTTATGAGAAATGTTTCAATGTTGATGAGGAATATTTCAATGTTGATGAGGAATGTTGCAATGTTTATGAAGAATGTTGCAATGTTGATGAGGAATGTTTCAATGTTGATGAGGAATGTTTCAATGTTGATGAGGAATGCTGCAATGTTGACGATGAGAATAAAGGCTTATATATAGTAGTCCTATTTGAGTTGTGAAAAGACAAGGTGCAGACAAGAGGCTCAGAAGTTGTTTGAAAAGTTGTAAAGTATACTCAAAACCCCTCTTCATTCCTCTCTCCGTTTCGGGGAGAGGCTTTGAAACCCCCATTCCCTTGTAGGGAAGGGGGGCTGGGGGGTTAGGTTTTCCAGGCTTAGATGTTACCAAAAAAACTTTTCAAACATCCTTTCAGAACAACTGGTTACAGGTAGGCAAACTGACGCCACAGTGTACTAAACTTAATTTTGAATTTTCTAATTTTTATGCAACCCCGACAAAGCATCATTGAAATATTTTCAACTTTTGTGCAATTTACTGGCGATCGCTTTAGTCGTTGGGCGATAGAATCAAGTTTGCGTCGTAGTATCCAAAGTTGTCTAAACCATACGCCACAAGAAACTTCTGAATATTTTTGGACACTTTATTGGTATAAATTTTGGCAGCTTCCCGAAACTGAGTCACTAGCTAGGCAACATCTCATGGCTTATTTGCAAGAACCTTGTTATTGGGTATCCCAAAAGACGGTTGCTAGTTTTGCCAGTACTCAGTATAAACTGTCAGACTGTTTTCAGATTGCGATCGCTCAAGTTGATAAAGTCCTCAAAGGTTTTAACCCCAATCAAGGTTTTACCTTAAAAAGCTACGCCAACGCCATCTTTAGCAGTACTATCCGCGAAACTTTGCGCCAAAAAAGGGAAGTTGATATTTGTACAGATTGGGGACTATTACGGAAAATCACTAAAAAGCTTTTGGTGGAGTCTTTGCAAAATGCTGGCTTATCCCCAGAGAATATTAATGCTTATATCTTTGCTTGGAACTGTTTCACAACCCTATATCTTCCTAAGAAAACTGGTGCTTCTCGCCAACTTTCTCGACCTGACGATAAAATTTGGGAAGCGATCGCTAAAGCTTATAATTCACAAAGTAGTCAGCAAGTCAATGCCCAAATTCTAGAAAAATGGCTGGTAAATGCTGCTAAATCTGTACGCAAGTATTGTTATCCCACCCCAGAGTCTCTCAATACCCCCAAAGGTGGCGATGATTCCTGGGAGTGGCTGGATAATCTCACGGGAAGTCAACAAGAATCCCTAATCAATGAAATTGTTGCCCAAGAAGAAGAACAAACTAGAATCTCTCAGCAAACTGAGATTAAGAAAGTTTTAGTCGTAGCGATCGCTCAACTTGAACCGCAATTACAAGAGATTGTACAACTTTACTATGGTCAAGAACTAACTCAAGACAAAATTGCTAAACAATTACAAATGCAGCAGTATACTGTCTCGCGGCGACTAAAAAAAGCGCAGGAAGTTTTGTTGCGGTCTTTAGCTAACTGGAGTCAAGATAATTTGCATATTTCTGTTACTTCAGACCTACTCAAAACTATAAATACAGTCATGGAGGAATGGCTGAGAAATTATTACTAATCCCCAAAACCAGAATAACCACCATGACTGCTGACACCAGTATATTTACTTTTGCTAACCCAACTGACCTGATTTTAGAAATCCCCACCGCCACCCAAAATCAGGCGGATGTTTACAGTCAATCTTTTTCTAACCCCACTTCTGGCTATCAAGGTTATATTAATGAACTTTGCCTAAGTGCTGTTTTGCTATGGTTACAAGAGGATGTCACACCGCAAGCAAAAGTCTGGCCAACTACGACTGTTTTATCCAGTTTTTGGGAACTAGTAAATGGAACCGCAATCACCTCAGAGGCGACTCGATTTATCTTGATTCCCAGTGAAACAATTGATTTAAGTGAATTGCGAGTACCGCAAGAATGGGTGGATATTCCTAGTTGGGTAGGTGATTATTACTTAGCTGTGCAGGTAGAACCAGATGAAGGCTATGTGAGAGTTTGGGGTTATTGCACCCATGCACAACTCAAATCTCAGGGTAGTTATGATGCAAGCGATCGCACTTATGCTCTTGATGCTGCCGACATCATTAATGATATCAGCGTTTTAGCGGTGGCGCAGCAACTTTGCCCAGAAGAATCAACACGTAGCGCGATTGAAGAGATTCTTCCCATACCGCAACTACAAGCACAAAACTTAATTACCCGTCTGGGAAATCCAGAAATACTTATACCGAGACTAGCTATCCCTTTTCAATTATGGGGAGGGTTAATTGAACATGGCGGTTGGCGAAAAAGCTTATATCAACGACGCTTGGGACTACCAGAACAGTGGTCGGTTCTGCAATGGTTGCAAGGGGGTGTTGACCAAGTTGCGGAAGCTGTCGGTTGGGGAAGCTTTGATTTCCAACTGAGTGCGGCTGGGGCGCGGGGTGTTGACCAAAGGCAACCAGAATCTATTTTATCTCGCCAACTAGCAATCGCAGGTCAAATCTATGAATTGCTGATTTTACCACAACGCGAATCAGACACAACAGTTTGGCGCTTTGAGTTACGTAACCTGATTGTGGGGGCAGCCATTCCTGGTGGTTTTAAACTCCGACTCCTCACAGAAGATTTACAGCCCTTTGCCAACAACGAAGATATAGCTATAACTGCCGTAGAACTACTTTATGTAGAAGTTGCGCTACTGCCAGGAGAAGGCATAGTCTGGGAAATAGAACCTCTTCCCGATAATTATGACCGAGAAATCCTCAGATTTTAAGCTCTTGTTTGGCTTTTTTATAGATAATTACAGTGGAGAATTATCTCGAAAATCCACTTACCCATAAACAGCCATGAGAGAAAAGCCTAAACAAAAAATGCGTATATGGGCGATGTTATGTCATCTCTCGGCTTTATTAGGATGGATATTATTATGTTTTTTAGTCTTTCTTGGCATCCCTTTATATTTACCTCTAAATCTTTTAGTTCCACTCCTAATTTGGCGATTCAAAAAAGCGCAATATCCCTGGATTGATTTCCAAGGAAAGGAATCATTAAATTTTCAAATTTCTTTAACACTATACACGTTTATTGTCATAGTAATTTCATTAATTTTAGTGTTAACAAGTTTTAGTCTAGCAGTAACTACCAATGGTTCAGTTAATGAAATAAAAACCACCTTAGATAGCATATTAATTTTTCTCATGTCTTTAATTTCATTAAAGCTGTTACTACAATCATTTGTAGTGACCTTTGCTGCTATCAAAGCTTACAATGGTGAGTATTATCGTTACCCTCTCACAATTAGAGTTTTACGATAACAAATGATTAAGCCTTTTTTGGTTAACGCTAATGTCACTGATCACTGTTTGATATAAATATGGGAATAAAAATTATATGATGGGAGTTGCGATCGCCGGCACTGGATTTGGTCAAAAAGTCCACATCCCTGGATTTCAAGCACATCCTCAAACTGAGGTAGTCGCTGTTTATCACCGAGATATCAATAAAGCTAAAGCTATAGCAGAATCCCATAATATCCCTCACGCTTCCGACTCACTTGTAGATATTGTGGCATTACCAGAAGTGCAAGCAGTCAGCATCTCTACGCCGCCTTTTTTGCACTACGAAATGGCAAAAACTGTCCTGCAAGCTGGGAAACATTTATTACTAGAAAAACCGACAGCCTTAAATGCAGTTGAAGCTAAAGAACTTTATCAGTTAGCTAAAGCAAAAGGCGTGATTGCAACTGTAGATTTTGAATTCCGCTTTGTACCAGCATGGCAGTTATTTGCAGAATTATTGTCAGAAGACTATGTGGGTGAGTTACGCCTAATTAAAATTGATTGGTTAGGTTCTTCTCGTGCTGATACTTCCCGCCCTTGGAATTGGTATTCTGATAAAGAGAAAGGAGGCGGTGCATTGGGATCTTTGGGTTCCCACGCCTTCGATTACATTCACTGGTTATTCGGGCCAGTCCGTAGATTAAACGCCCATTTAACTACTGCGATTCCCACACGAGTTGACCCTGTTAGTGGGGAATCCAAGCCAGTGGATACCGATGACAACTGTATATTAACGCTGGAATTAGCAAATGGTACACCTTGCCAACTTTCTATCAGTGCGGTTGTTCATGCATCAAGAACCCATTGGGTAGAAGTATATGGCGATCGCGGTACATTAATTGTGGGCAGTGAAAATCAAAAAGATTATATACATGGTTTTCGTGTTTGGGGTTCCCAGCCAGGTAAACCTCTAACGGAAATAGAAATACCAAATCGGTTAATTTTTCCTAAAAATTATGCTGATGGACGCATTTCGGCATTTATCCGCGTAGTAGACCAATGGATACAAGGAATTAACCGCAATCAGGAAATTACACCATCGCTGCGAGAAGGAATTTATTCTCAGTTATTGATGGATTTATCCCATGAATCGCATACAAAAGCAAGTTGGGTAGACGTACCCAGCTTGGAAGGATTTCTTAGCAACTAAGGAAATGAGCAAAACTCCCCGCATTCGTATCCCGCCGGAAGTAAAGAAATATGTTTTTCAACGTGACCAATATCAATGCCGAAGCTGCGGTAAAACTACTGTAGAAACTAACCTCAGCATTGACCATATCATTCCCCTCGCTCGTGGCGGTCAAAACGATATCAGCAATCTCCAAACTCTTTGCTTTACCTGTAATCAGCAGAAAACAGACAATATTGATCCCCGTTTCCGGCGGTATTTTGATTTATGACGGTTCTTAAATATGCTTGGGTGTAAGGGTTATTGGTGTAGATAATTGGTCTTTCAAGACGCGATAAATCGCGTCTCTACATCAGGTTTTTGGGCTTATCTGAACTGTATTGCGCTATATAACGATTCTCGTGTGGATGCATTACGCACTTTGGGCGCACAGTAGTGCGCCCCTACATCTATCCCAATTGATTTGAAATGATGCTGACATCAACGGCTAACTTTTTGCCCAACTTGAGCAACTGAAGACACTGATTATCTCCTTCATTCCCAACGCTAGTAATACACACTGGCGCTATCTGACTTTGCAGACAACTAAAGTATAGTTCCTGCGATCGCTGTAGGGAAATGTCAATATTTAGTTGATCCCCGACATCAATCAATCGTTCCAATAGTTGGATATCTGCATTAAAACTACCATTGGCATCGTGCAATAATTGCCAGAGCGATCGCGCAATTAACTGTTCTAACATCTGTTTACCGTCGGGAATATTCAGCCGACAACGCAGATGTTTTGCTTCAGTAGCGATCGCCTCCAATTCTAAGATGTGACTCCAACTCTTTTGGGGATCAGCGATATCTTGCTCAAGCGATCGCAATGTCATTAGACAGCGATGCCCTAAAGCAATATCGGCTGCAACCTGCAATTCTTGCGGTACTGCGATTTCATCGCGATGAAACGCCATCAGCACACCATAATTATCGCGGTAGGCTTGAGTATACAACTGTCCTAAACGTGCCAGTGTTTCCTGACTCAGCAACCGCATAATCCGGTGGCGTTCTTCAGCAAATAGATTTTGCAAGCTGAAAGCTTCTTCTCCAAATAGCTGTGTCATCGCCAAGATCGTATGAGCCGCACTAGCTTGTTTTAGTGCCCCAAACAGCTTTTCTTTTAATTGGCTGTAGTTACGCCGCCCGGTAAATTGTTGAATGCCGCAATGGAAATCCCAGCCTCCCAAATGCAGAACTGCAAATACCAAATGCTCACTTTCCCAAGTAATCTCTGATACTAGCTTTAAATTTCCCACAGCCACAGTTAGCGATCCCATCCGTTGCAGTTGGTAATCTAGCTCATTGGCAGCGTAGCAATAAACCCGCTTATGGTAACGCTGAGACTGTTTGTCAGCAGCATCTTTTCTCGGTAAGGAATTGTGCGTTTCTGCTGGTTTCTGATTGGTAAATAGGGAAGTAATGGCGTAATGGGCTGCCACTTGCTTAAAGCCAAGTTGGGCAGTTAACACGAGTTGGCGATAAATTTCCGCACCGTGTTTGAATTCATCCACATTACTGGGGGCTAAACCAAGACGTTTGACGAAGCCTTTTTCTAACTGCACACCTGCCACATCCCCTGCCAATTCCAAAGCACGGGCGGCATAGCGCAGAATTTGCGTCCCCTCTGGACGGGAAATTTCTTCAAAAAACCAACCGCAACTAGTGAACATCAACAACGCGTGACGCTGCATTTCCAACAGGCGCAGGGCGTCTACTTGTTCGGCTGCGGTTAGTTTGTGAGTTTGATGACGGGAGAGAAAACGGTTGACATTGCTAGCAGAGCGATCGCGCATTACTTGGATATATTCATCCCGTGCTAGCCAGGGATCGCGAAATAACTGTCTACCATGTTCCTCATACACCTCAGTCAGCTGATCCCGCAGCCAATTTAGGGCATCCCGCAAAGGACGACGCCATTTCTGATGCCAAACTGAGCCTTCTCCACCGCAACCACAGTCATCTTCCCATCTGCCAACACCGTGGGCGCAACTCCAGGCTGTGACTGATTTTAATTCCACTTCCCAACTGGGAGAATTTAAGCTCAGGTAGTGGGCAAAGTTCGTCACCGTCCAACCCTGTTGAGGAAACTCTTTGGTAAAGGCGTAGGCTAAAGTTTTCTCTGTTCCCTTTTTGTGGTGTCCAAAGGTTTCCCCATCCGTCGCCACAGAAATCAACTGTGCTGGACGATGATCCCCACGCACAGCTGAACCAATCCGGCCGGCAAAGTGACTGGAATTATAAACGACATCACTAAAACCCATGTCCCGCGATATCGGCCCATCGTAGAAGAAGATATCAATGTAGGGTAATTCTTCTGTACTACCATCCTTGGAGCTAGTGGCGATCGCACTCAGAGGTGAAGATGAAGTATCTAGTGTGGGCTTCAAATAACAACGGTAGGGACGGGTGGAATCAATCTGACTACCACCGACTTCAATCCATTCTGGATGGGGATGATCGGCAGTGGGCAGGGGACGGCAACGCAGTGCTTGAGACGGTGCCAGGACGATGAAGCGAATCCCCTCAGCTACAAGAGCTTCTAGGGTGGCATAGTCTACAGCAGTTTCTGCTAGCCACATCCCTTCGGGATCGCGGCCAAAGCGGGAGCGGAAGTCTTCTTTACCCCAGCGAATTTGGGTATATTTGTCGCGCTCGTTCGCCAGAGGCATGATGATGTGATTGTATACTTGCGCGATCGCATTGCCGTGACCATGCAAGCGATCGCTACTCTTGGCATCCGCCTCTAAAATCCGCTGATAAACCTCCACATCGTAGCGTTCTAGCCACGACATCAGCGTTGGCCCAATATTAAAACTGAAATACTCGTAATTATTGACGATCCCCACCACTTCGCCTTGGTCATTTAAGACTCTGGCAAAGGCGTTTGGACGATAGCATTCCCAATGAATCCGCTCATTCCAATCATGGAAAGGTGCAGCGCTCGGTTGGCGTTCAATTGCGTCCAGATAAGGGTTTTCCCTTGGGGGCTGGTAAAAATGACCATGCACCGTCACATAAACACCATTAGCCTTGTTCAGGGGATCGGTTTCTTTGGTGTTATTAGGATCTGAATGGAATGTTAACGTTGAGCCAGAGTTAGCTGGCATTTGGGCAGCAGAAGTCATGTATATTTATCCAAAACAAAAAACTTGCAGTTGCACCGAAAACATTGTGCGTAAACCTTTCTACAATAGTTCTCACACAAAATCCGGTATAAACAACAACTATGAGACCCAACCAAATTTTTGACCAAGCGGTTTTATTGTAGTGGGAAATCTGCGTTATCGCACAGCCCTTTCCCTGAAGGCTCAAAGTAATTAGCCATTGAACAAAGCCTCAGTTAGGGGTTTTCTCTTCTTTAGCGCCAATCAAAATTTTAATTGTCTTTTAATATATTAAACCCCATTTCTGATGTAATATTTTGGCTCAAATTCATACTTTTGCAACAAAAGATTACGAAAACTCATTATATCGCAATCTGATTTTACACAACATCCGCAGCGGTGAAGGGAAAACAGTACAATTTCTGAATTGGTCTACAGACGGTTGAGAGTATCCTATGGGAGTGCTGAGTGAAAGTGATTGTTAATTCAACACTCCAAATTTAAAATTTAGGATTGCTCGCTGTGAATGATACCCTCAACCCAAAACAACAAATGTCAACCAAAAACATTATTCTTTTCGTTTTATTACTGTTTATCCCGGTTTCTGTAGCAGCTCACTTTCTGGAGTGGGGAGAATTGACAGTTTTCATTACAGCAGGATTAGCAATTCTGCCCTTAGCAGCTTGGATGGGTACAGCCACAGAAGAAATTGCTGTGGTAGTCGGGCCATCAATGGGGGGCTTGTTAAACGCCACCTTTGGCAATGCTACAGAACTAATCATCGCCCTAGTAGCGCTGAACGCTGGGTTAATAGATGTAGTCAAAGCCAGTATCACGGGATCGATTATTAGCAACTTACTACTGGTGATGGGTTTTTCCATGCTTTTGGGAGGACTACGCTACAAAGAACAGACATTTCAGCCAATTGTGGCGCGGGTGAATGCTGCTTCGATGAATTTGGCGGTGATTGCCATTTTGATGCCAACGGCAATGAATTATACCTCTCAAGGAATTAACGAAGAAACGCTGCAAAATCTTTCTATTGCTGTTGCGGTAGTATTAATCTTGGTTTATGCCCTAACGCTGCTATTTTCGATGAAAACCCACTCCTATTTATATGATGTGGGTGTAGCAGAGACAGAAGAACAGGAAACCCCTCACGCGAAACCAAATATGATGTTGTGGGTTGGCGTGTTGCTAGTATGTACCTTGCTAGTGGCAATTGAGTCAGAAATGCTAGTAGATTCTCTGGAAGTAGCCACATCTCAGCTAGGTTTGACGGCGCTATTTACAGGGGTGATTTTGGTTCCCATCGTCGGTAACGCGGCTGAACACGCCACAGCAGTCACCGTGGCAATGAAAGATAAGATGGATCTTTCCCTTTCGGTAGCTGTGGGATCAAGTATGCAGATTGCCCTATTTGTCGCACCCGTGTTAGTTATAGCAGGGCGGATATTAGGTAAACCAATGGATTTAGATTTCAAACCCTTTGAATTAGTAGCTGTGGTTGTGTCAGTGTTGATTGCCAATAGTATTAGTTCCGATGGTAAGTCCAATTGGCTGGAAGGTACTTTGTTATTAGCAGCCTATACAGTATTGGGGTTCGCCTTCTACTTCCATCCAGTTATGGAAGGTATGGGTTAATTAGCACTGCTATGGGTGATGACTTGTCAATTACCCATTTCAGCAGCTTGATACTGGATAATTGGCGAATCTAAACCCCTTTTGCCTGGGACAGGAGAAAATAAAGACATATAAGAGCGATCGCCTGTATGAGCTACTGCCTTAATCCCCATTGTCCCAAGCCTGAAAATCCCAATCATGTCAACTTTTGCGTGACTTGCGGTTCCAAGTTACTCCTCAAAGAACGTTACCGTGCTATCAAACCAATCGGACAAGGTGGTTTTGGCAAAACTTTCTTAGCTGTGGATGAGGATAAACCCTCAAAACCACGCTGCGTAATTAAGCAATTTTATCCCCAATCCCAAGGCACTAACACGCTGGCAAAAGCCGTAGAGTTATTTAACCAAGAAGCAGTGCAGTTAGATGAATTGGGCAAGCATCCTCAAATTCCCGAACTACTGGCATATTTTACCCAAGAAGCTCGGCAGTATCTAGTACAGGAATTTATCGACGGGCAAAACTTAGCCCAAGAATTGGCACATAGAGGTGCTTTTAGTGAAGCGCAAATCTGGCAACTATTAAATGATTTATTATCAGTATTACAATTTTGTCACGCCAGACACGTAATTCACCGCGATATTAAGCCAGAAAATATTATTTTACGCGAGAGCGATCGCAAACTAGTATTAGTAGATTTTGGTGCTGCTAAATCTGCCACTGGCGCTGCCTTAAATAAAACTGGTACTAGTATTGGTAGTCCAGAATATGTAGCCCCTGAACAAATGAGAGGTAGGGCTATTTTCGCCAGCGATATTTATAGTTTGGGGGCGACTTGTATTAATTTATTAACAGTGCGCTCGCCTTTCGATTCCTATGATACCAACAACGATACATGGGTTTGGCAGCAGTACTTGCAAGCTCCCATCAGTAATCAGTTGAGTCGCATTCTCAACAAGATGCTAGAAAGTATTCCAATTCGGCGTTATCAAACAGTAGATGAAGTTTTCAAAGACTTAAATCAACAGCCGAAAGTAGCGGCTACGCCAGCGATCCCACCAAAAGCTATCCCTCAAGCCCCACCAAATTCTCCAGCCGCTTTTGTATCGAAATCTCCTAGTCAACTGGAGCGGGAATTAGAA
The DNA here is from genome assembly GCF_017114945.1 of Nostoc sp. JL34. GTDB lineage: Bacteria > Cyanobacteriota > Cyanobacteriia > Cyanobacteriales > Nostocaceae > Nostoc. The sequence goes on from NZ_JABXKQ010000124.1 coordinate 180,858, forward strand.
GAAATGAAAACCCAATTTATGGGTAACAGCAAACCTCAAGTAAATAAAATACAGCCACCAAATCCTACATCTCAGCCTTCTAATAAAAGCAAAATAGATGAAGAATTAGAAGAATTAAAAGCTAAATATCTTGGTAATAACAATCCTTAAAATTTATCTGGTAAAATCAACGCTATGTTTTGCGTTTCTACATAATTAATCGTCTTCTAGATAATTACAAAGCCCCTGTTATTACTGTCTGACTAATGCTGCTGAGGAAACTGTTAATTAGACAAATTTATTTTTTGGAGTTCCCTAAAAAGAAAGTGACTCTGAAACTCAGAGCCACCCTTAAAACTGTATTCTGAAACTTTTTAAGTTTTCACAATATCCTGGTGTAGATGTGTGAAAATTTACTTCTTAGCTTCAGCAATGGGTACCCATTCAGTGTGGAAACTTCCGGGCTTATCAAGACGCAGGTAGGTATGTGCGCCAAAGTAGTCGCGTTGTGCTTGAGTTAGGTTTTGAGGCAAGCGATCGCGGCGATAGCTGTCAAAATAATCCAAGGATGCGCTAAATGCGGGTACTGGAATTCCCACTGTTGCAGCTGTCGCAATCACTTCCCGCCAAGCAGTCTGTCTATCAAGAATTGTCTGCTTAAATTCGGGAGCTAACAGCAAGTTAGGCAAAGCTGGATTTTCGCTAAAAGCCTTCTTAATCTTATTCAAAAAGCGAGCGCGAATAATACAACCACCTTTCCAAATCCGCGCCATTTCGCCCAGATCCAAATTCCAGTTATATGTTTTTGAAGCTGTGGATAGCAACGCCATCCCTTGAGCATAAGAACAGATTTTTGAGCAATAGAGAGCATCACGGACTTTGTTGATAAAGTCCTTGGTTTGCCCGTCATACTTGCCACTGGGGCCTGTAAGGACTTTAGATGCTGCAACCCGCTCATCTTTAATCGAAGATATAATCCGGGCATTAACTGCTGCTGTAATTGTAGGAATAGCAACTCCCAATTCCAATGCAGTTTGCACAGTCCAGCGTCCAGTTCCCTTTTGACCGGCTGCGTCAACAATCAAATCCACCAGGGGTTTATTTGTTTCTGGGTCAAGATATGGGAAGATATTCTTCGTAATCTCAATCAAAAATGAATCGAGTTCATCGGTGGTGTTCCATTCAGCAAACACCTCATGTAGCTGATTATGGTCTAATCCAGCGACATTTTTCAGCAAGTCGTAGGCTTCAGCAATTAGCTGCATATCGCCATACTCAATGCCGTTGTGTACCATTTTGACATAGTGGCCAGAACCACCAGGGCCAATGTAGGTTACACAAGGGCCATCATCGACTTGGGCAGCAATTTTGTTGAAAATTGGCGATAGAAACTCGTAAGAGCTTGTTGTACCTCCAGGCATCAGAGATGGGCCATTCAGCGCCCCTTCTTCACCGCCACTGACACCCATACCAAGATACCGAAGCCCAGCGGGTTCTAATTCCTGAGTGCGGCGTTCTGTATCTTCAAACCAAGAGTTGCCACCGTCAATAATGATATCGCCTTCTTCTAACAAGGGTTTGAGTTGAGCAATCACCGCATCCACTGGCTTACCAGCTTGCACCATTACTAGAATTTTGCGGGGACGTTCCAATAAGGCAACGAATTCTTCTAGAGTAAAGGCGGCTTTGACGTTCCGTCCTGTGGCACGCTGCGCCATAAACGCATCCGTTTTTTCTCGGGAGCGGTTGTAAACTGCAATTGGGAAGCCATTGCGCTCCACGTTGAGAGCGATGTTCTCACCCATAACGGCTAATCCAATCACACCAAAGCTTTGTAGTGTCATAAAAAATTTCTGGCTAACTCTTGCAGATCCTTTACCTATAAGGGTAGTCCGATATTTTCCGTTCTCCCCTAAAGAAGACCTTAAGACTTGATATAAACGACAAAAATCCACAACTAACATGGATAATTAATTTTAAATTGTATCTAAATCAACAATTGACTGGCAAAATTTGCAAAATTGTTAGTTGAGGGACTGGGGACTGGAGACTGGGGACTGGGCACTAGGAAGGAATTTAATTTACTAAATTAGTTTTTCTTCCTAATACCTAATATCCAGTAACCGATCCCCAGTACCCGATCCCCAGTCCCCAATCTCTAGTCAAAGGAGTAACCAAATAATGCTGGCATTTGTCCTAGCTTTGGTGGTCGGTCTTGGTAGTTTAGCCATTTACACAGCAGCTTTCTTTTTCCCAGAAATCCATCGTAAGAATGATTTTATATGGAGTGGTGTGGGACTGTTCTACGCTTTAGTTTTATGGGTGTTTGCACCACGCATTACTGGAGGTTTGTTGCTGGGTCATGTGGCTAGTGTGGCTCTTTTGGTCTGGTTTGGCTGGCAAACTCTATCATTACGTCGGCAATTGACCCCACAGGCACAACAAACCCAAGTACCCAGTGCTGAGACGGTAAAAACTGGCATTCAAGAACAGGTGAATAAGTTGTCCCTTCAGGAACGGCTGGGCCAGTTGCAAAAAGGTCTGGGTAGCACGTTCAGTGGCGCGAAAGACAAGGTGCAGCAGACTGTGAGTAAAAAGACACCCACAACCCCCAAACCTGAAGATATTATCTCTGTTTTGGCGGAAAAACCTGCTATTGAGATTATCGACAAAACTATTGTCATACCAGAACCACCAGCAGAGGAGACAGTTACTACTGACACTGAAGCAAAAACTGAGATTGTACCGGAAGCGATTCCCCCACATCCCCCATCTCCTGAATTGGTGGAAGCAGCGCAACCAGATTTTGAAATTGAGGATAAGCAACCGATTCCTGTAGAAGAAATTGCGCCGGATGCGGTACTCGCTCCCCCAGCAGAAACGCCACCTGAGCAAATACCGCCTAATCAAACTAGTTGAATGCAGTGAAACCCAACTTTAACCTAATATAATGTTGGGTTTCACTATTTCCATCAGGCTATTTTAGGGCTAATTTCAAACGCTAATTCAGAACGATAGAAGCATACATCAAACGCTAAAAAGAAATTCATGTGTCCTAAAATCAATGGGGCGTTTCTATCTCTTGTCCAAGCAAAAGCTAGCTCTACTGTCGGAAATTGTTCAACATTCGCCATCAACACCAATGCCCTCGCCTCAAACCTAGCCAGATTACCACCCAATGAAAAGGAGAGTCTTTGACGTTCCCAAACTGCTCTCAGCGTTAACCCGATTTCGTAGGGCAATACGTTGACAGTAGAACCTGTATCTAGCAAGCCTGATACACTTACCGAACGATTCTGATAAGTGAGAATTAGCGGTAGATAAGGCAGCGTACTTAATGCACCGATTTCTGGATTTACTTCAGTAAATGCAAATCTAACTTTATCAACAATGTGTTGCCGCTTTTTCTTCTGCTAATGCCTTCGCTAAAACAGCAGCAGCTTCAAAAGAATCATATAAGCCAAGACTAGCTACTTTGTCCTCAGCATCCAATGGAACTAAACTTGATTCCTTTAACAATTCGGCTGCCAGGAAATGTATTAGTAAGAGTTTATCAGTGTGGGATAATTCTTTAACTAGCGGTATGAGTTCGGTAAGAAGCATAAGTTAAGGCTTTAATGAATTTAGATAAATTTTAGAGCATAGTTTGGGGAATGCTCTTCGCTAACTAGGAATAACAATTATGAACATCCAACTTAAGGCGGAATACGAGCAATTTATACAAACCCGAATTGCTACAGGTAGATATGAAAATGCTGAAGATGTGATTGCTAAAGCATTGAAACTGCTGGAAGAATGGGAGAATGGTTATCAGGAATGGGAAGAAGAAACCCATAAAAAAATAGCTGTTGGGCTTGCTTCTATTGAAAGTGGAGACGTAATAAATGGTGAAGTGGTGATGGCGCGACTGTCAGAAAAATTACGCAAAGCGCGTGAGACTCAAGGGTAATGGAATATTTTATTGCCAAAGAAGCAAGTCAAGATTTAGATGAAATTTTGGATTATTTTCTAGTTCGCAATATCAACGCAGGGGAAATATTTATTCAAGAATTTAATAAGAAGTGCCAAAACATAGCTCAATTTCCGAATATAGGACGAAGTTACAGCAAATTTGATGCAAGCCTTAGAGGAATAGGTTTAGATGGCTACATTATATTTTATCGAGTTTTTGAAGATAGCGTTGTGATTGTGCGGGTAATTAGCGGTTATAGGGATTTAAAATCTATATTTGCAGATGTGGACGATGAATAGATTTTTGATAAAAGTTACCCTATCGATTTTATGCAGCGATCGCAATTTTATATCCCCAACTTCAAATATTTTGTCTTTGCCGAGCAATATTTATGCAGCGATCGCACTAGCATCAGAATAGATAAGAGCATATAGCGATCACAATTTTATATCCCCAACTTCAAATATTTTGTCTTTGCCGAGCAATATTTATGCAGCGATCGCACTAGCATCAGAATAGATAAGAGCATATAGCGATCACAATTTTATATCCCCAACTTCAAATATTTTGTCTTTGCCGAGCAATATTTATGCAGCGATCGCACTAGCATCAGAATAGATAGGGGTGAAAGCGCCTGATGGCAGAGAACTCAATATCGAAGCCAGCAGTCGAGAAGAGTTTGAATTTGCGCTACAGAAAGCACAAGATTTTTTGAACAATAAGTCAAACAGCTAAATGGCAAAAGTCGCACTGCTAATAGGGATTAGTGAATATGAGCCAGGTTTAAACCCCCTACCAAATGCTGTTAAAGATGTCGAGGCGATGCGGCGAGTTTTGGTAAACCCAGAAATGGGTGATTTTGCCGAGGCGGATGTCATGGTGCTGAAAAATCCCCAACGGCAGGAGATGGAAGATGCTATTTATAACTTGTATGCCCATCGTCAGAAAGATGACTTGCTGCTTTTATACTTTTCTGGTCATGGCGTGAGAATCGAAAGTGGTGATTTTTACTTCTCGACTTCCATCACGCGGAAAAGTCAGGGAAAATTAATCCCTACTTCAGCCGTAGCAGCCACAAATGTACATAGTTGGATGAACCAGAGCAATTCCAGGCGACTGGTAGTAATTTTAGATTGCTGCTTTAGTGGTGCTTTTGCCAGGGGTTTGACAGCTAAAGATAGTGGTACTATTGACCTGCAACAGCATTTAGGAGGCGAGGGAAGGGCAATTCTCACTGCTTCCACTTCTACGCAATATGCTTTTGAGTCCGATGGCTTAGAACTTTCAGTTTACACTCACTATCTGGTAGAAGGAATTGAGAAAGGTGCAGCGGATATAGACGGGGATGGCTTGATTGCGGTAGACGAGTTGCATAGGTATGCAAAAAGCAAAGTGCAAGAAGCATCCCCCGCTATGACACCAGAATTTTATCCTTTTAAGGACGGTTATCGGATTTTTCTGGCAAAGTCGTCCAAGGATGACCCCAGCCTGAAATATCGCAAGGAATTTGATAATATTGCCCTTGAGGATGAAGGAGATATTTCTGTAGGCAACCGCTTTTATCTGAATGAGTTTCGGAATAATCTGAGGTTATCTACTGATGAGGCTGATGCAATTGAGTTTGAGGTTTTGGAACCTTATCGTCAGCGCCAGCAAAAATTGCAGCGTTATGAGCAAGCTTTATCTCAGATCAAACAATATCCACTCAGTAATAAAGACCGCAATGGCTTAAAACGCTTACAAAATATTTTGAATCTTCGGGATGAAGATATACAACCAATTGAACAACGAGTGCTGGCATCAAAACAAATAGAATATGAGCGCCAGCAACGCGAAGCAGAAAGATTACGTCTAGAGCAAGAAAAAGCTGAAAATAAAAGACAGGAAGCGGAAAGATTACGCCAAGAACAAGAAAGAGCCGAAAATCAAAAACGGGAAGCAGAATTACAAGAACGACTAAAAAGGGAATCATCTCCCCCAGGTATTCAAACTCAGCCTTTTGAGTTTGAAACAGCGACTCTAACCCCCAAATCAGCAGGATTTTTAGGTATGGGGAAAAAAACTTATGAAATTAACCGTAGCCGTGGACGCGCCGAGTTTTTTACAGAAAACTTGGGTAATGGCGTAGTTCTGGAAATGGTTGCAATTCCTGGTGGTAAATTTATTATGGGTTCACTAGAGAGTGAGCCAGAAAGAGTTAGCAGGGAAAGCCCACATCACTCTGTCACCATTCAACCCTTTTTTATGGGGAAATTTACAGTAACTCAGAGTCAATGGAAAGCTGTTGCCGCCTTACCCAAGGTTAGTATTGATTTAAATCCCGACCCATCCAATTTTAAAGGTGCTAATCGACCTGTTGAACGGGTTTCTTGGGATGATGTAATTGAGTTTTGCGCTCGGCTATCTAAAAAGACTGAGAAAACCTATCGCTTGCCCAGTGAAGCAGAATGGGAATATGCTTGTCGGGCGGGAACGACTACGCCGTTTTATTTTGGCGAAACGATTACAACGGATTTAGCGAACTACGATGGTAACTATACCTATGGTTCTGCCCCAAACGGTGAATATCGTAAGCAAACAACAGATGTGGGTAAATTTCCTGCTAACCCCTTTGGTTTATTTGATATGCATGGTAATATTTGGGAATGGTGTCAGGATGAGTGGCACGAAAATTATAACGGAGCGCCAAAAGACGGAAGTGCTTGGTTATCTGATAATGATAATCAAAATCGCCTGCTGCGTGGTGGTTCGTGGCGCCTCAATCCCAGGTATTGCCGCTCGGCGCTTCGCAACTATTACACGCGTGTCAATAAGGGCGGCAACGTGGGTTTTCGGGTTGTGGTGGTTAGGGGCAGGACTTGATAGCCCTTTACGCTCTCGCCCTTTAGCACTCTAACCTTTATTTCTTTACACTTCTTAATGTCTCGCGCTCTGCTCGATAATTTTTTTTAGCTTTTATTTTCTAGTTTTGCGTAGGTGAATGATTTACCAATCATACAAAAAACTTACGATTTGATCAAGTGGTATGTGCCAATTTTAAACCGCCTTCCTAGAGATCATAAATTTTTGCTAGGAAATAGGATTATTACAGAACTATACGATTTATTAGATGTTCTGATCGTAGCACAGTATGCTAAACAGAAATTAGCCCATTTAGAATCATTGAATAGTAAGCTAGATATTTTACGCTATCAAACTCGTCTACTTTTAGAATTCAACTTAATTAAGACAGAGCGTTATGAATATGCTCAAAAACTTTTAAATGATATTGGCATCGATTTGGGTGGATGGATAAAACAGCAAAAAATTAAACCAGGTACTTCCAATTAAAAAATATTCCGCCAGCAACTTTGGAATGAAATTATTAATAAACCAGGCGATTAGAAATCGCGGCTATACAGACAAAACCCACCTGCGTGGGTTAATTTATCGGATAGCTTGGTAGTCCGCAAGGTCGAACAGTTGTCCGCCTCATGCAATATTTAGGACTAATTTCAAAAGCCAATTCATTCTCAATGCCCACTTTCATGAAGAAACAGCTTTCAAATGTGAGCCATGATGAGATAGGTAGTTGGAGTCAATAACTCGATTACGCCCAGAAGTTTTAGCCTGTAACAGACATTGATCGGCACGATGCAGCAGACTCTCTCCTTGCTCATCATCCTCAGATCGCAGAGAAGCTGTGCCCAGACTAATGGTGATATTAATTGTCAGTTTATTGTTGAGTGCAAATGGTTCATCGCTGACTATGCGATTGAGACGACGGGCTACTAATAATGCTTCGTCATCGCTAGTGTTAGCCAGAAGTATTACAAATTCTTCACCACCATAGCGGAATGCTGTATCTTGACAGCGCAGATTGTGGCGCAAACGCTGACATAATACTTGCAAAATGCGATCGCCTACTAAATGCCCATGAGTATCGTTAACTTTTTTGAAATGATCTACATCCAGAATAATCAGACTCAGAGAAGTTTTTTGAGTCCTGGCTCTTTGAATTTGTCTGGGTAAGTCCCATTCTAAAGCCCGACGATTATTTAATTCTGTCAACGAATCTGCTAAGGCGATCGCAGATAACATATCATTTGTCCGAATCAAATCTCGGTATTTGTGTGCTTTCCGCAAGCCAACTGTCAATTGAGCAAGTATGAGTCCATGATTTGCAGTCAACTCTGCCAAGCTATGATCTTTTTTTTCTTCAATCAGATGCCAAATATAAGCATCGGCTCCCTGCTTTAGTGTCGCAGCACTCATTTCCAATTCCCTGTGCCAACCCTTATTTCGATCAGTTAGCTGCTGCGAACGATCCTCAAAGAGAATACAGTATATCCACGATAATTTTGTCTGGTCTTTCAACCAAGCGCACAGTTCCATACTGCCATCCAGACTAGCCTGCACCAGTATTATATAGGGAGGCGTTATTTTAATTCGCGACACTGCCTGATTTAGATTGTCCATAACTTCTACACTAAAAGCAGTCGCATAACGGATCTGATCTGGAAGTGTGGCGATAAAATTCTTTTTTCCAAAGACCAGAATAGAAATATTCATTGCTTTATTTTTTATCCTATTTAAATTTTCAAGAGATTAACTTGAGTAACTTACTGCTTTTATTGCCTAATACTAAATATGATGTTTGAGGCTGAGTTATATTTCTTGATATATTATTTTTGGAACGCCAATTTTACAGTGATTTTCCAAGTTTAATCTCCTTTTAAGGCTTTATATTTACTATTACAGTTTCTCAAATATCCACTTCTGACAACTAATGTCTTCTTTAGAGTTTGTTTTTAAAACAGTAAAAATACTGAATATTATTGGGATGTAGAAAACCTATTCCTGTAGTTTCTTAAGTGCTATTTTCCTGATGAAACTACCAAAACAAATAGTTTGTCATCACTGTCACATCAGGCAGATAAATTTATTCCCAAGTAGAAAAATAAAGAAAATATAAAATTTTTTCATTGAATTATAAAAACCAAACTTTTCTCATTGAATTAAAAATGTTATTTGCCATAGAGAACTTCAGCCTTTTTCTTTATGAACTAGGCTTTTATCAAGTATCAATATAGGAATTGAATGGCAAAAAAATAGACAGCAAAACTAATTACTGCTATGGATAGTAGCTTCCTGTCTACTAACATTCCCTACAAATACAGACCGAATTTGTAGTGTAAAATTCGCAGTTTTAAGTGAGGATAAACCCAAGTTTCACCATGCGTTAACAAGATAAATAAAATATCTCTGCCTACGCTTTATTTGTGTTTCTTTATTTACTTAACTCACATCTTTTTTTATTTGCCGCAACATCATAAATCTAGAAAACAAAGCTAAATAAAAAACTTGATGTCAAAACCTGCCCCTAATGTGGGTAAATTAGTTCTATTCCGCCCGTAAAAAAGCAGAATAAATATAAAAAAAATTTATCAGAGTCGCCTGAGATATTAAAATCTAACCTTTTGTCAAAACCTAGAACCGAGTCAATAACCTTCAACAGTGTAACCAGCAGCAACAATCACCTGTTTGATTGACTCTTCAGAAGCTGCGGACTCCACCGTGACAGTTTTAGCGTTAACATCGATATCCACCTTAGCCTCAGGTTCCATAACGTGGATAGACTCAGTAATTGTGTCTGCACATCCCTCACAAGCAATATTTGATACTTTCAGTTTTAGTGCCATTTGTTACCTCAATATCGATTTTTTAAACTATTTCTTAAGGATTAATCTTAACCATCAAAAAGCGCTCCCGCATCTCACCAGAGTTAGATTATGGTGTAAAAACATCCTAATTGCTGCATTTTGCTCACCGACTGGCACAATTCGCTGGCAGTAATATGAAACAAAATGCAAGAATATATAAAGCTATTTATGAAAATACACCTACCTAGTGCCGCTACGCCCAAGTCTAAAGTCTAAAGTTAAAAACACCTATGTCTTCAAATCCCCAGTACCTAAGCGGTAACGAAATTCGCAACATATTTCTCGACTTCTTTGCCCAACGGGAACACCAAATTCTTCCAAGTGCCTCCCTCGTGCCAGAAGACCCAACCGTGCTGCTGACGATCGCGGGGATGCTACCATTTAAACCAATATTCTTGGGGCAGCGCACACCAGAATTCAAGCGGGCTACGACTTCGCAAAAGTGTATCCGCACCAATGACATCGAAAATGTTGGACGCACTAAACGGCATCACACGTTTTTTGAGATGCTGGGTAATTTCAGCTTTGGTGATTATTTTAAAGAACAAGCGATCGCTTGGGGTTGGGAAATCTCTACACAAATCTTTGGCTTTTCCCCCCAAAATCTTGTCGTCAGCGTTTTTAAAGATGATGATGAAGCCTTTGGAATCTGGCGCGATCAAATTGGTGTGCCGGTAGCGAGAATTAAACGCTTGGGCGAAGATGATAACTTTTGGGTATCTGGGCCGACTGGCCCTTGTGGCCCTTGTTCCGAAATTTATTACGACTTCCACCCAGAACGCGGTGACGAAAATATCGATTTAGAAGACGATTCCCGGTTCATCGAGTTTTACAACCTCGTCTTCATGCAGTATAACCGGGATGCATCAGGCAGTTTAACGCCGCTGCAAAACAAGAACATCGACACCGGCATGGGTTTGGATAGAATGGCGCAAATTCTCCAAAAAGTGCCCAATAACTACGAAACTGACCTGATTTTCCCAATTATCCAAACAGCAGGGCAAATTGCTGGTGTTGATTACCACAGCAGTGATGAAAAAACCAAAACTTCCCTAAAAGTCATTGGCGATCATATTCGGGCTGTCATCCACATGATTGCTGATGAAATTCGCGCTTCCAACGTCGGACGCGGTTATGTGCTGCGGCGATTAATTCGGCGGGTGGTGCGTCATGGGCGATTAATTGGGATTTCTGGTGAATTTACTACCCAAGTTGCCGAAACTGCGATCGCTCTTTCAGAATCAGCTTACCCCAATGTGCGCCAACGGGAAGCAGCAATTAAAGCTGAGTTGCAACGGGAAGAATCCAATTTTCTCAGAACTCTGGATAGAGGCGAAAAACTGCTAGAAGAAATCATCCAAGAGGTGAAACAGCGAGGGGAAACTCAAATTAGCGGTGAAAGTGCCTTTACCCTCTATGACACCTACGGATTTCCCCTCGAACTTACTCAAGAAGTTGCCGAGGAAAATAATCTAACAGTTGATGACGCGGGATTTGATGCCGAAATGCAAAAGCAGGTGGAACGTGCTAAAGCAGCACATGAAACCATCGATTTAACTGTGCAAGGTTCCCTCGACAAATTAGCAGAACACATCCAAGTCACCGAGTTTTTAGGCTATACCCAACCTGCGGCGACGGCGAAAGTCGAAGCGATTTTGGTAGAAGGTGTTTCGCAAGATGAAGCAGAAGCGGGAACAGAGGTGCAAATTGTCCTTGACAAAACGCCATTTTATGCTGAATCTGGGGGACAAATCGGCGATCGCGGTTATATCTCTGGTGATGGGATTGTAGTTCGCGTAGAAGATGTGAAGAAAGAATCTGATTTCTTTGTTCACTTCGGACGCATCGAACGCGGTACACTGCGCGTAGGCGATAATGTTACAGCCCAAATCGATCCGGCTTGTCGGCGTCGCGCCCAAGCTAACCATACCGCAACGCACCTGTTGCAAGCGGCGTTGAAGAAAATTGTTGATGAGGGCATATCTCAAGCTGGTTCCCTCGTTTCCTTTGATAGGTTGCGCTTCGACTTCAACTGTCCCCGCGCGTTGACAGCAGAAGAAGTCCAACAAGTTGAGGAACAGGTGAACAGTTGGATTGCTGAGGCCCATGCTGCGAAAGTGGAAGTATTACCTTTAGCAGAAGCAAAAGCTAGAGGTGCTGTTGCTATGTTCGGCGAAAAATACGGTGATGAAGTGCGGGTAATTGATTTTCCCAGCGTATCAATGGAACTATGCGGTGGGACTCATGTCAGTAATACTGCTGAAATTGGCGTGTTCAAGATTATCTCGGAAGCTGGCGTAGCTTCTGGGGTGCGGCGGATTGAAGCTGTTTCGGGGCCAGCAATACTAGATTATCTCAACCTTCGGGATAAAGTAGTTAAGGATTTGAGCGATCGCTTTAAAGTTAAACCCGAAGAATTACCAGACAGAATCACAAGTCTGCAAAGCGAACTGAGAAATAGCCAGAAAGAATTAGAAACCTTAAAGGTACAGCTAGCGATCGCTAAATCAGACAGCTTGCTACAAACAGCAGAAACCGTAGGCGGCCATAAAATTATTGTCGCCCAATTAGAAGATGTTGATCCAGAATCATTGAAAACCGCAGCCGAACGCTTGTTGCAAAAAATCGGTAACGGTGCAGTGGTACTGGGTTCTGTTCCTGAAGCAGGGAAAGTTAGTATAGTTGCAGCTTTTAGTCCAGAAGTGAACAAAAAAGGACTGCAAGCTGGTAAATTTGTGGGTGCGATCGCTAAAATCTGCGGTGGCGGTGGCGGTGGAAGACCGAACTTAGCCCAAGCAGGCGGACGCGATGCGAGCAAATTACCAGATGCGTTGGGACAAGCGGAAAGTGAGTTAAAATCCGCCTTGGGTTAACCATCTTCCTAACTTTTCAAATCTTATTTGATTTGTGAGAATTGCAACCCGCAGATTCCCAACTCCTTTGAGGATACAGCTGGCGAATAGGGGGTCAGATCCCCTAATCCGGCCATAACACAACGCCACCTTCTCCCAAGGGGAAACGAGCGGCGGGAACCTCCACAAAGCACTGGCTCCCCTACATATCAAAAATCAAATCGGATTCCTATATACTGTGCGTTCATATTGGGAGTAGTTTTATGGTTTTACAAGTTAACCCCATCCAAAAAGAACCAACTGTTACTTGGGAAGCACTTCCAGCCGACTTCATTTTACCTGACGATCCAGTGGAAAATATTCAACAACCTGCGATCGCTGCTGCGCTTACCGATGCTTTGGGAACCGCAGCACGCATCCAACCCCAGATGCTGATTGGCTCTAACTTTGGACTTGTAGCCACAGTCAACAAAAAAATCGTTGTCAAAGCCCCAGACTGGTTTTACGTTCCTCAAGTGCAGTCTGTGGGAACAAATGTAGTTCGTCGCAGCTACACCCCGAATTTAGAAGGCGCTGCTGTGGCTGTGGTGATGGAATTTCTTTCAGACACAGAAGGCGGAGAACTCTCAGTCCGTTCAACTTCACCCTACGGTAAACTCTATTATTATGAAAAGATTCTCCAAGTTCCAACCTACGTAACCTACGACCCTTACGAACCAAGCATAGAACTACGCTGCTTGCAAAATGGACAATATACCTTGCAGCAAGCAGACGCCAATGGACGCTTTTGGATTCCTGAGTTAGAGTTATTTCTCGGAATTTGGCAAGGTGAAAGATTATGCCAAACCATGAATTGGCTGCGCTGGTGGGATACAGAAGGAAATTTGCTGTTGTGGAGTAGTGAACAAGCCCAACAAGAACGCCAACGCGCTGAACAAGAAAGCCAACGGGCTGAACAAGAACGCCAACGAGCTGAACAGGAAAGCCAACGCGCCCAACAGGAAAGCCAACGAGCTGAACAGGAACGCCAACGTGCTGATATATTAGCAGCTAAGTTACGTGAGCTAGGTATTGACCCTGATGCGTAGGCGTAACCCGTTGTAGATATCGCATAACCTAACAAATGCTGGGAATAATAATTTTGGTACATCAGCACCAAAATTCATTCCATGAAACAGCAAAAAAATCAGTTCAGCCATCTTACTGCGATCGAAAGAAATTATCTATCATTTCCAGCGCAGTTTTTGTTAAATCAAAACCTTCTCCAAGGCAAAATCTTAGATTTTGGTTGTGGCTTTGGTAATGATGTTAAAATACTGCACCAAAAAGGTTGTGATATTACAGGCTATGACCCTTATTATTTTCCAGAATATCCTGATACTAAATTTGATACAATAATTTGCTTTTATGTTTTAAATGTCTTATTTACCGAAGAACAAACTAATGTCCTAATGGAAATATCACACTTATTAAAACCAGGAGGCAAAGCTTATTATGCTGTAAGAAGGGATATCAAGAGGGAAGGGTTTCGAGAACATTATGTTCACAAAAAACCTACCTATCAGTGTATTGCCAAACTTCCCTTTACTTCAATTTGCTTAGATGAATATCGGGAAGTATATGAATATATCCACTATAATCATCAGCGAAATTCATCTAACTATTGTATATTCTGTAATCCCTATAAAACTCTCAGGCTATTAACTGAGTCAGCAACTGCTTATGCTATTTTTGATGGCTATCCTATAACTAAAGGTCATGTTTTAGTTATTCCTAAACGTCATGTTAGCAGTTATTTTGAACTACCATTTAAAGAACAATCTGCTTGCTGGTTTTTGGTGAATAAAGTACAAGAAATTCTCACAACAGAATTTGAGCCTGATGGCTTTAATGTAGGAATGAACATCAATAGAGCCGCAGGTCAAAATATTATGCACGCCAGTATTCATATCATCCCTCGCTACAAAGGTGATACTGTTGGCTCTAAAAGTGGAATCAGGAACGTTATCCCTAAAAAGCAATAGTTTTTCTGTAAGAATTCAGAATTCAGAATTATGCTGTAACTTGATCACTTTGAAGTAATTATAAAAATTACTGGATCAAACTTATCTCATAAAGTTGAGATCAGCTATAAAATGCTTCGTAACTATGCTTTTTCAGTACAATCTCTACTTTGTTCTTCTGAGTCTCACTGTAATCATCTCAACGACTGTTGCGTTTGCAGCTTGGCAGCGTCGCTCAATTTCTTTGGCTAGCAAGCCTTTTATTTCGATGATGCTAGCGATCGCGGGATACGCTACAGTTGCAGCAATGGAAGCAGCAGCAATTATCCTCCGAGAAAAAATATTTTGGTCAAAGCTGGAGTATGTCGGCTCAGGCAGTGTAATTACACTCTTCCTCATATTTGCAATGCACTTCACGAACAAAAATCGTTGGCTAACGCCTCGAAATACTGCGTTGCTGTGGGCTATCCCTACCTTCAATGTGATTTTGGTAGCAACAAACGAATGGCATGGTTTAGTCTGGTCTGGCTTTTTGCCAGATCCCAAAGGAAGTAATTTTGTGATTTATCAACATAATGTTGGTTTTTTTTGGATCATGACCTGTGTTTACATCTACACGCTTACAGGGGTAGTAATGCTTATTCAGAAAGCCTTAGTGCCATCAGTTTTGTATCGTCGGCAGTCAAGCATGGCATTAGTTGGCGCAGTATTACCAATATTAGGCGCTAGCTTGTATATGCTCCGCCTCACTCCTCCTGGTCTAAATATTACTCCCATGAGTTTTATGCTGGCTGGACTGTTCTATTTTGTTAGCCTGTTTCGCTTCCAAATGTTTGACCTCGTTCCTGTCGCTAGAGACACGTTGATTGAGAATATGAGTGACGGTGTGATGGTGTTGGATGCCAAGAACCGGATTATTGACTTTAATCCGGCGCTCAAACATCTTATTGGGGTGAAAAAGCAGCATATTGGACAACCCGCCGCTCAAGTTTTGGCAAAATGGCCAGAAATTATCAGGCTGTACCATACTCATGAAAGCGTCAAAACAGAGATATTCATAGATTCGGTAACTCCTTGTTATGTAGAGTTACTAATTACCTCATTACACAATCGGCGCAAGCAGTTAACAGGCCGTTTACTTGTTTTGCGTGACATTACCCAACGTTATCAGGCTGAATTTGAACTCCGACACGCGAATGAATATTTGCAAAAACAGGTACTTGAAATTAAAACATTACAGGTTCAGTTACAAGAACAGGCTATGCGGGATGGACTGACAGGCTTGTTTAATCGGCGTTATTTTGACGAGATATTCCCAAAAAAACTAATACGAGCAATGCGGGATTCTGAGCAAGTTGCCTTGATAATTATGGATATCGATTATTTTAAAAATATTAATGATACATTCGGTCATCAGACTGGCGATCGCGTAATTCAGGTATTTGCAGATATTCTTCGCGACTATAGTGATTCTCAAAACATTGTGTGCAGATATGGTGGTGAGGAGTTTGTATTAGCTTTACCAGGACTGACACAGGAGAAAGCATTTGAGTTCGCCGAACAAATCCGGTTATCGTTTCAAGCTGCGTGTTTGGAATCTGGAGATAAAGAAATACATACAACGGTTTCGGGTGGAGTGGCCGTGTTTCCAGATCATGGAAAAACCACTGATGAGTTATTGCAAGTAGTAGATCAAGCGCTATATGCTGCTAAGTTACATGGACGCAATTGCATCAAGCGTGTGCAATCTAATTGATGAGATGCAGAAATTTCAACAATCATTTATGAAAAATACATAAATCTAACATCCATGCGTTCTGACCAAAGTATCAGCAGGATCGCCTTTAGCAAGCCTGGTATTAATTCTTGCAGTTCATTATCCACAGGCGTTTCATCAGAGTCTGGTAGTTCCTCGGCTGAGGGCAAGTACCTTGGCAAGTTGTACTCTAACATGGCTGGTTTCCCCAAAACTCAAAGGATATTTGGCTCACCAGAATTATAGCGATTTATCTGCTAGCGATGTCTTCGCAGAAATCAATCGTTAGTGCATATTTTTGTTCTAGAGACTGACAAATAAAAAAATACTCAACTACTTCTTGTGGGGTGAGCAACATGAGCGCCGATATACAAGGGTACTCGTGTCGTCCACCCCACAAGATTGGGTAATTTATTTGTTGGAAGTCCCCTACCTAATTTACTTGCACACGATAAATAAGCATCTTGACCTTTTTGATTATTTTATGGTCAAAGTCACAAGATCGATTTGGATTCAAGTTGCGATCGCCCATTACCATGATGTACTAAGGCTGCCGTTCCATGTTCTGAAGCACGTAACTCCTTGTCAGAGATTTGCGGCTCCTTGCTATAAACCGAACTTAGTAAGATATTCAGAACTCCACTTGTTTCAGCTTGACTGACGGCGCGATGTGTAATCAATTCACCTACATTCAATATCACGTTCTCTTCTGGGTCAAGAATGACACGAGTAACTGGACGACCCAATGCTTGTTCAATCCGTTGATTTTTCATTGCCCGTCTGCTACGTCTTTGTAACTTTTCTGCCTTCGCTTTCAAGGCTTGCCAGAAAGTGTTGAGATTCTCTTGAGCGATGCTTGCTCGATCGCCCAGTTGAACTTTGTTTTCTAACCATCTGTCACTCACGGTAGAACGGACTGCGGTTGCCAGATTCAGCCCGACAGCGTTCAGCAATTCTATTTCTTTAGCGTAAATCTGAGCGCGATCGAGAAGGGATTCTGTCACAATCTGCCCAGATGCCGCAATAATTAAGCCATCGTCAGTACGCACTGTTCGCAAGACTCTGCGCCCTCTTTCTTGCCTGCTGGATCGCTACATTTACATTTGCTGCCAAGGAATCAACTGAGTGACGCAGACTAGCGGTGCTGCTCTGAGTTACGCTGCCAATTCGATTGCTAACAGATTCTGTTGCTGCTTGTAAATTGCGGCTGATGTTGGCAGTCAGACTGCCACCCGTGGCTCGATAGAGTTCATCAAGGATACCCAGGCGATCGGCCGCTTCTGCATTGACGAGGGTGACTTCTTGACCCTTTAGGCATCATGTAAAAATAAGTTGTACAAATTTAATTTTGAATAAGCTGTCAGCCTTACTTTCCAATTAAAAGTGTTCAAGTTATTTTTGCGTGACTCCTTAGTAGCAGTACATTTCCATCTGGAGTCAGCACATCCCGCTCCACACACTTGCCAATCACATATACCTTTTGTTCGGCAGGATCGACCAAATTGTTTGTCAGGGAAGCAGTTGCATCTCGATTGAAGTCTTGTAGTTTGCTGCTAGTAGCATCAGTTGCGGCTTGCAATTGCTCACCTGCATTCTGGCTCGCTGACTGTAGCCCGCGGTTCACTTTCTCTACCGAGCTTTGCAGTTGCTCGTTCACAGTTTGAGCTGCTGTTTGCAGTCTGCGGTTAGTAGTCTGGGCTGAGTCCTGTAATCTATCTCCAGTTGCCTGAACGGCTCCTCGGATACCACCGACCTGTTCTTCCATCAATTGAGCAGTTTCTGGAGGTACAAAAGCAACATCATCACCAATTTTCAGTGCTTCGCTAGCAGGAACGAACGATCGCCCCGAATAAGCATCGGCAAATACACCGCCAGAAACTTCGTATCCTTCCACTAGTCCACTATGCTCATCAAAGAACAAATCGACCAATCCACCCAGGTCGAGTCCTTCTGTAGTCAGAATTCTCTTTTTTCTCAACACGATATTCTGGTGCAGAATCTCTTTAATTACAGGGACACGATGTGCCTTCACAACAGATTCTTTCGAGTTAACTACGATCGCATCTGACCCGATCGCTTGTACCTCTTGTAGAGGAATCACTTTTGCGTCTCGAAACAATCCCTTCTCTGCAACTAGAAAACCCAAAAGTTGATTGCGTTCCCGATCAAAAATTAAATCTATAATTCGGACAATTTTCTTACCTGTGTCGTAGGTGACGACCACTTTATCGATAATATCACTACCTTTAAGTATTATATATATCCCTGGTATTTTTATTGATTTGGTTGTTGAATCAATTGTTCGTTAGTCGCCTGAAACTTCAGCTGAAAATATCGTCCCTCTCGTCCAAAACCGGGAACTATATCAATCACACCAAAGTATTCGGAAAGTACCCCAAATATGGCGAGCAGAATGATTAAGCTGGTGATATTTGCTCCAGTATTAGAGCGTTGTCCTACGAGTCTAGGTATTTGTTATTCTATTTGTTGTTGTTTATAGTTAACTTACTGAAAAAATCATACAAGATTATTGACATATCTTTATCTGCAATCTGCCTTGATTAAGTTGAATCTTTAGGAATAAAAAAATCAAAATAATTATTTACAAAGATAGATACGATCCTGTTTGCCTTCCAGCTTTTGGAAGTAAATATTTTTAGTTTTAGCTTCAATATTATTGAATGACTTAATTGAATGACTTAGATGATGTTAGTTAATTGAGCTTTATTCATCTTCAAGAGAATATCAAACTTCCCAGAAAGCTTTCACGACTTCCTTAGACTCTTGCACAAACATTTTATGGTAAGATGGGGCATTGACCAGAAAACTAACTCTGGTAATATGCGATACGAACAAATCAAAAGCTGAACAGTTGGTGAATTTAAACGCCTGTTTGGGATAAAAGTTGCAATATTTTGCTTTGACTAAGGGATACCACTTGTGGTATTTAGAAATAGCCAAGATTTGATAGATATAATAGTTACTCGCTCGTTTCGTGGTTGTCTATAGCATTACCCGATCTCAAGTTGCAGCCCAGTCAAGAATACAGGCATTTTTACCCCACTCAGAAAGTTGCTTCAGCCGATAAAATTTTGGTAACTATTAATAAATATATCGGTGCTTAGTGCTATTCATGCTTTATATTTAGCGACAGGATGATGCAAATAGCCACTCACCTTCAAATACTTAGGAGGCAGTATCCACCAGAAGCAACTAATGCTTTGATACCACCACCAGATAGTGTAAGTTAAGGTTAAGTCGATATTCAAACGAATAATTTTTGCTGAATTGCGACAGATAAAGACTAAACTAAAAAGTCTTGTGCAGCAAAACCTGTAGCTTTAAATGAAGTAATCATGTCTAAGGTTCTTGTCTCTGATTCGATTGACCAAGCTGGAATTGACATTCTTTCGCAAGTTGCAACCGTTGATGTCAAACTAGGTCTAAAACCAGCGGAACTGATCGCAATTATTGGTGAGTATGACGCGTTGATGATTCGCTCTGGTACGCGCGTCACTCAAGAAATCATTGATGCCGGCACCCAGCTAAAAATCATCGGTCGTGCGGGTGTGGGTGTGGATAATGTGGATGTTCCCGCTGCCACCCGCCGGGGAATTGTGGTAGTCAATTCTCCAGAGGGAAATACAATTGCTGCGGCTGAACATGCGCTAGCAATGATTTTGGCTTTGTCTCGCCACATCCCCGATGCTAACGCCTCGGTGAAACGCGGTGCGTGGGATCGCAATAGCTTTGTTGGCGCGGAAGTCTACAAAAAAACTCTCGGTGTTGTCGGTTTGGGTAAAATTGGCTCCCATGTTGCGGCTGTAGCTAAGACAATGGGGATGAAACTCCTAGCTTATGACCCATTTATTTCTACCGAACGAGCCGAACAACTTGGCTGTCAGTTAGTGGAACTAGATTTACTTTTCCAGCAAGCAGACTATATCACCCTCCACATCCCGAAAACCCCAGAAACTACCCACTTAATCAATGCCACAACCTTGGCAAAGATGAAACCCACCGCTCGGATTATCAACTGCGCTCGTGGTGGGATTATTGATGAAGTAGCTTTAGCGGCAGCTCTGAAAGCGGGTAAAATCGGCGGTGCAGCCTTGGATGTGTTCGAGTCAGAACCACTGGGTGAATCGGAATTGCGATCGCTAGGTAAAGAAGTTATCCTCACCCCCCACTTGGGAGCCTCTACCGCAGAAGCTCAAGTGAATGTGGCTATTGATGTTGCCGAACAAATTCGCGATGTACTTTTAGGACTACCAGCACGTTCAGCCGTCAACATTCCTGGACTCGGCCCCGATGTGTTGGAAGAACTCAAACCTTATATGCAACTAGCAGAAACTCTAGGTAATCTGGTAGGACAGCTAGCTGGCGGACGGGTGGAAGTACTCAATATTCGACTGCAAGGGGAACTCGCAACCAACAAAAGTCAGCCTTTGATCGTCGCTGCCCTCAAAGGACTACTTTACCAAGCTTTGCGGGAACGAGTAAATTACGTAAATGCCAACATAGAAGCCAAAGAACGCGGAATTCGGGTGATTGAAACCCGCGATGCTTCCATTCGAGACTATGCCGGCACGCTGCATCTAGAAGCCACGGGTACTTTAGGTACTCATTCTGTCACAGGTGCTTTGTTGGGTGAGCGGGAAATCCACCTCACCGACGTTGATGGTTTCCCGATTAACGTCCCACCCAGCAAATATATGTTGTTTACCCTGCACCGCGATATGCCAGGGATTATCGGCAAACTTGGTTCCCTACTCGGCAGTTTTAATGTGAATATTGCCAGTATGCAAGTAGGTCGTAAAATCGTCCGTGGTGATGCCGTAATGGCTCTGAGTATAGATGACCCTTTACCAGAGGGCATTTTGGATGAGATTATAAAAGTCCCTGGTATTCGGGACGCATATACAGTAACACTATGAGTACTGAGTGCTGAGTTTGAGAGAGTTAGGAGTTAGGAGTTAGGAGTTAGGAGTTTTTAACTTTTAACTCCTAACTATTCACTCCTAACTTTTCTTGACTCAGCACTCAGCACTCAGCATGGGCTGAACGCCCCGCTAGCGCTAACAGCACACAAAAATGGCAAACACCTGGTGGGAACTGAATATTTTATGTGAACCAGACCTAGAAGAATCGATCTTTTGGCGACTGGAAGATTTTGGCTGTCGTGGGACAGCTAGTGAAAATAAAGGAAATTCATCTTTAGTCAGGGCTTATCTGCCGACAATTCAAACACAGCTACTAGATTTGGCAGCCCTATCGCTGTGGCTGCGTCAAGATGCTATCTGTGTAGGAGTTTCATCTCCTTCCTTGCAATGGCAGTTAATTGATGAGGAAGATTGGGCGACTAGCTGGAAACAATATTGGCATCCACAAGAAATAGGCGATCGCTTCTTAATTAACCCCGCTTGGCTACCATTACCAGAAACAACGGAACGGTTAGTAATTCGCCTCGATCCTGGTGTAGCATTTGGTACAGGCAACCATGCAACCACTCAGCTATGTTTGGAATCGCTGGAAATGCGGCTAAGTGGAGTTTCACAGTCGTTTGTGGGTAATAGTGGCAAACACGAACATCTGGTAATTGCGGATATTGGCTGTGGTTCTGGTATCCTTTCCATTGGGGCGCTGCTATTGGGAGCAGAGAAAGTCTATGCAGTAGATAATGACCCTTTGGCGGTGCAATCAACTATCAGTAATGGTGCGCTGAACGATATTAATCCAGAACGTTTACTACCTGCACTGGGAAGTGTAGACGTTTTGACAAAACTAATTGCAAGCCCAGTGGATGGTATCGTCTGCAATATTTTGGCTCATGTAATTATTGAATTAATTCCAGAAATGAGTGCGATCGCTAAACCTGAAACTTGGGCAATCTTCAGTGGTATTTTACTAGAACAATCTAAAGCTGTTGCTGACGCTTTAGAAGAAAATGGCTGGGTTGTTGCTACCCTGTGGAAACGCAAAGAATGGTGTTGCTTAAATGTACGGCGTTCTTAATTCGGTAGAAATTATCGCAATCCACAGATCCCCGACTTCTTTAAGAAGTCGGGGATCTTTAAGTAAGTGACATAATATATAGATTACCCACTATTGACTTTTGAAACTAGCGATGAAAGAACGGCTACAAATCCACAAAAAAGCTGACTCATCCGCTTATTCGTCAGAGCAAAGTCAGTTGCAATGTCTACGACGGGCTACGCCTACACATTTATTAACTACCCACTCTCAACTTGGCTCCACCAAGCCTATAGTACAGGCAAAGGTAGAAAATCATAAATTTCAACAATATCAGTTTGAGGCAACGAAACTCCAAATACAAGCCAAACATGGCACGATTACGCCAGAGGGACAAGAGCGACTCACTGTCTTGCAAACAAAGATGAGTGAGTCTTTGCAGCAAGGTAAGGAACACTCTTCGCAGTTTGGTCATAACCTGAGCAAAATGGCGATAAAACGTGCTGATAGCTTGTCAATAGGAGAAATACAGCCAAAACTGACTATTGGTCAATCAGGAGATCGATATGAGCAAGAGGCGGATAGAGTCGCTACTTCTGTAGTCAACCAAATTAATCGATCTCCTCTGCAAAACCAGGATGCACAGCAGACGATACCAGCTAATAAGAACGAACAAGCAAAGTCTGAAGAAATATTAGCAGTAAATAACTCAGCAGATAAAAAACAAAAATTTCTACAAGAATATTCACTAGCCAAAACACTAGTCAATGGTATAGATGACACATTGCCACAAGATAAAATCCTGGAACAACTTTTCAAAAATTTTGTAAATATCCAATTTCAATACACAATGGTGAGTAAGAGTCCAGAAACGCTCTTAAAAGGCTCTCCAGAAGGAGATTGTCAGACATTAGCCCGTGCTTTTAAAAAAGTTGCAGAAGAATACTTTGGCATTGAAAAAATAACAATTGAAAGTATCGCCAAACCTTTTTTGAGTGAAGCTGGGGCTACCCCATACCAAGGGAAAAAGCCCAATTGTGATGACGGAAAACGATGGTTTTTCCAAAACCATTATTGGGCTAGCTGGAATGGGAAAATTTATGATGTTTTATTCCTCAGCAATAAACGAACCGAAGCCGATATGGCAAAACAGGTGCAACCACTCACATCAATGTTGATGCCTGAACAAGAATACTATGAAACAGAAAAAGGAAAAATTGTATATCCAATTGTCAATAAATACTCCACTGTCGAGGTTTCGATATTTGAAAAACTGAAAAACTTTGTTAATAATCTCGGTCAGTTTTTCTCGAATAGTATGAGTGGGATAATCAATAAAATTCGGTCTTTATTTGCCCAAAGCGGAAACAATACCAGTGGTTTTGATTCTCTAATGAGAGAACTTGAACACGATAAAAATAATAGTGCGATCGCAAACAAATAAAGTCAATCATTTTCAGACCTTGATGGTATCGTTAATTTAGTGCGATCACTATCTTCGGTTTCAGAAACAACGGTAGGAAATGATGAAGAATCAAGATATCCACAATCAATCCTCCAGTGCCCCCATGAATACCATTAAGGAACAGCTTCTTACTGCGCTCGAAACCGTTCCAGAATCAATTTTAGAGCAAACCCTCGACTATCTCGAATATCTCAAAATTAGAAAAAATGCCTCTGGTATTAAACTAGCAGATGCCTCTATGCAAGATGAGGAAGCAATGCTGCGCCGCTCCAAAGCTAAAAATTTGCTGAAATTTGCTAGTAACTGGCAAGGTGATGACTTTGAAAAATGTCTCCAGTTTGTTTGCAACACGCGTTCCGATGGTGAATTCTGATATATCTGCTTGCCTTTCACCACTGCCCTGAATTATCCTCTTGTTGCAAACCTATTAACTGTCGCCGCTTCCAAGCATAGTGAAGAATATTAATGCCTAATTCCTGAGCTGTCCGAATGGTCAATCTGGGTAAACTCAAATCTCTATCCAGTCCCCAAGCTGTTGCTAAATCTCCAATTGCTAATATAATTCCTCCACCAATTAATAGTTTAATTTGTTGTTGATTAACCATTGGCAAGGCGGCAAATAAGAAAGGTTTTGTCCTTAAAGGATGACTTCGTTGCAATTCTTCTAAAGGTCTTAAAGGACTCTCTAATTGTTGTGCCAAAGCTTGAGTACTCTCAATTAAAGGATTAGCATTTGTTGGTGCATCAACAAAAAGTACACCACCTAAATTTAAATAATTTCTGAGGGATTCAAATTCCAGACTATTTAAAGAAATTGCTTGTCCACCCGTGAGATAAAGGATGTCATAATCTTGGATATTTTCTGCTAAAGAAACCTGACCTGGTTCATCAGCCCCTCGCAAACTTGGGTATAGGGGTTCTACTGCTTGTAATAAATATGAAAGGCTGAAAAAATTACGCGCACATTCTGGATCGCTATGAGTCGCCTGCGCCATACATACAAGTGCTTGAGGACGCATTTGTGCCTGACGACGATAGCGCAAATCAATATTATTATATCCAGGGAAAAAAGCATCCGCAGGTTGGGTAATTTCAGTATGTCCTGGTTGCAGAAGTATCCGACATATTTCTATTTCAGAACTGGCTGGTGTAGAGTTTATTTGGTCAATTCGATAAGTCTCTTGAACAATATCTCTTTGCTGTCCGCGCCGCAATTCATCGGGATCTACATAGCTAACTACTAAGTAAATCATGAGCGGTTCAGAACTTACTACTTCTAAATCGATGGGAAAATCATAAGAAGTCGGTACAACAATTAGATTACCTGCTAAATCAATTGCAATCCCAGGTTGAATTTGTACCCAACGCCCATCTCGATATCTAGCTTCAACTTGGCTTGGGGCGGTCACATCTCGCACGCCTAAACCGCAGACAATTCCTGGTTGATTTAAACTTTGATATTGAGCATTTTGCCGATTCCGGTGATATTCATGGGCTGTGCGCCAACGTTCCGCATTGATTAGTAAGCCGTCTGCGGCTTGCAAGCGTTCAAAGGATTTAATTGGTGGTGGTGGGAAAGGATGGGACATAGCAATTTTAGATTTTAGATTTTAGATTTTGGATTAAATTTTACTTTATTATGAATTATTTAATGAGAGGGATTTTCGATAGATAATTCATAGGTGCAAAAAGCAGGTTTTTCTTGTTCTATGATTCTTTGAATAAGTTCTTCGTTGATGATGCCACTAGAAATATTTGAACGTAAACGCACTATAAAATGATATGGTTGTCCACCTGCTAAAACTGCATTTCCTAGTTGTGCATCTCCTATAATGAAACTTGGGCCAAAAGGTTCGGTAATACTAATATGTTTATCAGCTTCATTTGGTAAATGTTCGTCTAGCGGTAAACCAGTATAAAGATGCAAATAGAGACGCAATCCTTTACGAGTTCCTCGCCAGCGATAGAGTTCTACAGCTCGGCGAATTAAACGCCGTTGTTGCTGAAGATCCCAAACAGAATCTACTTGCCAAGCAACCCAATGAGCCATAAAGGGTAGTAATGCTTGTGGTGCTGTCAAGGGATCGAGGTTTGCCCACATGACGTTGTAACTATCAACTATTGGTTGAAAAGCTTGCTCAAATATTTTCATGAAGCGACCAATAAAGTCTACTTCCCGATACAAAATTGGCAAGAATTCCATGTAGGCAGTGTAGGGACGAATATATAAATCGAAATACTCGCTTCTCTCGATTTGTTCGTTGTCCGTGCCTGAGTCTATATGTAGGGTAATTAGGCTGCGAAAATTGAGTGTTAGTTTGTCTTTTTTTCCAGGAGCGATCGCTTCTTGGTCTTCAAAAAATGTGTCGGGAATTGAGAAGTAGAGGACAGCATCCATTTGTCCGCGAGGCGGTATCTCACTGCCTTCTGTACCAATCTGACACCACTGTGACGGGAAGTTTCCTTCAACGCTTAAGCTTACCCGCAAAGGACGTTGTTCTAAGTTTTGCACTTGCACAATCATCTCACTGGGATGTCCAGGATGCAAAAGCAAACTACGTCCAGCTACATTGATGTTTTCTGCATTTGCAAATGCTAAACCTGCCACAGGTAAAGCTTCGGGAATTTGCATTGGCGTTAATTGAATGCTTACAGCTGGACTAGAACGACTTTGAACCATAGGATTGGGAATTGGGGATTGGGGATTGGGGACTGGGAGGAGAATAATTACTGACAAATGACAAATGACAAATGACAAATGACAAATCAGCGATTAATGATTTGGATGTCGTGATTGGAACGCAGATTTGTATCAGCCCAAGAACATATCAAACCTTCCGATCCCGGATCGATCAATTGTTCAGGGGATGGTTGTCGTCGCCAATTTTCTCCTTGCTTGCGGATGGGAAACAGCAAGACGGGGCCTAAATGACGCACGCCTGGGGTTTGTTGCAGTAATGCGACAATATCTGATGTATAAACTGGTCGCCCAAATGGCCAACCTTTGCCGTCGATTCCTCCAGTTAAGGGGTTTAAATATTTATACAGCGATCGCCTTAAATTCCGACGAATTTCCTCGCTGGCAAAAGGGTTGTTGTATGCTGGCTCTAGAGCAACTTCTGTCTGTACAGAAACACCTACGTAATTCGGCTCTTGTAACTCTACTTGTACCCCCAATAAGCGTCTTTCATCTAAATAAGTCAAAATTTGCTCTTGCAGGGCATTACTGAGGGCAAAATCTTCTGGTGTCATGCCATTGCCTTGGGCGATCGCATCTGTGTTTGCATAAGGAACTACCAGCAAACTAACTATACCAGCTTGTCTACGAGAATTCGCTGGCAAACACCGGACGCGGGCGATCGCACCAGCACCCGCCTGTTGAGTCAAAACTTCAAAATCTTCAGCAGTGACGGCACGATCGCGCGTGCGGAGGATGCGGGGAGCCTTCATTACAGCTTGTTCCAGCGATTCGGCATCTGCTCCATTTATTGCTGGTACACGATTGACCACACTAGCAATATAAGGATATGCAGACTTCAAAAACTGGATTGCCCCAGTTTGAACATTGCCTTCTCTACCACCGCCTGTACGATAAGTAACCATCCTAATCTCTGAGCCACGGGGAGGAATCGCCCCATATTGGTGTTCAGACTGGTTATTTTCCAGAACTTGTACAGATGTGTCGTCTAGTGATGGTTGCTGAATTCGCGTTCGCACCTGTGTTTGCTGTTTAAGTTGGCTAGGTTCCCGAATCAGCGGCCCGAATTGGATTGTACCAGTGATGGAATCGATGGTGTAATGAAAGTTATGCGGCCCAGAATCAGCAAAATCTCTCACCTCAGTCCACTTTTGAGGCAAACCACCAGCAGGAGTAACTAAAATATACTCATTTTCTCGGCGTTCTAAAATTGGTGCTGTTTGTAACTGGAAACTTTGACCGGGCGTACCATCACTAATTCCCAATCGCTCATCTTGAATCAGCGTACTATGGCTAGCCCTAACAGTACCGCCAATTGAACGCACTGCTAAACCAATAATTCGTGGCGGACGATTGTAACCTGTTTCATTCGCTTCCGTAGAAACAAAGCTACAGCGTAACCAGCGGCCTCGGTAAGAGGTAAAATTAGCTACAGGCCAAATTTGAGGTAAATGCAGACGTACCTCTGCACCTTGAGAGGGGTTTTCACCCTCTTGGGCGATTTCATAAAAACTGAAACCACGAGTTTTATCATCTGATTCTTGCAATAAAACTGATTGCCAATTTTCCCCATCCCAGGCTTCCCATCTCCGGGGTGGTTGATTGGGGTTAATCCCAGCCGGAGTAGCCGCAGCCCCTTGGAAAATAATTTCTAAAACATTAGCGTCTAAAGGATTGTCAGAATTAATTGCTAAATAAAAGCAGTTACCAGGCTGGGGTTCCTCTTCAAAAATCGGTTGTTCATTACCTGTCCAGTAACCGTTAGATTGACGAGTCCATGAAGTTGTGACTCTTTCGCGCAGAGATTGGGGAATATCTTCGGTAGTTTGGGCAGTTAAGAAATGTTGGATGCGGGGTTTACCGATAATTAGAGGAGAATCTGTGCTGAAGGTAATTGCTTCTGTTGTCTCAGTGCGAATAGTTGAGGCTTCCAATCCTGCGGGAATCGTGTAGGCTTCAGGTAATGCAGCGCTTAAATAAAAAGTTAATTCTGTACGGGCTGGCGCGGGAGGCTGGAGACGAATACCTAGTAATTCTAAAAAAGCAACATAATTTTTTCGGGGTACTTGGTTGAATCTGAGCAACATTTGGTCAGTTAACCAAGCAAATAACTCAATGAGCGTAATTCCTGGGTCGCTGAGATTGTGGTCTGTCCATTCTGGACAGTAGCGAGGAATACGCATAATACATTCTTGCACCAAATCATCAAAGGCGCGATCGTCTAAGTTGGAAGAAGGTAATTTTGGTAAAAAGTCAAAGTTCACGATTCCTCCCCAGCTGATACCAAATAATAAGGATAAACAAAACTATAAATATCGGGGCCGTCTTTGAGCCGATAATTGATGATGATGTCCACTCTGCCACGCACAGGGTCAGGGTCGGTAACAACTTCATCGATAGTAATGCGTGGTTCCCAAACTTCTAAAGCTTCCAAAACATAAAGACGGATTCGCAGTAGGGTATCGCTATTTAAAGGTGCAAACGCCAGTTCCGACAAGCGCGAACCAAAGGTCGGTCGATAAACCCGCTCACCTACACCCGTGCGGAGGATAATCCAAATAGATTCTTTAACTTTTTGATCTTCACGGCTAAGTTGTATCCCACCTTGCACACTTAAATGCAGTGGATAAGCCCAACCTGTTCCCAAATAGGCTCGATCACGACCATAAACCATATCTGGCACTTAGACAGCTGTTACATGGATATCTTCAAAGATATCGGCACAGAAGGTTTAAGCCTATTCTCCAAAGGTCGAGGATGAAGAGGTAGGCAAGAGTTTAAGATTCCGAGGTGGGTTAATGGAGTTCCGAAATGGATTCATCCAGTTCAAAGGTGGATTAACGGAGTTCCGAGGTGGATTCATCCAGTTCAAAGGTGGATGAACGGAGTTCTGAGGTGGATTCAT
>NZ_JABXKQ010000184.1 GCF_017114945.1 Nostoc sp. JL34
AACTTTTGCGCTCACTTTACTTCAACACAGTAAAAGATGTCAAATGGGTTCTATAGGTCTTATTCTTTGAGCAAAACATTAAAAATATATAAAGATTTGCAATTAATTTGCCTAATGCTAGATGTTTGCGATATTGTATATAACGTTTAAATAAATAGAAATAGTAGACATTTCTAATCAATTGCAAATTTCCCTGTTAGGCAAAAACTTTCAAAACTAGCCCGTTTATTATGGGTTCTTCAACAAGCAAGCATATTTTTGGTGATTCAAACAAATAAAATTTTGCCAGTCGTCCTCAATCACACTACTTAGTGGAACTTCCCTGAGGACTAATTATTCTGCTCGGTGTCCACAATAGATATCTTACGAAAGGTAGTGTCGCACTCTTGTGGAAAAAGGGTAAAGGTAAAGAGGAAAAAGAAGAGGGAGAAAGGGAAAAGGGGAAGCAGAAACATCCTTTATCCCCTTCATCCCTTAATCCTTCCTCCTAAACCTTTGCCTAACTTCTGCAAAAAGTTTCAGGAGTGCTTGGTAAAATCGGAGTTTTGTGGTGGTAATTACCGTACAAAACCGAATTTGCCAGTAACTTAGTAGAGTTTGTTATGGTATAGTTAGAAAGTTAAGACTAGCTTTACCAAATTACACCACTCTACGGCCCGGCAACAATTGCAGAATGGGAAGCAGTTTTAATTAAGCATTTACCAACAAAATCTGAATTCAATCGAGGTTATGACTCAGCAAGTGATTCACCCAATGGTGAAATTGCAGCGCAACGTGCAATCACTCATAGAATCTAATATTATCAAGCCAAGCGATAGCATCTGGAAAATCGCTTTGCTCTACGGTAATGAATGGCAGCACTGGAAACAAGAACTGCTTGACTTTGGCTTTAGTATGCAAGACCCAGTTAGTGAATTACTAGCTGTAGAAACTTGGGATGAAGAGTAGGGAATAGAAAATAGGGATTTTCAATATTCCCCACTCTCTACTCCTCACTCCCCAGCCCTAAACTTTGCAAGTAGCTAAAGCAGCAGCTAATTCCTTTGCAGTTTGATAGCGATCGCGTGGCAATGGTTCTGTAACGCGATCAATCACATCTCTTAATTGGGCACTAATGGTGGGGACTTTTGCCACATCAAACCTGAAGTTTCGCCCTCGTTGGCGGTAATACTTGAAGGGGTTTTCGCCTGTGAGCAGAAAAATCAGCGTTGGCCCAATTGCATACAAATCAGATTGAGTCAAAGGTTGTCCTCGTTCTTGTTCAGGAGCGCAGTAACCTTCTGCACCAATTCGAGTCCCAGGGGCTGTGCCAATTTCCTTAACTGCGCCAAAATCTAGCACTACTATGCGATTTCCTGAACTTCGCACCATTAAGTTGGCAGGTTTAATATCGCGGTGAATCAGTGGAGGATCTTGGCTATGAAGATAGTCTAAAATATCGCAGGTTTGGATCATCCAAGCGATCGCTTGGTTTGGTGTCACGGGGCCAGTGGTATAGACACGTTTCTCTAAATCTTGTCCGTGGATTAGTTCCATTGCCAAGTATTTTTTGCCGCCTTCTACAAAGAAGTCATAATACTGGGGAATTCCAGGATGGTTAAGGGATTTGAGAGTGTACGCCTCTCGCTCAAATAATTCTTGAGCTTTGGCAATTTTTGCCATATCAGCATTCATTTGCTTCAACACCAGCAGTTGTGGCATCCCCGCAATCAGACCAGCCTCATCCCAAGCGAGATAGGTAGTACCCATCCCTCCTTGTCCGAGAGTTTGCAACACCTGATAATGGCGAATTTTCTGTTGCACTGAGAGAGGTTGACCGCAGTGGATACAGAATAAATTATTTGGCGAGTTGCCTTCGTGCGTGCAAGTGGAGGAGGAATTTGCCTGATTTTTGGCTGAGTAAAGTGTCTCGGCGGCGTTTTCTTCTCTCCCTTGTGTTTGTTGCGATCGCAAACCAGTTTCCAATGCTGTTACATCCTGAATTTGGAATTGCAGTATTGGGCCTCCCTGTGCCAGTTGCAAAAGGGAATTATCTGGTAATGGACTCTGAATCACAAGGATACCGTTGAGAAAAGTCCCATTTGTACCCTGACTAATTAGCTGCCAAGTACCACCATTGCTAGCGGAACCGACTTGTCTAAGTTCTAGATGATGCCGCGAAACTAAACTATCAATTAAAACAACGTGATTATCTGCCGCTCGACCAATCCGAATTATGGAGGAGTTCTCAAAGCACCACTGCTGGAGGGGCGTTTTCTGTTGCGGTTCTAACAGGGTCAGACTAACCACAATACAACCTACAAGATAAATGGATTAGGGATTGGGCATTGGGCATTAAATTTATCCGTAAATTAGGCTTTAACCCTTGATTTATAAGGGTTAGAGATAATTTGCGGACATGTCTATTGGGAATTAGTGATTGTTCTTTCTTCTTATTACCCATGCCCTATGCCCCATGCTCCTGCCCATTTTTTCAACTTTCCAGATTTGGGCGTACTTTTGCCCGAATAAGTATACCAGTAATGTTGTCATGACCATTGTGTTGGTTTGCCAACTCAATTAAGTCTGTAACGCCCCGTTCTAAGTTAGCAGCAGAACTAAGTAAGGGTTCTAAGTGAGTCTGCCAATGAGTTTCTAGTAAATCATTATCTGATAGACCGTCCGATGCCAACAATAGAAGGGTATCTTCATTGATCTCGAAAAAACCTACATCGGGATTAATTGAGTTCTCATCACGAGGCCCCAAAGCTTGGGTGAGTTGGTAGGCATCCGGGCGGGCGTAAGCTATGCTTGCTTCCACTCCTCGGTTAATTTCCCGTTGCCCAACTTCGTGATCTACTGTGACTTGTTGTAGTCCCTGCTTGCGCGTCAGACGATAGAGACGGCTATCTCCCACATGAACAACTGCTGCTTGAGTATCTTGAATTAAGAGCATTACCAAAGTTGTACCCATACGCCCAACTCCAGAACGGGCATCTTGTTGATTGAGCTTGTAAATTGCCTCATTAGCTAAATACACTGCCTCACGAATACTATCTTCTGTTGGCAGTTGGTTGGCAATCCAGTGTTCTTGAAAGTATTGCCGTAGGGTGTTGACTGCTAACTCGCTGGCTATCTCGCCACCAGCATGTCCACCCATACCATCACAGAGAATATACAGACCATGCCCTTCCAAGACTCGACTTTTGGGCAATTCCAGCTTGTGAATTTTGGTTTCAATACCAAAGTAGTCTTCGTTATGATGACGTTGACGCCCTACATCTGTGCGTCCTGCATCTTCCAAGCTACTTAACTGCATCGCTAGCACAACAGTTGGCATATCATCAGTTTTGCTAATGATATCTTCTGGCTCATCTGATTGCGAGATAGTGGGCACAGCAGTATTTTTCTCCTTGATTGGGGGCAAAGTTTCGCTTCCTAGGGCTTCCAGTTCAACAGAGATTTCCTGCAAACGCGATCGCAACTGTGTAATGGTGTGAATTTTACCTACATCTAAATCCCCCAACATCTGGACTACAGAGCCAAATTGAGTGCGTTGAGACTCCCTAAATAGCGCTTGCCAAACCCGCCCCAAAGCTTGGATAGTTAACGGCTCCTCTGGAATAGCAGATGTTTGGGCTTGGGCATCTTCTGGCGACTCAGCGGCAGGCTGCGAATTCGATGATTCCACATACAACCTTTGTAGCGCCAGCGTTTGGTCTTCATCCAATCGCAAATTCGACAAATCTAAAAGGCTTTGACGACAATTTACTGGTTCTAATACTGCCCAAAGTTGGGTCATTTCATAACACCAGTGTAAAATTTTTAACGAACTCGTTGTTTCTTGTTGCCACAGGTCGAGTAAATACTGCCAATCTGAGCGATCTTCGATGATTACTACCTGCATATCACCCTGCTGCCATGCATCATGAATCTGCGGTATCCCCCGCTCACTTTGGGATTGTAAAGCAATATAAAGTTTAGCAAGGCGAGGAATTCCACTTGCTTCTACTGATGGCGTTAGCAAATCTGATTGCTGACTTGCTAGCATTACCTCAATGGGTGATATTTGATACGGTTGGCAGTCTAGAACTCTGATGTTTACATCAGTAATAGTCGAAGTTTCCGTTTGGGCAGGTAGCGGATCTAACAATTGATAGCGCTCTTGGGAGTCTAAATAGGAGCCTAATGCAATCTGAGAACTAGGGGATACAGGAGATAAGGAAGATATTGCTCCCTCATCTTCCTCATCTCCCACATCTTTCACATCTCCTGCATCTCCCGCATTTCTCACATCTCCCGCATCTCCCAAAGCTTCGTCAGTCTTTTCCTTAGCAATAATTGCCCAAAACACTGTTCCACATTCTGTGTCACAGTTATGACAACGTAGTGCATTCACAGGTACATCATCGGTACTGCATTCAGGACAGACCTTGTGAGTCAGGGACGTGCCACAGTTTTGACAGAATTTGTTGCTATTGGGGTTTTCAAATTTACACTGAGGGCAAATCAGCATAGTGGAAGTTCCTTTATTCCCGTTCCAAGGTGCTTCTAGCCACTAACATCCAAGGTGCCACAATTGGCTGTCCCTGAATACAGTAGATTGTAGTTTATCAATGAATTTTGGTGGCAGTATTAATTGTGACGCATATTAGATAAATATTTCATATATTAGCAGCTAATTCCTTATAGATTAGACCTCTTGCATAAATCAAAAATCAAGAACCCCACCCCGCATTTGAGTAAAGCAAACGCTCTCTTGGTAAGAGGAGGGGTTGGGGGTGGGGTGTTAGGGACTTTTGCAAGAGGTCTATTGGGGAATGGAGAGTGGGAGGATGAGGGAGAAATAAGCAATGCCCAATGCCCAATTGTCAAGAGTCTGGTAATTGTGGAGGTTCAGCGTTAAACCATTTTTGATAAATTTGCCTGTAAGTGCCATTGGATAACAAAGTCGCTATACCTTTGTTAATTGCATCCAGATGGGGCGAGTTTTTAGGTGTAGCAATCCCGTAGTATTCTTCAGTGAGCAGATCGGCAACAACTCTGATACCCTTGAGGTTGCCATTTTTAATTGCATAGAAAGTAGCGAAAGCATCGCTAACCACAGCATCAACGTTGCCATTGAGCAAGTCTTGGAAAAATTCTGGGCCAGAATTAAAAGTACTAATTTTGGCGTTGGGGATGGTTTTGGCAAAATCTGCCCCAGTCGAACCAATTTGGACAGCAATTTTTTTACCTTTAAGACTATTGAAGTCTTTAATATTTTGGTTGTCTTCGCGTACAGCGATCGCAAGTCCGGCTTTAAAATAAGGTCGTGAAAAAGCAATTGTTTTCAGGCGTTCGGCGGTAATCGTGATTCCGCTAATTGCTGCATCGACTCTTTTAGCTTGCAAGGTGGAGATCATGCCATCAAAGGGCAGACTTTCAAACTGGACTGCAAAACCTGCTATTTTAGCGATCTCATTCATCAAATCAATATCAAAACCTTCCAAGTGACTGCTAGCCCTTTGGATTTCAAAGGGGATAAAGGTGGGGTCTGTCGCCACCTTCAGAGGTTGAGCACCTGGATTTGTAGTTGGATAAGAATTGTTACAGGCAATGAGCAGTAGTAAACAGCCTAAGCTCAGAATTAGCTGCCGCCATTTCAAGTTAATCAATTTCACTATAGTCATTAGTCAACAATCATTAATCATTAGTTAAGTAGGTAGGCGTGAATAATTAAAGATCGCACCAATTCAACTTACAGTAATTTTCAGATGACTATCAGTATTTCTTCCCTAAAATGCTGATATATTCATCAACCTAGAAGACAACTTGCCCTCTATGCCTCCTACTACTTCTGCTTACCAAATTGCTGATTTGTTCGCCGAACGAGCTAGAAAGCTTGCACCACCAACTTACGGCACTGAGTTAACTAAAATTATCACTGTTAGCTTTGCCTACGGTCTAGCTGACCCAATTCTCTTTCCCCACGCCGACTTGGCTGCTGCAAGTGCAGCTGTGCTGGCAGAAGAGGCTCCGATCGCTCTCAATTACGGCCCACCTTCAGATCAACTGTATGAGCAAATTATCCTCCGTTTGCAGGCTAAAGGAATCACTGCCGATCGCGATCGCCTGATCATTGGCTACGGTTCCGGTCAGATTTTGGGCTTGCTACCAGATGTGTTTGTCGAACCTGGTGACGTGGTAATTGTGGAAGGGCCAACCTTCTTGGGAGTAGTTAGTAGATTTGTCCAGGCTGGCGCACACGTGATTACCATTCCTATTGATGAATTAGGAATGGATGTAGATGCCCTAGAAGAAAC
Source organism: Nostoc sp. JL34 (assembly GCF_017114945.1). GTDB lineage: Bacteria > Cyanobacteriota > Cyanobacteriia > Cyanobacteriales > Nostocaceae > Nostoc. The sequence goes on from NZ_JABXKQ010000184.1 coordinate 6,285, forward strand.
TTTGAGCGATTTGCACAAACAGGGCATTCGACCCCGGTTTATTTACACCATCCCTACCTTTCATAATCCCACAGGCGCTACTATGCCGTTATTTCGCCGCCAAAAACTGGTAGCGTTAGCGGCTGAGTATGGCGTGCTAGTGGTGGAAGACGATGCCTATAGCGATTTGCGCTTTCAAGGGGAAGTTGTGCCCTCCCTAGCAAGCCTCGACAAGGAGGGGTGGGTGTTATACGTCAGCACCTTCTCGAAAATCATTGCACCTGGTGTCAGGCTAGGCTGGGCTTGTGGCGATCCAGCAATTATTGAGCGGTTGGCAATGTTCAAAAGTGAGGGGCCTGTAGGGCCATTTGTCAGCCATGTGGTCGCCCGCTACTGTGCTACAGGCAAACTAGATCATCATATTCAGGAGCTAATCGCCTGCTACAAGCATAAGTGTAATTTGTTGTTAGAAGCGATCGCTCAAGAGTTTCCCAGTGATATTGTTGCTTTGCGACCAGGTGGCGGCTTTTTCGTTTGGTGTAAATTGCCGCCAGACATCAGCGCCAAAGCACTCCTAACGGCTGCCAATGAACATGGCATCAGCTTTCTGCCAGGAACTCGCTGCTACGCCAATGGACAAGGAGATGATGCCATCAGATTAGCTTTTAGCTTTCAACCAACTGAGAAGATTGTCGAGGGAATTGCTGTCTTGGGAACAGTGTTGCGCGGATGGCGGTAATTCGTAATTCGTAATTCGTTTCTAGTCTCCCACTGGAAATGCCCTTTGGAATGCAGAAGCTTTCCCAAGGGCATTTCTTTTTTAATCTGGAAACAAGATTTAAAATTTTGTAACCTTTAAAAAATTTGTTCTAAGCGCTGAAAATCTCGCTGCACTTCATACCAGAGACTTTTATTATGGGGGTCTGTCTTCAGAGCTTTTTTGAGATAAATTCTGGCTTTGAGTAGTTGTTTTTCCGAAATTAGCGCCCGTCCCCAAATTTGATAGGCGATCGCTAGCCATTGGCGAACTTCTGCATCTGTTGACAAACGATCTGCTAAAGCTTCCGCCAGGGCGATCGCTTGAGGAAATCGTCTTTCTTGCAAAAATCGCTGCAATTGCTCATAAGTCTTCCACTTCAGCCGCTCTTCTATTTCTAACAGATTAGGCGGCTTTGGTTTCCCTGATTCTTGACTTGTCACCGTTGTTACTGGTGTTTTCTGCCGCTGCGTTGCCTTGGCACGATCGCGCCCAGATGTTGATACCTGACTTGAATGTGCAACAGTTTCTTCTGGCAGTACTACCGTCAACAGGAGTTTGTAAGCCTCTGTCAAGGCAATAAACTTATCTTTGGCTTTGTTGTCATCTGGGTTGATATCGGGATGATATTGCTGCGCCAGTCGTCGATAAGACGCTTTGATGTCAGCAAAAGAAGCTCCCGATCTTAAACCCAATAAACGGTAGCAATCTCCAAGATCCATCTTGAGCTATGAGCTATCGAATATCCAGCTAGAGGCTATCAGCTATCAGCTTTAAGCCTGAACTATTAATAATAAGGGCAAATTTGCTATTTTAAAGTTCAATGTTGACAGTTTGTTTAGGGAAGGGCATTGGGCATTGGGAATGGGGCATTGGGCAATTAATTATTCCCCTGCTTCCCCTGCCTCCCCTGCCCCTCTGCCCCTCTGCCTTCCTACTCTCCTGTTACTACAGAGGTTCGGTCTTCAATCACACGGTCAATTAAACCGTATTCCTTAGCCTCTTCAGCAGACATAAAAAAGTCACGATCCATATCTTTTTCAATTTTTGCTATGGTCTGACCTGTTTTATCAGCATAAATGCCATTGAGCTGGTGACGAATCCGCAGAATCTCTTTAGCTTCAATTTCGATATCGGTTGCTTGTCCACGGGTGCCACCTGAAGGCTGGTGAATCATAATCCGTGAGTGAGGCAATGCTAACCGTTTACCTTTGGTGCCAGCGGCTAGGAGGAAAGACCCCATTGAAGCAGCTAAACCTACGCAAATAGTCACTACATCTGATTTGATATGTTGCATGGTATCAAAAATAGCCATGCCAGATGTAACCATTCCACCGGGAGAGTTGATGTATAAATAAATATCTTTACCTGGATCATCTGAGTCCAGATACAGCATTACAGCAATAATTTGATTGGCAATTTCATCATCAATATCTCGCCCCAAGAATATAATCCGTTCCCGGTAAAGGCGATCGTAGATGCTAATCCAATCTGTATATTGTCCACCGGGCATCCGGTAAGGAACTTTAGGAACGCCTATAGGCATAACTTACTCCGTTTTTAATAATTTGGGGACGATCGCAGCGTGAGGAGTTAGGAGTGAGGAGTCCGAAGTATTAAATAACTCAGCACTCACTAGAGGACACTAGCAGGAAGTGGGGGATTGGCGAGTTCTTCTTTCTCAAAAACTCGGTCGATCAGCCCGTATTCCTTCGCTTCATAAGGTGTCAGATATAACAGCCTATCCATGTCTTTAATAATTTTTTCTGGAGGCTGTCCAGTGGTGCGATGCAAAATGTCAACTAAGGCTCCTTTATTTACCAAAACTTCCCTGGCGCGAATTTGAATATCCGTTGCTTGACCTTGGGCGTAGCTCTTAGGCTGATGCAGGATAATCGAGGAGTGAGGCAAACTAGCGCGGCAACCTTTTGTACCAGCACTGAGTAGCATCGCTGCCATACCCATCGCGGAACCGACGCAGATGGTGTGGATAGGAGGCTTGATATATTTCATGGTGTCAAAGATAGCGAAGGCTTCGGTTTCAAAGCCAATGGGTTCGCCACTGTAACCGGAAGTGCCGGTGGAGTTGATATAGATTTTAATCGGTTTTTCGGGGTCGTCGGATTGCAAAAATAGCAATTCGGCCACGATTAATTCCGTGACAGCAGGCACCAGTGGCATCCCAATATAGACGATTCGCTCCTTCAATAAGAGGGAAGGTAAATCTGGCGGTGGTGTCCGGTAAAAGTTATCGCCGTAATATGGGGCTTGAACAGCCTTAATTGGGGAAATGTCCATAGCAACTGATCGCCTGAAACTATGCCGTTAACTGTAATACATCCTAGCGCGATGCACGCTTCCCTCAAGGTGCGGATTTCTCCCTAATGCTGAAGGTGGCTTTGCATCTGCCAATGCTTGGCTTCTAAGATATTCTGATTATATTAGTGTATTTATGTTGGATAAGTTTTCCGTAGAGCTAAAGTAGTGCTTTGAAGTTATTTATTAATATGTATATCCTGAATAGGGACTTTGAGTTATGAAGGTTAGTTTGCAGCCTGCCTTGAATGATGGTAATTTGGACGCAAATCAACTGAACAGTCAACGTCAGTTGGGAGTTTCGATTTCGGCGATCGCAGAGACTCAAGACCGCCATGTACCCCTGAATTTATGCTTAATTCTCGATCATAGTGGTTCGATGAACGGGCGATCGCTAGAAACGGTCAAAAAAGCAGCGATTCGTCTGGTAGATAGACTCAATCCTGGCGATCGCCTCAGTGTGGTAGTTTTTGATCACCGTGCCAAAGTCCTAGTACCCAGTCAAAGTATCGAAAATCCAGAGAAAATCAAACAGCAAATCAACCGCCTAGCCGCCGATGGTGGAACTGCGATTGATGAAGGACTGCGCTTGGGGATTGAGGAATTAGCGAAGGGGAAAAAAGATACTGTTTCCCAAGCCTTTTTGTTAACCGACGGGGAAAATGAACACGGTGATAACAATCGCTGTTTGAAATTCGCCCAATTGGCTGCTAGCTATAATTTGACTTTGAATACTTTGGGATTTGGTGACAACTGGAACCAAGATGTTTTAGAAAAAATTGCTGATGCTGGTTTAGGTACTTTATCTTATATTCAAAAACCCGAACAGGCAGTGGAAGAGTTTAATCGCCTGTTCAGTCGCATTCAAACGGTGGGATTGACTAATGCTTATCTATTATTCTCCCTGATGCCCAATGTCAGGCTAGCGGAACTCAAACCTGTGGCCCAAGTTTCCCCAGACACAATCGAGTTACCACTGCAACAAGAAGCTGATGGACGTTTCGCTGTGCGGCTGGGAGATTTAATGAAAGATGCGGAACGGGTAATCTTAGCTAATATTTATTTGGGACAATTGCCAACAGGTGAACAAGCGATCGCTAATGTGCAAGTCCGCTACGATGATCCATCTGCCAACAAAGTAGGTTTAGTTACACCAAATATCCCAGTTTATGCCCATGTAGTGAAAAATTACCAAGCAGACCCGAATCCCCAGGTGCAACAGTCGATTTTGGCATTAGCGAAGTATCGCCAAACCCAGTTAGCGGAAACGAAATTGCAACAGGGCGATCGCACTGGTGCGGCGACAATGCTACAAACAGCTGCGAAAACTGCTTTGCAAATGGGAGATACTGGGGCGGCGACGGTGTTGCAAACTTCTGCCACCCAGCTACAATCTGGTGGAGATTTATCTGAAAGCGATCGCAAGAAAACCAGAATTGTCTCCAAAACAGTTTTGCAAGATACCCCTCCGCAATGAAAGTTAAATTGCTCTCGGCGTTAAATGACAATAATGTTGATGTGGCTCAAACAAGTAGCCAACGTCAACTGGCAATGACGATTTTTGCTATCGCTGGTGAGTCTGACCAAAATCTGCCCCTTAACCTCTGCTTGATTTTGGATAGAAGTGGTTCCATGCATGGACAACCAATTAAAACGGTGATCCAGGCAGTGGAAGGATTAATCGATCGGTTGAAAGTAGGCGATCGCATCTCAGTTGTGGCTTTTTCCGGGACTGCGGAAGTCATTATCCCTAACCAAGCGCTCGAAGACCCCGAAAGCATCAAATCTCAAATTAAAAGCAAACTCAGCGCTAGCGGCGGTACTGTCATCGCTGAGGGTTTGGAACTGGGAATTACAGAACTGATGAAGGGTACAAGAGGCGCTGTTTCCCAGGCGTTCTTATTAACGGATGGACATGGTGAAAGTGGTTTGCGAATTTGGAAGTGGGATATTGGGCGAGATGACAACAAGCGCTGTCTTAAACTGGCGCAAAAGGCTGCCAAACTGAACCTAACTATCAACACTTTCGGATTTGGTAATAGCTGGAATCAGGATTTGTTAGAAAACATTGCCGATGTCGGTGGTGGGACTTTAGCTCATATTGAACATCCTGAACAAGCTGTAGAGCAATTTGGTCGGCTGTTTGGACGGATTCAATCGATTGGACTAACGAATGCCTACTTGCTGTTATCTCTAGTACCCAATGTCCGATTAGCGGAATTAAAACCCATTGCCCAAGTTGCCCCAGACACAATCGAGTTACCAGTGGAACCCGAAGCTGATGGTAGCTTTGCTGTGCGTTTGGGAGATTTGATGCAGGATGTAGAACGGGTAGTTTTGGCGAACATTTATCTGGGACAATTGCCAGAAGGTAAACAAGCGATCGCGCATCTACAAATCCGTTATGATGACCCGTTGGTTAACGAACAAGGTTTACTCTCGCCTCTCGTGCCAGTGTATGCAGATGTTGTGCGGGCGTATCAACCGGACTCCAATCCCCAAGTGCAACAGTCCATTTTAGCATTAGCGAAGTATCGCCAAACTCAGTTAGCCGAGGCGAAATTGCAGCAAGGCGATCGCACTGGTGCAGCCACGATGCTGCAAACAGCAGCTAAAACCGCTTTACAAATTGGAGATAAAGGGGCTGCGACAGTGTTGCAAACTTCTGCCACTCGCTTGCAAGCTGGGGAAGAACTTTCGGAAGCAGACCTCAAGAAAACTAGGATTGTATCAAAGACTGTTTTACAAGAATAGTAAAAATTCAGCCTTGCTCATCAACGGGATGAAAGTTTCGCGCCAAGGTGCAAAGCGAGAAAAAATATTTTATTCCTCAATTGAGCAACAAAGTAGTCGCATATTCCTAACTTATTGATTAACAACCGCCGAAGAGTTTGACTTATGCTAATCCAAAAGATTGTCCAAGAATTGCAAGATATCCCTGAAGACAAACTAGCAGAACTTTATGACCTAATTCACTACTTTCGGCTAGGTTTAAGTCAAGAACGTACACAACCCCGCACCCCTGGTTTATTAAAAGGACAACTCAGCGATGCTTTCTTTGAACCACTGCCAGAAGATGAACTCCAGCAATGGGAATGAGCTACCTCATCGACACCCATATTCTGCTGTGGTGGCTCTTTGACGACCCAAAACTCCACACTGACTGCCGAGACATCATTCGCAACCCAGATCATCGGATTATTGTCAGCAGTGCTTCTGCTTGGGAAATTGCCACTAAATACCGGATGGGTAAACTACCCGAAGCCAAACAACTCTTTGAGCAATATTCACAGATAAGCTAATGAGCATTTAAGTTGCATAAAACCAGGGATAAAGCCTTTACTACAAGCGAATCAGTCTGGAAAAATGAATGACGATTAGCTTATTGCATCAGGCTAAATTTATCGAACTTGCCATCACCACAGCCCATGCGCTCAGAGCAGGAAGCCTACCGATCGCCCACCGAGATCCCTTTGATCGCATGATCATGGCTCAGGCTGAACTCGAAAGTTTAGTTGTCATCACCTACGACAAAGCCTTCCAGACTGGACTGATTCAGGTAATTCCCGACCTTAAGTAAAGCAAAGTATCGGCAAATCTAGTTAGCCGAGGCGAAATTGAAACAAGGCGATCGCACTGGTGCAGCCACGATGCTGCAAACAGCAGCTAAAACCGCTTTACAAATTGGAGATAAAGGGGCTGCGACAGTGTTGCAAACTTCTGCCACTCGCTTGCAAGCTGGGGAAGAACTTTCGGAAGCAGACCTCAAGAAAACTAGGATTGTATCAAAGACTGTTTTACAAGAATAGTAAAAATTCAGCCTTGCTCATCAACGGGATGAAAGTTTCGCGCCAAGGCGCAAAGCGAGAAAAAATATTTTATTCACCAATTGAGCAAGAAAGAAAGTAAGAAAGCCTGCGTGTAATAAAACTGTAAAATCGATGTCTACGACGGGCTACGCTCTTAAATAAACTATAGTAATCGCCTTTGATTATGAGCCTCCTACTTTCTGAATTTTTCAATAGCTATTAGAGTAGGCAAAGTGCCACTATAACGGTTTCTAATAATTAAATATCAACCGAATATGATATTCAGTTCGGGTAAAGACTTATCATTTAGACCGCAGGGGTGCAGGGGGCAGGGAGCAGGGAGAAAGAGGTTTTCCTGATTTTTGCACGGATGCGGTAATCATAAGTAATTAACCGGACTTGATATCAATCTTCTCCTTTGATATCCTGGGGCACGAAACCTGGTAGGTCAGTAGTGTCAACAGCGAAGACGAAAAATTTGTTTGGGTTGTCAATACCCGGCGCTATAGTACCAACGAAGTCGTTGTCATTAGCGATAAATAACGTATGCTTTTTCACACGGTTAATAACGACATCTTCTCCGAAGGCTAAACCTTCAAGCTTGGCTGGAATCTCCTCTTCTTTGATGCCGTTTTGAGTTAGCGCAGTCACGACATCAAGGAACAAGGTCTTGCTGACCGCCTTGCCTGCAAGGTTGCTTTCCCCGGTGACATTGCTTACTTCTTGAGCATTCGTCAGATCGATCCGATAGATTTTCTTGAAGGCAGCTTTGGAGCCATCGCCAAACCCCTTGCCATCGCGTTCATCTACTAAGAATTCGCGATCGCTGATTGCCAAAATCTCGCTGACGGTGGGATATTTTGGTTTAGCTAAGGTGCCAATATTATCTAGCTGATAAGCGTATTCCTGGGTGGCACCTGTTTCTATGTCAATCTTGACGATTCTGGTGTAAGCACCATTAGTGCCACCGTCTTGGAGCAGTGGACTTTGCAAAATACCAACCAGAGTCTTACCGTTGGGAGTAATTGCAAGTCCTTCCATACCTTTGTTCGCAACCCGACCGGATGTATTATCACTGATTTCTGTATCACTAACGGGACTTAAGTTACTGACTGCAAACTTGCTAGGTAGGTTAAAGACCCTAATCCGCTTACCTGTATTGCGGTTAAATTGATATACATAAGGCCCATATTCATCAGAGATAAATATCTGCTTGCCATTGTTGGACACACGCACGCCTTCAGGATCGAAACGGGCATTGTTGGGATATGTGGAGATTTGGGTGGGGTTGAAGTTGTCTGAGCGTCCAGTGAAATAGTTTTTATTCTTGGTATTCAAAGCTGGGACACCACTGCCTATCCCCAATCCCGCACCATTCCCGTAGTAAAGAGGCTCATTGCTGAATAGCAGAGTCGTGTCAATTAAGGAAGGGGTAAGCGTGAAAGGCAACGCAGAACCAAGCTTGCTTGGTGAGAGTTTCACTTTGATAGTTTGGAAGCGGTTGATATAGGATGCTGTGTCACTGACAGCGCTGTTGTATGACACGGCATTTGGGCCTCGGTCTGGGATAGCGATAAAGGTGTTACACCCAGCGTAGGCTAATCCCGACCCTAGACCACCCAAGAGGTTTCCCGAAACACCGTTTTCAAGGGGAGCAGATGTTTTGTTGGAGCGATCGCTAACCTTACCATCTAGGCTTCCAATAGCAATCAATTTAACCTCTGCGTTGGCAGCAGGAGCCACAGCAAATAACGCCAACAAGGACAAAATAAGACTTTTGTTGAGCATAATCAGTTGTATTATGAAGAGACAGTATTTATTGAAGAATATTGTCAGTTTTTTTACTTTGTTAGTATCCATGCCTAATAGTTAACCCAAAATTAACTTAAGATTAAGCAAAGATTATAAAGTCCATCTAAAAACCCTAAGCAGCAATATTCTCAATCTGCTAGCGACAGACAAAGAACAACTACGTTGTTATGTAGCAATCCGAATTGAATTGTTAGAAAACCCATAGATAGGTTTGACATCAAATTGTTAGTACTATTGGCTTGTTCCTGAAAATAAAGGTAATATCAATCAAAGAAATTAAAGTTTAGCCTCCACCTTATATTATGTAATATTATTGTATTCCTGTCTGCATACACTCTTTAAATCATTGGATTATAAAAGTAAGCATCAAATGAAAATTACTGATATTCATCATATAGCTATTATTTGTTCTGACTACGAGCGCTCAAAAACTTTTTATGTAGAAATTTTAGGCTTTTCGATTATTCAAGAGACTTTTCGCGCCGAAAGAAATTCTTATAAATTAGATTTACGAGTTGGAGAAAATGCTCAAATAGAGCTATTTTCTTTCCCAAATCCTCCAGAACGGCCTAGTAAACCAGAGTCTTGTGGTTTAAGACATCTTGCTTTTAAAGTTGATGATGTAGAAGAAACTGTTTTTTATTTAAAATCAAAAGGTCTAGAAGTAGAAAATATCAGAGTTGATGAAATTACGGGTAAGAAATTTACTTTCTTTAAAGACCCTGATAATTTGCCATTAGAGATTTATGAACATTAAGGATTCAGTATGATCATTAGAGAATATAAACTGTCTGATACTAAGGCAATCATGAAACTATTTTACAATACAATTCATGAAATCAATATTTGCGATTACACTCAAGAACAAGTCGATGCTTGGGCACCGGAAAGTATGGATTATGAAGTTTGGCAGAAAAGATTACAAGCCAAGCTTCCCTACATTGTAGAAAATAATGATGAGATAGTTGGGTTTGGAGAATTAGAACCTGATGGTCACATTGATTGTTTTTATTGTCATAGTAAATACCAAAGAAAGGGTATTGGCTCAAAACTCTTAAGTCATATAGAAGATACTGCAAAACTAGAAGGAATTAAATGGCTATATACAGAAGCGAGTATTACTGCGAAGCCATTTTTTGAAAACAAGGGATTTAGCGTAGTCAGAGAACAGCAAGTAGAACTGCGGGGAATTTGGTTTCAAAACTATGTAATGGAAAAATATCTGTGAATTTTGACAATATCTACAAAGTCTTAGCTGAAAACTTCTCTAGTGACTTCGCCACTTGGTTATTAGGCGAACCCATTACTTTAACCAAATTAAGTCCAAAAGCGTTATCTCTCGAAAACATTCGCGCTGATGAATCCAAATAAATAATCGGTGCAGTCAACCTACACCGATCGCACAATTTAACTCTAATTGCACCAGACATTTTCCTCACGCCAATGCTGAAGCTTGGGGTTTGGCAAAAATCATTCTTCCGGCGGTGGTTTGCAAAGCACTGGTGACTACTACTCGCAGTTCACCACCCACATAATTGCTGCCTTCTTCAACGACTACCATTGTGCCGTCATCTAGGTAGCCAATGCCTTGACTTGGTTCTTTGCCTTCCTTGAGAATTTTCAAATCCAGGTTATCGCCAGGTAAATAACTGGGACGGACGGCGTTTACTAAATCATTCACATTCAAAACAGGCACTTTCTGAACACTGGCGACTTTAGACAAGTTGTAGTCGTTGGTTAGCAGTGTGCCGCTGATTTCTTGGGCGAAGCGCACTAACTTGGCATCCACTGTGGGAATATCGTCGTAGTCAACTGCATTAATCAGGATGCGATCGGGATATTCTTCCTTAATGCGGTTAAGAATTTCTAGTCCTCGTCTTCCTCGCACCCGCTTTTGGTCTTTGCTAGCATCCGCTACTTGTTGCAGTTCTTGCAAGACAAACTGGGGTACAAGAATTTGCCCTTCTAAAAATCCGGTTTCTAGTAGCGCTTCAATGCGACCATCGATAATGCAGCTAGTATCTAAAACTTTGGTATTGGCTGGTTTTAGCGTCCCTTCCACTACCATTGATTCGACGGTGTTGGGATTAATGAACCGCAATAAGCCTCGCCCGTGGGTATCTGCCAAATTCATACCAGTGACGGAGAGGATAATACTGCCGACAACTGCCACCAGTGGCTTAATAAATCCAAAATCCGCCGGTATAGGTAGCAAAAATAGTGGGGCTAGCATGAGGTTAGCTAGTAATAGCCCAATCACTAAGCCAATGGCACGAGTTAAGATCACTTCCAGAGGCATTTCTTTGACTTGTGATTCTAGGCGACGATATGTCGTCTGGAAACTCAGCCCGATCGCACCACCAATAATCGCGGCGAAGACGGCAACAACTAAGCGTAAAGCTTCAATATTTGTTACCTGATCGAGAGTGCCATTGGGTAGTAGTTCAATACTGTAGAACCCTATTCCCGACGCTGCCAAGATAAATGAGAAAATGATAATGGCGTCAAGCATGGTTGTCTTGTTTTCCTGCAACTGTGTTAACCGAGAAAGTTAAGTATTTTTTATTTCATCGGTAAGATAAACTCATCAATATTGACTTACACTAAGGGTTTAGGCTGACAATATCTGCAATTATTATAACTAAAGGCTTTTATCTTAATATTTTTCATTGTTTCGTTGTAAAACGACAAAAACTTGTAACAAACTCCTCATTTTCATTGTCTCTAATTCGCAGTTGGATTAACTTAAAACTTTTCTCAAAATGAGTCAAAAATTTAGGATTTCTGGAATTGCGAGTTCTGCTTATGTGCATATTCCCTTTTGCAGACGGCGGTGCTTTTATTGTGATTTCCCGGTATCTGTTGTGGGCGATCGCTTGCGGGGCGAAACATCTGGTACTATCTCCCAATATGTTGAGGTGCTATGTCAAGAAATTGCCATGACACCAGCACTTGGTCAACCCCTGAAGACAATTTTCTTCGGTGGTGGTACTCCTTCGCTGCTATCAACAAAGCAGCTACAACGGATCGTGGGAGAGCTAGAGAAGCATTTTGGGATTGCGCCTGGGGCAGAAATTTCTATGGAAATTGACCCAGCCACCTTTGATTTAGCACATATAGCAGGCTATCGCAGTATAGGCGTGAACCGGGTAAGTTTGGGTGTACAAGCCTTTCAATCAGAATTATTACAAAGGGCGGGGCGATCGCACTCAGTTGAAGATATTTTTGCAGCTGTGGAACTAATCCACCAAGTCGAGATTCCCGAATTTAGCTTAGACCTAATTTCCGGGTTGCCGCATCAGTCTTTGGATCAATGGCACGATTCTCTCACAAAAGCGGTGGCATTTGTACCCACTCACATTTCCATTTATGATCTGACCATCGAACCAGGTACAGCCTTTGGCCGTTACTACAAACCTGGTGATACTCCTTTGCCCACGGATGAAGCCACAGTCAAAATGTACCAGATGGGACAGCAAGTTTTGACTAGTGCTGGTTATGAGCATTATGAAATTTCCAATTATGCTCAACCCGGCCATCAGTGTCGGCATAATCGGGTTTATTGGGAAAACCGCCCTTATTACGGCTTTGGTATGGGTGCGGCAAGTTACATAGAGGGAAAACGCTTCACTCGTCCGCGTAAAACTAAGGAGTATTACCAGTGGGTGGAAACTGGTGGTGTGACTGATTGTGATCTGACTCCCCCAAAAGAAGTATTGTTAGAAACGTTAATGTTGGGGTTGCGTTTGGCAGAGGGTTTGAGTTTAACTGCGTTGGCGGAAGCATTTGGGGAAGAGAAGGTGGAGGAAATTTGCAGGTGTTTGCAAGAGTATTTTGAGAATGGTTGGGTGGAAGTTGCAGAGGGAAGGTTGCGTTTGATTGATCCCCAAGGGTTTTTGTTTTCTAATGTGGTGTTGGCTGAGTTGTTTGAGAAGTTGGGGTGATGAACTGCTTATGCAGAAAAATAAAGTTAGAAAAGCTGTGATTCCGGTAGCTGGTTTTGGGACTCGGTTGTTTCCAGCTACCAAAGTTGTGAAAAAAGAACTTTTCCCGATTATTGATCGAGATGGGAGGGCAAAACCTGTGATTCTCGCAATTATTGAAGAGGCAATTAATGCTGGAATTACAGAAGTAGGGATTGTGGTACAGCCGGATGACAAAGAAATATTTGAAGATTTATTGAAAAATCCACCCAAAAAAGAACTTTTAGAGAAACTTTCACCGCAAAATCAAGAATATAGCCGATATATTGAAGATTTAGGTAGCAAAACTACCATTTTATTGCAAGACGAGCAATTGGGCTATGGTCATGCGGTATTTTGTGCTAAGGATTGGGTGCAAGATGAGCCGTTTTTGCTCATGTTGGGCGACCACATTTATGCATCTGACATTGAAAAATCTTGTGCTAGTCAAGTTTTAGATGTTTACGAAAAAGTTAATCAAAGCGTTGTGGGCTTAACTAAAATGCCAGCAGATATTATTCATAAAGCTGGGTGTGTAACAGGAGTTTGGCAAGAGTTAAACTCAATTTTGTCAATTACACAACTCTATGAAAAGCCTACTATAGAGTACGCAAAACAGCATTTGCGTGTAGAGGGAATGTCAGAAAATAAGTTTTTAGGTATATTTGGCTTGTATTTACTTACGCCGAAAATTTTTGACTCCTTAGCAGAACATATTAACAAAAATTTCCGAGAACGAGGTGAATTTCAGTTAACATCCTGTCTAGAAAAATTGCGTCAGCAAGAGGGAATGACAGGATATGTTGTTAAAGGTAAGTGTTTTGATACAGGTTTACCAGATGCTTATCGCCAGACAATGATTGATTTTAGAAATTTCTAGATTAATCTTAGTTAAAAAAAGTAGCTTCTCTGAAAAAGGAATAACGTTTTTTATCTCCACTAATAAATTGAGTTACTAGTAGCCATTAATTACAAATTAGGAATTATGAATTATTTTGCAACGGTTGCTCGCGGATTAGAAACTCTAGCAGCTCAGGAGTTAGAGCAACTGGGTGCTGATTCAGTTGAGCCAGGGTTCTGCGGTGTAGCCTTTGAGGGCGATCGCACCCTACTTTATCGCGTCAACCTCTGGGCTAGACTGCCGTTCCGAATCTTGGTGAATATCCATGAGTTTCCTTGCCTTGATGCCAAGGATCTCTATCGCGGTATCCAGACTATCGATTGGGTAAACTATTTAACGCCAGATATGACCTTGGCGGTAAATACCACGGGCAAAAACGATCGCCTTAACCACAGCCACTTCACGTCTCTCCAGATCAAAAATGCGATCGTTGACCAGCAGCAGGAAAATCTGGGTGAGCGTTCAAATGTAGAGCTTCACGATCCAGATGTGCGGATCAATGTTCATATTGAACGCGACTTTTGTACCGTTAAACTCGACAGTTCAGGAAATAGTCTGCATCGCCGAGGCTACCGTCCTGCGGTTGGATCAGCCCCTCTCAAGGAATCTCTGGCTGCTGCCCTCATTCAACTTTCGGGCTGGCAGCCAGACCAGATGTTCTATGATCCTCTCTGTGGGTCTGGTACTTTACCCTTAGAAGCTAGCTTAAAGGCACTTAACATCGCACCAGGGCTGTTTCGTGAGTGCTTTGGATTTGAAACTTGGCTCGATTTTGACCTGCCCCTTTTAGAAAAACTGCTCCAAGAAGCTAAGGACAGCCAACTAGATACCCTGCCTGCACCTATTTGGGGAAGCGATCGCGATGAAAATATAATCGAGCAAGCGATTAACAATGCTCAAAACTGCGGTGTTGATAACCATGTATGGTTTTCTCAAATGGAGCTTGCTGATGTTGTCGCCCCCGCAGACAGTGGGATTTTATTCTGCAATCCACCATACGGTGAACGGCTAGGGCGAGATAGTGATTTAGGGGCGTTCTATAAACTTTTGGGCGATGTGCTGAAACAACGCTTCAAAGGCTGGACTGCGTTTGTGCTGAGTGGAAACAAGGAACTATCTCAATCGATTGGACTAAAATCATCCCAGCGGATTGCAGTGTACAACGGAGCGCTACCCTGTCAGTTAATGAAATATGAGCTGTACTAACAACGAAATCGACCCCATAAACCGCAGCTTCAGGGCAACTCAACAAGTTAAACCTATTATCCTATAGCGAGATTAAAACTCTTGTAGATGACCGCACTGCTAAAGTTGAGTCGTATATCTGCAATGATAACTTTCACACTTTCATCCTCCTTTATCGAGGAAAGCAGGAGGAAAACTATTCTTTGCCTCCTTATCCTTCATTTCTAGATTATCTTTTTTAATTAACTGATATCATGTCCGCCTAATTAGTTATAATTACCGCATCTGTGCAAAAACCAGGAAACCCTCTTTCCCCCTGCCCCCTGCCCCCTGCTTCCCTGCCGTCTTAATGATAAGTCTTGAACCGGACACGATATGATTCCCTGATTGCGGATTTTATCAGTAGCTATACCAACCTTTAATTGATGCATCAACAAATCACTACACTAATTCTGGATTTTTTTTCAATAGTGGTTGTATATAGTTGATAACCATAATCTGCTAATAAAAATACTACTGGCTAAAAACCACCTTGCTTCTCAATGGCAAAGGGATCAGACGTAATATAACCTTGTTGGGCTGAGTTTTTGCCAATCAGAAAAGGAGCCAGATTAAAGTTATAGGGGCGCTTTTGATTATCGGTAAAACCAATACTTTGCTTCGAGTAATGGCCAATGAGTAGTTTTAGCAGAAGCAGAGACATAAATTGGTTTGACTTTAAGGTTGGCAAGGATTTTAATTGCTGGGTTGGGATGTGAAATAAGACACCGGGGGTCTTGCTGGAAAATTGCCGCGACTGTGACTTTGGGAATATTTTGTGTTACAGCGTTTACGGCATCCATGCCATAACTCATAAAAAAATCTACCGCACCCCCCATCAACAATTGAGTACCACTGAGAACTTGTAGACCACCTATTTTGATAGTTACATCTAAACCGTAGTCATTGTAAATACCAGTGGCGAACGCCTAGTAAAATCTACCGTGTTCTACTTATGCTATTCAGTTTGTACTAAAGGTAACTTTATCCAACTGAGAATTGCTAGTTGACGGTTGGTTGCTGTTAGTACAAGCAGCAATGAAGCTGCTAGCAATTCAGATAGAACCGTATTGAATAAAAGTACGGCGACTCAAGCGATGAATTGCTGTTAATGAGGGTGATAACGGATTCATAAAACAGTATAATGCTCTCTCCTATCTACCGTTGTAGCTGAATCTAAATGTACATTCTAGAATCAACTTTTGATTCACTAGCGAATAGGGCTGAATTTCTAGAGCGCGTTGAAAAGCTCGGATAGCTTGACCATACTCTCCTAGTGCCGCATAACACAAGCCCATACCATGAAGCGCCCCAAAATGTATTGGATTTATCTGCACAACCATTTGACAATCTGCTAGAGATTTTTGATAATCACCAATACTGTAATAGAGGAAAGCACGGCGATTCCAGGCTTCAGCAAAATCTGGCTGGTCTTTAATAAGTGCTGTCAGCGCTGTTTCGGCTTCAGCAATTTCACCTGCATCCAGTAACTTTTGACTGCGGTCAATTATTTCCAAGCCATAGATTCCCTTTTGCTGAAACCAGATCCGCCAGATTTTTCTGGTTGCCTTGTCGCGGACTGTGGCATCCGGGTTTTTCAACTCTTCAAGTAAGGAATTGATAGATAAAGAATCCATGAATTTGAGATCAGTGAATATACCTTTGTATTAACTTTCTCACAAAATATATCTATTCATTCATTTTTAAAGTCATCTTTAAATTTGCGGTGATTAATTGCTATTTATGAATTTTCTGTGTTATTTATTGGATTCAGCAATACGACTAATAACACACTAGACATTTAGAGTCATAAAAATAAAAACTTACTAGAGGTAGTTGACAGATCCCTAGTGAGTAATAACTGATAAAAACATCCCCAAAAAATAATGACTATGCCAAAGCAAAACGACGTTTCCAGGCATATTGTTCTCACTTCTCATCCTAGTAGCTTTGGCCCTAAACCAATCCCCATTCAATGGGGAGCAGCCGATCCTATGGAACGTGGGCCGATTATTGCTACGCTAACTAAACAGGCACATCGCAATGTAATTGGGACTCACTCTGGCAGTTATGCGATTTATCGAGCTCTAGCAGTGGCTAGCGGTGCTTTGCAGTCGGATCATCGAGCGGATCTGACGAATACATCCCCAGTGGAGCATATCGGGCCTCACCCTAGTTGGGGCGACCCTGATAAAATAGTATCCCTCGATCCATTTGGAGCGATCGCATCTGAGGTGTTCGCATCCTATTGCCAACAGGGATATGATATTCGTCCAACGATCGCCATCACTCAAGCTCACATCAATATGCCAGAACTGCAAGATGCAGTAGACAAAGGTCGTTTGCAAGTAGATGGCAAGATTATGAAACCAGGTGGTGATTTGGTTGTCACCAAAGCCGCAGTTGAGCCGGTTTGGTATTTACCAGGAATTGCCAAGCGCTTTGGCATTGCCGAATCACAGTTGCGACGCGCTTTATTTGAACAAACTGGCGGGATGTTTCCCGAATTGGTGACGCGATCGGATTTGGAGGTATTTTTGCCGCCAATTGGGGGCGTAACAGTGTATATTATCGGTGATTTGGCTGCGATCGCTGATCCCAACAAACCTGTAGCTGTGCGGGTACATGATGAATGCAACGGTTCTGACGTGTTTGGTTCGGATATCTGCACCTGTCGCCCCTATCTGGTACATGGTATTGAAGTGTGCGTCCAAACGGCACAGTCAGGCGGTGTGGGTATAATTGTCTATTGCCGCAAAGAAGGCCGCGCTTTAGGAGAAGTGACGAAATTCTTAGTTTACAATGCTCGGAAGCGTCAAGAAGGAGGCGATCGCGCTGATGCCTACTTTGCTCGTACAGAATGTGTCGCCGGAGTGGAAGATATGCGCTTCCAAGAATTAATGCCGGATGTGTTGCATTGGTTAGGCATTACCCGCATTGACCGGATGGTGTCAATGAGTAATATGAAGTACAACGCCATAATTCAGGCGGGAATTGAGATTGTAGAAAGAATACCAATCCCAGAGGATTTGATTCCCCAAGATGCACGGGTAGAAATGGAGGCTAAAAAAGCTGCTGGATATTACACCACAGGGGATGTATTAGATGCAGGTGGTTTGGCTGAGGTGAAGGGGCGAACTTTAGACTAGTTACGAGGGGAGTAGGGCAAATTTTCCCCACTCCCCACTCTTTATGATTTGGTGTCTATCAGGAGTTGTAAAGTGGAAGTGCGAACCGCAGAGGCGCAGAGGAAATTAATTGCATATCTTCGTTCCCCTGTGGCGATTCGGGAACGTTGTGAGCAACTGTTTGCACTGGTAACTGAAGGACAGTCGCGTTATTTTACTTGCGATTTAATGCAGTTGACAAAAGTAGCAGATTATGTGGTTGAGGTCATGCGCTGTGAGTACCCGGATCTCGAAATTCCATTTCACAGTCGTTGGCGACATTTTGAGGTTGGGGGTGTACCGCGTTTAGCCCAATTAGATAGCCAGTTAGCAGGACTAACGCCCGTGGAAAAAGCTGCTGCTAAGTTTGATTTGGCAATTGTCAGTGTATTGTTAGATGCGGGTGCAGGGAATAATTGGCGCTATGATGAGCAGGAGACTGGGTTAAATTTGACGCGATCGGAAGGGTTAGCTATAGCCAGTTTGCAAATGTTTTGTCAAGGAGCTTTTTCGAGTCATAGCCTGCTTCAAGTAGATGCTCAAAAATTGCAAGCATTCACAGAAGCAGAACTCATAACTGGGTTTCAAGTAAATACAAAAAATCCTTTGGTAGGAATTTCTGGACGGTTGAGATTATTACAAAAGTTAGGTCAAGTTTTAGTCTCTTCACCTAATTTGTTTGTGAATGAAAACCCGCGTCCAGGGAATTTGGTAAATTATCTTTTGGGCAAATCTCAAAATGGGCAGTTAGCAGCTGCAAGTGTTTTCAGTGCCGTTCTGGAAGGACTAAGTGAAATTTGGCCTACCAGATTAGAAGTTGCTGGGATAAATTTGGGAGATGTTTGGCAACATCCAGCTGTTAAGGATGATGGTTTAGTGCCATTTCACAAATTGTCTCAATGGCTGACATACTCTTTATTAGAACCACTACAGGAACTCGGTTTATTAATTACTGGTTTAGATGCCCTCACCGGATTACCAGAATATCGGAATGGGGGATTGTGTATTGATTTGGGACTTGTTAATCCGAAACATCCAGATGTTTTGCGATCGCCCCACTCAGTAGCATCAGAAGTTATAGTTGAATGGCGGGCTTTGACAGTGATTCTCTTAGATCAGATTGCCGCCACAGTGCGAGAAAAGTTAAGTATGAGTCCCGAAGAACTGCCACTAGTAAAAATCCTCCAAGGGGGAACTTGGACAGCTGGGCGTAAAATTGCCGCCGAACTTAGAATAGCTGGTACATCCCCTATCCAAATAGATAGTGATGGTACAGTATTTTAAGGCAGGAGGTAGATCGCTTTTAGCGTCTCCCCTTGGGAGAAGGCAGAAACTCTTTATCTCTGATTTCAATTCCTGCATTTTTACCTTATTTAAAAAGCAAACCCCTGTAATTACCAACTCGGTTTAGACCACCAAGTATTTCCCAAAAAATTAGGAATTACGAATTAGTTTGACATCATTAACTCCGTTGTCAAAATAGCCAGGATAAATACGCAATCAACTGCCGAACCAATCAGAGGCCCAAAAATACTCTTTGGCAAAACATTTCCAAAAAGCATGATCAACGTTCCCATAAACATCCACAACCATTGTGTTTGGCACCAGATGTAGAATCCCACCACAGCTACCAGCAAGGCTGTAAAAATTGTCAAAACTGGCACACTACAAATTTTAGGTTTATAACGCAATGTGCCAGCAAAAGTTGTCGGTATTAACTCTAGTTGTCGAAAGTCAGTTACCAAGCCAAGTACAATTAGCCCTATAGCAATCGCCCAGCAACCTTTGTATACAATTGGATTATTCGCCCACCCTACACCTGCAATGTATGCTAGGTTGACAGCGATTACTACTAACAATGGCACAAATAAATTGTGGAATAGAAAGCGCAAGCGGTTAAGTAATTTCAGTAAAGTACCCTCATGAATTAGGCTACCCACTGAAACAATCAAATTGTCGTAGAACATTCCAGATAGCACGACAATCAGCAGAATTGTGGTAATTCTGTGTGATTGTTGAAATAAACTAATTCCCCAGATCGCCAACCCCAAAGTGGCTATCGTATAGACTGGATACAAAAAAGCTGCCATAATTTTTTCACAGAACTAATTAATTCTTGAAGATGGTTTTGTAGCTTACAATTTGTTTTTCCAGCCGAGATTAGCCGTCGCCCTTTTTAGACTACAAAAACTTAGCGATCGCTAAGTTTAGAGAATATTCTGATATATGACTATTGGTGCAGGGCTATTTCATTCTAAATGTAGACGCGATATGGTAAGATGCAGCGCCAGTTCTACTTCAAGCATCTATTACCGTGTCTGAAATCGAAATTATCAAAGCTTTTGCAGGTCTAAAAGACCCCCGTCGCCGCGCCGGACAGAGACATAATCTACCATTATCTTTGGCACTTTTCACATTGGCGATCGCAGCAGGGAACAAAGGATTTTTAGCAATTGGAGACTGGATTTCAAGCTACCGTGAGCCGTTGATTGAACTTTTTCAACCGCCAAAAAATAGACTACCATCTTATAGCACTGTACGTCGTGCCTTATTACACGTAGATTACGAAGATTATTCCGTATGTCTGAGCAAATTCTTTAATGTACAACCAAATACTGGAGAAACTGTTGGGTTAGATGGTAAAGTCCTCAAAGGTTCATATCAGATTGAAAATGATAACCCTAACTCGGATTCGCATCCAGCGATTATGTTAGTTAGTTCTTATATTGTTGAGCGAGGCTTAATTTTAGAGCCATTTCAAGTTGATGCAAAAACTAATGAAATTAAAGCTTTACCTGAGTTGATTTCCAAACTGGCTCTCAATGGGGTTATCTTTGCAATTGAAGCTATTAATACTCAAAAAAAACTTGTGAGTTGATTATAAATAGTGGGAATGATTATATTGCCGCCTTAAAAGGCAATCAGCTTAACTTATTCAAAGATGTCAAAACAAATTTCACACCAGAATTGGCTTATGAGCAGATAAATAAAGGGCATGGTCGAATCGAAAAGCGTCATGTCAGTATTTGTAAAAATCTCGATGGTATTCGTCCTTGGCCTGGACTTACCACTTTGATTAAAGTCAAATCAGAGCGTCAGGTTTTCACACACAATGTGATTGAAGTAACTAATGAAACCCGTTATTATATTTCATCTTTAAGTGAAACGGCGCAAGCCTTTGCTGAACGTATCAGAGGATATTGGGGTGTTGAGAATAAAGTCCACTATGTTCGAGACGTTACTCAAGGCGAAGATAAATCTAGAATTCGCACTACTCCTCTTACTCAAATTTTTGCGCTTGCTCGCAATTTTTCACTTAATTTATATCGCAGTAATATGTTTGAAAATATGGCACAAGCTCAACGTTTATGTTCTTTTGGACTAGACACACTTAAGCAGCTTTTTAGAATGAAATAGCCCTGCTATTGGTGTAGTATGATTGCCCGATGTGGGGTTCTATTCCCCAGATCATCTTCTGATTAAGCTGTTTGCACTTGCCATATAATACACAACTCTAAAAGCTGCACGTTTTGGAGAATTTATTCCCAAAATGCAGTCAAATATAAGGTGCATTACCAAACCCATAATCTCATTACAGGTATACCATCTATTAAGAGTAAGTCCAAGTCTTATGCAACACGATTTCTAAAATTCTTATTTCAACCAGTTTTGCCTAAAATATGCACAATCAAGTAACACTAATTGAACATCCATTGATTCAGCACAAACTAACGCTGATGCGTAAAGCTGAAACTAGCACAACGAAATTCCGCACTCTCCTCAAAGAAATTAGCCTATTGTTGGCTTATGAAGTCACACGGGATTTACCGCTGAAATATGAACAGATTAAAACACCACTAGCCCCAATGAGTGCGCCAATGCTTGCTCCTGATAAAAAGTTGGTGCTAGTTTCTGTGATGCGGGCGGGACAGGGAATTTTGGATGGTATGTTGGAATTAATGCCATCAGCACGGGTGGGGCATATTGGTTTATACCGCGATCCGAAAACTCTGATTCCTGTTGAGTATTATTTCAAAGTTCCTCATGATGTTGAGCAGCGAGATATGCTTGTGGTAGATCCAATGCTAGCCACTGGTAATTCGGCTGTGGCAGCTGTGGAACGCCTAAAATCAACTAATCCCTTATCAATTAAGTTTGTCTGCTTACTCGCTGCACCGGAAGGTATCGAGCATTTTTGTGCTGTACATCCTGATGTGCCGCTGTATACCGCCGCCATTGATGATCATTTGGATGAACATGGCTATATTATTCCTGGGTTGGGAGATGCAGGCGATCGCTTATTTGGCACAAAATAAGCTGATTAGCCATGAGCAAATAATCAACAATATACTAATTGACCGAACACTGTACGAATCCTTGATGAACAACTTTTACCTTCGTCAAATTTGGAAAATTTTTAGATACAAATTCATACCAAATACATCACATTGATACATCAACTTCATATCCAATATTGATTGATTTCCTCAGACTATTTCCCGATCATCTACTATAATATTGAGTAATTAGATTCTGAGACTCGAACGATAAATATTACATCGTAGCTGCTAATGGTACAAGCTAATATTGGACAATTAGAAACAGAAATATCACAACAGATCATCAAATTATATAATGATAGAATAGGTAAGCCTCCTAGCCAAATCATTTGTCATTTTTTTGATACAGAAATTGTAATTTCTCTAGAAAACTCTGTTACCCAAGCTGAACAAACTCTACTGAAGGGAGGTTATGATAGTTTAGCTGAACAAGTCCGATTGTATTTAGAGAAAATAATTAAACCAGAATTGAAAAGTTTGATTGAGGAAATTATTGGTAAACCTGTTATTGACCTCATGATAAACACAAATTTAGCAACAGGTCGGACTGGAATTATTGTGGTTTTAAATCAATTACCTGATGCTCATAATTCTGAATATATTCCCCAGGAAAATGTCAAGAATTAAGCTAATGAATGTGGCGATTGATTACCACTTCTAATTGATTCAAATCATAGGGTTTAGTAATGCAATCATCAAATCCTGTGAGCATCGTGGAGTCATCATCTTGTGCCGTTGTTATAGGTGTTACTGTAATGATTGGGATAGTAGCAGTTTTTGAGTCGTGTTTGAGGTCATCAATGACTTGGTTGGCACTCAAATTAGATATAGCGGTTCCCATTCAGATGCGGTACAAAATTATATCGCGAGTTGTAGGGGCACGGCAGTGCCTATTGGTGTCAACTTAAGCTAGAAATAGCATACTGATTGGGTGTTGTTCACCCGCTAGGGAATATAATTCCCTGACTAATTGCTCAAGTCTACTGAAGTAGACTGAAAATTTTCGCGCTATTTAGTCCTCTTCAGAGGACTTTAGTTATGAGACAGGGATTTACAATCCCTGGCGGACGTGCGGTTTCACGTTAAGTTGATACCAATGGGCACTGCCGTGCCCCTACACGTGTACTTAGCTAGATCGGGAAACGCTATAGCATCATATCTAGCAGGATTAAATCTGGTTGATGAGTTTGCGCCAATATCACAGCCCTTACCCCTTGTTTGGTACAAATGCATGAAAAATTTAATATTCCTAAATGAGAATTAAGTAGCTCTAAATCATGTAGACTCGTGTTCTACAACCAAAATTAAAGGCTGTCCATTCATTAAGCAGTTATATCGTGTCCGGTTCAAGACTTATCATTAAGACGGCAGGGGAGCAGGGGGCAGGGGGAAAGAGGGTTTCCTGGTTTTTGCACAGATGCGGGAATTATAACTAATTAGGCGGACATGATATTAATCCTGTCCAGGAAAAGCTAGGCATAAAAACTCCACCCATCAAGAAAACCTTGAGGTTGCGGATTTACCAGCCTTACCCAACAATGCCGAAATTGCGTAGGCGTAGCCCGCCGCAGGCATTGCCTCTGTTGCATAACTAAAAATTGATTAAGTATATTTAACCATCAAGTAAGTGACGTGCAAAAGCGATCGCTTCTGTTGGTGTTAAGATTTTTCCCTCAGCTTGTGCTACGGCAATTTCTGTCAGCAGTTGGCCGATGATTGGCGAAGCTGGAATATCTAATGCTATAATTAGCTCCTTCCCGGTCACTACGGGAGTGGGATGAGCAACCAGATCATCAGGGTTCAGGTAGCGGTTAATCAAAGGTGCTAAGACTTGGCAGCTCCTTGCTTTGGTTTCCTGTGTTGTACCGACTGCTGTGTGTAGTGGCTTGTCACCAGACATTGCCTCTACCAAATTATCAACTGCTACAGCTAGCACTGCCATAGCGGGGAAGACAATATCTGCGTTATGGAACAACAAATATTGTTCTCGCAAGGACATATCGACTATTTGAAGCTGTGGTAATAGTTTCAGAACAGTGGTTACACCCCGGATTTCGGCGCGACTATAAGTGAGTTTCTGTAGCTCTATTTCTGCTAATTGTGGATCTGGATTGACAAGACAAGCAAGTTTGGCAATACCTAACCAAGTGGTTTTGATTCTATCGCGGACATATTCTTGCAGTTGTACCCCTAATTGTTGCCAATTTTCTGTGATTAAGGCAGCTGCATTGTCAACTGCTGCGAGTTTGAGCAAGCTTTCACTGGTGGCGTTTTTGAAGAAAGGAGCAAGTAAACCATCTTCCCAAGCACTTGTAATCCAGGGAGTCCCCTGAGAATTTGCCAGCAGATAGCCAATTTCTACCCTAAATCGTTCGGCTGCAACTTTGCTGATATATGATGCCAAAGAACGAATTGCGGCTTGGGTAGCTGGTTCAATAGTAAAACCTAGTTGGGCAGCTTGGCGATAACCTCGCATTAACCGCAAAGGGTCATCTTCTAGGTTAGCGGCTGATACCATTCGCAAAATGCCCCGTTCTAAGTCTACACAACCTTGCAGAGGATCGATGATTTCTTGCGTATGGGGATTATAAGCGATCGCATTGATTGTAAAGTCCCGTCTGTGCAAATCAACTTCTAAACTATTTCCTTCCTGTTGAGCAAAATCAGCTGTGGCGTGGGGAAAAACCACACGGGCGATTTGTCGTTCTGCATCGAGTAACACAAAACCAGCTTTGTAATGATGAGCGATCGCTCTCGCTAACTTTACCGCCTTGAATGGTATAACAAAATCTAGATCCAGATATTCGCGAGTTCTGCCAAGGATAGCATCCCGTACAGCGCCACCTACCAAGTAAGCTGGTTGTGGTAGCAATTTCAAGCTGAAAGGCCAATTTTCAGGAGCAAATAGCATTTTAGATTTTAGATTTTAGATTATGTACTCCTCTAGAGAAGCAAGCTATGCGTAGCGTCTCGTTGAGAAATAGTAGAGATATGTTAGGAAAGCCGCACAAAGTAGCAATTTCACGTCTCTACTGGTAATCGCTATTTAGCACTCTATCTGTCGCAATTATTTTTCAAATTGGTATAAGGTAGAAGAAAGTAATTTATGCATTGTAATAAAAATCAACCCAGCAACTCATGAATAACAGTTGGGCTTAAGTTAGATTAACAATAAAGGCCCCTGGAGTTGGTTCTATTATGTGTATTTGTGTGAACTGCCACTATGTAGACAGCTGTGTTACCTATCATGCCGTAGAAGGGCAGCACCAACAGCCTCACTTGACTGAAACACCAAATTTTGATCCGAATGAACCCTCTATCAATGTCAACATTCGGACTCAAGATGATGTGATTGAAATGGAATGGGATGTTGTTGGTTGTCTCAGCTTTAAGCGGGAAACGGGTAAGTGGTCTAAGTTACGTCCTGGTGAATTAGTACCGACTTGAGAAGTCAAGAGTTATATGTTATTCTTCGACCCATTAATAACACAACCTTGACAGTTTCATTGTGAAAGCAAAAGTATTTATTTTGACGTTGCACACGTAAGTTTTTCGCGGGGGGATGGCAATTGTTCAAACCCTTATTATTTCGTTGAACCCCGCGAAAAGCCTGCGGTGTTGTAGGCAAATAAAACAGTTATACAATTTGAACGTGTGTAACCCTCTGATTTGCGTTCTATATCTTAGTTAATTGTCTACAAACTGTAGAAGTATAAAAAAGTTGTACAAAACGCTACTACCTCTATTAATAGACTATTCCACCGTTACAGACTTGGCCAAATTTCTTGGCTGATCGACATCCAAACCGCGACGGGCGGCAATATGATAAGCCAATAATTGCAAAGGAACTACTGTCAGAATCGGAGAAAGTAATTCTTCCACATGAGAAACGGGAAGAAGATCGTTAAAGATTTCCGCAGCTTCGCCATCGTTGACAGGAGTCACGCCAATTAACCGAGAATCTCTGGCTTTGGCTTCCTGAGCATTAGAAATAACCTTTTCGTAAACACTACCAGGAATTGCGATCGCAACTACTGGCACTTTCGCATCTAAAAGTGCGATCGGGCCATGTTTCATTTCTCCAGCCGGATACCCTTCGGCGTGGATGTAGCTGATTTCTTTTAGTTTCAACGCCCCTTCCAAAGCAATGGGGAAGTTAATTCCCCTTCCCACAAAAATGAAATCTTTGGTTTCAGCAAATTCATGGGCTAGCTGTTCCGTTAAACGTTCTTGGCTTTCCAAATTTGCCTCAATTTCTTTAGGAATCTGCCGCAACCCGTTAATAATTTTCTCTAATGTGTCTTTTGAAAGTGTCTGACGACGAGCCGCTAAATCCAATGCTAAAGCATAAAACGCCATCAATTGGGCAGTAAAAGTTTTTGTCGCCGCTACCCCAATTTCAATTCCTGCTAGAGTACTGATGATATGCGATACCATATCACCAAGGCTACTTTCGGGGCGATTGGTAATGCCCAGTAGTCGCGCTTGATATTTAGGTTCTTTTCCTTGGCGACGTTCTTTTTCCATCGCCAAAGCTGCTAGGGTATCAGCAGTTTCACCTGATTGGGTAACGCCAATAATCAACGTGTTAGGCGTCACAGGTGATGGTGCATAGCGATACTCAGAAGCGTAATGTACTTGAGTTGAAATTCCTGCTAGTTGTTCAATTAAATATTTTCCGATTAATGCTGCGTGCCAACTAGTACCACAGGCGAGGATCTGAATTTGCTCTAAATCATTGTAGAAATCCGCAGGTAAACCAAGATTGATTGGCGATTCGGTAGATTCGGCGGGATTAAAGTAAGCGTCTAAACTAGCTCTTACTACCCCTGGTTGCTCATGAATTTCTTTGAGCATGAAGTGTTTGAATCCCTGCTTTTCTACCATTGCAGGATTAAAGTTGAGCAGCCGGGGTTGTTTTTTCAACCTGTCGCCAGCAAAATTGTAAATCTCAACGCCTAAAGGTGTGAGGCGGGCAATTTCGCCATTTTCTAAAGGTAGCACTGCACGGGTGTAGGCAACGATCGCTGGCGTGTCAGAGGCACAAAAGAATTCTCCTTGACCAAAACCAATTACCAAAGGTGCTTGTTGGCGGACAACAATCAATTCATCGGGGTAGTCAGCAGAAATAACTGCAAGTGCAAACGCCCCACGCAAGTGGTTAACGGCTTGGCGAATTGCCTCTAGGAAGGGAGATGAGGAAGATAAAGGAGATGAGGGGGGAAGATTCTTTAAAAATTCGGCTATCAGATGGGGAATAACTTCGGTATCAGTCTCAGAACGAAATTCGTGTCCTTTGGCTTTGAGTTCCTCGCGTAACTCACGGTAGTTTTCGATAATGCCATTTTGCACCACCGCCACTCGCTTTGCCGTATCCAAATGGGGATGGGCGTTGTATTCTTCTGGTTTACCATGAGTTGCCCAACGTGTGTGACCAATACCAATTTGGGCGGGGGTTTCTATTTGTTCCAGTTTAGAACGCAGGTTATGGAGTTTACCCTTTGCCCGCACACAATTTACCTCACCTTCCCAAATAGTGGCGATTCCAGCAGAATCATAGCCCCTGTACTCTAGTTTTTCCAGCCCAGCCAGTAAAATGTCTGTCGCCGCTTGAGTGCCTATATATCCAACAATTCCGCACATTGTTCACACCACTTTTTTTCAGGATGATTAAATCCAGTATAGTGTTTAGCACAAACTCGACATTTTGCAAAGAAAAAAGGGAGTAATTTACTCCCTCTACCACTAGGTATTGTTATAGATTTTGGGTTTTGACAGAGAATCCGCTGTCAGGTCAAAAGCTGACAGCATAAATACAGCTTCTAAGATTTAGATACCCAGAGATTATATCCCCAATCTAAAATTGCGATTTTGTAAGGCGGGCAGTGTCCACTCTCCGATCGTAAAGGTGCTTACGACGTGAAAGTTAAAAGTCTTGAGTGCCGAGTTCCGAGTTCCGAGTGAAGAATCAAAAAATTGTATTTCTGATTTACTTCTTTTTATCTCAGCACTCAGCACTCAGCACTCCGATCAGCACTCAGCTTTTAGTAAGCTAGACCCATACTGCGAGTTGTTTCAGCGCCCAGGTAAACCCGGATGCTCAAAAAGTCGGTGGGACAAGCGGTTTCGCAACGCTTACAGCCCACGCAGTCTTCTGTACGGGGTGAAGAGGCAATTTGAGCAGCTTTACAGCCATCCCAAGGAACCATCTCGAGTACATCAGTAGGGCAAGCGCGGACGCATTGGGTGCAGCCAATGCAGGTATCGTAGATTTTTACAGAATGAGACATTGAATAAACGGCTCCTTTCGAGTGTTCTTCTCTGCGAAAGAATCATAATCAACGCATAGTCTACCGCAGTGGTTGATAGGCCGTAATCAAAAGGCTACATAACTTCAAACAATGTAATAAGCACCCTTGATATTTGTTTTTGCGAGATTGCCCCTATTGACTTATTAATCAGCAACATCATCGGAGCGTATTTACCCCAGCTTTGTACCACAACAGGGTTGAATCGTAAAGATAAATGAAACAAAATTAAAAGAGAATTGGAAATTGAGAAATCCCATAATTAAAATTATGGGGATTTTGGGTAATAATCTGATTTTGCGATCGCTCTTTCTCCGTGTAAATAAAAAATTTTTAGCTATCTAAGTTACATCCAGTTTGCCGTAATTACTGTTTAACACTGCTTTTGCTATGTAAATGATTAATTTAGAGACTGCGATCGCAGTCAGTAATTTTAAGCGATCGCTCACCGATAACTTGTATATTTAACTTTTTAAGTCTGGCAATCTCATAATTTTTACTTCTACATATCAGAGAATTTCAGAAATTGCAAATTCATCGTTTATAGCAGCAATTTCTGTTGAAATCTTTGGCTCACTAGCTGTTACTTCCAGTTGCTCTTCTAGATTTTTGACCTCAGCCAATTTATCTTTTATATACTCACTTTCTCGGATTTGTCGAGCAATACTTTCTAACAGCCAAAGTTGTTCTTCCACAGACAAGGCAAGGACGGAGCGCTCAATTTCTAGTAAATTCGGTGATATCATTTTGCTGCTGATTCTCAGTAAGGTGGATTTTTCAAAGATATGATATTCAGTCTATCTGGTTAACCTAGAGCATCGCAAATTCTCCATCATTTTCCCCAAGCTTATCTTTTCACAAATCATCAAAGATTGCTATAAATAACCAGAAGCCAGTTTTATGACTTTTTAATTAGGTATTACTGCTGAAGCAAAATGTACGCTAAACTGGCTACATGAATTACGAAACAGCTAGGAAACTCCTCATAGATCAGACAATTACAACCGAGGAAAACCCAGATGCGCTGTTAACGCGTATGAAACAGGGCAAACCGCCGGTACCTGGTCAGATCACTTCGATTTTGTTGGCATTGAAAGTGGTGTTTGAAGCCCTTAAAGATGCAAAGAGCCTAGACCGAGAACTGGCTTTGGCCCTTTATCAGTTAAGTATTAAGGCGCAACAGCTATTTGGCGCAGGGCGTAAAGCCGGGGTTGATTGGCCGCCACTACTGAAAGAAGATTTGCTACGAATTTCCTTAGCATCTGAAAGTATCTTTTCGGGTACATGGCAAACTTTACCTCAGATGGAGTTGGGAAAGTTGTAGAATACGGATTCAGTAATCTTTCAACCAGAAGATGAAGGAGAAATCAATTCAAAATTAAAGAACTTCTGCCTGCTGCCTTTCTTTCCCAATGCCCATTAACGAATTTGCAGTTCATTTTCTAACTTGTCTAGGTCGGTTTTGAGCAAAATCGTCATTTGACCAGTAAAAGCTTTGCCCGTTTTGGGTTGGGCAATTTCCACCCAATATACATAGCGATCGCCTACTCGTAATTCTCCCTTTAAGGCTTCCCGAATCGGAGTTTTGGCTAGACGCGCCGAATTAACAACCTTTTCGTTGGGATACTGGTACACGACTTGGGCGCGATCGTAGTCTTGATAAATCTCCAAGCCATAAATCACCCGCAAGGATTCCTGGAGACGCGCAAATGTCATGCCGTTAATAGCATCATACATAGCAATGCGTTCACTGCGAATTGTGCCACGGTCTTTGGAAAACTCTACCCTACCGGGCGGCAATACTGACGCTTGAAAAGTGAATCTTTGGGCAGCAGTATCAGTCTTTTGCACAAATAATTTCTCCCCACTTCTGGGGCGGAGTGTGGGATGTGCTTGAATCCAGGTGCCTACTTCTTCTGTACTTTGCCCTGGTAAAGCATTGGCTTGAGAATCAAAAAGTGTTCCCACGCACAAGCAAGGCACTAGAGAAAAAGGCAAAATTAAAAAATTAAGCAGAGATTTTTTGAGCATTTTGCTATTCAGGACTTTTATAGAAATTTCCCATTAGGGAGTAACCATAGTCTTCCCGTTTTTCAACAAAATTATTTCAATGAGTCGCAGCAATAGCCCAGTAAAGCCGAATCTTCTCTATTTGCCAGAACTACAGTGTACACACAAGTCGAAAAAAGCTCAATTTCTCATTGTTTTCTCGTTCCTATGCTCTGCATAACTATACTTTTATCTTGTCTCCGGGAAAATATGACATTATGCAAGTAAGGTTTAGCGAAAACAGCAGTGCTATTATCCAGTCTGGGATGAAAAATTTTGATCTGACGGTGAAGTTGAATTAATTGTTACTAAATACTTCTTCTATCCGTCCCTTTTGAATCTTGCATAGCATCGGGAATATTGCAACTATTTTATGCTTAAAAAAGAAAATTTACCATTGACACCGTTTGATTCCATCTTGAGTTGTGCAACGTAAAACTCTTTTTGAATTACATCGCCTACTGGTGTAAAAGCAATTTCACCAAGAGGAGTTTGAAACTTTTTTGTTAGTAACTCCTTATTCAATTCTGTACGCAACTGTGGCAGGCTCAATTTATTAATTTTGCTTTTTTGATCTAAAGATGCAAGAGCTTCTACATATACCTGTAAAGCCGCAAAAGCTTGAGCACTTACTTGGGGGGGTTCTCTATGATATTGTTCGAGGTAGGCTTTGCGAAATGCGGTGTTAATTTCACTGGCATATATAGGGCTATAAGCTTGAGCCACAATCACACCATCACAAAGCGCTCTGCACACTGAAAATATATGAGATGTGTTAAAACCATTGCCACCAACAATTATTCCTTTATAACCAAGTTCTCGTAATTGTTTAACTAAATTACCTCCATCTACAGCTAACCCCGATATAATCACTAAATCTGGTTTTAAATTAATAGCGTCGCTGGCTTGAGCTTGAAAGTCGGTATCTGTAGTTTGAAACTTTTGGACTGTGACTAAATCTAATCCTAAATTTATAACTGTTTTCTGAAATATTTCTGTTTCCGACTTATTAAAAGCATCATTTTGAGCGTAGAATACAGCTACTCTTTTGATTTGAGGATTTTGTTTGAGTGCAGCCTTTACCGAATAAGGAGCAACAACAGCAACAGATGAAGAAACACGAGCCACATAATCACCAATTTCGGGAATACCTTTAGCAGTATTTGATGCTCCAATAACTGGGACTTGATTGCGTTCTGCTACGGGATCAGCGCTAAAAGCTTGTTGTGATAGGGTAGGGCCAACAATGCCAACAACTTTATCTTTACTAATTAAAGTTTGAAAAGCATTAATAGCTCCAACTTCATCGCCACCAGTATCTTGATAGACTAATTTAATTGGTCTACCATTAATACCCCCTTTTTTATTAAAATACTTCTCAGCAATTTTTACTCCATCAGTTCCCTCTTGACCAAGTAATGCTACATTACTCGTTTGTGCAAAGGCGATACCAATAGGAATGGCATTAGCTGCACCTGTTGTGGCTGTTAAATTATTTGTGGAATTTGCATTATTACTGCCACTTTTACCACAAGCTACCAGCAGCATAGAGCATGTAAATAGTAAGACAGTTTGATGTATAAGTGCTTTTTTCATAAATGTGTGACCATTATATTATTTCTTACAACCTGATTGAGTGGATTAATTTTTGTCAGCTTGAGTGCCCTATCTGACTTTATATTAAGGAAGTGGCATGAAAGTGCTGTGAAACATGAGAATTAAGATTTTCAAACGCACCAGGTAGCAAAGGTTTACACAGAGAGTTAACTCCTCTGCGTACGTCTGCGCTAACCTTTGCGTCCCTCTGCGTTCAAAAAAAGGATGTAACCGATGACGACAAAATTAGATGCCCTAATTAATTCTCTAGAAGGCATAGAAACCATCACCGATTCCACTCAAGTAGCAAAATTATCCCAGGATTATCATACCTTTAGCCCAGTGCTAGTCCCGAAACTAGAGGGAAAAGTTGGGGATATCGTAGTGCGTCCCGCCAATGAAGCAGAGGTTTTAAAAGTTGCAGCCGCCTGTGCTAAACACCGTGTACCCGTAACTGTGAGGGGTGCGGGTACAGGGAATTATGGGCAATGCGTACCGTTGCATGGTGGCGTAATTTTAGATATGACGCGGATGCAAGAGATTCTTTGGGTGAAGCCGGGAGTGGCGCGGGTAGAAGCTGGAGTGAAGTTGGCGGCTTTGGATAAAAAAACCCGAGAAATCGGCTGGGAAATCCGCATGGCACCCTCTACGTACCGCACAGCGACAATTGGCGGATTCATTGCTGGGGGGAGTGGGGGGATTGGCTCGATACAATATGGGTTACTAGGCGATCGCGGTAATATCTTAGCACTGCGAGTGGTAACTGTAGAAGATGAACCGCGTGCGATCGAATTACGCGGCGACGATGTACAAAAGGTGAATCATGCTTGGGGAATTAACGGCATCATCACCGAAGTCGAAATCCCCTTAGCACCAGCTTATCCTTGGGCAGAAGTCATTGTCACATTTGACGAGTTGATGACAGCAGCAAAGTTTGGTCAAGCTCTTGGCAATGCTGATGGCATGATTAAGAAGTTGATTTCTGTGTTTGCGTCCCCAATTCCCCAATACTTTCACGCCATACAAGAGTACATTCCTGAAGGCACTCATCCAGTATTTTTGATAATTTCTGAACCGAGTTTGGAATTCTTACCGGGTTTGGTGCAGCAATACGGCGGCCAGATTACATATAAAAAACCAGCCGAGGAAGCAGGTAAAGGTATACATTTAGGAGAATTTTGCTGGAACCACACCACCTTACTTGCCCGCAGTGTAGATACTGCAATTACCTACTTACAAAGTATGTTTCCTAGAGATAGCAGTTTGCAACTAGTAGAGCGCATGTATCATCATTTCGGTGATGAGGTAATGATGCATTTGGAATTTTTTCGGGTGAACGGTGCCGTAGTTCCTGGTGCTTTGCAACTTGTGCGTTACACCACAGAAGAACGCCTCAATGAAATTATCCGCTATCACGAAGAACAGGGTGTGAGTATTGCCAATCCTCATACGTATATTATTGAAGACGGCGGCAGAAAAGTTATTGATCCTGAGCAGTTAAAATTTAAAGAAATAGTTGATCCCTATGGATTGATGAATCCCGGTAAAAGCAAGGTTCTTCAATTCCAAATTCAAAATTGAACTGGGGATTGGGGATTCAGACCCGGATAGCCCGGGTCGGGAAGGGGAAAATTCAAAGTCTCTCTGCTTTTAAAATCTCGCTGATAATCTGAAGGGCGATTTTAATTTGGTCGCTGTCGATAACTAGAGGCGGACAGAAACGAATTGCTGCTTTACCGCAACCTAGTAATAATAAACCCCTTAAAAAAGCTTCTTGGATAATGCGATCGCGCAATTTATGATCAAGATTACCTTGTTCATCCAATAAATCCACCGCTACCATCAAACCCTTACCTCGTGGCGGCGATACTCTAGGAAATCTTTGATGTAATTCGGTAAGACTAGCTTGTAAAAATTCTCCCATCTGGGTAGCGTTGGTCATCAAACCACTTTCCAGCAGTCGCAGTGTGGCAATACCAGCAGCACAAGCTACGGGATTACCACCAAATGTAGTAGCGTGAGAACCAGGCGGCCAAGTCATTAACTCTGGTCTGGCAAGTATCGCTCCTAAGGGCATACCACTAGCGATACCTTTAGCAGTAGTAATGATATCAGGCATTACACCCCAATGCTCGATCGCAAATAGGCGACCAGTCCGCCCCATTCCCGCTTGTACTTCATCCACTACCATCAGAATACCGTGGCGATCGCAAATCTCCCGAATCCGTTTTAAAAAACCATCTTCGGGTACGATATACCCACCCTCTCCTTGAATCGGTTCGACGACGATCGCCGCTACTTCTTGCGGTGGTAAAATCGCCGTAAATAACTGTTGTTCCAAGTAATCTAAGCTAGCGTGAGTGCCGTAGGGAATGTGAGTAACCCCAGGAACTAAAGGCCCAAAATTAGCTCGCTGTACTGCTTTAGAACCAGTAAGAGACATCGCCCCATAAGTGCGTCCGTGAAATGCGCCTAAGAATGCCACAATTAGCGATCGCTTGGTGTAATATCGAGCTAGTTTGATGGCTCCTTCGTTGGATTCTGCCCCGGAATTGGTGAAAAATATCTTTGCAGGAAAACCACTATCATTATGTGGGTGGGGAAAGGGAGCGCGAATTGCTAATTGTTCCGCTAATTCCACCATCGGCTCATAATAAAAATCTGTCCCTGACATGTGCAACAGACGCGCCGACTGTTCTTGAATTGCTTTGACGACTTCCGGGTGGGCGTGTCCGGTGGCGGTAACGGCAATACCTGCGGTCATATCCAGAAATACATTGCCATCCACATCTTCTACCATACAGCCCTGACCGCGAGATACAACTAACGGGTAATCGCGGGTATAAGAAGGAGAAGTCACAGCGCGATCGCGTTGTACAATAGCTTGAGCGCGAGGCCCAGGTAAAGAAGTTATTAAATTGGGTGTACGAGGTAAATTTAAGTTAATAGGGATACTTAACATTATTTTTTCAATTTTTTAAAGATTACTGATGATTAAACGCTAAAGCTCGATTGGTTACAGTAGCATTTGATGCCATTGATGTAGAAATTACGCATTTACCGAAAAAGCTTCACAGTAAAGATTTTCGTATTTTGTAAGACTTTGCCCGTTTTTATAACACAACTTTTGCGATCGCGTCATATTATATTTTTTGAAGCATAACAGCTTCACTATTAGATGTCAGGGTACAAGTTACAGAACATTTGTTGAGAGAAGCTGTATTACATCCACAGGAGAATTGCTATATGCAAAAATTAATACAAGTCTCTGAGATAATCAACTAATGACTTGGGCATCTGGACAAAAGTTACACCGCGATCGGTATGAAATTAAGCAACAGTTAGGACAGGGGAACTTCGCTATTACTTATCTTGCTGAGGATCGGGATCGCAAGGAAGTTGTGATTAAAACATTGGATTCCAATTTGCTGAATCAATTAAGTAACGAAGACCGCGATCGCTTAAAATCAGGTTTTGCTGATGAATCTCGCAAACTAGCAATATGCAAACATCCGAATATTGTCCAAGTCATTGATACCTTCGAGGAAGGTGATTTAAAATGCATGGTCATGGAGCATATTCTAGGAGATAATTTAGCCAAGATTGTCCAACCGCGAGGATTTCTCCCAGCAAAAGAGGCCGTAGATTATATTCAACAAATTGGAAAAGCACTCATCATAGTGCATGAACAAGGATTTTTACATCGAGATGTGAAACCAGAAAATATCATTTTGCGGGCGGGTACGCATCAGGTTGTTTTGATAAACTTCGACTTAGCACGAAGATTTGTTGATAACCCAGTGTCAAGTCGCGGTAACTTAGTTGACAAGTTTACACCAATTGAACTGTATTCCAACTCTCCTAGACAACAGGCGCGACGTAAACCTTGGACTGATATTTATTCTCTTGCAGCAACTTTATATTTTTTATTAACAGGAAAACAGCCAGAAAGTGCTATTGAACGCCAAGATAACAATAAGCGTTTAATTCCACCGAACGAATTGAATGATAAGATTAGCGATCGCGTCAATCAAGCCATTCTCCACGCAATGGAACTACAACCCGACAACCGTCTCGAAACAGTAGAAGACTGGTTAAAGGAATTGGGTTGGAGAAGGAGATTTACTTTTCCTAGTTTGGGAAATAAACGTTTACAGGTACTGCTAGCAGCAATCCTCGCAGCTGGCGCACTTGCAACTAAAATAGAACCTTTGATTTCAGCACTTAAGTAGGTGGGCGGAAAAATTTACAGCTATGTAACGAAAAGTTAAGTAGTAGAA